>DASRHT010000117.1:0-60416 GCA_035650355.1 Ktedonobacteraceae bacterium
TCCAGGGGAGTTCGCCAGAGGAGGGTGCCATCATCGATACGCAGGGCCAGCACACTGCCATCGTTCACGCCTACCGAGACGATCTGTTGCCAGACGACCGGCTCGGAGAGCCTTGTTCCGCTTGTTTGGTAATGCCAGCGTGGGAGGCCAGTGCTTCTATGCAAAGCAGAAAGAGTCCCATCATCAGTTCCCACAAACAGACTGGTCTGGTCCACTGCTGGCTCGGTTACTGAACCAGTCTCTTGCTCCTCTGCGGCTGGCAGTTGCACGTTCCAGAGCGGGCTTCCATTGCCTCGACGCAGGGCGTGAAGGGTGATCTGTTTATGGTGCGTCCATGCGCCCTTGTCCCGAGCAAAGGAAGAGGTGAATTGCAGACTGCTGACATAGACGGCTTCGTCAGTGACGATTGGCCGCGAGAACAGATGGCCATGCTCCTGGAGTCTTTGGTTCCATAGTGTCGCGCCGTCGCTGGCGCGCATCGCACAGCAGTGACGATACGTGCTGAGATAGATTCCCTCGTCGAAGATGGTCAGTTCGTGGGTGGTGGATTCAGGCAACGGTACCTGCCAGAGCAACTGACCAGTTCTAGCCTGGAGCGCAAAGAGAAAAGGCTGCAAGGGAGGATTCGCAGCGAGGGCAAAATAGATGATCCCCGCAGCCGTCGCGAATGCTTTGACGAGCATGGGTCGCTGAAATGAAGGGATCTCAGGATCATCCCCAACGGAGTAGCGCCAGAGCAGCGTGCCATCATCGAGGCGGAGAGCGAGCACGCTCCCGTACCGTGTCCCCACATAGAGCGCACCATCTCCAATGGCAGGCGCTCCGGCAAGCGTATCGTCTGCCAGATACTCCCAGAGCAGAGCGCCATCGGTTATTCGCACGGCCTGGACTGTCGATCTAAATCTGTTCGTCACATTCAGGTAAAGTACTCCTTGTGCGCTAGCGACTTCCGGCAATCCTTCGACCGGATAGTGATGTTGCACTGCCCCACTGGCAGACTCAAGGGCATACATATCGCCCTGGATCGCGAAGAGCCCCTCAGGCGCGAGGAATAAGCGCGGTGGAAGTATGGTTTCAGTTCGTGTCATTCGACGACTCCTTCTTCGTGCAGAAGACTCATCTCGCTCTGTCCTGATTGAAGGCGAGTCTTTTGATACCCCTTATTTAAGAAGCTACCTCCCAAAGAGCTGGTCAAGGAAGCCGCCACGCTCCTTTTGTTGCGGCAGGGCGTCAATTTCTCCAGGCGTATCAGGGCCGAGTGCTGGATTGGTGTTCGGGAAGAAACTGCTCCATTCATCTCCTTCTGGATCATTGACGATCTCGATGATTTCGTCAGCTTCTTCCTCCGATTTCTTCCCGAAGAGGGCCGATGGTTGCGGAGGTTCTGGACTGCCAAAAACCTTTTTAAATGCGTCTCCCAACAAACTCATGTGGTAATGCCTCCTGGATCTGATGATAGAGGGTCCAAAACCCGGGATCGGTCCATGATGGAAGCGCTGCAATGTCAAAAAGCGGTTGGGCGGGTTTTTGAAACGGCCATCGTGGGGGCTCTTTAGCCCCATAGGCGACTACTGCCAGCCGTTTCCGCAAGGAATTGGCGATGTCGCGATACTCATCAAAAAAGGTCTTGAAACGAGCAAGGAGCGGGCGATAATTATCGTCGATGATCATCACATATTCATCGACGTCGGCATGCCGGTGTGCTTCAAGGTATTTATACTGATAGTGCTCACAACTGAACACGTCGGTTGGAAAGGGAAATCCGTGAACTGCGAGCCAATCCCGGGTAAGTTGCTCGCTCTCCGGCTTACGCAGGGTGAGATACATGATACGTCCCAACAGTGCCAGTGCCTGGGTGGCTTCAACTGCACCCGGTAGGGCAATACTTTGCTTTTGCACGCCGATGTCAAATTGCGCCTGGTACAGAGCCTGATCGTAGCATGTTTGATGCTCATCGGATTGTGCCAACCATGTCCGCACTTCTAGGCTGCGAAGAAAATCGCGGTAACTGCTGAATGCGGCAAGATGGGTAGCCGGAACGTGAAAACCAAGCTTCTGGCTCATATAGCTGATCAGGACATGCGGCGGGCTGCCAGCTACTGTTCCATCAATATCTATGGCAAACAACATCCATCGTGCCCCTTTCCATGGACCCGCAATGGATAATCCGCAGGCGCAAAAACGTCTTCCGCACATGGTTCTAAGTACATCATATCCTCTCGGTTGGAATCTGTCAAAATTGCTTCTTGCTTGAGACGCTTGCTCTTCGCTTGCCAGAGGAGTATGGAGCAGACTGTTTGCAACCAGGGAGATGTTCTTCAGAAAAGAGCAGGTGTACTTCCCTTATGGTTGCCTAGCCCGATCCGCTTCTGGAGCTGGGCTGTTGTTTGTTGTTGTTCAGTTTTTGCGAAAGGAGGCCCCCATGGAAATCACAGCTCATCGTTTTCATTATGCCCTCTCGGTGCTGGTGGCACGAACCATCAGAGCGGAGCCCTATCGCTGCTGGCACAATGCCTTTCTCTCCATCATATTACTGCCGGAGATATGTGCGGATGGCTGCTATGTCGAAGGCTGGCTGGTTGTCCCCAAAGAAACGCGTCTCGAAATCGTCGAGCATGGCTGGCTTCAACTCCCTTCCGGGAAACTGGTTGATCCCTCACTGGTGCTCACGGAAAAGCCAGATCAACCGGCGTACTACTTTGCAGGGTATACCCTTTCAAGGAGCCAACTGGTTGCCCTTGCCCCCGGAAGTACCCTGCCGCTGGTGTGCCATTCCACCTATGGCGATGATGGGATGAGCCATCAAGAGTACCGGCACGCCTACACGGGAGCCTGGCAACGAGCCCGCGAGTTGGCCCATAAGCACCAACTCCCCGAGTCGGCCATCAAAGAATATCGACGAACCGAAGCGCGAGGCATGACCCTGATCATTGCCACAGAGAACGTGTTGTGATAGGCTCCGCAAAGAGTGAGGTGCTGGTCCCCACCGGCCCCAAAACACGGATGACTGGCGCCCTGGTTTAGAGCGTGTGTCAGTTCTACCTCGCTTGCACGTCCCAGTGGAGATATTCCCTTCTCTTACGTCCTTGCCCCTCTCCTAGACGAAGATTGGCTCCATTCCCGAGCGTATCACCAGCGCGTCCATCTCCTTGTCATCGGGACGGTGCTCGAACTGGCTGGCCGCATCCAGCACTTTGGGCAGCAGGCGGATATCGCCGACCGTGTTCAGGAACATCCCCGGCTGGCCCAGGACCCAGTGAACGGCCAGATCAATATCTGGCTGCTCGGTCAGCGGCTCGTACCAGGTGCTATGGGTGTGTGGGTGCCCTAACCAGGGTTTGTAGGCAATGGACTTGATCGTTTGCACCGCGGTCAGCATATCATCATGCAAAGTTCGATCCAAGAAATGCTAAAAGCTCCTTGTAATAAGGCTTTTGTCCCTCTGTGCCTTCTTTTCCAGCGCTACGAACCTTCTGCACAATAGCCAGCGCCAGATCGTTGCTCTTTGGATGATCTTTCACCTGTCTCCAGATGTGAAAATGATTCTGAATCTGACCTGATACCGCATGATTCCCAATAGCATTGACTTCTTTGATTGAGCCCTGAATGCGGCGGGCTAGAGGATCAACTGGAGGTTTGATCTCGTCAAGATCCATCCGCCCATACCCGCTCGACGTCTTTGCCCCGATGCCCATATGTTTGAGCGCAGCCCTCAACAGAGACCCGGCGGAGGAGAGCCATTGTTCGCGCTCTGATCCCTCTTTTGTATCTGATGCAGCTTTAATATCTGGCGCAGCCAGCGCGACGAGGTAAGAGCCGGTGGCGCTGAGGAATGGCACCGGGATGGGGCTGTCCCAGTCGGCAGGGGCGGCTTTGCTGCCATGCTGATAGTATTCCTGGTGATGAACAGTGATGATATCTGGATGCAGCGGCTGACCGTTATAACCAGTGCCTGGGATGTAGAGGGCGTCGAAGAAGGTGATGTAGCCAGCGTCGTCGGTATCGCCAAAGATGACTTTGTATGCCTGGTTGATTTGCTCGTAAGCGGCAGCGTCGGCCTGCTCACCCGCTGGCTTCAACTTCTCGCGGATACGTTGCATATAGCTGGTGGTGAGCCCTTTGAGCGCGCTGCCGGGAAGGTAGGGAACGCCGTAGGTGTGATGCAGCGCGATCCCGGTCTCCAGCACGCTCTCCATTCCCAGCCCAACGATGAGCCGCCCGGTAGTTGTGGTACGTCCTCCGGTGGAGATAACACGTCCGGTAACGGTAGCCTCAAAGCACTTTGCGTCTACAGCTCCCAGCGCTTCTTTCCAGCGGTCATAAAACGAAGTATATGCATCAGGCACGACTATGTCCGCAACCTCTTTTACGAGGGTCATGCGGGGGCTTTTGTTATTGTCCCCGCTCTCCAACTGGCGACTTTTGGTATCGTCTTTGCTCTCCTGGTTGCTGAGAAATTTATCGTGCCACAACCCCGCGTGAGGCTGGTGCTTGAGATATTCTTCTAATAATGGTGATTTAAAACAATTGCGAAGACCGCTTGTCATTCCTATTCCTCCCCCTCGTCTATACGGGCGCTGGCATCAACGTCGAGGATCGATTGCGCGAACCGCTTGTACCAGACCAGCGCGTGCAACACCTGCTGCGTCAGCAGCATATATTCGTCTAATTCTGCTGCACACGCATATTCACAGAGGGAAGCTTGCTCGTCTTTGCCGATGGTCGTTTTCAGATCACGCAGGAAATACCGATAAGGGTTGTCATCTCCCTTTCCGCGCGTCTCGACGAAGGCGAGCGCCTGGGCCAGCCCGGCGGTACGGATCAGGATCGGCAGCTTGTGCGCGGTCGAGCCGTACCGGCGCTTGCTCTGCTCATCTTTTTCATAGTCTTTGTTAATTTGGGTGACGCATTTATGAGCCGAAATAGCGTATTCCTGGTCACGCGTTAGCATGCTCTCTTCCTCACTTTTCCTCTGCATTGTCAACCAACTGCACATGACAAATCCCGCGCCCGACGGTAGCCTTGCCTCCAAGTTGGATAGTGGTGTTACCAAGCCCCTTCAGGGCCTTGAAAATTCGCTCGGCGGTCAGGTCGTGACCTTGTATCTGTATGGCATGCCCGTTTTCATCTTTGTGTGGCGTTGCCATCACAATACCAGAAAGGATGGTCTCAGTGGGCAACGCTTCCTCGTACCAGAGCCCGCCGTCCACGACCGTTTTGCTATTTTCTTGCAGCCGGATACGCGCCGTGACCTCGGTAGCGGTGGTGATCAGAAAATTAAAAACGTCATCATGCACCACGCAGAAGCGGTCGTTGAGTATAGTTTGCCAGGCAGTATTTTCAGCATTTTTTTGTGCGGTGTCTTTGTCATTGCCATCTTGTTTGACAGGGAAGACATAGCTACCAATCCATTTTGCCCATTCCCTGGCTCCATCGTCTGCCTGCATTTCCAGTTCCAGATCCTCCAGATACACCTTTTTCTCACCTTTGATCGGCATGACAATGGCAGCCCCTCCATTCGTGATCAGGCAGCGTTTTTTTTCGTCTGTGGGAATTGTGGGCACCTGGTCGGGTAAAGCGAGGCCAATATCCCTGCTATCGCGTGCCAATCGCCGCAGGATGTAGGGCGAAGTGATCCAGGCGAAGGTTCCGGCCAGGCTGCGCACGGGCAGCAGCAGCAGCTTCTGATCGGAGAATTGCACCATGCTGGCGCGGGCGTCAGGCCCATCATTGTTTTCCGGGCCGAAAATGCAGGTATAGAGCGCTTTCAGGTCCTTGTTCTCGTTGGCATCTAGAAAAGCCCTGGTGCGCAACGCTCCCTTGACGGACGAGCCTGGCAGGAAGGGCAACCCTGTGGCCTTCTCGCGCGCAATCGGCAAATCTATCACGCCCGCCCCCTGGCCTACGCCCGCATGGAGCGCGGAGAGCGCGTGGACAAAACTGAGTTGTGCATTCATTTGGTAGCTCCTCCATGTGAATTTTTATAGCAAGAGAATAAAGCATCTAAAATTTCTGTTTTTCCGAGGTGGTCTTTATTAACTCCTCTTAGCGGAGCGATCCTGGCCGCTTCCCTTTTTGTAAGGGTCGTATGTTTGGGATGAGTCAATGTAGAAGGCTTATCAGGATATGTCTCTCTCCCTTTAGTTAGCTGAAGTGGTCCTGAACGAGGTTTTTTAGTTTGGTCGGTATAAATGTCTGTTCCTTCCAAAAGTAAGGCTATGCCAACAGGCTGCTCTAGGAAGTAAGCGGGACGCAGTATAAGTGGACTGGCAAAACGGTCTTTTCCCTCTTCAGCCCCTTTTAACGTGATGCTGTCGTCATCTTTATCCTGAAAAACAATGGGCAGTCCAATATTTGCTTTGGGGAATTTGGTGTATTCATTTGGAACGCTATTGCTGACTATTTTACGAGCATTTTCCCCATCAGGCCACCGGTCTTGCTTGTACATTGGCTGGCGAAAATTCTTCAATCGTCTCACAAGCTCGAACCAGACCCTGTCGATGGCGGGGCGTGGGGGGCGTTTATTCTCCTTATTTTCTAAGGCAGGAGGAGGAATAAGGGCAATCAGGTCACGATTGAGGTGAGGAACGTTCTCAGGAAATTTGGCTTCTGCACCCATAAAAGCAGAAAGATTCTCCTCAATCCAGCCTTTGATCTCTGGGATTGTTAATTCATTTTTTGATTTAATTAACGGTTTTATGCCTGGAAATGGATCTGGGCAATAAATCGCTCCAAAACCTCTCCTTGTGCGAGCACCGATCCCACCAAACGTTTCCCATGCCCAGAGCGCCGCTTTTACATCATCTTGCCACTTTTCAGGGAATGAAATGGTGAGTTGAAAAACAACATTGAGGGGCAATCTGGCGTTTGGCACTTGCTGTAGAGGGAAGGCCACGTATTCGGGTGGAGCTTTGGGGCCGACCGTAGTGCCCTTCTCCAATACGTCTACGCTGATTTGCAAAATCTCTTCGTGGGTTGGCGCGGGATCGCCTTTAACAGCAGCTTTTCCCCAGATTTTCGCTTCGGCCTCTTTCATTTTGGACAATTCGCCGTTATATTCATTGCGACCGCCGCGTGTGGCCCGCCACCAGAAACGCAGTTGCCCGCGAATCTCGCTGCCGCGTATGATGGTGACGGGGTCGCATTCCGTCGGACTAACGCCACCGCCGAAAAGTGGGGTGATGAGCCTGTACTTGCGCACCCAGGTGACAGTCTCTTGCGGTTGCTCCCCCTTCTTCAGGTGTGCATCGATTGCCTCCAGGAGCTTCTTATCCGGTTGTTTTCTCATGCTTGCCCTCCTCTGGCTGAATCTGGTTCGGTAGGCCACGCGCCCAGGACGGCCAGGCCGAAGCCGTCGCGGCGATACTGTGTATCATCGCTGACACAACTGAACCATGTCTTCTCGATCCACTCTTCAATGGCTTTGTCCTCGCCCTTCAGTTCCAGAAAAAGCACGGTTCCGGCGGGCGCGAGCCGACGGCTGGGTCTCGCCCTTTTCGCTGCCATATCCCAGCCGGAGACGACCTGCGGACGCTGGATGGTGATGGCTTTGAGCTTGAGCTGTACACCAGACTGCTCATGCTGCTGGCAGAGCCATGTCGGACGATAGCCTTCAGAGAAGTACGCGGGGGTGAGCAGGAAGAGACGGCAGCGTTTCTTTGCTATAATCTGCTTTTTCAACTCATCGGGACAAGGTGGTAGCTTAGCGTTGCTTTCGCGCCAGCTGACGAGCCGCCGTTCGCCGCCGAGGGTGCCCAGCCTATTCGTTATTGCGACGAATTGCCTGTCCGCTTTATTCTGTTCATCGATATCTCTCTCATCGTTAGTAATGAGAGCCAGGGCCAGCCGTTGCGCGCGCTGCAATGGTGAACCTGTCTCCTTCTTCGAGGAGGCTTTGATATGGGTGAACTCCAGCCCTGAGGTGTCGAAAAGCTTCCCCTCTTTGCCTGCACGCGTGCTATGATCCATTGCGACGTGTACGCGCATCTCGTAAGTCGGGCCGCTGATGCCCAGTTCAGCAACGGTTTGTGGGGTAGATGGAGGGGGAGTGCTTAACCAGTGCTCGAATCTCTCCCAATACCAGTATCTGGGAGCGTTCTTATATGGTTTTTCCAGATCGCTCCCAGCTTCATTCAACGGTAACCCCACGATCTGGAGCGCTTCCTGCTCGTCTGATCGCTCTATAGTAAAGTCGGTATAATCCTCGTTGCTCTTGATTGTGAGAGGGGCAAGCTGTCTGACGATAGCCTGCTTCTCGCGCTCTTCATCTTTCGCCTTGCTGTCCTCTTTTTGCTCGCTGTTCTCTTTGACATTGAGCAGCAGCGCATCGGCTGGGGCAGGAACGAACCATTGCTCAATTACGTCACTATCAGGCCTCAGACTGACCAAAAGCGGGCCGCGTACGCCGATTGCTTTCAAATCGTCTATCATTTTACCCTCTGGCAACTCAAAGACCCCGCTCTCGTTCAGGTGGCTCTGAGAACGCAACGCGCCTGCGGTCGTCGAAGGGAAGGGGAAGGGTAGCGACTTTGCGTGCGCGCCTGGCGTAGCCTCGAATGGCTTGCCCTCCCGAAAGATCAGCGGTTCATGTGGCTCTATCAACCATACAGTCATTAAACATTCACCTCCTTATCCCGTGCGTCAGATGATGGTTTCCCCTCTACCAGTGTTTTGGCTGCGGCCAGCTCCTGGGCAACGATCAGCTCTTGAATAAATGCGGCCAGCGATACTTTCGCGGTCGCCGCCTCGCCCTTAGCGTTATTGGAAGGGTCCGGCGCCCCTTCGATGTGGGCCAGCAACCTGTTCAGGATTTTCTCTGCCAGCTTTTTTCTCTCCTCATTCTGCTTTTGCCGATCCTCTGCTGAAACATTGTCGAGCAGCCTGCTCTGCGGCAGATTGAGCTTGCGCCGTAAGATGCGCTTCGCCTCAAGATACATAATCTCTTTTAAGGGCTTCGTATCACTCTGCTGCTGAGCGTCGCTGCTGTCGCTGGCGTCGATCACTGTGAGACGCTCTTGCATTGCCTGCAGCTCGTAGGCCACGCCCCGGGGCAAACGGTCATAATGGAAATGGTCAATGAACTCATCGAGTGTGGAATAGAGCGCCTTCCTCGGGCCTGCGATGCTATACTGCTCGCCGCTGCGCTTATTGACGGTGATGGCCAGTGCATTCTTCCCCTTGACCCCCTTCGCCTTCGTCTCGGCGGCCCGTCCCAGATTGAGCGCCTCATGCAACATCGTGAGATGATGCACAATCGCGATCCCTACGGAGAGCGAAGGCGGATTCTCCTTCTTGACTCCCTGTGTGGAATCCTTTAAATGCTCACTGAATTTGTCCGCCAGCTTTTTGCTAAATTCTTTTGCCAGTTCTTCAGCGCAAGCCAGCACGCTATGTAGAGGAAGGAACGCCAGCACATCATCGCCGCCCGCGTAAATCAAGGCTCCCTTATGCTTCTCTACGATCCCTTTCACCTCGCGAGAAAAACTATCCAGCGCCTTCGAGAGTTCTTGATGCTTGCTCATCCCATCGTCATCGCTCGCCAGCGTGTCAATCAGCTTGCCCATGTAATCACCATCGGCGCAGATGATGGCGTAATACGGAGAGGGCTCCACATTTTCACCTAGCGCTTTTTTCACATCATCGAAGAACGCTTTAAGTTTTTTCTGCGCCTTTGCCAGGGAAGCCCCTTCAGTCACTTTATCTCTGTGACGCTCAGGGTAGAAGAGGGCGCCGTCATATCGGCCTAGCAGCTGATAATTCCTATAGCCATCTGGTACAATATCGAGCTCACCTCTCAGAACATCTTGCACTGCATCAATATATTTTTGCAGGGCAGGCTGCACTTCTTTTTGTAAAGCAGCTCGCTTCAGGCGCTCTAGATAAGGAATGGCTGCAAGATGGGATGTGCTCGGAAAAAACTCTTTCCCCGGAAACGTGCCAAGCCGCTTGAGCAGATCAACGCCTGACAATCGCTCATTGGGACCGGCATGGAATATTTTGTAAAGCTGCCTTGCCTGCTCCTCCCGCGTTTTCAGGTCTTTAGAAGAATAGAAGGACTTGTCAACGACACCTTCTAGCTGACCGTCGATAGATGACTTCAACTGTTCGCTGCCCCATTCGACCTGGCGAAAATTGCGCGTATTCTTGCGCGCCGCCATCAGCCGCTCCAGCTTCTCACGCGCCTTGTTGTATTGTCCTTCATACGGGACGGCTGCCCAGGAAAGCTCGACCAGATCGGCAATTTGCGCATTAGCCATCTTTTCATTGAAAAGCTCGCCATCATACTCTGCCTTCTTTGCGTTACGAGCGATCTCACCGTAGACCTGGTCTTTTATTTCGTTGATTTTCTTACTGATATTGGTGCGTATTTCCTTGTCCAGGTTCTCAAGAATTGTGGATACCTGCTTCTGGGAGTTATCTGGAATGGTAATGCAGGCCACGATTTTATTAGCGACATTGAGCTCGCTGCCAAATTTCAGCTCATCTAACGATTCATCTAGCGATTTGGGAGCTGGAAAGATCAAGCTGTGTAGTGAATATGTTTCTGCGATAGTAAGTGCTACGATCTTGGATACTTCGCTCAATAAGCGCGAGCCAAACCAGAGGTCGCGGCTGCGGCGGGCGCTGGCAATGAAACCCTGTACCGGCCCGATGGCGACCTGAAAGAGATACTGCATAGACAAGCTCCTCTTCATATCCCGACACGTTGCGTTGAGGTAATGGTATTTTCGTTCCAGAAAAGCATAACGCAATTGAGAGCATAGCGCCTCATAAAAACTTATGAAAATGTTCAGCAATACTTATGAAAGCGCTAATTGCCAGACCCATGACAAATCCTTCTTGTTCGTGGTGGCGTCAAGAGAAGGGCTTGCGGGCGAGGTTTCGGTCTACCTTTCCAGGAGGGCCGATATGGCGTAACTTGCTCCCTATAACCCATCATTCCAGAGCGATACAGTGGCGTCTCCAGACTCCAACCCCTCGACGCTGAGATTGCTAAATACTCTCAGCGCTATCCTTCTATCTCGTCTTTTGTTAGTTTACCGCATCTGATGAGTGGAGATCCATAATATAGGTAAAAAATGCTAATAAATTGATGGGGAGTTAAAAACGTAGTAGTAAAATACGCTGCATGGTACGCACACAATCACCGGTTTTACTCGCGCTTTCATAGCTATGCTGCATCCTAAAAGGACCCGCAGTCCGCTCCCTCTCTCAAAAAGCCTTTTTTTGAGGCTCACTCGAAAATCTCTCCCGGCTTGTCTCAAAAGGAGCAGAATCAGGACAGAAACTCGCCCTGATTAGCTCATCAAATGCCCGCTTACTCTGCAAAAGCCGCTTTTCTCTGCTCGAAAATCCCCCCCATTTTTGAACAAAAAGAGGTTTTCGAAAATGGCATAGATGTGCTATACTAGCAACAGGGGAAATTCGAAAATCGGCGCGCTACAACGCCAAAAAAGGGGCTTTGCTGTGCCGAAACGACCAAACACCCCACCCCTTGCCGCCACAACCATCTCGGCTGCATGAGGGGCGATCCGCGAGAGGATACTGAAAGGTGTCTGTACTCTTCTCAAGCGTATTGACACGCTGGTTAGCTGCATGAGGGGCGATCCGCGAGAGGATACTGAAAGGTCTGGCGAAAGGTAGTAATCTGCATACCAGTTCTTTGCTGCATGAGGGGCGATCCGCGAGAGGATACTGAAAGCCGGTCGTTGACAAAGACCTCATGCAGTACTTTGAGGCTGCATGAGGGGCGATCCGCGAGAGGATACTGAAAGAGACTTGCCCGGCGTGTTGTTGTAACCACGCATAGCCGGCTGCATGAGGGGCGATCCGCGAGAGGATACTGAAAGGTAGTTGATAGTTAGTTATTCGAAAGGGGAAAGTCATGCTGCATGAGGGGCGATCCGCGAGAGGATACTGAAAGGTCGTTGAGGAAAAGCGGAAAGGCGGGCGCAAGGCGCTGCATGAGGGGCGATCCGCGAGAGGATACTGAAAGTTCATTTCATTTCAATGAAGACCGGCGAGGGTAGGCGGCTGCATGAGGGGCGATCCGCGAGAGGATACTGAAAGTGCTGAGGAACAGGCGCAAGAGCAGAAAGGCGCAAGCTGCATGAGGGGCGATCCGCGAGAGGATACTGAAAGGCCGGTCCACGACAAATATAAAAATACGGATGCCTCCCGCTGCATGAGGGGCGATCCGCGAGAGGATACTGAAAGACATTAAAACGTCAGTGCGTATCCTGCGCCACAAATGCTGCATGAGGGGCGATCCGCGAGAGGATACTGAAAGTGATGTCCAGGCTGATCTGCTCGATTGCTCGTTGATGCTGCATGAGGGGCGATCCGCGAGAGGATACTGAAAGCTTGCAGGCCGTGATGTGGTATGGGACAACGGAGAGGCGCTGCATGAGGGGCGATCCGCGAGAGGATACTGAAAGCTGGCGACCGATATAATCTAGCGACTGATTGACTGCGGCTGCATGAGGGGCGATCCGCGAGAGGATACTGAAAGCCAGGAACATCACGTTGTGCTCTATCGCATTCATGTGGCTGCATGAGGGGCGATCCGCGAGAGGATACTGAAAGGCTCATAGAACAGGAGCAACTCATTGTCGAACTCAACGCTGCATGAGGGGCGATCCGCGAGAGGATACTGAAAGGCGAGAGCGACTGAATCGCCATCCACAGGCGCGATGCTGCATGAGGGGCGATCCGCGAGAGGATACTGAAAGACTTCAGGCGGCTCATACAAGCCTTCGGCCATCTGCAGCTGCATGAGGGGCGATCCGCGAGAGGATACTGAAAGTTCCGCAGGCTTTGGTGGAGGGTCATCATCCAGGGGCTGCATGAGGGGCGATCCGCGAGAGGATACTGAAAGCAAGTTTGATGCGCTCGTCAGCCGTGTGCAGGGCCGCTGCATGAGGGGCGATCCGCGAGAGGATACTGAAAGGACCGGGTGATGCGTTTGCATTCTTTGAGCAGCAGCGGCTGCATGAGGGGCGATCCGCGAGAGGATACTGAAAGTGGTCGGCTGGAAGCTCATATCACATTCCACCCGCGCAGCTGCATGAGGGGCGATCCGCGAGAGGATACTGAAAGTTTCTCAAGATCGATATTCTTGCTGATTTCGGCATATAGCTGCATGAGGGGCGATCCGCGAGAGGATACTGAAAGTTTTATGTTTCTCTATGAGCGTTGCTCAAATGACACCGGCTGCATGAGGGGCGATCCGCGAGAGGATACTGAAAGAAGCGCATCGGGGAGCGCGTTTGTGGTAATGAGATCAGCTGCATGAGGGGCGATCCGCGAGAGGATACTGAAAGTCCGTGATAATCACATCTTTATTAGCACCGAGCGATGCTGCATGAGGGGCGATCCGCGAGAGGATACTGAAAGTCTGGAACTCCTCCACAAAGGCGTCCCACTGTCCCCGCTGCATGAGGGGCGATCCGCGAGAGGATACTGAAAGATGACCATATAGATATAGAGCATATCCGAGCATCTGGCTGCATGAGGGGCGATCCGCGAGAGGATACTGAAAGAGGGCGATATCACTGAGCTTGGCAGGCATGGCATCAATGCTGCATGAGGGGCGATCCGCGAGAGGATACTGAAAGCCGTGAATATCTCAAACGGGAACGTCTCGCCAATACGCTGCATGAGGGGCGATCCGCGAGAGGATACTGAAAGCTCCAACAGTACAGCGTATTCCTCAGCAGTGCCGTTGCTGCATGAGGGGCGATCCGCGAGAGGATACTGAAAGGGATGGCAGGATGACGCAACGATGGCAGCAGGATGGAGCTGCATGAGGGGCGATCCGCGAGAGGATACTGAAAGTGGGGCGGTGAATGACTCTCACGCAGTGTCACCACTTGGCTGCATGAGGGGCGATCCGCGAGAGGATACTGAAAGTCCAGGTGTTCAACTGCTACCGCATCAAGCAACCGGCTGCATGAGGGGCGATCCGCGAGAGGATACTGAAAGTTTCGCTGGTACCGTTAAAGTAGTTGGTTGGCTTACGCTGCATGAGGGGCGATCCGCGAGAGGATACTGAAAGGTCCACATGATGAGCACTGGGCTTGTAGCATTGAATGGCTGCATGAGGGGCGATCCGCGAGAGGATACTGAAAGTGGATATCATCGGGCTCGTTCGCAGCATAGGCGCTAGCTGCATGAGGGGCGATCCGCGAGAGGATACTGAAAGGAGGACCTGGAACATATGATCGCGGCACAGAGCACCGCGGGCTGCATGAGGGACGATCCGCGAGAGGATACTGAAAGAGCAATGAGATCAGAGAGTATGGCACACTTACAGAGCTGCATGAGGGACGATCCGCGAGAGGATACTGAAAGACTCCTGCCGAGCAGGAAGCGATGGCGGATGAACAGGCTGCATGAGGGACGATCCGCGAGAGGATACTGAAAGACAACGACAGTTGGCGTGGGTGGCATTGCGCAGGGTGGGCTGCATGAGGGACGATCCGCGAGAGGATACTGAAAGTTGCGGTAGTCAACTCCATTTCAGGGTTGCTTACTGCGCTGCATGAGGGACGATCCGCGAGAGGATACTGAAAGAGATGATGTGGGAGCGTACGTACCAGCCGTCCTCTTGCGCTGCATGAGGGTCGATCCGCGAGAGGATACTGAAAGGTACGCCAACAAGCATGGCTGCAAGCAGGATACTGGGCTGCATGAGGGTCGATCCGCGAGAGGATACTGAAAGTCCGGGAGGGCAGCAGGGCAAGCGTTTGACCATTCCTTACATCTTTTTGGAGATGTCTGGGGAGCGGACCAACAGAGCGGAGGCGAGAAAAAACTGCGCTGTTGCATCAAGCGTAGCAGACTGTTTCACACTATCGCCTTTCGATTTGTGGGGAATGGTCAGGCGTTCGCCCTGCGGCAGTTGCGGGTCGAGGGGGGGACAGGCGCTGAAGCGGACGCGCTGAAGCAGGTCGCTACGACAATGACGGTTCGTGCTGCAGGAGGTTGCAGAGGGCTCGAACCGGCAGAGGATGCTGAAGGCATGTACCCTCATAAGGCTAACTTCTCTCTGTTTGGAGGCTGCATGAGGAACGAACCGGCAGAGGGATACTGAAGGTTGACTTTTTGAGCTGTTCCATTGCCACAGGGAATCGGCAGCAAGAGGGTTAAGCTCGCTGAGAGACCAGAGAAGCGGCAGCGTGTTGGTCAACATCACGGGGCAAACTGCGTTTAGAGGAAGTGGATCTGGTCGTCTTTCGCGTATTCTCCAGGGCGGCGCGATGGGTTGGATGAGATGATGTGGATGCGGACAGATTGTTCGAGGGGACGCAGAACGTGTTCTTTGTATCCCACGGTGCGAAATGGGGTTTCGGCGAGAATATATTCTTCTAGTTCGCTGATGGTGAGAGTGTTGCCGGTCAGATGAGTGCGTAATTGCCGCGTTAATACGCCGTAATCCGGTTCTGATGGCAGGAGGTGGGATTGACCAGCGTGTTGCTCCTGTTTGTGGACGGAATAGCTGTATCCACAGACCGGGTCTATTTCCCAAAAAATACTTTTCATCCGCTCTATGCTCTCCCGTTGATGGGTGCCGAAGACCAGAAAATAGCTCGTTCGGTTCTTTCGGTTTTTTAAGCGGAACATGCAGACATATGTGGCTTTGCCGACCGTACGAAGTTGGGCACGATAGAGGGCGCAGAATTGTTCCTGGCGGTTTTTCTTTGCACAATAGATGGCACGCCATTCCTTACAGATTGCCTGGACGAAGCTAGCCGCGAGAGCGGCGTTGGCAATCTGAATAGCACGCCATTGCTCTGTGCCGAACAGCGCTGTGAGATGGCGGTGAATAGCCTCCTTCGGGTGAGTAAGAAAACGGTTGCTTCCTTCATAGCTCAAAGTGATCAGCACCTCGCAATGTGGGTGCTGCATGAGTTGTGCAATGCTTGCCATAGGGATATCTGAGTACCCGAAAGGGTCGATAAAGGCAAAGGTGGGAGGGAGTTGCTGCCCCGATTTTTCTATCGCCAGCAGCCGATTGTGGAGCTTGTGAGCAAATTGGCCGCTTTCTATACGGTAGCTGATGCTTGCCATCTCCGGCTGGTTCTGCTTGCGCCGCTCTAATAGGGAATGAAGGTGATAACAGCGCTGCTTGTGCTCATCTAAGAAGAGCAGCCTAACTTTACGTAGTTGCTGGGGATCGCTTATACAGGCAAGCAAAGTGTTAATAATAATCAGTGGCGATCCCTCTTCGCCATGTGTGTATTCGCCCGGCCCACAGAAACTGTCGAGCAAGTAGATGCGCTCGTGCGATGATAGGAGCTGCGGCAGCGTTCGCTCCAGATAGCTACGCAATATTCTGTGTTTGATAGGGGTAAGCTCTGGCATATCCCAGAGTGTGGTTTTTGGTGCCGTCATGGCGGCCTCTTTCTTCTTGAGCAATGGGTGAAATGCACGACAGGCCAGACGAGCTACAGGAAGGTGATCCGCAGACGGTCATCTGAAAATGATTGGCGATTGCGCCGTGAGAATGGGTCTATGACGCGAATCTTCCCTGCCTGTTCCAGAGGCTTGAGCCCCTTTTCTTTGCAGTTAAGGTAAGGGGTATGGGCATGCACATAATGTTCAATCTCTCCTACGGTGACCGTTTGCCCCTTGAAATGGCTGATCAGGCGTGCTTGCAGGTCGGCGTCATTGAGCTCGTTGAGCAATAGGGGCTGGTAGGGGTTGCTGAAGTCGGAGAACTCGAAGTTTCCGCTGGGGTCCACTTTCCACATAGCGCGCTTCATCTCTACCAGACCTTTGATGCTGTTGGTACAGAAGAAGAGGAAGTAATCGGTGGCGTTACGCCTGTTGCGCATGCGAAACGGCCATACATATTTCGCGCCAGCCACATCGAGCAATTGTCGCTGGTAAAGTTCGTGCTGGAGACGTCGCCGCTCAGCGGGCGTGATAGCTTGCCGGGCAATCTGCCGCCATTCGTCTGTGCCGAAGAGGAGATCATAGTGCTGCTCTTTGGTGCGATAATCTACCGCGAGAAAGCGATTGATCTCTTCCGCCATGAAGTTCACCAGCACCTCACACATTGGCTGCTGCATAATGCGGGCGATGATATGCATGGGCGTATGCGAGTAGCCGAACGGGTCGATGAAAACAAAGGTGGGAACTGGCATCTTCCTGGCCCGCTGCCGCTCCATCTTCAGCAGCAATTGCTCCATTTCAGTGGTAAACGTTCCCGTAATAATAGAGGGCTGGAGTTGCGTTGTCTTGAGCGCCTGCTGTGCTAACAGTTCCCGCAGGTGATGGCTGCGCTTCTGATCTTGCTCGATAAAAATGATCTCGACTGTTCCCTTACGAATAGCTGTCTGGACGCCTTTATCTGGATGGTCGAGTAATGTTTGCAAGACGATCAGGGGAGAGCCTATCTGCCCCCCTTCATATTCTCCTGGCCCGGCGAAGCCATCCACGATGCGAGCGCGTTGGTAACGATTGAGGAGAATGGGGAGCCAGGCCCCCAGATAGCGGCGGAGAATTTCGTGTTTGGCCTGGGTGTGTCGCTCCACCGGCCAGATCGTTGAATCAGGAGTTGCCATGCGCTTGCCTCGCTTTCCTTCAGCTCACATACTGTCCGCTCTTGCTATAATTCGCACCACGGGAACGCTATCCGAAGAAGAGGCCCCTATTCTACTAATTAAAAGAACAAATGATCTAGAAATAAAGTGGTATTGTTCTCAGTATACGCGTACAATAAAGCAACTCATGTACATATACTAGTATATGATACAAGATACTCCTGTTGCAAGTTTTACGTGAAACTCTGCTTACACATTTCGCGTCGCGTTTCGAGATGAGGGTGGGGAAGGCGATAAATCGCGCGCGGACGCGCTAAAGCTGGTCCCTACGGGGCGATTGGATGGTTGGGTCTGTGTGGGGAGATGCGGGATATCGGTGGGGGGAGAAGGGGTTTTGCCCATTCCCTCATTAGCGGGTGGCAAAAGAGGGGATGGGGAATTCGGGCGGGATTTCGTCCCAGGTCCTGCCGTCCAGTTCGCGCCCGCTGCTGTTGTGGTAGCGACCGCCTACTTGCTTGAAGAAATAGGGGACGCCCGCCGCCTGGCATTGATCTCTGAGCGCGCGCGGCCAGGCCATGTCCATTGGTCTGGCTTCTGGTCCGCTCTCGCCCCCGCTGATCACCCATTGCAGCCGGGGGAGCCAGGGGGAGAGGTCGAGAGGGCCTAGCAGCGGCTCGCAGCTCAGGAAGCGCACAACAGCGGGCACTTCTAGCAGGTACGGGATGCGTTCGTCGGCGCGAGCTTGCAAGCCGACGGAGGTACCGATCCAGACGTTATCGGGCCAGCGATCTTGTCCCCAGGGGGAGAGGCGCAATATATTTTCTGGTCGTTTCGTCAGGATCAGCCAGTTGAGCCAGGGAGTATTCTCAATCAGGCGCCAGAGCTTCTGGCGTTCGTCAACGACGGCAGGATGCTCTTCGTAGACATCAGCCATTGAGGCGCAGAAGACGCTGCGACGGTGCCCTTGCTTCTCCGCCTGTCGGTTCCAGGTGAGCGGCTCTTGCCAGTGGCGTTCTGTGAAGAGACGGCGTGGGGTTGTGTTGGCAGGTCCCCACACATGATGCCGGTAGTGGTGGGCAATCCCCTCAGCATAACAATATTTGCACTCCTCGCTCACTTTGAAACAGCCCCACCACGGATTGTATGTGTATCCTTTAATCAGCAGCGTGGTTCCATCAGGCAGGGAAATACGTCGCCATGTCCATTGAATCTCCGTGAATGCCATTATGATGCTCCTTGCGGGACCGGGGAACCGCGCATAAGCAAGCTCTCTCAAGGTACCTGGTTGTAGCTGGCGGCCTCAACATCCTCTGCCCCTCCAAAAATAAAAGCGTTTGTAATTCAACGATACATCGAATTCTTGTTCTAGCACAGGCTAGTATACCTGAAAAAGAGCAAAAAGTCCAGCCTCTCTAGATATATTTTTTTCCGCCGGTTTGGCGGAGTTCCTCTTTTATACTTTGCCCATTGATAAAACCTGTGGCGGTTGCCAGGCAGGACGATGCTGGTTGATCGGCCATAATGATACAGGAAAGTGCGGTGAAGAAAGCGAGGAACATATGGATTTAATTGTTGAGGGCAAGGGTCTTTTTATTGGCAAGCATCAGGGGCGGGTCTGTGTCTATCGCCAGCAGAAGGCGATTCAAGAAACGCCGCTTATTCACCTGAAACAAATTATTGTTGTTGATAGCGGAGTTGGCATCTCCAGCGATGTTGTGCAGGTGTGCAGCGAGGAAGGCATTCCTATTCACTTTATTAGCAAGCGTGGAGAGACAATGGCAGGGCTCTATGCCACCGGGCTGAATGGGACCATTCTCACGCGGCGCGCACAATTGCTGGCGTATACCACACCTGTGGGCGTTGCTGTGAGCAAGGCGTTTGTCTCCGGGAAGGTTGCGAACCAGGCCAATTTGCTGCGCTACTTCGCCAAGTCGCGGAAAGAAGAGCTACCAGAGCTCTACCAGGAGATTAACTTCGTCACCGGCGAACTGCAAGACGCGCAACTGGCGATAGCTGATCTCCAGGAAACGTGTATGCAGGATGTACGCGAGCAACTGCTTTCCATCGAGGGGAGGGCGGCGCAACGCTACTGGCACATCATCCAATATGTCTTGCCCCCTGCTATCGAATGGCCTGGACGCGAGACGAGGGGCGCGCGCGATCTCTTTAATGCACTCCTCAACTACGGCTACGGCGTACTCTATGCCCAGGTGGAACAGGCTCTCTTGCTGGCAGGATTGGACCCGTACGCCGGGTTTCTGCATACGGATCGACCTGGCAAGCCAAGCCTGGTGCTTGATCTGATTGAGGAGTTCAGGCAGTGCATTGTTGATCGCACCGTCATCGGGCTGCTGAACAGGCATGTGCCACTGGAGCAGGATGAAGCAGGCTTGCTCACAGAAAGTACCCGGCGCAAAGTGGCGGAAAAAGTGCTGGAGCGGCTCGATGGCAGTGCCGAGAACTATGAAAAGAAGCGGCAGGCGCTCCGTTTCATCATGCAGAGCCAGGCACGCCATCTGGCCTGTTTCCTGCGGGGAGAGCGCGAACAGTACGAACCATTTATCGCCGGCTGGTAGTGAAATGCGCTACCTGCTCATCTACGACATCTCCCATGATGGCACCCGCGTGAAGATAGCCGATGCCTGCCTGGACTACGGCCTCGAGCGCATCCAGTTCAGCGCCTTTCTTGGCGAACTGTCACCGACGCATCAGCGCGAGCTGCTCTTGAAAATCAAACAGCGTCTGGGCAAGCATGGAGCTAACGTCCAGCTTTTCCCGTTGGATGAAAAAGCCTGGGTCCAGCGCAAAATCATCGCACAGAAGGGGGAAGAGGTGCATGAATGATCCCATCTTGATTGATGTTACTGACATCAAACAATACATCTGTTGCCCGCGCCTGGTCTATTATCGCTATTGTCTGCCTGATATCCGGCCTTTGACCTACTCTATGGAGGTGGGTACGCAGGCGCACCAGCAGGAAGAGGAGCGCGAAGTCCGTCGCAGCCTGAAAACTTACGGTATCGAACGGGCCGAGCGTCTCTTCCATTATCCAGTCGTCTCACAAACCTTAACCCTGAAAGGCAAAATTGATCTCGTCCTGGTTGTTCCTTCATGGGAGGCCAGCGAAAGGGAAATAGTCGTTGTCGAATACAAATATTCCGAGCAAAAAGCGGGCGCGCACTTCAAAGCACAACTGGCAGCCTATGCCCTGCTCTTAGAAGAGGCATTGCAAATTCCCGTACGGCGTAGTTTTCTCTACTCCATCCCGCTCCGCAAAGCCGAGCTCATACCTGTTACGGGCATATTAAGAAAGAAAGTGCAGGAAAGTATCCATGAGATTACGCAATTAATGAACGGCGAACGCATGCCAGCAGCGCCCAAAGTTCAGAATCGCTGCCCCACCTGTGAATTCCGCCGCTTCTGCAACGACGTGATATAGCGGGGCGACCCTGGCGCGTGCCGCGCTCTTCAAAGGCGACTGTAATACTGCTGCCAGACGGGCGGGCGTGGCACGCGCGGCAAAAATTTGTACTCGACCAGCAGCATGCCGCAAAAACTCACCAGGAGGAGCAGAATAAACACCCAATATTCTAGCAAAAGGTGGGGGATAGCCGCACCTGTGACGCGGACGATCAAACTATGCAACGTGTCAGCCGTCCAATGGAGCTGGCCAATGGGGCAGATACCCGTTGGATTGGGAGGTCCGCAGATCTCCTCCATGATCTGCTCCGGGGCATCCAGGGATTGAAACGCTAGAAAAGCGAGGCCAGCGGGCATAAGCAGAGGCAGGTAGTACAGCCACGACCGGCGCGTCAGCGCCAGAACACGCAGCAGGTTGGCCAGCTGATACAGAACCAGCACCAGGCAGAGCGCCATGAGCAGTGATGGAAATTGAAGTACATTCAAAACAGACGTGAACATAAGCGTTCCCTCCTGGACGTAAAATACCGGCTGTGACCCTGAACAGGTTGCTCATTAATAATACATCGTGAGAAGCAAAAACATTTCCAACACTGTTTATCCATCTTGTGAGCCCACAGTATCCTCAAACGGCTCGAGCGCAATGCGACCCCTCGCTCTAACATGAGTCTGACAGCTTCCCGTTGATCTTTCAGTATCCTCAAACGGCTCGAGCGCAATGCGACCATACGCAACTCCTGACGACGTGTAGACCGTACCGATCTTTCAGTATCCTCAAACGGCTCGAGCGCAATGCGACAGCAAATCATGGACGCGTGTTCGGTAGCCAAAAAAACTTTCAGTATCCTCAAACGGCTCGAGCGCAATGCGACGGCGCATCCGACAGAAGAAGATCAGGGCACGTAAAGCTTTCAGTATCCTCAAACGGCTCGAGCGCAATGCGACCTGTTTGACTTCCTGTTTCGCTCACTCCTCCACAACTCTTTCAGTATCCTCAAACGGATCGAGCGCAATGCGACCGCAGCCAGCCAGTTCATATCGTCAATGCTGTAGGAGCTTTCAGTATCCTCAAACGGATCGAGCGCAATGCGACGCGATCAGTTCCCAGTGAACGACGACAATCTGGACACTTTCAGTATCCTCAAACGGCTCGAGCGCAATGCGACTTCCCTTCCTGGTACGCTTCATGTCGCATATCGTGACTTTCAGTATCCTCAAACGGCTCGAGCGCAATGCGACGCACTGCATACGAAGAGCAATCAAGAGTCCGTCCAGAACTTTCAGTATCCTCAAACGGCTCGAGCGCAATGCGACAAATATGCAGCATATCGCAACCTGGTGGCCTACTGATACTTTCAGTATCCTCAAACGGCTCGAGCGCAATGCGACTCCACAAGAGGTACGACACCCCCAAACGCTTGCGCCTTTCAGTATCCTCAAACGGATCGAGCGCAATGCGACCTGCCTGCTATCAGCACGTAGTTCCTGCTGTTTATGTGCTTTCAGTATCCTCAAACGGATCGAGCGCAATGCGACTCCTCCAGTGCTGCCTATTCGGTGATGTCATCTACCTTTCAGTATCCTCAAACGGCTCGAGCGCAATGCGACCCTATGAAGCGGGGGTCTGGACGGACTTTCGCGTGACTTTCAGTATCCTCAAACGGCTCGAGCGCAATGCGACACCTCTTCCGCAGATTTGGCTACACGCCCTTCGGCCTTTCAGTATCCTCAAACGGATCGAGCGCAATGCGACTGATGTTGCCTGATGAATGGCGATCCGGTGTTAGCTTTCAGTATCCTCAAACGGATCGAGCGCAATGCGACCAGAGCAGATCGAATTCTTCGATCTCGACAAAAAAGCTTTCAGTATCCTCAAACGGATCGAGCGCAATGCGACGTTCCTGGTCGTGTGGTCAATTCCCAGCCAGCTAAAGCTTTCAGTATCCTCAAACGGATCGAGCGCAATGCGACCCAAAAACTGAGCGCCAGCACGACGCGTACGACGATCTCTTTCAGTATCCTCAAACGGATCGAGCGCAATGCGACGCACCTAATTCCGACTACGAGCAGGCGCTTATTCGTCTTTCAGTATCCTCAAACGGATCGAGCGCAATGCGACATCCTCTTGGGTGATAGATCACCTCACTAATATCAAAGACTTTCAGTATCCTCAAACGGATCGAGCGCAATGCGACAACCTCCAGGTGTTCCACCAAAAACTGTACGCAGTCAACTTTCAGTATCCTCAAACGGATCGAGCGCAATGCGACGTATTCTTCTAGGTCGTCACCTTTTGTCATAGAGAGCTTTCAGTATCCTCAAACGGATCGAGCGCAATGCGACTTGCCCTGAGTGCAGCAGATGCAGGGTACCCTGACACTTTCAGTATCCTCAAACGGATCGAGCGCAATGCGACGTGGCAGGACAGCGTGTGCCGTTTGAGGGTGTCTCCTTTCAGTATCCTCAAACGGATCGAGCGCAATGCGACTTCATCCGATCAATGATAGCATCTTAGCATCTTAGCTTTCAGTATCCTCAAACGGATCGAGCGCAATGCGACTCTATTGTGAAAGTCCTGTTTCTGAACTCGGTCTGACTTTCAGTATCCTCAAACGGATCGAGCGCAATGCGACCTGAACCGCACGAGGGACGTGGTCATTATAACCGGTCTTTCAGTATCCTCAAACGGATCGAGCGCAATGCGACGCCTCTGTCGTGATCACGACCCTGCCAGCAAGTGACTCTTTCAGTATCCTCAAACGGATCGAGCGCAATGCGACCCGTCTATGCGACAATCCCTTACCTGCGGTGCGAGCACTTTCAGTATCCTCAAACGGATCGAGCGCAATGCGACAGAGTGTAGGAAGCTGGAGGTATGCTCTCTGTCTAGCTTTCAGTATCCTCAAACGGATCGAGCGCAATGCGACCCCGCTAAAGATGGTATTTGGCTGGTTAATCCCCCAGACTTTCAGTATCCTCAAACGGATCGAGCGCAATGCGACTTTTTGACCGTGACGGATCGCTTGTCCTTCCGATGAGTCTTTCAGTATCCTCAAACGGATCGAGCGCAATGCGACCCGATGTCGTGACTTTTCGGCATGCCTGAGCCGAAACTTTCAGTATCCTCAAACGGATCGAGCGCAATGCGACACTTGGTTTTGCTGCTGTGGAGCTTGAGTTTGACAACCTTTCAGTATCCTCAAACGGATCGAGCGCAATGCGACTCTCAATGTCTATTCCGCCTCATTCTCGCAGGGAGCTTTCAGTATCCTCAAACGGATCGAGCGCAATGCGACCGACGTTGTGTCGGTAGGGGGAGGTGGGATGGTTGGTCATTTGGGCGCTGCAAGGCTCGTTTTTTGGCATTTCAGCGCGTCAATTTTTCTGCTTTCCCCTGCTGATAGTATAGCACATCTATGCCGTTTTCGAAAACCTTTTTTTGTCCAAAAATAGGGGGGATTTTCGAGTAGAGAAAAGCGGCTTTTATGGGATGAACGGGCATTTGATGAGCTAATCAGGGCGAGTTTCTGTCCTGATTCTGCTCCTTTTGAGAAAAGCTGGAGGGATTTTCGGATGCGCGCGATTCAGGGGGCTTTTTTCATAGGAGGCGCGGATCACTATGACGATTTTCCTATATGGCTGCGTTTGCAGGATCACCGGATATATAATGGTTATACGGCTTTTGGATTTGCTCTGTTTAGTTTTGTGGCAAGTGGGAAGGATGGATCAGTGATTTCTCCTCTGTTAGCTATCATCATCAGTTTTTGCTTCTTGCCACACGTTCATAATTTTTTCTGAGAGTTCTCATAATTTTTTCCGATGGTTTAGCGGAATCGTGCCGTTATACTATGCTCATCACTTAAAGGAGGACTTGGATGAATACCGATGGCATGAAGAAGTTTCAACGCCTCTTCCATATTATTCGTCTATTCCAGAATACGCACCGGAGGTATCGTACACGCGAGATCGCTGATCTGCTGGGGATCAATGAAGATACCGCCGGCAAGTATCTCAACGAGTTGAGCTTCGCGGGACTCCTGCCGATTACTAAGGATGGGCATGTCTGGATACTGCCGGAAGGGGCGACGATTCCACACCTCGAATTGTCGCTGAGCTATCCCGAGGCGGTCAGCCTGTATCTGGCGGGACGCTTGCTCTCACAGACACAGGATGAGCAAAACTGGCATGTCACGATGGCGCTAAAGAAGCTGGTTGAAGCCCTGCCCCCATCGCTCAAAGAACGCCAACAGACGCTGCTGGATGCGCTGCTGTTCGCCGAACACCCGCAGGACCAGTTGCGCGACATGTCTCATCTCTTTCAGGTGCTGGCCAGCGGCTGGGTGATGCAGCGACGCGTGCGCCTCTCGTACGCCCCACCACAGCGCAAAAGCTTCGAGTGCTTTTTTGACCCGTACCTGCTGGAGCCCTCGGCAATCGGTCGCACCATTTACGCGATTGGCTATAGCAGCGTGGTCAATGACATCCGTACCTATAAGCTGGAGCGCATCCAGCAGGCGGAATTGACTGCTGAAACCTTTACCGTCTCCGAGAAGTTTAAGGGGCCGGAGATGCTGCAACAGGCGTGGGGTGTGATGTATACCGACGAAGAGCCAGTAAAGGTTCGGCTGCGCTTCTCTGCTGCTGTCACGCCGCGCGTGCGTGAAACCCGCTGGCATCCTTCACAGGAGCTGACATTGACGCGCGAAGGCTGCGAATGGACGGCTATTATCGGCGAAACGCTGGAGATTGAGCCCTGGATTCGCGGCTGGGGCGGCGATTGCGAGGTGCTGGAACCGACAGCGTTGCGCGAACGTATGCTCACCCACGTCCGGCGCATGGTCGAGAACTATCAACTGACACCCGCCAGACCACGCAACCCCGAAGAATTTGATGATGCGCTATTCAAAGCAAAGGAGTAATCGTCATGTTCACCCCTTACCCCTATCAGAAACGTCTGCTCAAGGCGATGATGCAGGGCCGCAACGTCATTCTGCTTATCCCGACCGGAGGCGGCAAAACCCGTGGCGCTATCCTGCCATTCTGGCAGAATAAAGCGGGCAAATATGGTCTGCTGCCGGAGAAGGCGCTCTATGTCGTGCCGATGCGCGTGCTGGCAACGCAATTTCGTACCACCTGCGACGAACTCTACCAGGAACTGAACCCGAATTTGTTCCGCGAGGCCGAAACCGCTTATCAGCACATCAAGCGAGGATTGATCTCCATTCAAACAGGCGAGTCGCCGGAAGATCCAGCATTCGAGTCGATGATCACCGCCTGCACCATCGACCAGGCGCTCTCCGGCGCGCTGGGCATCCCTTACGGGCTCGATGGTCGGAAAGCGAATCTCAACGTGGGAGCCATCTCTAGCTCCTACCTGATTCTCGACGAGCCGCATCTCTATCCCGTCTCTGAAGATGGCCGAAGCTACAAAGGCGCATTCACCACCTGCCTGGAGCTGCTGCGCCTGCTCCACGGCCTGACGCGCTTCGTGTTTATGAGCGCAACGCTCTCCACTGAGCTGGCACAACGTCTGAGCACGATGCTTGACGCTGAGCTGATTGAGCTGGATGACGACGAATTACAGGAGCTGAATAAGGGGCGGAGCAGAACGTTTGCCTGCTCACCAGAGCCGCTGAGCGCTGAGCGCATCCTCCAGCTGCATGATCGTTGCTCGCTCGTCGTCTGCAACACTGTGCAGCGCGCGCAGGAGACCTACTTGCAGCTCTGGCGAGCTATCGAACAGCAAGGGCGAGCCATCGAGCTGCGTTTGCTGCACAGTCGTTTCACGGACGAAGACCGCAAACAGCAGGCGGAGGAGCTGAGCCAGTTGTTGGGCAAGACGCAGTGGCAAAATGGCCTCTATCAGGGCCAGCAGGACAGTATTGTCGTTGCCACCCAGGTCGTCGAGGTCGGGCTGGATATCTCCGTCCAGACTCTGCACAGCGAACTTGCACCCGCCAATAGCCTGGTCCAGCGTGCTGGCAGGTGCGCACGCTTCGAGAAGCAGCAGGGCCGCGTGATCATCTATCCCTTAGCGCCCGACGAAGAGGACAAGCCAGCATCGACCCTGCCCTACGCCGCCGCCCTCTGCCAGGATACGTGGGATGCATTACAGCAGCTCGATGGCGCCGTCGTCGGCTTTCGCGAGGAACAGCGCTTGATCGACCAGGTGCATACCACAGGCGATATGGACTTGCTCGACCGCTACGAAGCGCATCGCGACAACCTGCAAAGTGAAATCACGACTATGCTGCGTACAGGCGAATGTGGTCACGCCGCCGATCTTATTCGTGACGTCAACCAGGTCCATATTGTGATCCACGATGAGCCAGACGAGGAGTTGAAAATCAGGCCCTGGCGCTGGCAAAGCTTTGGCTTGCACCCCGGCTCACTGATGGGCAAGCATTGGGAGCGTTTGCAGGAGCGACAAGCGGAGCGCGACCTTGATTGGGTGTGCAAACGAGCGGAGATGGACAAGGTCGAACAACAGCAGCAGGATGCTGAAGACGATCATCGTCTGCCAACCACCTATAACTGGCCGCCGGTGACTGCTCAGAGCCAGATCCCGGGCGCGCTGCTGATCGCCCTGCCGCATCAACTGGCGACCTACGACAAGCAGCTCGGCCTGGTCTTCCTGGATGGACGCATAAAGCTGCCGGATGCCTGGAAAGAGCGCTTGGAGGCGCAACACTACCAGAGCGAGCTGTTGCAGCGGCGGTCTGGCAACAATGATGAGATGGAGACGCGGCTGCAACGCTACGAGCAGCATATTGGCGGTCTGGCCGACGCCTATCACTACCTCATCTATCACGAACTGGCCTATGCCATGCAGCGCCTGGAGCACCTCATGGGGCTGGACGAAGGTACCATCGATACCGCCATCCAGCTAGCCATCGCCACCCACGACCTGGGCAAGCTGGACAAACAGTGGCAGCGCTGGGCCCGCGCCTGGCAACGCCTTCAGCACGAGAAAAAGTGGGCTGCGACACCATATCCCGAACTAGATCAGGCGGCTTTCCTTGCCAAAACGGACTACGATTACCAATCGACCGAGCAGCGTAAGTGGCAGGAAGAGCTATCGCGCAAGTCGATCAAACGGCCAAAGCACGCCTGTGAAAGCGTCATGGCGGCAGCAAAGCTGATCCATGCCAGTCTAGGAGTGACCGGCCCGCAGAGTCCCAATCTCCCGGTGGCGCGCGCGGTATACCGGGCTATCGCTCACCATCATAGCCCGACCGCGCACGAATATGGCAAGACGGAGATTACCGAGGGCGCAAAAGTGGCGATCAAGAAAGCCTTCGAGATCGTGCGTCGCGGCAGCAGTTGGAGCTACGATCTTGACCGCCTGTTCCTCAAGTTCGACAAAGGGGACCTGTTCCCGACCAACGCAGACCGGCCCCGCTTCACGCACCCGGAGGTCGGAGGAAGCCGCGAGCAGTTGCTGGAAACCTGGCTGGCATTCCTGATCGTGCGTGCTTTACGGCTGGCGGATCAACGGGCGGATAGTTATGCACTGTAATCAATGAACGTGGGAATAGGGAATTATGAGTCAAACAGCTCCAGGGCAAGCGCGAGGCCCCTACCCCCACCGGAGCGAATCCCGTTCAGGGTGGGTATGGGGAAGATGCAATGGTAGGATTCGGTAGGGGCAAGGGGTGGAGGGAGGAGGAGCGGGGGCCTCGCGCTTGCCCTAACGGCTTGCCCTAACGATGGGTATTACCAGCATCATTTGTTCATATGTATCTACGCGCTGTAATCGATGGAAATTAGGAAATACCATGCAAACATTTTACGTCAACCAAAAAAACAACACCTCGGCAGATACGCAACTCGCCCTCGGCTGGGCCGATCTGCTCCAGACCGTGTGCCATAAACTTGACAGACCGGATACAACCATCATGATATGTCAGCAAGGCGGCTCTTACGAGATTACGCTATCGCACCCGTTGCGTGAGGAGCAGCTCGATTGCGATAAGGGGTTTTCGCTGCTCGATCCGCTTATCTCGGCCAAGCAGGACGAGCGGCAGGCCAAAAAGGGGCGCACTTTGCAGGATGGCTTCCATTATGATGAGGAGCGCGAGAAGCAGAAGCAACTGGCAGAGCAGCGCAAACACCTGGAACCCCGCCTGCGCACGCCCGATGCTTTCTGGCGCAAAGAGCCAGAGCTGGAAAAACTGCGTAAAAATGCGCCGCGCCCCGAACTGGCGCATTATCAGGCCATTAATATGATGAAGGTGCCGGATACCTTTAACGAAATCGTCTTGCGCTGGCAAGCCCTCACAGGGCAGCAACAATGGCTCGTGATTGCCCTACTGTGCAGGCTGTTCTCGCAAGAGCAGAACGATATCGAGACAGCGTGCAAGGAGTGGGAGAATCTGGCGAAGGAGCAGGGCATTGAGCGCAAAACGATGGTCACTGCCGTCCAGGTCATCAATCCCACCACCGGCAAGGGGTCCAACACGCCTAAAAGCGATCATCTGACCAGCGCGGGGCTGGATAGTTTCTGGCTGCTTGAGCTGCTCAAATTCAAGGGTTTTATGCTTGGGGCCGCGCCATATATCCTCAAGGGCAGCAAGGACCGCAAAACCTATGTCATTCAGCCTGCCAGTGTCGAATTGCACGCGCTGGCTACTATGATGGAGCAGTTTCGTCAGATTTGCTGGTCCAGCACGGCCATCAAGCAGGACATCTTTGCCTCGCTGCGTCTCACGCAAGTGCTGGTCAGGCACCGGCAGGAGCAACTGAGCAGTCGCGAAGGGTGGGAGGAATGGGAGAAGCCCATTATCAGCATTGCCAGCGGCTTCGATGTGGCCTTTTATAAGGATATGGGCAACGCCCATGCCACTATGAACGTTTCAACCATCAACGTCCCGAGCTGGTTCCCGGATCTCCGTACCCTGCAAGCTACCGAAGATGCCGATCTGTTCCTGCAAGAGCATCTGCGCATCATCCGCCGCATCGAGGGGCACCAGGGTAAAGAGGGCAACGACGAGCTTGAACTGTTGCGCGCCTATCGCGACTTTCTCTCCGGCCACGATCTCAACCCGTTCTGGACCTTCGCGGCCAGCTACGGCAGTTATCTCTTCCGCCAGCGCGAGCACGAGAAGAACGTGCTGCGCTGGCTACCACAACTCACAAAGAAAGGTTTGGATATTCTCGTCATGCAACATAAAAGTGATGATCTGCACGCGATCACGCAAAATCACGGTTTTCAAAACATCGCCTCAGCTATTCGTGAAGCTACTGTCAAGGCGCAGTATCGTACCAGTCAGGAAAACGACCATCGTTACGAGGTTCGCTACGGCCTGGGGCAGGACTTGATCCGCAAAGCCCGCTACCGCGACGATTTCGTGAACGAACTCAATACCTTCCTCATCCTTTATAATGCCGAAACCGCGCGCGAAGAGGAAAAAGTAGCGAAGCGGCTCCAGCGCCGCCTGCAAAAAGAAGACCGTAAAAAATATGGTTTGCGCTACCCGGTCACAACAGCCGATATTGAGCAGTTGGAAGAATTGCTGGACCGCAACCCCACCGAATTGATTGCCAAGAAGTTGGTTGCCTATGGCTATGCGAGCCTGAAGTCGCTCTCAGCCGAAGAGTTGCAAAACGACGTCACCGGGAGCGAGTCCGATCCATCAGCACCAGACGGCCAGGAATAGTAGCAGAGTAAAAGAGTAATTAGGAAGGAAACCATACCAATGAGTAATCCCATTGTCTCACTGTCTATCGCCGCCCGCATGACCCTGAACATGCATAGCCTCAACAACGAAGGGGGTGAGGGCAACCAGATTCAGACCCGCATGGTTGACATTGTGGGCAACGATCATCACCTGCACAACGTCAACGCCATCTCCGGTGATATGCTCAAGCACGTCCTGATGGAGCACTTTTATCGTCGCGCCAAAGAGCAGAACCTGAGCCTGTGCAGCAGTTGCCAGCAGTTCAACGTCAACCGCATCAATGCCGACGATCAATTTCTGGCGCGTGCCAGCCGTAAAGACGCCGAGTTTATCAGCGAACTGCTGCAACATTGCGCGATGGACGATATCGGCGGCATCCTGGTAACCGAAGAGAAACGATCCGTGCCGCGCAAATCAGTCTGCGAATTCGGCTGGGTTGCCGCCATTCCTGAGCTCTCGCGCACCGAAAGCTACTTCCACGTCAAATACGTCTCCGAGCGCGGTGCGCAACAACTCCAGGTCGACGCACAGGATAAAAGCGGCGCCAACCGTGGGCAGAACATCTTCCACCGACCAGCCTCCAGCGGCGTCTATGCCCTGGTCTGCCATCTTGAACTCCATCGCATTGGCTATAACGACATCACGCAAAAATATGCCATCAGCGATGACGAGCGGCAGAGACGCATGGCGCTATTGCTGGAAAGCGTTATGTACACCTTTCTGGAGCTCAACGGGGCCATGCGCTCAACCCAGCTTCCGCATCTTACTGCGCTTGAGGGCTTCATCTCTACCAGCGCTAGCGCCCTGCCCGCGCCCCTGATCAGCCCTTTGATCGGTGGCAGCGACGAAGAGCAGCGTTTCGCCTATCGCGAGCAGGCGCAAAAGATCGCCACGGCTCTCAACGGCAATGGGCCTGAGCATGTCAAGCTCTTCACGTTCGACACCCTGGCTGACTTCGCGCAACAGATGCGCCAGTTGATCGATAGTAGCACACCGCAGGCGTTGACGCGCTAAGCTTGCAGGAGAGACGAGCTATGTGGATTACTGCACAGTACCTTCCGGTCTCCTTCTTCTCGCTCAAGTCGGCGGGCGCGACCTCGTCGGGTGGCAAAACGCTGCTGATCCCGACGCCCTATGCTATCAAAATGGCCTTGCTGAGCAACGTAATTCGCAGTCGCGGCATCGAGGAAGGGAAACGCCTGTTTCCCCTCCTCCGCGACCTCAGCCTGTATCTGGAGCCGCCGGAGACGATCCTGGTGATGAAAAGCTTTAGCAAGATCAGGCGCGAGCTGAAGGAGAAGAGCAACCCGGAAAAGGCCCAGCGGGCGCGGGAGAAAAAGGAATATCCAATGCAACCAACCATCGCGTACCGCGAGTACGTGAGCTATATCGGCCCGCTCCGCCTGACGTGCGAGGTGGCTGAGGATGGATCAGGCGAGTTGCTCCGCGATCTGTTGATGCAGATCAACTACCTGGGCAAGCGCGGCGGCTTCCTGCAAATCCTGGAGCCCCCTGCTGTGAGCGCGACGCAGCCAGAAGGGCATTTTATCCATCTCACCGCACCCGCACTGCAAGCGTTTTCGCCCGCAGGAACGTTACAAATGTTGGACGATTGCGGTCCGAGCCTGACCTTTGCAAAGGCGAACATCTATGACGATGCGAAAATCGTCCTGCATAAAGACCGTATCCTGCGTCATATGGTGTTACCATACGAGCATAGGCGCTCATCGCGCAATTATAGCTGGTATCAACGCATCTGAAAGGAGCTTGAAGAGGATGCCGTCCATTGTTCGATCCGACTCCTTCCGCTTAGGGGTAATGAAATTGACTACCACGCACTTGGCGTTCACCGTCCAGGCGATCACGCCGCTCCAACTGGACGAGTTTAGCGGGGCGTCGCTACGGGGCAATTTCTTCAATGCCGTCTGGAGACGCTTCTGCACCAACAAAAGCTCGCCTTCCTGCGCCGCCTGCCCCATCCATGATAGTTGCCCGGTGAGCGCGCTGGTTGCGCCCCTGCGTGAGGAGAGCGCCAGAGGGCAGGATATTCCGCGTCCCTACGTCATCATCCCGCCACAGGAGGGGGAGCGCTACTATCAAGTGGGAGAGCAATTCTCCTTCGGCATGACGCTCATCGGCTCGATTGTGGAACTGCTGCCCTACATCCTGCTCTCGGCGGCGCAACTGGAGGAAGAGGGATTGGGTCGTCGCCTGGACGAAAACAACGGGCAGCGCGGGCGGTTCCAGATCGTGCGAGTAGAATGCTATCACCCCTTCACGCAACAGCGCCAGGTGATCTATGAAAAGGGCGATCTGCTTGTCCAGGTGCCGATCATTACCGTCCTGCCCGAAGATCACGCGGCGCGAGCGGCAACCCTGAATCCTGAACGGATCACCCTGTGCTTCGTCACCCCCTTGCGCTTGGTCGAGCGAGAGCATATCGTCAAACGTGCCCGCTTCAGTCCGCTGGTGCAACGTCTCTTAGAGCGCTATCTCGCGTTAGAGCAGTATTATGGGAATCAGGAGCTCACAATCGAGCGGGAGGAGAAAAACGCATGGTTATGGCTGGCCGATGCTATCCAATGCCGTGAAGATCAGACGCGCTGGCAAGATCTCAAGAGCTATTCCAATCGTCAGAAGCGAGCCACCCCCATTGGCGGACTGATCGGGACAGCCACCTTCGAAGGGGATCTGACCCCTTTCCTTGAGATCTTAGTCGTCGGCGAACTGATCCACGTCGGGAAAAACGTCGTCAAGGGGGACGGCCAGTACCGCATCGTGAAAGAGGAGAGCCATCCATAGACGAGTGCATCTGCTGAGACAAACCGAAGCCGTAATGTACAAGCAGACGAACATCACAATAGCGCAGGCGAAATAAGGAGTTTTCTCATGTTGCTCACCCCAACACAAGCCCGTGAACTGGTAGCCACGTATGGCAGTTCCCTCTATGCGCGCTCCCTCGTGAGCGAGCGCACAAGCAGTGGCGCGACTGACGCTTCCATATGGGCTGACGGTACGCTATGCCATGAAGGCTAACCCACATCCAGAAATTATCTGCGTTCTGGCGGCAGAAGGCCTGCGCTTTGACGCCAGTTCAAGCTATGAAGCGACCGAGCTGCTTGCACTGGGGATTCCGGGCAATAGCATCAGCCTGTCTAGCCAACAACCAGCTCACAGGTTAGGCGAGCTTCTGAGAGCCGGTGTCCAGTATGTGGCGACCTCGATGCACCAACTCGAGCTCTTTGCAGCAGCGGCTCCGACCCGGTCAGCAGTTGGATTGCGCGTGAATCCTGGGATCGGGGCGGGACAGCAGAATCGCCTCATGACGGGTGGTCCAGCGCCCAGCTTCGATGGGTGGCACAAGTATCTGCCCCAAGCACTCGCTTTTGCGCAACGGCACAACTGCGTCATCAACCGGCTGCATATCCATATCGGCAGTGGTGCCGACCTATCCGTCTGGAGTGAGGTGATGGATGTCGCCCTGGCGCTTGCAGCCCGTATACCAGATGTCACCGTGCTCGATATCGGCAGAGGGTATAAGGCAGCCTACGTGGACGGAGAACAAGAAGCGAACATGCAAGAGATCGCCGCCGTCTCCGCGAAAAGCTGGCGGTGTTTGTCAGCACAGCCGGACGCCGCTTGCAGCTAGAAATGGAGCCTGGGCGCTGGCTCGCCGCACACAGTGGCTGTTTGCTCACAGAAATCGTGGACATCGTTGATACCGGCAGTGAGGGGTTTACCGATCAGGCAGACGATAGAGAAGATTAAACAGCCTATGCCAGAAGATATGCCAACGGGTCCCTCGATTCGCAAAATGGTCGAGGAGCGGCGTCGAGCAGGGAAGAAACGAGCGCTGAAGGCAAAAGAGCAGGAACAGGAACCATTATTTCCAGATGCGTAAACATGTGCTCTGTTTTTACCGTGAAGTCGAGCCGAAGGAGGCTTCTTGATGGAACATCGTGAGCGTTCGTAGGAGGATCATAGGTCCGTGACATCTGCAAGAAGAGGAGCCGCACCCCCTCCAAGCGCACTTTGTCTATATTGTTCAATGCAGTGATGGCTCACTCTATACGGGCTATACCCAGGATGTGATGCAGCGGATAGCTGCACATAACGCTGGCATCCGGGCGAAATATACGCGTGGGCGGGGACCTGTGGTTCTTCTCGCGTCCTGGTTGTGTGAGAGTAAGGGAGAAGCTCTGCGTGCTGAACATGCCATCAACCGGCTCTCACGAGTCCAAAAATGGCGGCTGATCGAAGGGAGCATGCCTCTCCCACAAGGGATCGTCGCAACACGGTGCAAGTAAATGGTTCCGCTCGCCTCGTTGTTCACACCGTCTCATGTGCTCTGCCCGCCCTGTTCCGGTGGGGTCTCCTCCTCTTGAGAAGCACCAGCCTCTTGACCGACCCGCTCCCTCAAGGCGGTGAGCCGCTCGCGGGTGGCACAGGTTTTGGGATGGTCCGGCCCAAACGCCTGTTCGCGGATGGCAAGCGCGCGCTGATAGAGCGAGAGCGCTTCCTGGCGGTTTCCTTGTCTCTCTCGCAATGTGGCGAGGTCGGGGAGGGCCTCCGCGGTATCAGGATGATCTGGTCCCAAACGCTGCTCCCGGATGGCGAGCGCTCGCAGGAAGAGCGACTCGGCTTCGGCATATCTGCCCTGCTCGGAGTAGAGGCTAGCCAGATTGGTGAGCGGGTGGGCCACATCAGGATGCTCAGGGCCCACCCGCTGCTCCCAGATGTGCAGGGCCCGCCGGTAGAGTGGCTCGGCCTCCTCATACTTGCCCTGTTCGGAGTAGAGGTCCGCCAGGTTACTGAACGAGACGGCTACCAGAGGATGGTCAGGACCTAATTGCTGCTCCCGGATATGCAAGGCCCGCTGGAAGAGTGGCTCGACCTCCTCATACTTGCCCTGCTGAGAGTAGAGGGTCGCCAGGCCGTTGAGCGCACGCGCCACGTCAGGATGGTCAGGACCCAACTGCTGCTCCCGGATATGCAAAGAGCGCTGGAAGAGTGGCTCGGCCTGGGTGTACTTGCTCTGCTTTAGAATGCTTTTACCATCCGGTGCGGTTGCATTCCACGCTGGGCTACCTCAGTCCATGCACCTTTGAGGATGCAACTGACCAATTGATGGGTTAACCAACTTCAGCCTCTCCGTATTCCTGGGACAAGACCACAAGTAGAGTAGCTCGCTAGCAATCCCAGCCCAAGAAATCTGATGGCGCTCAAACTCTACGAGCGGCTAAGTAGGCAACAGAGCGAGGACGAAGCGCCGAAGGAGTTGAGAGAAGAGCCGCCACCCAGACCACCATCAGCGCGAACTGCCAGCAAGCGGCGCCGGAGGAGGTCTTCTGCGGCAATGAAAGAAGTGCCTCCAGGCCGGCAGCGAGATGCAAGCAGATCTGGTGGCTCTCCGAGGAAGGGCATCATCGGCAAGGTTCAAGATGATTTGTGAAGGGGGAGCATGCGAAGCGCGCTACGAAGACGATGGGAAGCTCATGTTGAACAATGTGATGAGCGCAGCGGTTGCACGCCAGCAGTGGGTGATGGAAAGGGAGAGAAACTCCGCGAGAATCTTACCCGCGGGTAAGATTCTCGCAAGACGATACGACGCAATGAATGCACACAAGATTTTTTAATGATTATTAAAGTTTTTTAATGATATATATGTATAAAGAAAAGATATGGCATAAAAAACAAATATATGGTAGTATACTAGTGTGAACCTGTTAAGTGCAAAACATTTAACTGATTCTTGTGGCTATCCCCCCCGGCCCTTCCCTGATTGTTTGTGAGAAGAGCAAACAATTGCTTGACTATTATAGAAAGCTAACGCTAATCTGCGTTCTAGCTATGGCGGAAGCGGGTTCCGAAAATCTTGTATTTCTCCTGATATGAAGAATGAGAAGGAGGCGTGGATGGGGATTTATGCTCTTCAGCTACAAAATGCTGCCTATATGGCTGCCCCCTGGAATGCTATCTATAATTTTGGGACAGGGAACTTCACTGTCGAGGCATGGATTCAACCTGCTGGAGCGGGCACTATCATCTCTCGTAAACCCACTGAAGGCAATCCAGGAAATGGCGGTTTCCTGCTCGTGCTCAAACCAGACGGCTCCTTTAAACTCGCCACCGATAGCGGCGTTGGTTTTTTTGAGGTCGATTCACAGGCTGCTGTCGTTTTCGACCATTCCTGGCACCATATAGCAGCAACGAGAGTGGGTACTGGTATTTCCCTCTATCTGGATGGGCATCCGCTCCCAGCAACCTCTAGCGGGAATGCTGCGCCCCCATTGGATGTGAATAATAGTCTGCGTATGGTTATCGGCGCTACAGATCAGAATCAGGAGCCCTATAATCACTACACAGGCCTCATTAGCGAAGTACGTGTCTGGTCTGTTGCTCGCTCACAGGCCGACCTGTCGGGTCATATGTATACCGAACTCACAGGCAACGAAGCTGGATTGGTTGGCTACTGGAAGCTAGACGGGGACGGCAACGATGTATCCTCCACAAGAAACAATGCTACTCCCGTTGGTAGTGTCAGTTATGTGACCCCGGGTCCTCCGCTTCAAGAGGCAATCTGGCCCACAACGCTGAAGAACCCCGGCAATCAGAGCAGGTCTCCATTCATTGGTCCCAACGCATTCACGCAACTCTGGGCAACATCTGTCGGCGGAGCGATGCGGGGAGGGCCCGCTGTCGATGCGCAAGGGAACGTCTATGTGGGCTGTGAGGATAGGAAACTGTACTCCATCGATGCAAACGGTGTCATCAAATGGACCTATACTTCCGATTATCCTTTCTATCCCACTCCTGCCATCGGTGGCGATGGAACGATCTATGGTGCCTCTGATATGGTTCAGGCGCTTGCCTCTGACGGGACATTGAAATGGAAATATGAGCGTCGCGATATTGCTATGGTCGTCGTTGTTCCGCTCAAATTAAACACGGCAGGAGACACCATTTATCTGGTTGCCAATAGCTCCACGGGTCAGGGTGATCGCATCATTGCCCTCAATGCGGCAAATGGCACCGCGAAATGGGAAATGAGGTTCAGCAAGGGCTCTTCATCAATTCCTGGCATTGGACCTGACGGTACTGTCTATGTTGGCTCTGAAGAGTCAATCGTTTATGCGTTAGATCCCTCCAATGGCTCTATTAAGTGGCAGCATCAAGAAGCTGGTAGCCTCTGGATTCGCGGCCCTATTGCTATCGATGATGGAGGAAACATTTATTTTTGTAGAAGCACTCAACCGCCCTCTGCTAATGCCGTTGTCTGTCTCACTCCAAATGGCGCTGTCAAATGGACTTATAGCACGGGTGAATATCTTGCCAATCCTCCTTCGATTGCTATTGGCGCCGATGGAACTGTTTATGCTGGTTTCTATGGCATGAACGCCATAACGCCAGATGGGAATAAGAAATGGTCAAGCAATACTACGGGGAATGTTGGGATCTATCCTGGCGCAGCAGTAGTAGATGCATCCGGCAATGTCTATTTTGGCACTTCCGATGGGAAGATCCTGGCATACAGCGCCAGCGGCGTCGCTCTCTGGCAAGGGGAGCACGGGGCCAATAGCTGTGGTCCGGTACTGGCTGCGACTGGATTGCTCTACTTTTCTGGCAATCAGGGGAGCGTCTATGCCGTAAAAAGTGTTGCGCCACCAATTACGCAGGCACCAACGCTTCAATTGGTCTCTTACGATGGCTCACAGCTTTCCAGTCAATGGACAGCCGTCAGTGAATCAGGTGTGACTGGCTACACGCTGGCAGTATTCCAGAATGACACCTTGCTTCACAGCATGAATACGACTGCTCTACAAGGTACTTTTCAGATCGGCCTTTCTTCGGGAAGTAGCTATATAGTAAAGGTCCAGGCAACAGGCATCGGTGCCCCAGGACCCTGGAGCACACCTGTCAGCGTCATTGTGGCTGCGCCAGTGATCAGCCAGATTGTTTACGATGGTCAACAGGTCACGGCCACCTGGAGCGCCGTAAGCGAAGCCGGTGTAAGCGGCTATACCTTGCAAATTGTCACTGGCAACACGACGGTGGCACATACCACTACTACCAGCACCTCAAGTAATTTTCCGGCAACGCTTGCTCCAGCGACAGCGTACCAGGCACGAGTACAGGCAACGGGGACGACCACCTCCGGTCCCTGGAGCGCGCCCGTCAGCATTATCGTCACAGCTCCCACCCACGGAGATCTTTTCTACAACGGTACTGTGCTGGTATACTCCTGGGATGCCGTTACCAGTCCTGGGGTGACACAATACAATGCTCAACTTTTCAAAAATGACCAGCTCGCAGAGAACCTGGACACCGCCGGTTTAACAGTAACATTTGCCGAGGCATTGCAAGCTGGCGCGACATACAAAGCACAGGTTCGAGCCACTGGCGCGCAGACTGCCGGTCCCTGGAGTAGTTTTGCCACCGGACCACTGAGCAGTTCAGTGACGTACAACTATGACGATCTAGGCCGACTCCACCAGGTGGTGGTCAACTCCAGGACCACCATCACCTATACCTATGACGACCGGGGGAATATCACCTCCGAGACCTACGCTTAGCGCCCATGAGAGAGGTTATGTAAGGAAAGGAAGAAGCTTTTCATGCCAGGCCCAACTCCCCCTCAGTTTCAATTGAGGTATCAGAGCAATCTGGATGCACCAGCGACAGTTTTTCAGTTCGATGGTTTGGCCTCCATTACTCAGACCGCGATGAATAATTTTCCAATCCAGGCACTCACCGTTTCTTTCTGGGTGAAAACCTCTCAAAACGGCACGAATGCCAGCCAGGCAGTGCTGTTTACTTACGATCAAAGGGACACGAATCAAAAACGGCTATATATCAAGAATCCCACCAACCTCGAAGTAGGCTTCGGTAGTTCCAGCACAGGCCCTACCGGTGTGATCATCAATGATGGTTGCTGGCACCAGATCGCGGTTTCTCTGTCTCCAGCCGATACCACCCATTACCGCGTGCAAGTCTACTACGATGGCTTCCTTGCTTATCAGAGTCTGGGGGCAATCTCATTCTCCGCCGGTAACGGTATGGAGGAAGGCGGCAATCTTGTGCTGGGGCGGGGGGATAGCGCGGCGAATGAGATTGGTTTCGCAGGTGCAATGTGCGAGTTCAGCCTCTGGAGCCAGGTATGCTCTGAAGATCAAATATGGGCGCAACTGGAGCGACGCCTCTCAGGTAACGAGACCAACCTGCTCCTCTCTTGGCATCTGGATTCTACACAGTCAGCAGGAACCATCATCGGGGGCAGTTTTATTAGTTCAGACCTGCGCTTTCGCACTTCGCAGTTGACAGCGACTATTACCAATTTCCAGTCTTCTGGCACCTACCAGATCCAGTATTGCCAGATTACCGGGAGGCGCTTTTGCAAAACTGATACCTTCACCAGCAGCACCTATACTATTACCAGCCCCAATATGAATCAGACCTACGAGATCAAACTGCAAGTCACGGTTACTGGTGAAACCAGCGACTGGAGCGATGCTCAGCAGGTGGTGATTCTCAACCTGGGAGCTATAGCCCTCCAACCCTTGCAGTACTCCAGCACGAATCAATCGCTGACAGCCAACTGGGAGGTGGTAGATCAGGCCCAACAATATCAGGTAACTCTTTTTCAAGACGGAGTTCCATCAGGGTTGCCCACTTTGCAGACAGCTACTGCCTATCCTCTTCCGACGCAACTTACCGATACGCATACCTGGACCATCCAGGTGAACGCTGTCAGCGGCGCTGCTTTTGGCCCCGTCAATATACCTGCGACGCTGGCTCCGCTCAACCTGAGCTTTGATTATAGCAGCGAAACCAGCACACCTGGCTTGCTAGAAGCCTCCTGGCAGGCACTGACCAATGCCACCAACTACTTTCTGGAAGTTTTTAAGCAGAGCGGCAACACCTGGAATCAGGTATTTACCACCTGGACCAACGCCACAGATGTCCAGATCAGCAACACTCAGGTGCCCGCTCAGCAAGGGGATGTCTTTAAAGCTAGAGTGCGTCCTCTTAGTCCTGACGCCATCGGGGCCTGGAGTGCTGAACAGCAATTGACCGTCACCAATCTGCCTCGCCCTACGCTCACGTACAACTGGGATGCAAACACTAATGCGTTGACAGTAGGCTGGGACGAGATTGCCGTCGGCGTCACCTATCGACTCCAGATCTTTCAAGACGCCGACCCAACGCCTATCGTCAATCAGCCGAGCCTCACAACACGTACCTACACATTAACCCCCTATTTACAACAGCCACATGCTTATACTATCAAGGTGTCAGGCCAGCAAAACGGCTCGATAGGACCGGCGAATCAGGTATTCGTCCCTGCCCCACTCCAGCCAGTCTATCTGTACAGCACAACTACGACAAATCTTACGGTTCGTTGGACTACTGCCCCTGATGTGTATCTTGCAATTACGCCGCCAGCTCCGGGCGCTGTTAGCCAGCACTTTTTTGATGAAACCACCACATCCTATACTGTGCCAGTTCCGACAGGCGGATTTTTGGAAGGAAGTCAATATACTTTCCTGATCCGCTCCCTTGCCCAGGGTACGATAGCGGCCAGCGAGAACGGCAGCGTTGTTGTACATAACCTGGCTCAGCCTGTTGTAAGCTACGTTTACAGTACTGCGCCGGAGAAACTGCTGGCGACCTGGAATGATATCCGCACCCAGGCGCAAAGAGACAGTGGGTTGGGGGTGACTTACCGCATCCAGGTCGTCCTGGGTGACACGCCTCAACTGCCGGTAGAGCAGACGACATTGAGCTTTGACATGACAACCTATCTGCCCATGACTCAAACAGCGCCAGTCACGGTGCAGGTGACAGGCATGGCTCAGGGCTCTGTGGGGATTGCCAGTCAGACTGTCGCCTATGGCGATATTCACCAGCAACTGACCTACGATGAGACGCACACAACCCTGACAGCTACCTGGCAAGCGAACAATCCTGTCTATCTGCGCATATATAAGCAAGGGGCCGAATCTGCCACCATCACTCATTATGCGCTGGCGAGTGAAAACACCTACCAGGTGCCACCGCCTCCCGGCGGATTCCAGGTCAACGACATCTGGATCTGCCAGGCCAAATCTCTGCCGCAAGGCACGATTGGTCCCCTCGTCACTGCTCAAGCGACGATCCTGGCTCTGGCCGCTCCCGTGCTCAGTTTCACTTATAATCAATCCGAGCGAAAATTAGCGGTGAGCTGGCCTGATATCCTCACCTCAGCACAGGCGGGCCTTATGCTCACCTACAACGCTGCCCTCTATCAGGCAAATAACCCCACTCCTATTGACAGCATCAGTGCCATGCCTAATACTGCTGCAGGTCGCGTCTACACTCTCCCTGATAAGCTTGATGTCGATGTCCCTTTCACTGTCAAGGTGCAGGGGAGCGCCGAAGGGACGCTTGGCCTCACCAATACTGTGCCTTCCTTGACCGCCGCCAATATGACTGCGCTGACTTATCAGGCTGCAGCTGGTACCGTCTCAGCAAGTTGGACCGCGTCCACCGGAGCGCAGGACCTCCTCTACTATCTCGAACTTCTTGATACGAGCGACTCCAGCATCGTCTATAGCGAGATGACGAGCAATCTCAGCACCACATTCTCTCTGACAGCTGTCTCAGGGAGAACATATCAGGCTCAGATTCGGGCACTGGCAGATGGCTTTATCACCGCCTATGCTGGCACTAAAAACTCTGTCATAACCTACCCTGGTATGGTCGCCCCCACTGTCAATGCCCCAACCATCAATGCAAGCGCCGGAACTGTAGCTGCGACCTGGGACTTTGCCGAAACAACCTACCCGGCGGGTAGCGTCTCCTATAGTGTCCAGCTTTCTGGCGATGCCACTGGCAATCAGGTCGTGAGCACGAAGAGCGTCACCTTTAGCAACATCACAGTAGCCGCAGGTAAGAGCTATACTGTGAGCGTTCAGGCCATCTCAGGAGGTACTTATGGTCGTGCAGGGACCAATACAAGCGTAGCCGACGCCCCGCCCAAAGTACAAAATGTCAATGCGTCTACCGACGCGAACAGTGCTATTATCGTCTCCTGGAATAACCTTGTCGGCGATGGCTATAGTTATCAGATTCGCATTACCGGCCCCAACTCGTTCACCTACACCTATCCCACCAGCGTCAGCACCGGTCCGGTTACTCTGTCACAAAGCGATACTCGTGTGAGCCAGGGAGTTACCTACCAGGTCACTGTTGCTGCCAGCAAAAATGGCCTTACCGGTCCCTGGAGCGATCCCGCGTCGGTTACTGCTGGTCAGACCCCGTACGTACCACCTAACAACCAGCCCAATAATAATCCAGGTGGCGATCCAGTGAATCTGGCTACCGGCAGCTTCTCGCTCAGCAATCCTGAACTCGTTTTTGGTGGCATCTTCCCGTTGCAATTCATTACCTATTACAATATCTATACGCCGATCCATTCTGAGAATGCGCTTTTCGACGGTAAACCATTAGGGAACCGCTGGAATCATGTCTATAATACTCGTATCATACAAGATACGCAAAACCAGAAGGTCTATCTGCTCTGGGGCGACGGCAGGACTGACATTTTCAAAATCCCCAGCAGTATTACGGGCAGCTATGCTGTGGATGGCGTCTATAATGGCACCACCCTTTCTCTGAGCGCAGATTTGATCTACACCGTCACCCGTGCGGATCAGACGCGTTACCTCTTCGACCAGAACGGTAAACTTACGCAGATGCTCTCACCAGTTGGAAACGCCATCTCGTTGACCTATAGGAACGGTCTTCTGGACAGAGTAACCGATAACCAGAATAATTGCTGGTTCCAGTTTAACTATAACGGGGATGGGCGTATCAGCAGTATCACTGACAGTGCTAATCGCAGCATTGTCTATCAGTACTATCCTAATGGAGATCTCAAGTCGTATACAGATCCACTGAACGGAGTTTGCACTTATGCTTATTGGGATAGCGCAGGTCTGGCAAATACCTCGCTATTGAAAACGATTGTTGATCAGAACGGAACAACCTCTCTTTATAACGAATATGCGGCCTATACTGATAGAGGCGCAACGAAGTATCGGGTTACGCTACAGCAGGATGCTAAAGCCTATGCAGCGTCCCAACAATCTCAACCCGAACACTATGGCCTGAGTATCGCCTACAGTCAAAGCGGCTCCGGGGACCAGGCGATCTTAACAGCTACCACGCTCGATAATATGGGCAATCAGACCGTCTATCAAAGTCTGGCCGTCAATGGTAACGTCTTGAGTGCTGTAACCAGCCTGCCCTCCGGTAATATTTATCAGCGTACCTGGACATACGACGGCTTCAATAACCCTCTCAGCGAAACTACCTATGAGGGACCGGCAAGCGCATTCGGAACCACTGGCGGCAATACTAAGTCCTTCACCTATGACGGCAATCTCAATCTGCTCTCCGTCTCTTATCCTGCTCCTATCGGCCAGATCGAGAGCTATACCTACTACGACAACAACCTGCTAAAAACGCAGACTGACCGGTTAGGCAATACTACGAGCTACCAATATTACGCAGATAATACCTTGAAGCAGGTGACTGACCCTCTGAACCGTACTATCAGCTACACCTATTATCCTGGAGCGATTCATGGGCTGGTACAAACCAGAAGAGATGAGCTGGGTAATACGTTTACTTATACGTACCAACTGGATGAGCTCGACACGGTCACTGACCCTCTGAGGAATAGTATGCGCTACCACTGGAATAATCTGGGTCTTAACACCTCAATCGATTATGTGGATGCCACAACCGGTCTGCTCCAAACCCGCTCTTTTACATACAATACGATGGGCTTCCAGCTCAGCTCGGCCATACAGGTTGCCGGACAGCCTGCAAATAACGCGTATACTACCCACAACACGCCTACGCCCATGAATCAGATTCACACGAGGACAGACCCGGTGGGGAATACTACGACCTTTACCTACGATCTCAACCTGAGCCTGGAGACAGTCACCTACCCTCCGGCTTCGGGGCTTCAGTCTATCACAACCAATGCGTATGACCGCAATGGCAATCTGGCCTCTATCCAGCAAGCTCTTAACATAATAGAACACTATACCTACGATCCGCTGAACCGCCGCAAAACGTATCGCGATCCCAATGGCAACACCTACACCTACGTGTATTCCTGGGTATTTCAGGGCAATCATGCCCCCTATCCCAGTTCTATAGCCGTCCAGTACCCTCAACTGGACGGAGATCCTACCGTTTATCAGACTACAGAGGTATACGATGTATCAGGACGCCTGCTCGCGCGGACCAACCGTGCTGGTGAGACGACCACCTTCACTTATACGACGTACCATGATGGGATAACACAAACGAATCAATCCGTGGTCACAACCACTTTCCCTCCCGCTACTCCAGGCGATAACTCCACGCAATATAGCATAACAGAGGTTTTTGATGTTTTAGGACGCCTGGTTTCCTATACTGACGAAGCGCATCATACAACAACGATCACTTATGCAACCAGGGCAGGTGGCCCCAATAACACTAATGTGTTAGAAGTGACCGAAAGCGATCCATTAAGTAATCAGAAGATCTCGACGTTCGACGCCATGAATCGCCTCATCACCCTTGTAGAAGGTAAAACTGGACAAACGCGCACCACGCAATTTACCTATGATGCTCTGGACCGGCTCACGAAAGTCGTCAATGTGAGGGGGTCAGGCAATCTAGAGACCGACTATCTCTATACCTATGATGGGAGCAACAATACCGTACAGACTGAAGTGAGAGGACCTGACACAGCTAGCACCATACTTACCTTTAATGGTGCCAATCGGTTGCTAAAAGAGACAGATGCTCTCGGCAAATCGGCCTTACGTACCTATCACCCACGAGGCTTGCTGCATACTTATCAGCAGGCCAATGGTAAAACCTTGACCTATGACTATGATAATGCAGGTCGCTATGTTAAGCTTACACACTCTGACCAGAGCGAGATTGTCCAGACCCTGGACGCCAACGGCAACCGTCTCGACACGCAACTGGGTGGACAGATCAAGGCCACGCGCCACTTCGATCACTGGAATCGCACTACTTCGTACACCAATGACCACCAGGACACGATAGGCTATACATATACGCCAGAGGACCTGCTGCACATTCTTACCTATCCCGGGGACACAACCAAAAAAGTTACCTATGCCTACGATGGCTTGCAGCGCCTGTCTACCGTGACCGACTGGAGCAACCGCATCACCAGATACAGCTACGATCCGACCGGTATGCTTAACATCATTACCTATCCCAATCAATGTACGACTCGTTTCCAGTTCGATACTGCCAGTCGGCTTACTGGTCTGGTGAACAGCGTTCAAGGACGCGTGGCTTACTCGTCGAACTACACCCTCGATGCGTTAGGCATGCCCACCAGCGCTACCTTTATCTTGCCGTTGGCGCCGACTTATGCTGCACAGAATAACACGGCTACCTATAACAGTGCTAACGAGATGGACACGCGCAACACCGCTCATATTAGCTACGACGACGCGGGCAATACCACAGCTCTCCCAGGCACCAGTCCCATTGTTTACAACGATGAAAACCTGATTACCGCCTTTGGTACGGATACCTATAGCTACAATGTGGAGGGGTTGCGCGATCAAGCAGTTGTGGGAAACCAGGCCACACGTTTCGTTATCAGCCCTAATCAGTACCGCGCACCTTATCAGGAGCAGGCGAGTGAGAGCCGTGCTATCAAAGCAGCAGACGTCTATCAGAGCGAGACAGGAGCTATGGGATTTTCACCAATTGACGCCGCCTCAAACCTTGTACAGCCCTTTAGCTCCTCCCTGGATCAGATACTGCAAACGATGGACGGCGCCGGGAACGTGCAGCATCGGTACATCTATGGTATCGGCCTGATAGCAGAAGAAGATGCTGGAGGCAACTATCGCGCCTATCTCTTTGACGAGAGAGGCAGTACCGTCGCACTCGCCGATCCCGGCGGGTCAATCGTTGCCAGCTTTGCTTATGGTCCCTATGGCGCGTTGCTGGCTCACACGGGCGAGCTCCCATTGTTCCTCTACAATGGTCGAGATGGCGTCGTTTCAGACGCTAATGGACTGAATTACATGCGTTCCCGCTACTTCTCACCCGTTCAACTCCGCTTTCTCCAACGCGATTTCCTGTTCGGCGATATCCGTTATCCACAAAGCCTGAATCGCTATGCTTACGCAACTGGTGACCCTATCGGCATGATCGACCCTCTCGGATTAAATAGTACAGGATGGAAAATCTTCGGAGCAGTTGTTGGTGGAGTCGTTATTGGCGGGATTGTCGGCCTGGTTGTTGGCGGTCTGGCTGGTGGCAGTGCAGCCGCAGGTGGGGCAACCGGAGCAGTAGGAGGAGGGGTCATTGGAGGAGTGATCGGCGGGCTTGTTGGTGGCCCCATTGGAGGGGCCATCGGTGGGACCATTGGTACTGTAGGAGGGGGGGCATTGGGAGGTTCGGGATCTGCTATAGGATCGCGTCTGGTGACTTTGGGGTCACGCTTCGGATCGAGGCTGCTGGTCAGATTTGGCAATTTCATTCGTGGCCCTTACAATTCTATGCCTCCTTATACTTATACTCCTCTGTCTACTACAGAAGAGGGTATCGAGTTAGCGGTTATGCACTAACAGACGGGGCGTAATTAGATGGTTCCAGGGCTTACGAACCATCTGCCCAGGGCAATGCCAAAGCCATATCACGCGATATACGAGATATATACCTGGCACCAGTCCAGTGACACTTAGAAGGGAATGAGTATGCTTACAGCAGACCAATTAGCTGGCTCCGTCAACGCTTTTTCCGGTACCGCCGCCTTTTCTGTTAACCTGCTTGCGCGGGATGGAGACCAGGCAAACGATATCCGCCTGCCTATCTACTATAATAGCAACGTATGGAAGGCTGCGACGACCTGGAACATGGCAGCTCCCACGAGCGTGCTTGGGCTGGGGTGGGGGCTTGGTCTGGATATGATTATCGCGGATCATCGCTATGCTGCCACTCCGCTCAGCACCACCTACTATCTCATCTCTGCTGGTAATACTACCCAACTCATTTGCACTGCTAATACTGGTAGTCAGTGGATCTTTGAAGCTGAGAACTACGCCTTCTGGAAGATCAGCTACGAGCCCGCACGCGAGCTGTGGCAGATCATCAAGGAAGATGGTGTCAGCTACATCTTTGGCGATAGCGCCACCGGACGCAATACCGTATCCTGGGGAGTTGCCTGGAACAATTGGATCGATTCTAGCTCACAGCTGCGGAATCAGGTGCCCATCGCCAGAGCCTGGAACCTTTCTCAAGTGGTCGATCTGTGGGGCAATACCACGACGTTCACCTACCAGGCTGTCACCCAATATGTAGGAACGCCTCTAGCCGGTCAAGCAGTGCGCCCTTTCTTCACACAGGCTTCCTATCTGGTACAAATATCCGCTGCAAGTGGCGAGTCGGCTGTGCTGCACTATGATGACAAAGATCCAGCCGAGTATCAAGACCCCCACACCCACCCAGCTCCACCCAATGCCTACCAGGATCACTTTGAAACCCGTTGCCTGAGCTCAGTAGACTACCTGTCAACTACCGGTCAGATCCTTTTCACCACTCAACTGCTCTACACCGATAGTCAGCAGCATCCGGCCTTTTTGGGCAGTGGCAATCTCACCAAGCGTTTGCTTACCGGCATCAAACGCGTCTGGGCAAGTGGGCAATCCTTACCCGATATTCAATTTCACTACTATGGTCAGGATAGCGCAGATGGGGTGAGCGCAACCAATGTCTACAACGCTGCGACTCATGCCTTCTATGGGGCTCTGCATGTGACTACCCTGCCCGAAGGTGGCACGGTCAGCTTCCATTACGGGTCGCAAGTCCTGTCTCTCTGTGAGCAGCATGTTCCCATCAGTACACCAGTAGCGACAGGTTACACTTTTAGCAACCCGCGTTTCGCTTTTGCCGATGATTTTGTGGTGGTAAGCTGGTACGGAGAGCAGGCTGGCGGAGCCAATCCAATTGCGCAGATCGTCGCCTGGACATGGGATGGTCGCTGGCTCCAGACCAGTCTGGATGCCGTACCGCTGGCCAGCGCCAACGCTTACCCGAACATACCTATCCTGATAGCAGATGACTTCTTCGGCGTTCTCAGTGGACAAAGAGTTTATCTCTATCATCGTCATCCTGATCAGGCCGGTCAATGGATCTCTCCGGTCGTGGGCACCAATCCGTCTGTCCCGTACTTCACCATCTCAACTGCTAGCGGTGAGACCACTCAGTTTGTAGCAGGTGATCGTTTTGCTGCCGTCCTGGGAGTTAACAGCGGCAAGCTCGCTCGCTATCGCTGGAATGGTCAGGGCTGGGTAGATGATGGCACTCAGACCCTTAGCGCCGGAAGTTCTCCCGCACTCTTTGCCATTACTGCCAGATTTAGTTATCTATTTGCTAGCGGGTCAGCTAGCTCACGAACGGATTCACTGCACCTGACCCTTTTTGTCCTGGATCAGTTCGGCACCTGGCAGACACATAGCTTTACTTCCCCTCGTTCAGGCGCCAATCTACATCAATTGATGTTACAACCCGGACAAAGTTTCGTGGTGCAGGCAGAGAGCGATACTGCTGGCCCCGCACAGATCCTGTCCTACCGCGTTTTCTGGTGGGATACAAGTGCAACCACGCTAAACGAAGCCCACCTGTGTACATTGACCTTTTCCAGCGGACAGACTCCTTATCAGGCTATAGCACATGGCTCAACTATCGCTATCGGCCAACATCTCTATCGCTTCGATGGCTTGCAGTGGCAACCCCAGGATCTCAGTCAGGTTGCTTTTCCAGACAATGCCACTCTGTCGAACATCGCCTATGGTTTTGACCAGGTGTTACGAAGTGTGCAGACTGGCACCGGCACCTACACCTACGATCTCGTCGCCTACGATCCCAATACCGCAACCTGGGCCGTTCCTGCGGGTATGAGCGCCACCGGGACCAATGCTAGCGTAGCTTCTCGTACAGCTCGGACCAGAAATCGGCGCAGCGACTTTCTTATCTTCAATGGCAAAGTCTACTGCTCCCAACCAGACAATTCCTGGGCGATACAACTCAGCATCCCCGACAGCCTTAGTGGCGATGATCTTGCCAGTTTGCAGTTGTTGGAATCGCGCTATCTGCTCTATCAAAATGGGAGCGACACCAAAATCTACCTCTTGAGCAACGGCACTATCACTAACGCCAATGCGGCTATTACGCTCACTGGTCAGAAAATTCTGGTAGCGGCAGCTACGCCGGATAGCCTGGTGGGAAACCGTATGTTTGTCACCTACACCGGCACCTATGGCAGTTCAGGGTCTCAGCTTACGCTTTATCGGGTAGCCTCCCAACAGGTAAGCGGCACGCAGACAAGCTATAGCGTTACGGGTGTGCTGATCAACAATGGCTATCAGAGCGTTCCCACAGGATACAGCTACGAAGTCGCCCATGCTACCATAGACGCTGCTGGCCTGACTCCTCAATTCAATCAGGTAACACAGATTTCCGGTAGTGAGGACCCATCTACTACCCCCTACGGTACAACCGAAACCTATTTCTTCAATGGTTTGAACGCCAGCGAGCCTCCAGTGCTCCCTTATCCCGCTGATTCAGCCTACACCAATGCTCCCAGCTATTACAGCCGTGCTAAAGGAATGATCTACAGTACGCGCGTCAAAAATGCTACTGGAACTGTCCAGGCCGCCACAGACAATTTCTGGATGGTCTACTCCAGGTCCCTGGGCCAGGTGGGCGTGGGCTTATATGCACGCCTGACCAGGCAGGTCCCCATGCTGGATGCTGTGACAGGCCAGATCACCAATACCTATAGTACTGAAACTGGTCTGCCTACTCAGACCAGCGAGCGCAATTACAACAGCGCTGGCAGCGAAGAATTGCTGATCCGACAGTACAAGTATTTTTGGGAGGAGTATGATCCCAATCGCGTGCTCAATCTGTTGACACCAATCATCCAGACTACCGCCCGGACACAGTCTCCTCCTGGTAGCAATGATACGGTTACCTCTATTGAGGTTGTCACCTGGAAACAGGATTGGGGGAACGGTCCGGGTCAGTGGTCTCCCTGGCAGAGCTTTCGCGCGCGTAATGGAGCTGCGACCTTTACCCAATGGCAGGGAGAGGGTGAGGCCAACACGAACTGGCTGCTGAACTCTACCATCCAGACGCGCACTATCACTGGCCTCGCCAGCCTCATGACTAACGTCGATGGGGTAGCTTCCGCCAATCTTTTTGACGCCAGTACCTGGTATGTTACGGCTCGCTTTACTAATGCCAGCATTGCCGATGGCGAGGCCAGCTACTATGGATTCGAGCTTTACGAGCAGTCGCAGGGATGGGGCTGGACCGATCCCAATAATAGCCTTCAGGCCAACATCACCACAACTGATAACCACACTGGTACTCGCTGTTTGCGGCTGCCACCCCGTCCAGGGGAGCAGAGCGGCCCCATCAACGTCTTCCAGCCACTCAATCAGCAGCGGGCGTATGTCTTCTCCTGCTGGGTCAAGTCGCAGCCCGGTTTCGATCCTGCCAATGGTGTTGCCCGCTGGCAACTCGCCATCTATCGCAACGATACGCATCAGCAGATAGGCTCTACTATCAATCTCGACATTCCCAACACCAATAACAAATGGCTCTCCCTGCAAAAAACCATCGACCTTGCAGCCCTGCGCACCGGTAACAACATCCCATCCGACGTAGCTCTCTATGTCGTCATCTCAGCTTATAACCAGAATACCGCTAGCGCCTGCCAGGTGGACAATCTGCGTCTGAGCGCCATCAACAGTTCCTTTGGGGCGACAGTGTATCAGCCAGACGACCGCCAGATCAGTGCCACTCTAGGCAACAATGGTGAGACTGACCGCTTTGTTTACGATGCCTTCAGTCGTCGCATTGCTCATATTGGTCCCGGTGAGAAAGTGAAGTGGGTGCTTGGATCTTGTTACGCCCGCGACCTCGGCGGCGATGCCTTTCTACCGGATTTTCCTAACAACACGTTGCAGCTCCAGACGACCAGCGATAGCGCCTACTATGATTTCCACGATGGTAATATCGCAGACTGGTCTGGAACAGGGGGCACCTGGGCTATCAGCGGAGGTGAGCTAACATATACGCCCTCTACGCCACCGCCTGCTGGACCCTTAGGCGGTAGTGCCACGCTCAATCTGTTCGCCTTTACCAATTTCGCTGTACGGGTTGTCTGTCACACCCAACCCAGCGGTAATGCAGGCATTGGCAACGGAGATGTGTTCATCTATTGGAATGGGAGTGCAAGCCAGTGGGTGCTGGCTCGTCAGCAAAACAACGGTTTGACCAGTGCCGCCACCAGCCAGGCACTGGGGTTCGGCAGCGATTGGATCTTCGCCATTGTAGAAGGCGTTGTGATCTTTTTCGTCAATGGCGTACAGCTATTCAGCTACACCTACAGCCCCAACACGAGCCTGTCCAACATTGGCAAGCCGGCGCTGACGCTCAAACAGAATGGCAGCTTCGATGATCTATTTGTCCTCAACGATCCCCAGCTAGCGGCGAGTTTTCTCGATGGTCTGGGCAATCTGATGCAGAGGGTGGAGTACGTGGGCAGCAACATCAATGGCGCTCAGCCTGTCTACCCTGTTAACGGTTCAGGCATCTTGAACGACGCTCTAGGCCGACCTGCGTACCAACGAACCCCGCTGAGTGCGCCTCTGCAACTGGCGCTTGCTCCTGGCAGCAACGCTGTCACCTTATTGCAAGGCAATCAGGATACCTATCTCTTTACTCCACAGGGGACACATCTCACCATACAGCAATACCTGGCGGGACAGGGCGGTGTGTACAACTATAGCACAAGCCTGTACGAAAATTCACCGCTGGGCCGCATCAGCACCACTATCCTGCCGCGCGAAACCACGGCTGACGCTGCGCATTTTTCTACCCGCTACAACTATCTATCGAACACGGCCAGCGGCCCCGGCTCAGTGATGCAAGATTTACTGCCCAGCGGGTCGGATAACCGCTACTACCTGCACCAGATCACTGACACCAACGGCGTCGATCACTATACCCTGCGCGACCAGGCCGGACGCATTGTGGCGCGCCGGACCACGTTGGCAAACAATACGTATCACACAACATTCTTCACCTATGATAGTGCAGGCAACTTGACAACCGTCAACCTGCCCAACTACTATGCTCCCCCTGGAGGTTCGCAGGCGGCTGTCTGGCAACAGACTCAGACCTTCGATTTTTTTGGTCGTCTCAGCGAACAGACCACCCCAAATGCTCACACCGTTAGCTACCTGTACGACGATGCACATCGGCTCCGCTTTGAAATGACAGCTGAGGGGGCTGCGCAGAACCCGGCTCGTATTCGCTATTTCAAGTACGACCAGCTTGGGCGGGAGGTGGAGAGTGGTTATATTCAGGATGCTACCTACCAATGGGGCACGCCCGCTTTGCAAAATCAGGTGAACAATCAGAGCTTCCCCAATGTAGACAATGCGCAGCAACCAGCTTATGCTCAAGGCCAGTGGTATCAAAAGAATACCTATGATGCCTCTCCGAACCAGGCAGACTTGCCCAACCTGCTGGGGCGACTCTTTCAGACCCAGACCAATCACGCGCTGCCAGGAGTTGAAATTGAAACCTTCCGCTATGATGCTGAGGGCAACATTATCACCCAGACCTGTCAAATCACCAACTTTGACACTGCCCCTTACACAGTCAACTACCGTTATAACAATCTGAACTACCAGACAGAAGTTGATTATCCCTCCCAGAACGGGAACGCTGCATTTAAAGTTGCCTACTACTACAATCGCCTGGGGCAACTGGCTTCTATTGGCGATACCCTGACCGGTAGCGAGATCGTTGACCCGACTCATCCGGCAGATGCTGGCGAAAAATACTATGCCGCCTATGCCTACAACGAGCTAGGCGATGTTGCCAGCGAGAGCCTCAACAACGGCAAAGGCAACCCACCGGGGATCGCTAATCCCAACAGTTTCGCGCGGACCTATGACTATACGCCTCAAGGCTGGCTATCACAGATAGATGACCCCTATTTCACGGAAACGCTGAATTACTATCAAGGTTCGGGCAACAAATACTACAATGGGAATGTCGCCGGTACCAGCTTTACCTATAAGCCAGAACGCTGGGATGATCCACCTGCCGACTATCGCTATGACTTCACCTACGATCATCTGAATCGTCTCACGCAGGCGCACAATAGCCTCAATGACGCCTGGAGCATGATTTGGGGACCCGCCAACCAACCCGGGTTCGATGCCAACAACAATATGCTCCAGCTTCAACAAGGGGCTACGACCACAAGCTACCACTATGCGCCTCAAGGAGAAAACCAGTCGAATGATCAGGTCAAGTTCCTCAGTAGTACAGCCACGACCACCCTCTCTTTTAGCACCCTTACCGGCTCGCCGCCACCTGATGCTGCATGGTCCTGGGGTGCCAACAACGGAGGCATTTCGAGTTCCGCCATTGTGACTGATAGCGAGCGCGGCAAGGCGCTCAAACTGACAGGTGGGAGCCTGGGCCATTACGAGTACTTGCGTCTACAGACCTATCTCGATCCTGCGGGCTCCTATACATTAAGTTATCAGGTGAAGACGGAGGCTGACTTTACCAATGCCATTGGTCAGGCTGCCTGGCTCGTGCGCTTCTCTACCCCCGCTGGGGAGATTATCGCTAAAACGGTTGCGGTTATTGCCCAGACAGGAGGGACCTGGAGCGCGCAAAATGTGACGATAGACATTCCAACTCTGCGATCCTCATTGGGGTTGAACGCAAATGTTACCTCAATTGTGCTGGAGTGTGTCAATTACTTACGCCCGGTAAATGGCAGCGGGGAGGGACCGGCGCTCTATCTCTCCGATCCATCTGTGAGCGCTACAGGTAGTATCACCAGTAGCAGCTACGACTATGACAAAGATGGCAACGTCATTGCAGCCCCGACGCGCGCCTTAACGAACCTCGCCTACAACCCTGTAACTGGCCTCACCGATAGCATTACTCTGTCCAATGGTAACCGCCTACTCTACATAAACGACGGGGCAAACCTGCGTAGCCTGGAGCTTTATCGTAATTCCAACAATACCAACCTGATGACAGTTCGCACGCTACGGAGCTACGATGGGCAACCCCTGATGCGTCTTGATTCGTTAGGGACAACGCGCTACATTTTTGGACCCACCGGCTTGCTCGCCTGCCAGCAGAATAATGCAACCAACTATCTGCTCCGCGACCACCTGGGTTCCATACGCAGCCAGGTAGAGAGCGATGCGGTCAACGCCAGTGGCAGCTATGCTTATCTGCCATTCGGCGGTTTGATGAGGGAAAGCGGCGAGCCGGCTGTTGTCTATCGTTACACGGGCCAGGAATTTGAAGGAGAAAGTGGACTCTACAACTACAATGCACGGCTTTATGATCCTGACCTCAAGCGCTTTCTGTCTGTGGATGCGCTAAACGATGGAGGTAGCCCGTATGTGTATGTTGAAAATAACCCCTTAAACCAGGTAGATCCAACCGGAAATCAATCTTTCCCGCTGGTAAATTCAACCTTTCTACTGCCTGGTAAGTCAACGGCTCTTTATGAGCCTGTTCTAGAAAAAGGAGCGTCACTTGAGGAGTGGATCAAATACACCATTTTTTCCATGCGTAGCAACTTCCATGAACTCAACCCTATCCCTCGGCAAGACCTTTCTCTGTGGGAGTGGCTCTATCATGCTCCTTCCTGGATCTATCTGCCCTACATCAAGATTTCGCCTACGGAAGCCTGGACCGTTGCTATCCACTTCGGTCTCAGCCCGATATTCTCTTTGAATCCATTGTTTCTCCTTTCAAAGTCCACCATAAGTTCCATGTATGCGACCGTCTATAGATACCTGCCTACCCCTATACACTTGCCCTGGTTATTTTTTAAAAAGGTCGTTTTGCGTTTCGGTTACACCTCTGTAAAAGCGTATTACGCGCTATTCCAGAAATTTCTGAGGCTCAATCAAGAGGCGCGTGATTTTCGCAAGGATCTTTCTTCCGATGTCTGGGTGAAAAATGCCTATCGCCATGCTTATTGGATCTGCCGCTATACTCAGGAGTGGGGAGCGGATTTTGCGCTGGCTACCGGGTACGCGCACGAATATGCTCACATCGATTTAAGTATCGAGGGCCCTTATGACTCGCTGGCAGATAAAATCAATAATCTGATAGGTGCCAAACTCGGCCTGATTGCGGGTGGAAATTGCGGTGCGCTGGTGAATCAAACCGGCAACGCTCAGGCGCTGGCCTGGGCGAAAAGTTACGCCAAAGATCCGTTGACACAGCTTCATAAACCGACGGAGTTCAATATCCAGAAACCTCTGGATTTCTTGTGGAGGAACTACGCGGAGCTACCCCGCTTTGACGCTTCTGACCTGAACGCGCTTCGGCTATTGAATATTACGCTGCCATCAAGTTAAGCTACTATTTAGCCCGCGCCCTCATTTGCAACTCAAGGGATTGCGGCATCGTCTGTGATCTGTTCATGAGGAGTTGCGACGGAAAAATCTAGACCAGATGCCTGGCTTTCGGCTTACTAAGAACTTTTGAGTCAAGTGGGAGAGAGGTCTTGCTCCAGCAGGGTGTGTATGATCTTCCTTTATCAAGGTTGACCGTCGATGATGGTGAACGTTGAGGTTTTCCGTAGCTTCTTAAGAGAAACTCTCTTACTCTAAGCGCTTCCTGTATCCGGTACCGAGCTACAATACTCCTTATAGTCATTAACTCCGAAAGATGCAAGCCTTCGAGCAAGCTCGTTCATCCACTGCTTGTCCTGGTACAAGAAGGAGATCACCACGAAAAGCCATTGCTTGCGATATAAGGAAGAGCATGGAGATGGCAGGAGAAGCACAACGAAGATCGCTGAATTTTCAAAAAAATCTTGTGAAATATATTGGTTTCCATGAGGGTAAATCGCTTGCGACATATATTGCCCGAGTGGAAAAAAGCTCATGCATAAGAGGTTCGCAGGAAGCATCCACTTCGTGGCATCCTATGGTCAACGCGCTCATTGTGGGATGCTATGGCGGCAATGGGCCTGAGAAGCCGATCTAAAATAAACAGGCGTTGTTCCTGTGTAATATAGCCTTCCAAGCAGGCTGTCGCGGGTTCGAGCCCCGTCTCCCGCTTTTCGCCAAAGATCGTTCCTCTGGAGGCGCTTGTCAAGCCGTTTGACACAGACAGGCGAAGAACCATTCCTCTGGAGGGCGATTGCGTTTTTGGCGAGAATACCTTCAACGACTATCTGCCCCAGAGAGCGTGTAACAATCTGCCGTAGAGGGGGCGCATTGCCTCAGCAAAATCTGACGAAGTCCCTCTGATGGCTCTGCTTTCTTTTGCCTGTCTCTATTCCCTTCAAGCAAGGCGACACCGTCGCTGCGTGTGTCTTGCTAAGAAGACAGAAAGAGGAGAGAATGCATGCCACGAGGAAGATGATTCTGAGGCAACCGAGGTCCTCTCTGATGGGATCACTGGAGAGGACAGGGGCCAGGGAAGGTCAGAGGAGGCAGGAGTGGAAGTGAGTTTGCAGACGCGGCGGAACATCCTTCAGTATCTGGCTCCCCGGTATCAGCAGGCATCATCCGCCGAGAGAAACACCCTGGTGGATGAATTCACCGCCATCACCGGCTATAATCGCAGGTATGCCAGGTGGCTGCTCAACCATGCTGAAGCGGTCCAGCAAGCGACTGCATGCCCGAAGCAACGCTATGGAACAGAGGTTCAGCAGGCGCTACTCCTGGCCTGGAATGCCGCCAACCGGATGTGCGCCAAACGCTTGATCCCGTTTTTGCCCACCTTGATCGATGCCTTTTACATGCAGGTGCGTGTAGTGCTGTTGAAAGTCCTCGACGAGGTGTCAGATGGACTCTTGCGAGGACAGGTCTGCCAGCAGGAGATCAACCGCGGTATTCTTGCTTTTCGTGGTGATCTCGCTCCTAGCCTCTTCGCCTCTGGCACGGTCCCGGCAGACCATCACGACGGTGGCACCCATCCGTGCCAGTGCCAGCGCGGTGGCCTTCCCGATCCCTGAATTGGCACCGGTCACCATGCAGATCTTCCCGTGCATATTGCTCTTCACTGTTGGCATGATACGATCCTTTCATAACCTAGACGACCCGCGCCAAGAAGGTCCTTGACGCAGACCTGGCATGGTGGGCTTAGCCGCTCGCGCGCTCGACGCGCATTCTGGCGAGGGCGGTCACATTGAATCCCTTCGCGAAAAGCCAGATCGGCAGGAGGAGTTCGAACAGGCCTCCGGGAACAAGCCCGACCAGTCCCAGGCCAGCCACCGTGTCGACGATGCCGAGCAGGTCCAGCACCGAAACCACCAGTAACGCTGGGTAACCGATGAGACCGAGCACCGCCAGCCATCGGGGAACGAGCCTATTCCTGAGCAGCATGTAGCTCAGCATCAAGCCGCCGAGGGCGGTGTAGACGTAGACGAGCATCAGGGTCCAGTGACGCAGCGCGATGAGCAGGGTGCCGAGCGTTTCACTACTCGCCCCCTGTGTCGCCGTGGTACTCAAGGTCACCAGCAAGAGCCCACCCAGACCAAAACCGACGGCAGCGATGGCAAGCTCCGCAATCCTCATACCCGCGTAGCCAAGGGCGAGTGCTGGATGCTGCTGTTTCAAGATCGGATACAGCAGCACCGCGAGTCCGGCGGTGGCGGTCCCTTCGATGAGCGCAATGAGCGTCGCCACGATCATGAGCTGCCAGTGGTCGGCGACTGCGGCCAAGAGGTTGTGGGAGCCCAGGATCGGTGTCATCAGCACATTGCTGAGGATGAAGGTCGCGGTCGAAATGAGAAACAGTGCTCCCACGAGCACAGCGGTTCTTCTGTGCGGGTTCAGGGCTTCCTCTTTTCGTTCAAGGACATTAGGTAAACTATCTGTGTGAGAGATCATCACTTTCATGTGTGTCTCTTCGTTCGTATGTTTGGGTGAGGTAGTAGGTGTGTTCGTTTGTGTCATGAGTGTTTTCCTTCTTCACGTTCTGCGACGATGTGTTCTTGAGCCATCGCCTGCCTGCTTTCTTCCCTCGACGCCTTGTTCATTGGCATGCCTTTGGAAGAAAGGCACGTAGGAGCGATGCTCAGCAACTCGCGCGGAGAACGGTGGACACGTTCAATGCTATGCCATTGTGATGACGACTTTTCCTTGGGCGTGTCCTTTTTCCAGATACCGGAGGGCCGCGGCAGTCTCACCGAACGGGTACCGTCGATCTATAACGGGTTTGACTTTGCCAGCTTCAAGCAGCTCTTTCATGAAAACCAAATCCTTCTGGTTTGGTTTCGCCACCCCCATGGAACCCATTTTCTGTCTCCCAGTCATTGACATCACTGGCCCCAGGAGCATGGCTTGGACCATTGCAGCCATGGACCCTCCGATCATGACGTACACTCCCTTGGGATTTAATGCACGCTTGTAATCGAAAATCGAATGATATCCGTTCACCGCAAAAATGAAGTCATACCTCTGCCCATTTTTGGTGAAATCTTCTTGCGTGTAATCAATGACCTGGTCTGCGCCAAGCGAGCGCACCAAGTCCACATTTCGCGTGCTGCACACGGCAGTGACTTGGGCCCCGAACGCTTTGGCAATCTGCACCGCAAACGTCCCCACACCACCAGACGCACCATGAATCAACACCTGTTGTCCGAGCTGTATCTGTCCTTTCGCGCGAAGGCCCTGCAAGGCGGTGACGGCCGCAAGAGGGACGGCCGCTGCTTGCTCGAATGTCACATTGGCTGGTTTCAACGCCAAGGCATCTTCACGAGCGCACACATACTCGGCAAAAGCGCCAAAGCCACTCTTGGTCAAATCCCCGAAGATCTCATCACCTGACTGAAACTGCGTGGCGTTCCTGCCAACTGCTTCCACCCGTCCCGCCATGGCAGCTCCGAGGATGGTGTGTTTGGGTTTGAGAAACCCGTAGCCCATGAGGCGCATCAAGAGCGGTTTCCCTCTCAGGAGATGCCAGTCAGCCGCATTGACGGATACCGCATGAACGTGTACCAGGACTTCATGGTCCTGGGGAGTCGGTTTTGCTACCTCTTTGAGCTGAAGAACATCCGGTGATCCATAATGTGTGTAGACAATGGCTTTCATAGTGTCTCCACTCGCGACCGGGAACGCTTCACGGTCTGCTTGAAATTGGCCTGCTTGCGTGGTCTTTACATTGGTCTGTGTCATCACAATGCTCCTTTATCAAAACTAGATTTTTCTGGTTTGGTTTCGCCGTGTCCATCTGACCGATTTTCTTCCTTTCGGTCCTTGATACCCATGATCCCAGAACGAGAACCTGGAACACATGAGGCAGGGTTGTAAACCCGGCGGCTAGGCGTGGTACGTCTCCACGGTTCGGTGGGGTCTCAGGACGACTGAGGCCCCACTCTTCCGAGGCTTCCCGCTGCGGTAACTGACCCAGGCCACCATCCTCAGCCGAGTCGCGTATGACGGCCCCGGCCTAAGAGCGCCCACTGACTCGCCCCGGCTTGCCAGCTGGTCAAGCTGGCAAGACAGACTGCGAAGGCGAGCTATGACCGACGAGCAGTGGAAGGATTGGTGGCGACAGCCGCGCTGGCATCTTGCGTCTCGCTGGAGAGGATCGGTGAGGGCTGAAAGCCTTTGACGACCAGCCAGACGCCTAGCGAAAA
>DASRHT010000118.1:0-72467 GCA_035650355.1 Ktedonobacteraceae bacterium
AGGCAGGCATACGCCGTTCTTCAACGGGTATCGTCCGCAGTTTTATGTGAGGACGACGGACGTGACGGGAGCGATCAAGCTGCCGGAGGGAGTGGAGATGGTGATCCCGGGAGACAACATCGAGATGACGGTGGAGTTAATTCAGCCGGTGGCGATGGAAGAGGGAGTCAAATTTGCCATCCGTGAGGGGGGACGCACCGTTGGCGCTGGCATCTGCACCCAGGTCTTGCAATAACCTCATTGAGGCGTACCAGTGGGCGCAACAATTGCGCCCACAACCATGTTATAATAGAATAATCATCATAAAGCAACTTCAGTGAGCGGCCTGCCGAGTTCAAACAGAGCGTGAACGGAGAAAATTATGGCTAGTAAGAGTAAAGAGAATAGAATTGTGGTAACGCTGGTTTGCAGTACCTGCAAGAGCCGCAATTATACTACCTCGAAAAACAAAAAGAAGACCACCGAGCGTCTTGAGCTAAAGAAATACTGCAACACCTGTCGCGTACATGTGCCTCACCGTGAGACCAAATAGGTAGTGGCGTATAACAGATACCAATAGTAGATGCGATCACTACGCATACAGAAAGGTTGAACGTGGCAAAGACTATGACCGACAAGAAGAGAAATGCTAGCCGTAGCCAGACGGCGGAACCTAAGGCGCGTAGTAACGAGAAAGAGCAGCCGGTCAAAAGCACCAGGGTAAGCCGTGAGGAGCCGAAAGAGTCGCCGGTCAGAAATGCGAAGGCGGCCCGCGAGGAGCGCAAGGAGATGTCCAGGCAGGAGAGCAAACCCGCAGGGCGGCGCGAGGCAAGAGGTTCATCCTCCCTGGCTACGCGTTTCCGCCAGAATAGGATTGGGCGCTTTATTATCGAAGCGTATTACGAGCTTCGGCATAAGGTAACGTGGCCCACCTTTGAAGAAGCCAGAAACATGACCATCGCAGTCATCATACTTTCCGCTGTCATAGGTGGCATTCTGGCCCTGGTCGATTTTGGGCTAGTTCGTCTTTTCCTCCTTATTAGTAGCGGTCATTAGTTGCGCAGGTGGCTTTGTCGGCTGCAGAATGTAAGGGGGGTGCCGTGATTACTGAACATGCCGGTGGAAACGAAATGGTTGAAAATGGCAAAGACGAGCGTGCCTGGTATGCTATCCACACGTATTCAGGTTTTGAAAACAAAGTAAAAAGCCACCTTGAAGCGCGCATTGCGTCAATGAATATGCGTGATAAGATTTTCCGCGTCATTGTGCCGATGGAAGAAGAGGTGGAGATCAAACAGGGCCAGCGACGTACTGTCCAGAAGAAGGTATTTCCCGGCTATGTGCTGGTTGAGATGATCATGAGCGACGAAGCCTGGTATGTCGTGCGCAACACGCCCGGCGTCACCAGTTTTGTTGGCTCCGGTACGCGCCCTGTTCCGTTGCAAGAGCACGAAATCAAGTCGATTTTGAAGCAGGTCACAAAGGAGACCGAGAAGCCAAAGGCCAAAGTGAGTTTCTCCAAAGGCCAGAGCGTGCGCGTGATCGACGGCCCCTTCACCGAATTTATTGGAACGGTCAGCGATATTAATCTGGACCGGAACAAGGTGACGGTGCTGGTCTCGTTTTTCGGACGCGAGACGCCCGTGGTGCTTGATTTCCTTCAGGTTGAGAAAATTTAACGAGCCAGCCGGCTCATTATGCGAATCCATTTGTCTTTTGAGGAGCTTGAAATAACATGGCAAAACGTATTAAGGCAGTAGTGCGGTTGGAGATTCAGGCGGGGAAGGCCAATCCTGCCCCCCCCATTGGTACCGCACTCGGCCCACATGGCGTAAATATCATGATGTTCTGTAAGGAATATAATGCCCGTACTGCTGAACAGGCCGGCATGATTATTCCTGCGGAAATCACCATTTTCGAAGATCGCTCTTTTGCGTTCGTGACCCGCACGCCTCCAGCCGCTTTCCTGCTAAAGACCGCGGCTGGCATCGAGAAGGGTTCGGCGGTTCCGAATAAAACGAGGGTCGGCACCATTGATCGTGCGAAATTGCGCGAGATCGCCGAGCTTAAAATGAAAGAACTCAATGTCAATAGCGTTGAGGCCGCGGAACGCACGGTTGAAGGTACTGCCCGCAGCATGGGTATTACCATCGTTTAATTGTCGCCCGAAAGTCACTGCGGTGTTAGCCTCAAGGAGGGCATAAACCAGTATGAAGCATGCTCAGAAACACATTCACGGCAAGAAATACCTGGAAGTAGCAAAGTTGATAGATCACGAGAAGCTCTATCAACCCCAGGAGGCCGTTTCACTCCTCAAACAGACAAATTATGTAAAGTTTGACCCGACCGTCGAGATTCATATGAAGCTTGGCGTCGATCCTCGCCATGCCGATCAGATGGTGCGTGGCGTTGCCATGCTGCCTGCCGGGACCGGTAAAGAGATCAAGGTGCTCGTATTTGCGCAGGGCGAGAAAGTCGCCGAAGCCGAAGCGGCGGGCGCCGACTTTGTTGGCCTGGACGACCTGATCAAGCAGATTGAAGGCGACTGGCTGGGTTTCGACGTTGCCATCGCCACGCCAGATGTCATGGGCAAAGTTGGCCGACTTGGTAAAAAGCTCGGACCGCGCGGCCTGATGCCCAGCCCGAAAGCGGGTACAATTACATTTGACCTTGCCAGGACGATCCGTGAAGTCAAAGAGGGACGCGTCGAGTTTAAAGTTGACCGGACCTCGCTTTTGCATATTCCTGCTGGCAAGGTTTCATTCAGCGAAGATGCCTTGATGGCAAACATTACCTCGGTCATCGATGCCGTCGTGCGCGCCCGCCCATCCGGTGCGAAGGGTACCTATGTCAGGAGCGTAGTGCTTTCCTCCACCATGTCGCCCAGCATTCGGCTGGATGTCGCGTCGGCGCTGGCGCTCAAACCCTAAAGCAACAGGCATTACCAGGTATGAGAGGAAACAAACGTTCTCTTCATCTGTAATAGTCTGCCATAGAACAAACGAATAACATGTACAGTCAACCGAAGATAGCAAGTGTGCCAGCGGCACTTAAATAGTATGCGCATCAAGCATGTTAGCTTGCCGAGGTAACGGCTATTCGCATGCAGGAGTGTGAAAGCCCATTGTTTCCCTTTAGTAGGGAGCAATGTGGCTACAGGCTCGCTCAAACAGAATATGTTCGCATACTTCTCAGCCTTCGGTGATGTAGCCGAAGGCTTTTTTCATAACGATTCCCGAAGGAAGGAGGAAGAGCATCCATGCCTACACAGGCGAAGGCAGAGAAAATTGAAGATTTAACTGATAAGCTTGGTCGCGCAACCGTCGCGATTTTGATCCAGACGCAAGGTCTGACCGTCAAAGAGATGAACGAACTGCGTGGTAAAATGCGCGCCGCTAAAGTCGAGCTCCAGATAGCCAAAAATACATTGTTGCGCATCGCTTCAGAGCGTAACAATATGACCGCACTGGACAAGAACATCTTCAACGGTCAGACTGCGGTAGCATTTGGCTATGATGATGAGACAACCGCCGCCAAAGCCGTTAGCGACTATATTCGCACGTCGAAGGTGGCCGTACTGAAATCTGGTATTCTTGGTGGTCGCACGCTAACCGCCGACCAGGTTGAAGGTCTGGGAAAAATATCAGGTGGTAAAACGCAGTCGAAGGCCGAAGTGGTCGGCGTCCTGCAGGGACCACTATCTTCAATGTATAGCTTACTGACCGCGCCCATGCGCGATTTGTGTTACGTGTTGCAAGCTCATGCTGACCAGCTTAACGGCGGCGCAGCTACCGAATAATTGAAGGAGAAAGAACATGTCCTTAGACACCATTATTGCTGATATCGAAAAGTTAAACGTGCTGGAACTTGTTGAACTGACGAAGACGTTGCAGGAGAAGTGGGGCGTCAGCGCCGCTCCTGTTGCCGCCGTCGCCGCTCCTGGCGCTGGTGCGGCAGCACCCGCCGAAGCTGCTGCTCCGGTTGAAGAGCAGACCGAGTTCGATGCCATCCTGAGCGAAGTTGGTCCCAACAAGATCAACGTCATCAAGGTCGTCCGCGAACTCACCGGTCTGGGCCTCAAAGAAGCGAAGGCCGTTGTTGACGAAGCTCCCAAGCCCATCAAAGAAGGCGTTTCCAAAGAGGAAGCTCAGAAGATTGCCGAGAAGATGGCCGAGGTCGGCGCGAAAGTCACCGTTAAGTAGGGACCCGATTGATCGCGTCCGGCGCGATTTATCGCCTACCCTCGCTTGATCGCGTCCAATAACGGGAGCGAAGTAAGTACTATTCGGAGGGCCTGCCATTGTATCCAAAACGATTGGCAGGTTCCTTGTTCCCAAGATGCATTATGGATGAGCGGGGCAAATTCGTTGCGTCCTGAGGGTATCCATGCTATAATGCAATCACATAGTTATCTTATGCCCAACTTACACATAGGAGGTGACTGAAGAGCGTGGCTTTGACTGTTGAAGAGAAAACGGAAATTATAGGCAATTCCCGTGTACATGATACAGATACAGGCTCACCTGAAGTTCAGGTGTCGATCCTGACATATCGTATCAATCAGCTTACTGAACATCTCAAAATTCATAAGCATGATCTCCATTCTCGCCGGGGTTTGAGGCTGCTGGTGGGACAGCGCCGCAGACTGCTTGCATACCTGAGCAAGAAGAGCCCGGACCGCTATCGCGCACTGATCGCAAAACTTGGCCTGCGCCACTAATCACGGGGTTGTCGTGGATGCGGTCGGCGCAGTGAAGGCGAGCGCTGTACGTTTTGCCCGACCCGACCGCTGCTCCATTTTTCTCCACTTCACTGAGTGCATTGTGTTGAAAAGAGATCGACGAAACGAACGAGGAAGACGATAGGCAGAGAGGATATTTCCCGCACACGAGTAACTGCAAAAAAACCTGCTAATGGGATGCGTGCGGCAGGAAAGTAAGTGGAATGGCACCTGTTTTGTAAGAGATGGGATGAGATTACTCTACAGATAAGGGCTGGATTGAACAGTTTTTAGGAATAGGGTGCTAATAGTCGGAGGAAATATGATTCACCGTCAAGAAGCTGTTATCGGTGGTCGGGTCATGAGCATTGAGACCGGTCGCGTAGCAGAGCAGAGTAGTGGCGCAGTGTTGGTGCGCTACGGAGATACCGTCATCCTGGCAACTGCGGTTGGCAGCGATGAGCCCCGCGAGGGCATAGATTTTTTTCCATTGACCGTTGATGTAGAAGAGCGTATGTATGCGGCGGGTAAGATCCCCGGCGGTTTCATCAAGCGCGAGGGGCGAGCAACTGAACATGCAATTCTCGCCAGTCGTCTCACTGATCGTCCCCTTCGTCCCCTCTTCCCCAAAGGTTATCGTAACGATGTCCAGATCGTCGTCACCGTGCTTTCCGTAGACCAGGAAAACGATCCCACGATTATGAGCATTGTGGGGGCGTCGGCAGCGGTGTCTTTGTCCGATATCCCCTTCTATGGGCCGGTCGGGGCTGTCCGCGTTGGCTATATCGATGACCAGCTCGTGATCAACCCCACGGAATCGCAAATGGCTCAGAGCAAGCTTGATCTCGCCATCGCGGGCACCAGCGACGCCGTAATGATGGTCGAGGCTGGCGCGAAAGAGCTTCCTGAAGATCTGATGCTTGAGGCCGTTCGCTTTGGTCAGGAGTCCTTGCAAGATATTATCAAGATGCAAGAGAAGCTGATGCAGGCGATCAACCGTGCCAAGCGACCCTTTACCCCGCCCGTCGTTGACGAAGAATTGCAGTCGAAGGTGGCAGCATTTGTCTTGCCCCGCTTTGAGGCTGCCGTCAACAACCCGGATAAGACCGCCCGCTCAGCCGCCCTATCCCAGGTGCAGGATGAACTGGTAGCCGAGCTGGGAGCGCAATATCCTGACCGTTTGAAGGATATCATTACCTTCTACGAAAAAGAGCTGAAGGCGTACGTCCGCAATTCGATTCTGGATAATGGTACGCGACCCGATGGGCGCGATCTCAAAACGATTCGCCCGATTAGCTGCGAAGTTGGTTTGCTGCCGCGCACACATGGCTCGGCGCTCTTTACGCGCGGGCAGACGCAGGTGCTGAGTGTTGTCACCCTGGGCTCCCCCGGTGAGGAGCAGATACTTGATGGGCTGGGGCTTGGTGAGAGCAAACGTTTTATGCATCACTATAACTTCCCCCCCTTCTCGACCGGTGAAAGCAAACCTCTGCGCGGCCCCGGGCGTCGCGAGATTGGGCACGGTGCGCTGGCAGAACGCGCTGTCGCCGCCGTGATCCCGTCGCAGCAGGAGTTCCCTTACACCATTCGCGCTGTCTCGGATGTGCTCTCATCCAACGGCTCAACTTCGATGGGGTCCGTGTGTGGCACAACCCTGGCTCTGATGGACGCCGGCGTGCCGATTCATGCTCCGGTTGCCGGTGTGGCAATGGGACTGATCACGGGCGAAGGCGAGCGAGCTGGCAAGTGGGCCGTATTGAGCGATATCCAGGGGATCGAGGATGCTCTGGGCGATATGGACTTCAAAGTGGCCGGAACGGCTGATGGAGTCACCGCGCTGCAAATGGATATCAAGGTGAAGGGCATCACCTACGAGATCATGGCAAAGGCTCTGGAGCAGGCACGCGAAGGCCGCATGTACATCATGGAGAAGATGCTCGACACCATTGATGCACCGCGCGAGGACCTTTCCACATTCGCTCCCCGTATCCAGACGATCAAGATCAATCCCGATAAAATCGGCGCAGTCATCGGACCAGGCGGGAAGACCATCCGCAAGATCCAGGAGGACAGCGGCGCGAAGATTGATATTGAGGATGATGGCTCCGTCAATATCTCGGCCACCTCGGGCGATGCGATGCAGCATGCTCTTGATGCTGTGCGTGCCCTCACCGAAGAGGTTGAGGTCGGACGCATTTATACCGGCACAGTGCGCCGCCTGGTTGATTTTGGCTGCTTCGTTGAGATCCTGCCTGGCAAAGAAGGTCTGGTGCGCACCTCACAACTGGCCGATTACCAGGTCATGCGACCAGAGGATGTGGTCTCGATAGGCGATGAAATTACGGTGATGGTGACCGAAGTCGATTCGCAAGGGCGCATTAACCTCTCGCGGCGCGCGGCATTAAGCGGCGAAATGCCTTCTGCCGCCGAACTGGAAAATGATCGCGGCGGGCGTGGACGCGGTGGCCGTGGCCCCTCCGGCGGCTATGGTGGTGGTCGTGAGCGCGAAGGGTCAATGCCCGGTCGTGGCGTCGGTGGCTATAATGATCGCGGCGGCTATGGCGGTGGTCGCGACCGTGGTGGCTATGGCGGTGATCGCGACCGCGGTGGCCTCTATAATGATCGCGGTGGCGGCTTTGGGCAGCGCCGTCCTATGGGACCAAGCCGTGGCACCGGCGGCCCTCGCCGTGATGGCGGCTTTGGACAACGCTCTGACCGTCGATGGTAGCTAATTCCTTACAGACGGCCTGAGCGCCGTAGGGACCCGCTTTAGCGCGTCCAAGAGCGTTGACCGTCTGCATAACCAGCCGTTTTTCGTAAAATACTGGAGATTGGATGACCCTTACCTTACAGGGCTCCATCTCCTTTTCATCCCGGCTATTTTATAAAGAAATGAGGTAAGGGTGCTATGTCGTCGGAGGAGATCCTGAAAGAGGTCGCTGTAGAGGTTTCTACCTGCTCGAAATGCAATCTCTGTAAAGGGCGCACAAAGGCGGTTCCAGGCGAGGGGAACCCCAATGCCAGAATATTATTTATTGGCGAGGGACCGGGGTTCCACGAAGATAGACAGGGACGTCCATTTGTTGGCCCTGCCGGACAATTTCTCGATGAACTCCTGACAAGCATTAATCTGAAACGTTCAGACGTATTTATCACCAATGTAGTGAAGTGTCGCCCTCCTAACAATCGTGATCCTCTTCCAGAGGAGATTGATGCCTGTAATAATTACCTGGACCGGCAAATCGCAGCCATCAAACCACGCGTGATTGTGACGCTGGGACGCTATTCAATGGCAAAGTTTTTTGGCAATGAGAAGATTAGCACAATTCACGGGCGCGCCCGTAGAAAAGATGGCTATATCTGTATTGCCATGTATCATCCTGCCGCAGGATTGCACCAGGCGAGCCTGAAAGATGTGATCCGCGAGGATTTTAAGAAAATTCCTCAGATTATCGCGGAGGCCGAACGTATCGCGAGCGAAGCGCCGCCGCTGTCGGAACAGGCAAAGACAAAAGAAGAGCCACCTCAGCAATTATCTCTGTTTTAGTTTTACCTGGCTCCCATTGGAACCACAGTCCAGATTAACCTGTAAAGCTACTCTTTAATAACAATGGGCAGGCACAAACCTGCCCATTGTCATACTACTCACACATATTTCTTTCAGTGAGACTGTAACACCATCGTAGCAACTTGCTTAATATATTTGTATGCCGTACTATTAATTGGGTAGAGGTTATCGATAGATAGGACGAAGGATAGTTTACTTATTAAGAGCCAGTATGCGAAAGGAGTCAATCAGGTTATGGGAGAGCAGCAAGGAACGGGCGGATTAAAGATTATTGGCGCGGGTTTTGGGCGGACCGGAACTCTTTCTCTTAAAGCGGCGCTCGAAGAACTGGGCTTTGGCCCGTGTTATCATATGGTCGAGGTGTTGAAAAATCCCGCCAATCTGCCCTATTGGACGGCGGCTGTTCAGGGCGAAGCAGTGAACTGGGATGAGGTTTTTCAGGGGTATCAAGCCACGGTAGACTGGCCTGCATGCTCCTTTTATAGAGAACTCATGGTGGCATATCCTGAAGCAAAGGTGTTGCTCTCCGTGCGCGACCCCGAGAAGTGGTACGAGAGCGTCGCCAATACCATCTATAAAATGGGGACGGCCTCCGAAGAGGCAAGACGGGCCGCAATGGAGAAGATTCTTCCGCAAGGAGGCGGCGGCTTGCCACCTACCGATGTAGATATGCAGCAGATGAGGACTTTGATAGGTTTTATCTGGGGAACAGTCTTCCACGGCAAATTTGAGGATCGCGCCCATGCCATTCAGGTCTTCAACCAGCATATTGAGCAGGTTAAGCGAGACGTTCCCCCTGAGAAACTGCTTGTTTACGATGTGCGTGAAGGCTGGGAGCCATTATGCGCTTTCCTGGGCGTGGCCGTTCCCGCAAATCCCTTCCCCGCTCTCAATAGCCGCGAGAACTTTCAAGCTTTAAATTCGTAGGGACCCTCCTTGCAATTCCGAGCGACAACGCCACTGTCGGACGCAATAAATCTGGTCCCTAAAGGCTCAGTCGCTCGGAATTGCAAGGAATGGTTGTCGGCTGAGGCGCTCGGTCGCTCCCTTTTTCCTCCTCTTGAAGCCCGTACCCTGGTGTGGGTCCAGTTCAACCGCGAACTGTAGGAGGCCGCGCTGCAAAGGACGAAATGATCCATCTTGCCAGCCTTCGCATACTACAGTATAATTGCCGGGAAAGGCAGAGTATTTTTTAGGAAATGCCTGCTGAGCGATAGTCGGTGGCAGCGAATGTAATGTATGGAGAAGTGTTACAGAGAAAGGAGATGCCGTATGCTCCCTGCTGCGTTATGTCGTGTCGGCGGCCCACCATACGGCGATTATTATGGATGCAGTGAATGATCCCTCGGTCCTGGGCACGGTTAAGTTCGTAGCTGGTCCAATGGCAGGAACCACCTATCAAATTACAAAGCCTGTTACTAATGTTGGCCGCGAGCCAGGCAATGATATTGTTATTTCTGACCCTTCCGTTTCACGCCATCATGCTCAAATTATATGGAATAATGGCGCCTGGAGCGTCAAGAAGCTTGTTGCCCGCAATACGTTGACCGTGAACCAGCGCGAAGTAGAGCAATCGCCACTGCAAGATCAGGATAGCATTGCTCTGGGAGGCGGAACAACCTTTCTCTTTCAGGCAAGCGGACAAGCTCTTCCAGCGGGCCAATCCCCCCAGGTTGGGCAGATTCCTCAGGTCAAGCAACCTCCCTATGTCAAGCAGCCACCCGCAGCGGGCCAGCCTCCACAGGTGAACCAGGTGCCCCCAATGGGTCAGGCTCCGCCGCCTCCCTTGCCTATCAACACGCCACCGGCTGGGCAGGCTCCTCTGCCTCCGGTCGTTAATACCCCTCCGGCGGTCGAGCCGGATAAGCATCCGAAGCAGCCACGTCATCATGCCCAGAAAGCCGAAGCGCCACCGCCGCCCGTAGTGCCGCCGGTGCCCCCATATATTCCAACAATGGAAGCTCAGCAGCATATCCCCGGCACGGAGCGAGCGCCGCTTTTCGGCCAGAACGGCGACCAGGGGACCGTGAGCATGGCGACGGGCATGGCAACGCTCGAAGTCAGCACGAATACCCATCATGAAAAGAACGTCTATCCTCTGAACCAGCCGGTGATCGACATCGGGCGCGACCCCTCTAACACTATCGTCATCAGCCGGCCAACGGTTTCTAGCTTCCATGCCCAGATTGTACGTGAAGGCAATCAGCTTGTCTTCATTCATCCCAATCCCAAACGGGGCAAAACGCTCAACGGCATTACCTATAAAGGGCATACCTACTCAGGCAGCGAGCCGTTCCGCCATGTGTTGATGCGCGGCGATGTTTTCCGCATCAGCGACGAGAATGGTACCTTTGTCACCCTCAGCTATAACGATGGCAGCGGAGTAACGCAGGAAGTCATACCGGAGATTCACCCGATCCCGCTGGGCGCTCCTGTTATCACACTGGGGCGTATGAGCGATAATACCGTGGTGCTCAATCATCCCCAGGTTTCAGCGCACCACGCTCGCCTGGAGCAGATCCCTGGCGGCTACCGCGTCGTTGATCAAGGCAGCACCAATAATGTGTATGTCAACGCCCATCGTGTAACCAATCACCCGCTCAAGCCCGGGGATGAGATACGCATCGGCCCGTTTAGACTGATATACACGGGAACCGAGCTTACCCAGCACGACGAGAGCAATATTATTCGCATTGATGCGTTACATCTCAAGAAGTTTGGCAACAGGAAGATCATCTTGCTCAATGATATTTCTATCGCCATTCCGCCACGCAAATTCGTCGCCGTGGTCGGCGGCTCGGGCGCTGGCAAATCGACCCTGCTGGATGCCCTTAACGGCCTGCGCCCAGCGCAGGAGGGCGCGGTACTGTATAATGGGCAGGACTATTACCATCATCTCGCCGCCTTTAGTACGCAACTTGGCTATGTGCCGCAGGATGACATTATTCACCGCGACCTGACCGTTGAGCGTGCCCTTCACTATGCCGCCCGGCTACGCCTCCCCAACGACTTTACGCGCAAGCAGATCAAGGAACGTATCAACGAGGTGCTTGACGATGTCGAGATGAAGCACCGGCGTCACCTGCTGGTTAGCAAACTATCGGGCGGTCAGCGCAAACGCGTCTCTATCGCGATGGAGTTGCTGGCAAATCCTAGCGTCTTCTTCCTGGATGAACCCACCTCGGGCCTTGATCCCGGCCTGGACCGCAAAATGATGTTGTTGCTGCGTAAGCTCGCGGACAAAGGGCATACCATCGTCCTGGTCACGCACGCAACGAACAACATCAACGCCTGCGATTACGTCTGTTTCCTCTGTCAGGGCGGTCATCTGGCCTATTACGGGCCACCCAACGAGGCCAAAAACTATTTCGGCAAGACCGACTTCGCCGAGATTTACAGTGCCCTGGAGCCAACTGAGGAGAACCCAAACATTCCGGCTCAGGCAGAGGAAAAATTCAAGCAATCGCCCGACTTCGCCCGCTATGTGGCGGGGCCGTTACAGCAGGGGCCTGCGGGGCGCGCACACTTCCAGACGCAGACGACGGCAGTCAAGCCGCCGAAGCGTGGCAACCCCTGGAAGCAGTTCCGCATTCTTTCCGAGCGTTACCTGGAACTGCTCAAAAACGATATTGGCAACCTTGCCATTCTGCTGCTGCAAGCGCCGCTCATTGGTCTCGTTTTGTTCTTCCTGACGAGCACCACCACCTTTACTCCGACCAGTATCGCCACCTGCCCCACGCGGCAGAATCCGCTAGACACCTCCGGCCCGATTGTTTCGGTTGATTGCCAGCGCGTGGTTGATCTACTCGCCACGCCTCAAGGGCAACAATTTGCGGCCCAGCAAGGTAAAACGCCCGAGCAGCTTTTACAGCAGTCCATCGAATTCGGTTCAGGCGGGGATGCACAGAAGATTCTCTTCATCATGGCCTTTGCAGCGGTCATGTTTGGCTGTATCAACGGGGCGCGCGAGATCGTCAAGGAGGCGCCCGTGTACCGGCGCGAACGCACGGTGAATCTGGGCATCGCTCCCTATATGTTCTCGAAAATCGTCGTCCTGGGAATCCTCTGCCTGCTTCAGAGCCTGGTGCTGGTGGCTCTGGTCAATCTCAAAGCTCCTTTCACGCACAGTATTCTGTTCCCAAATGGTGATACCAGAGGCGCTTTTCTGGAAATTTATATTTCGATGGCTCTGACTTCGCTTGCCGGTCTGATGATCGGCCTGACCATCTCGGCCATCGTGCCCAACAACGACCGCGCCATGAGCCTTGTCCCACTGGCGCTGATCCCGCAGGTCATCTTCTCGGGCGTCATCTTCTCGCTCGACCAACCGCAACTCTTGCAAGTCGCGGGCGCATTCTTCCCTGCGCGCTGGGCAATGGCGGCGATGGGTTCGACGATGGGGCTGCATGGAGACAAGCTGGGGGCCGACAGCTTCTCATACTGGGGCAACCTCTTCTCGACTTACAAGCAGAGTGAGGCCGTTTCCCATCTCTTCCTCTGCTGGTTCTTGCTGGTGCTGACCATCGTCGTTCTCGGCATACTCATTGCCTGGTTCTTAAAGAGAAAGGATGTGCGAGCGTAGGGGTAGGGCTTGCCCCCGCCCAGGGCAACCGCAAGGGATTGCCCCTATGGATGCCTGTTTTTCCGGTAGAAGCATATAAAATTGGCAATAAGCAATGGTACTTCTTGGCATGAACCTTGTCGAGAAGTATTATCTTATGCTATTGTAGCATTGTTCTCATTTAGGACAGTCCATATAAAGGGAACGAGTAAGCCAGCAATGTTAGTAAAAAGGCGCGTTACTGTCGGTGTTTGCGGAGGGATCGCGGCTTATAAAGCTGTTGAGCTTGTAAGCCAGTTGCAACAGGCGGGGGCGCTCGTAGATGTGATCATGACCGAGCACGCGGAGGATTTCGTCCGCCCGCTCACATTCTCCACTATGAGCCATCGACCGGTCTACAGTGATCTCTGGGAGCCTTCAGGAAGAGCCGCTGAGCTACACATTGAACTGGCAGAAGCTGCGGAAGTGCTGGCCGTCGTGCCGGCAACCGCGAACACTATCGCCAGGCTTGCCCACGGTATAGCGGATAACATGCTTACCGCCGTAGCGTTGGCGACCAGAGCACCCTTGCTGATAGCTCCAGCGATGTACGGGGAGATGTATACCCATCCAGCGACACAGGCTAACCTGGCCCTGTTACGTGAGCGTGGAGCGATCATTATAGAGCCGGACGTGGGACGGCTGGCCTCGGGGGCAGTGGGTCCCGGTCGATTACCGGAGACGGCGGTTTTGATGGGCGCCATCAATATGGTTCTGGGACGACACGGCGATCTTGCCGGTCGAACGGTCGTGGTAACCGCTGGTGGCACGCAAGAACCGATTGATCCGGTACGATATATCGGCAATCGCTCATCAGGAAAAATGGGCTACGCTCTGGCAACTGAAGCCAGGGATCGCGGCGCACACGTTATCCTGATAGCTGGGCCTGTGTCCTTGCCAGCTCCTTATGGAGTGGAGATGTGCAGGGTTAGCACGGCTCAGGAGATGCGCGATGCCGTTTATGGCTTTATTGCTCAAGCTGACGTTCTTATTATGAGCGCAGCCGTGGCCGACTTTCGTCCGGCAAAACCGGCTGCACACAAAATCAAGAAAAAAAGCGATGAGGCAAGGGGGAGCGAGCTATCCATTGACCTGACCCGCACGGCGGATATTCTTGGAGAGCTTGTGGAAACGCTGAAAGGGCAATTGGGGGAACGTCAGCAGGCGCGGCAACGTCTGGTACGCGTTGGCTTTGCCGCCGAAACCCAGAACATCATGGAGCATGCGCGCGAGAAGCTGATCAAAAAGCGCCTCGACCTGCTTGTGGCAAATGATGTAACGCGCTCGGACAGTGGCTTTGGGGCGGAGACAAACAAAGTAATTATCTTCCATGCCGATGGGGCAGTGGAAGACTTGCCTGTGATGCCCAAAACTGGCGTTGCGGGGGCAATTTGGGATCGCGTTGTGCCATTATTGGGTGCAACCTCATAGGGAAACGTGGCGCTGTGATGGGAGATTTTGTTCTAGAGTTATTGGGTACACAAAGTACGCAGGAGGAATCCACTATGGATCGTGCTGCTAGCGCTGGTTTTGAAGGCATCGCGCAGATGCTGCTCGAACAGAAAAAATTGATGGATGCACTTGAAGCCGAGAACCGTGAGTTACGCCGTCAGCTTGCTGATCTGCGACGGGGTATCGGTATTGCTGTGGTGATTGAGGGCAAGACGATTCAGCTTGCGACCGATCCGAGCTCTGCCGTTTCGATGAGTTCGCAGTCAACCCTGCAAACTTTGCAGAGCTTGCAAAATACTCCTCCCCCCGTCCCTTCCGGGTCACAGGGAGGCTATCAGCCCAATGGGCGCTCGGCCCCCGGCCAAGCGACGGTCAATCTCAATGGCGAGAAACGCGATAACAATGCGCGTAGCCCTCTTGCCGACAGCTTTGTCCTATAAAACTTCTATTGATCTGTTATGCCCACAGGATTCGTATCAGCTCACTCAAACGAATCATCTGAGTAAATTATACCTGTAGAGGTAATGTTTATTAGGAAGCCTGGCATTACCTCTACAGGAGTATATCTGCCCAAATTTCGAAAATGTCGTAGCGACCTCCCACGATGAATCGGGGAGCTACAGTGCGTCCTGCGCGATTTATCGCCTGTCTGTGGGGACCTGATTGATCGTGTCCGACCAGGGCAAGCGCAAGGCATTGCCCCTACCTCTCCCAAATTCCCCAAATTGCTGCGAACGCCGTAGTGTCGCGCCCTACAACTCGCCGTATACAATGTTGCCGCCCAGGATGGTGGCCTGGACGCCGTTCTCGGCTATTTTCTCCTGCGGGACGTGCAAGATGTTTTCGCGCAACACTACGGCATCGCCCAGTTTGCCGGGGGTAAGAGAGCCTTTGCGCTGCTCCTCAGCCCCGGCGTAGGCAGCTCCCATTGTGTAGCCCCAGAGAGCATCCTGGATGGTGAGCGCCTGGTCGGGAAGCCAGGATGGACGGTGCAGGGCGGGATCACGGCGCAATGTGGCGGCATAAAGGATGCGAATGGGATCAAAGATTTCTACCGGAGCATCGGAGCCGAGCGCCAGAGGGATGCCCAGGTCGCGCATTGTGCGATAGGCGTAAGCGCGACGATGACGTTTGCCCCAGTACCGTTCTGCGATATCACGGTCCGCTACAGCATGGAAGGGCTGGACTGAGGCGATGACTCCCAGGCGACGCATCCGTTCCAGATCTTCGGGCGCGATGAGCTGGACATGCTCCAGCCGGTAGCGCAGGCTCGAAGCTGGATCGACAGGCGTGCCCTGCTCTGCTAGCATCTGCTGAGCGCGCTCAATCGAATTGAGGGCGACGCGGGCCGCCCGATCACCAATAGCGTGAATCGCAATCGTCAAGCCCATTTCGGTTGCGTCGCTGACGGTATCTATCATCTCATTTTCAGGAATGGTGAGGATACCAAAATTATTCGGGCTACCCTCAAAGCTTTCAAGCATGGCCGCCGTCTGTGAACCTAAGGTGCCATCGGCAAATATTTTGATGCCGCCAACGCGCAGTAGATCGTTCTCTTCGTTGTTGATACCCATTGTACGCAACTGGGGCAGCATACGGCGTGGTAGGATCATATTGATGCGTACGCCCAGCGAACCCTCGTCGCGCATCTCCTGGAATAGACGGAGCGATACCTCGCCCTCGATATCGTGAACGGTGGTGATGCCACTGCGCTGCAATTCGCTGTGGATGCGTCGGATCATCAGACGGTTCATTTCAGGGTCGCGTTTCTCGATCACGCGCCCGACAAGGTTGGTGGCATCCTCTTCTTTCAAAATACCTATTGGTTCCCCTCTGCCAGTGCGTAAAATCTCGCCGGTCTTAGGTTCGGGCGTCTCTGCTGTGATGCCAGCGCGTTGCAGCGCCTGCGAATTGACCCAGAGGACGTGTCCGTCGTTGCTCCAGAGTGCGACGGGGTGATGTGGGGCGGCGGCATCAAGCGAAGCTTTTGTGGGGAAATGCTCCCCAGGCCAGCCGTTTTTATCCCAGTGGCCGCCGAGAATCCAGCGTCCAGGCGGCGTCTGAGCTGCTCGTTCACGTACCAGTTCCGCCACTTCGTCTTCGCTGGTGCAGCGTTTCGCATCGATGTAATAGGAGCGATAGGCAGCTTCAAGGGCGTGTATATGGGCGTCGATAAAGCCAGGCAGAACCGTGCGCCCTTGCAAGTCTATCAGCTCGCTATGCAATCCACCCGCGCGGCGCACCTCGTCGTCTGTACCGACAGCCAGGATGCGCCCGGTGGCGGTATCGATAGCTATTGCCTGCGCTCGTGGTTGGACCGCGTCCATTGTGTAAATGTTGCCATTCAGATATATGGCCGTGCTCATGCATTTCTCCTTTATAGTGTCGAAAAAGCTATGCTCGCACAAAATCAATGATCACATTGGCGAGCATCTGTGGGTGCTGGAGCTGGATGTCGTGGGCGGTATCGGGCATCCAGAGCACAGTGCAACAATGGATGGCGCGGGCGACCTGCGCGGCCATGTATCCTTTAGCGGCGGCGAACTCGTCCGCGTTTTCCAGGCGCTCCGGCAGCTCATCGCCCGGCTGAGGTTGCGCTGCCGCTGGTATTAACAAGACCGGACAGGTTATTTTGCTATAATACGGCAAGGCGCGATCATCCCATAAAGACTCGCGGATCTCCCGCTGGTGTTCCGGTTGCAGCAACTCTTCAACACGCCCATCTGGCAGTTCCTGTATATATGTGAGGAAAATCTCCTCCACTTCGGGGCGCCAGAAGGTATTCATTTCCTGACGGAGTGGCTGGAGAAAGGTCTCGCGCGACGCATATAGCTCTTTGGGAGACCGGGCGCGGGTGAAACGCTCCCTCGTCATACCGGGCCAATGCCTGGGTTCTACATGCGGGCAATCAACCAGGATCAGATGACTGATCAGGGCAGGATGGCGTGCTGCCAGCACCAGCGCAACCCTTGCGCCCCAGCCGTGCCCGACCAGCGCGACCTGTCCCAATCCCAGAGCCGCCATGCCACGAATCGCGTCTTCCGCAAATGTCACAAGGTCGTAGCCGCTATCTGGCTTATCGCTCTGTCCATGACCTCGTTGATCAAAGGCGATTACATGATGCTGCTGGCAGAGATGTTCAGCCACCAGCCGCCATGTATCGGCAGTTGCGCTCAGGCCATGAAGCATCACAATCGGCATATTATCACTATCTTGATCTGCGGGCCAGTCAGGAGTAGCGACCTGGATATGTTCTGGCTCCCATTCAAGATAGTGCAAGCGTATGGCATCGGCATCAATAAAGGCGCTACGCGGCTTTATCATGTGTAACCTCTCTCTCCGCTCAATATCTATTGAAATCCATTATATATATCATGAAATAGATGAACGCTGAATAGAGCAATTTGCTGCAATGCTCTCGTAGCAGTATCCATGAGAGTGCAAAAGTAAGAAGGGACTCGGATGAGGATATGCTGCGCGAGGCGATAGGCAATGTTCTGCTCCTTCAAGTCTGCCTGTTCTTATACAAGAATAAGGGTATAATAAAGGTATACACTATGCTTGTCAATCATATTGTATCGCAAATACCAACCTTACGAGATCTGCCAAGTAAAACCTTGTAGCGCGAGTTGCCTCCCACTTCCTCAACCTGCTGAAAGCAAGCCTGTAATACCGGCTCGTATTTGAGGAAGCGGTTTGCGACCAGGTAGAAGCGTCCGCGTGGTCGCAGGACTTGAGCTGCTCCACGGATAAATTGTCCGGCAATCTCGCCGGTCTGGATGCCTCCCTGGTGAAATGGAGGATTAGTGACCGCCAGATCAAAGCGTCGCTCTTGCACTGCACGCACACCATCGCTCGGCAACGCCTCTATATTTGCCAGCCCACTTTGCTCAATCGCCTGCTGTGCTGCCGCAATGGCCGCCAGACTGGCATCGAGCATAGTAACGGTGCCTTTACTGACCTGACGCGCGATATGCAACCCAATGAAACCAGCGCCGCAGCCGATATCCAGAGCTTCATCGGTGGAGTGGATCTCCAGGGCCTCAAGGAGCAGGCGCGTCCCCTCATCGAGCTGATTGTGAGCAAACACCGTCAGATCCGGTGGCGAAGGAAGCGCGATTGCCCTCGCTTCCTGGGCATGTTTGCGAGAGCGGAGCACGCGATGGCCTTTGCTAATCGTTAGCGTTTCAACATTGCCAAAGAAGTCCTGCATACGCTTTCCCACCGTCAAAATCCCACGGTCTTTTGCTCCTACAACGTATAGATAGCCGTTGGGCCGGAGCGCGTGCGCGGCCACATGCAGGCCGTAGAGCATCCAGGCATTGGCGGGCTGGTAAAGCAGATTCATGATTGCGGTAGCAATTGTGCCTGCTGGTTGATGTAAAATATAGGTATGAAAAGGTACAAATTGTATGTTTGGAGTAGGGGTAAGGAACTGTTGCTGGAGGATAGCGATATTATCTTCGGCCAGCAGCACCGTCCCCGTGCCGACCTGCTGGGCAGCCAGGGAAACAAAAGGATCGGCGGCTGAATTCAGCATCAATACCTGATCGCCAGCCGAAAGTTGTACAGTATCGCGCAAAAGATGAGATTGGAGCATGAGCTATGGCCCTCTATATTGATAGTGCTTACCTGGATGATATCATAGAAGCCGCTCGAACGGTACCGGTCTCCGGCGTCACTACCAATCCAACTATTATGCTCGCGGCGGTTGAGCGCGGCCAACGCCTGACCCCATTGAGCCTGCTCAACGAACTGCTGAGCCGCGTGGGTGGCACCATTTTTATCCAGCCGGGAGCGGCAGACGAGCAAGAGATGCTGCGAGAGGCTTTAGATTATGTCCAGGAGGCGCCGGAACGCGTCATTCCTAAAATACCCATGACCCACATTGGTCTGAGAGTCGCACGCCAGCTAAAAATCGCGGGAAAGCGGGTCGCGTTCACCGCCGTTACTACCGTCCCCCAGGCGTATGCGGCGGCTATGAGCCAGGCGGATTTTATTATTCCCTATTACAACCGCATGGAACGAGCGGGCGTTGATGCCAGCCTGCGCATCTCTCAAATGGCGGAACTGCTCCATAATCACCAACTCCCTACGCGTCTGCTGGCGGCAAGCGTCAAGTCTCCACAGGACGTTGCCAATGCGCTGCTGGCAGGAGTCCATGATCTCACTATCGCGCCGCCGCTCCTGCTAGAAATGGCCTCGGACCCTCAGAGCGAGCAGGCTGTCGAGAGATTCGTCCAGGATTGGCAAAAAATGAAAATATTGTAATCTCATTTTGGAGTATCGTCTCTTTAAATATGAACATATTTTCATGTAACAGGGGTAGTAATTCATACCACCGTCATCACTTTATGCTATATTTCCTCTGTAGCGAAAAAGGTAACAACTCCTTTGCGAATGAGGTGGTGGTTGAGCGGAGGTAAAGGGAGAGTTCTATTGCAGGTTGGGTTGTGAGGAGATGTAAGGAGGCGGTGAAGGGAAGGTGGCAAGGGATAATGAAGAACTCTTTGTTACATATCGAGGAAACTGGCTACTCCTCTTAGTGTGGTGTGGTAGGGATAGGGAGGTCTCGTTGATACGCGGTGGAAGTTGACGGGAGAACGAGTGGGTAACCTGTGTGGGGATAGGGAAAGGAGTCCAGGGGAGAGATTCCCCTGGACTCTTTTCAGTTTCATCGGTCTTGCTTCGTTAACGGAGTGGCGCCAGCCATTCTTTCAACCACTGCTTGCTATTGTGGTCGCGTACACGAATGCTTGCCTGGTGGTCGAAAACGCGGATCGCGAATGTGGGAAGGACGTCGGGATCGTCGGGGATATAGCTTGCCCTCGCTCCCTCTGCTTCCAGGCGCGGCCCGGTGCGTGTCCCCGTATACCAGGGAGACATCAAATTCGCAAACGTGACCGGGTGTCCCCCAAGCTGCTCTGTGCAAACCAGGTTGGGCGCTTCCCAGCCCGAATGGGTATGGCCACTCAGGAAAAGGAAAGCGTTGCTATGGCTGGCTAAAATATTGCGGATCTCCTGCGAGTTTTCGGGCGCGAAGAAGTGTTGTAGCGAGTTATAGTCCAGATACTGCTCTGGGTCGCGGTCCAGCACCGTATTATAGAGCGGGCAGTGCATAAGCACGATTGTGGGGTTAGCCGCATACTCCGTGAGTTTTTGATCCAGAAACGCCAGGGATTCTTGCGAAATATAGACCTTTGCCACATCTTCCAGCGTAGTGGGGTCAGGATAATCAAGCATAATGCAGGTAATGCCGCCGCTGCTCCAGGTATAGCAGAGCTGCTTTCCCCAGACATGGCGGTATGTCTCGGCCATTGTCGCCGGATCTTCTCCAGCCAGCCCATAGAATTCGTGATTGCCAATGCCAGGGTAGAAGGGAATCGCGCCTAATTGCGCCTCCAGGCTCGCTTTTGCCAGTTGGTAATTCTCCAGTGCGCAGCTCTCTACCAGATCCCCTGGCGATACGCAAAACGCCGGTTGCCCCTCTGCCTGCCATAGCTCATGGAGATCCTCAAACATGCGGGCGAGACGTTGCGTATGGATCGCGTGCCAGGCGGGGAGCGCGCGATAATGCAGGTCGCCGATGGCCCAGAAGTAGAGCAGCGGGCGCGGGTCAGCAGGTTGGGTTGGCTGTGAAGTGCTCATATCGTTCAAGAATCATCCCCCTTTTTGCTAGTATTGTACCGCATTCTTGCTTAGAGGGATAATTCCTGCACGATATTGGCGCGCAACGGGAACGGGTCCATTTTTTTTATGTTCGTCATTGTGGACGAAAAGTCGTGCCATCGTTAATAAACACAATTTGCTGATCCTGGATATGTACAACTAAGTCGCGTCTGCCGTTGATATCGCGGATTTCACCGGTGACCGGGGTAAGATCTTGCCCATCGCCAAAGAGAATCGGACCGGAATAGATATGTGTATGAGCGACATTGCCCCCTGGTATCTCAATAATCTCTACATGGCGATGCAAATTAATAAAGATAAAATGGGTGGGATTGCTCGGACTATCTTCATGCCCTACCACCGCATCCATCTGGAACGTACGCGGACGGCCAAATTGCTGATCGTCTTGATAGGTATGCCACCACGAGTTCCAGGCACTCAAACATATAACAATCAAAACCATAACCACCATGCCTATACCAATAGCCAGCAGAGAAAAGCGCCGCCGTCCCGGCAATGCATCGGTTTTAGGAGGCTTGACCGCATTGGAAGCCATGCCGCTCGTGGGTTGCCGCTTGAGGCTGGAGCGACGATGCTGGATAAACATTCTCTCCTCCGTAATCGGCCCTTCGAGCGTATCTGCTGCCGCGGGCGGCGGGGCGGTTCTGTATCTCCTTGTGCTACTGGGCATTCGCGTGATATAAAGTGAATCATCGTCCTCAACGTCGTGCCGGATTGGTCGTGCCTGTCTCCTGATCTCGGTTGTTCCCATGACGGTTCCTCCAATCTAGATATGTTTAGAACATATTTTCTTCAAGTATACCAGAATAAATGTTCCAGTCAAGGGATATTAGTACATATGTTCATCGTATTTAAAAAATTCATCCCGTTCCCCCTCTTTAAGGAGCTATTCGAACATGATACAATAGTCCCATTATAAAGATGGGAACGGAATACCATCTGGTCTGACTCGGCTTGCTCTTCAGGTGGCCTCGCTGGCCATCGGCAATGAGTAACTTCCCGTTATTTAGCAGACTCACAACGAAGCAGAATGCATTAATTTAGCATGTTAGACATTATTATTACTCTGGCGCAACTTTTTCGCGCTCAGCAGAAACAACTCTATATGGTCGGGGGGACAGTCCGCGATGTGCTGCTCCAGCGTGCGCAGTCCGGTGATGCGGACCTGACAACCGACGCGCGACCCGATGAGATCAAACGCCTGGTCGCTTCCACGCAGCCGACCGCGGTAGTGCTGGTCGGCGAGCGTTTCGGCACGGTGCGTCTTCATTACGAAGAGAATATCGTTGAAATCACGACCTTTCGCACCGAACGCTACAATCCAGAGTCGCGCAAGCCAGAGGTGTGCTTCGGGGATAGGCTGGAAGAGGATTTACTGCGCCGCGATTTCACGATTAACGCGATGGCCCGTGACCCTCTTAATGGACATATCATTGATCCCTTTGGAGGGAAGCAGGACCTGGAGACGCACATCCTGCGCGCCGTTGGCAACGAACCTGATAAACGCTTCGACGAAGATCCTCTTCGTCTGTTACGGGCTGTGCGCTTCGCGGCCCAGTTAGGCTTTAGCATTGAAGAAGAGACGCGCCGCTCTATCGAGCGTCAATCCTCGAAGCTGCAAAAAATCAGCCGCGAGCGTATTCGCGATGAGATGAACAAGCTGCTGCTCTCACCGCATCCCGCCAGGGGCATCGATCTGCTGGTGGAGCTTGATCTGATGCGCTGGATCGTTCCTGAAGTGCTGGAATTGCGCGGCGTTTCGCAGCAGCCGCAGCCCAGGTCGGTCTCGACCAAAGATGTGTATACGCACGTTCTGCGGGTTGTTGAACGCTCGTCTCCGCGTTTAGCGACACGCTGGAGCGCATTGCTGCATGATATCGCCAAACCGCGCACTAAAACCGTTGAGGATAACAAAGTGCATTTCTTTCAGCACGAAGATATCGGGGCGCATATGGCCCGCGATATCCTCAAACGGCTCCATTTCGACCGCGATTTTATCGAGAGCATCTCTCTCCTTGTGCGGCTGCATATGCGAGCCAACGCCTACACTGCGGAATGGACCGATGGCGCTGTACGACGCTTAATGCTTGAGAGCGGCAATACGTTGCCTGATCTGCTCGATCTTTCGCGCGCCGATATCACGAGTTATCGCGTGGATAAAGTCGCGCGCGCCAATGCGCGGGTCATAGAACTGGCCGAGCGTTGCCAGCGTTTGAAGGAAGAGGCCGAGCGTGTTCCGCTAAAAAGCCCGCTTGATGGGAAAGAGTTGATGGAGATGTTTGAGTGTGGCCCTGGGCCGTGGCTGCGCCCCATCAAAGAATACCTGCTTGGCCTGGTTATTGATGGTATGTTGCGGCCAGATGATAAAGAGGAAGCGGCGCGCCTGGCCCGGGAGTATATTCAGCAGCAGCATCTGTAGCTACCTCCTATTCAGTGTCGAGACGTCAAGTAGAGATGCATTATTAAGGAAAGGGTTTTATCATGGCGAAAGAACGCTCATCGAGACAGCAGCAGGGGGAAAGGCCGCCAGAGGCTGGCGCTGAAAAGCCGGTGCCGCCGAGCCAGTCGGCCTCTGCTGAAGCGAAAAAAAACGCTGACAGGAAACGCAAAGAGGAGAAGTCGCGTGCTGGCGGCACAGCGGTGCCGGGAGCGAAATCGACGCTGCCCAAACCGCCTCCGACCAGCAGCGATCCCAATCAGCAGCAAATCGAGAGCTACAACCGCACTATGCGCCGTCGTATGCAGCAAATGGGGGCGGGTCCGTATGCTGGGCAGCAGAAGATGGAGACGCTGCAACAACAGCGCCAAAAAAGAATCACACGCCGCAAGCAGCGCCTTGAAGAGAAACGTGCGGAACTGCGCAAAGCCATGCCGGGTGGCAAGGTCAGGCTTGATCGCCGCATCACCTATTTTATGATTGCGGCCATCGCTTTAATCGTTCTGCTCATTGCCGTGTTCGTCATATTGAGGCTGACACATGTGTTTTAATCTAAAGTCGAAGGCAGACACCCGTGCATTGAGCGTTTGCCTTCGGCTTCCGACTACATACCAATGCAGCACTATTACTGTTGTGCTTTAAATGTAATGGGGAAATGTTTTATCCCAAAGGTACCTGAGCCAATAATCGGCTCAAGTGGTATGTCCCGCATCCGCTGGATATCCGAAAGTCGCTCGAACATAGCGGTAAGCGCAATTTTTGCCTCCAGGCGAGCAAGTGGTGCGCCAATGCAAAAATGAATGCCGTAACCAAAGCCAAGATGTCGGTTGGGAGATCTTTTATGCCAAGCAGTTCCGCGATGACAATGGTGGGCAATGGATGGGCCAGATCATCAACGACATCCATCTTTCCTTGAGCAGTAACTTCATCCAGGAGTTCATGCACAATAGCGGTGATGCGCGGTTCAAGTTGTGCGACCGTTCGTGAGGTAAAGCGTTACGTGATGAGATTGCGTAACGAGCGGTGACGAGGAGGATCGATAAACACCAGGCTCTTCTCCATCCCACGCCCTATATCTATCCTGGAGGAAAAAGAGGTAGGGTCTAGCAATAGACGTTGTACGTCTCTATAGCGAAAGACGTGCCATGAACGATATTGCTGGTTATAAAAGACTGGAGTTGTTCTTTGCATGTGCTGGTACCACGCGTGGGGATAAAGAGGATCATAGGTGATGGAGTCATTTTCTGCCATAGCCACTCCTTTTAAGCTGCTTCTAAACAATAGAAGATGAGCTTCAGCCATGAAGCTCATCAAGGAAACATTATTATATTACCATATAATATGGGTAACTGATGATAGTATTGCGAAAACAGGTTACTAGTAACGGGGATATCAGGCATAAAATTGTCTGGCTCTTTGTTCTAATTAGGAGAAGAAGTGGAGAGACAAAAATTAAAGTAAGGCAGGTTGGCATGATACAATGGGGTGGCGGGGGTGCCCTGAGGATGGGTGGGTGCTTGTATTTAGTAAGTTCCTATGGTAGAATTCTAATGGCATCATCTTATTTATTTGGCATTTACTCCTGAGGGAGAGACAGGAGTGAAGATAGATATACCAATAGAGGCGTTTTTCTTGATAGGTGCTACACATATGGTGTGGTCAGGAGGTTCTTTATACTTTGACAACAGAAAAAATTCGGCTTGTCCCGCTGGGAGGTCTGGGGGAAGTCGGAAAGAATATGATGGTGGTTGAGTACGGCAACGATATCATCATTATTGATGCCGGGGTGATGTTCCCCGATGAGGAAATGTTTGGCGTTGACCTGGTTATCCCCGATACGAGCTATCTCGCTGATAAGAAGCACCGTATACGCGGTATCCTCATTACTCACGGTCATGAAGATCATGTTGGTGGCCTCCCCTACATTTTACCTGCGCTTGATTTTCCGCCTGTCTACGCCACTCGTCTGACGCATGGTTTAATCAGCGTGAAGCTCAAAGAGCACCGCTTGCTTGAGAAGGCGACGATCACCATTGTAACTCCTGGTGACCAATTAGAGCTAGGCGAGTCGCTGGTGGAGTTCTTTCGCGTTAATCATAGCATTCCTGACGCGGTTGGGATTGTCATTCGCACTCCTATCGGCACTGTGGTCCATACGGGCGATTACAAGTTTGACTACACGCCTGTTGATGGCAAAGCCGCCGACATCGGCACGCTGGGCCGCATTGGCAACGAGGGCGTGCTGCTGATGATGGGCGATAGCACGCGCGTAGAGTCTCCGGGCTATACGCCATCTGAGCGCGTGATTAACGATTCGCTCGACAAAATCTTTGCCAACGCCCCCGGGCGCATTCTCATCGCGACCTTTGCATCGCTGATCTCACGCGTACAGCAGGTGGTGGATACGGCGACGCGCTACGAACGCTTTGTCGCGCTTGTTGGTCGCAGCATGGTCAACAATGTGCAAATGGCGATTGAGCTTGGCTACCTGAATATTCCCAAAGGGATGCTGATCCGAGCCGAGGATATCAACAAGTTTGAACCAGAGCAGGTAGTAATCATCTGTACTGGCAGCCAGGGTGAGCCTACCTCGGCGTTGACACGCATTGCCAACGAAGATCATCGTCTGGTGCGCATCCAACCGGGAGATACGGTCATTCTCTCAGCCACGCCCGTACCCGGCAATGAGAAAATGGTGCATCGGACGATCAACAGCCTGTTTCGCCAGGGCGCGGAGGTGTTCTATCAGGGCATCTCGAATGTACACGTTTCGGGCCACGGCGCGCAGGAAGAGCTGAAGCTAATGATCTCACTGCTGCGTCCCCGCTTCTTCGTACCCATTCACGGCGAATATCGTCAACTGGTACTTCATGCCAAGCTCGCACATTCGCTTGGTATTCCCGGCGAACATATTGTGGTGGCGGAAGATGGCGATATGATTGAGGTCTCTCCCGACAGGATCGCACTGACCGACCATACAACCAGTGGCAATGTCTTTGTGGATGGCCTGGGCGTTGGCGACGTTGGGCAGATCGTGCTGCGCGACCGCAAAGTGTTGTCGCAAGATGGCATCTTGATGGCAGTCCTGACCATCGATAAAGAGACCGGACAGCCGCTAGCGGGTCCCGACATCGTTTCGCGCGGGTTCGTCTATATGCGTGACGCCGAAGAACTACTTGAGAGTGCCCGCGAGCGCGTTCTGGAGTCGTTTATCGGTCTGGATGGGCGCCACGGCTCCGACTGGTCGTTCGTCAAAGACAAAATTAAGCATACACTGAGCGAGTTTCTTTATGAAAAGACCCGCCGCCGCCCGATGATCCTGCCGGTGGTGATGGAAGTCTAAGCTAGCAAAATAGGATAGGGAAGTGATGAGATTCTCATCACTTCTTTTTTTGAGCACGCTAGCAATATCCATAACGGACTAACAGACGCTTTTTGCTCCCGCTAGCTCCTACGTAGACATTTGCCCTATTGCTTCTCTGGAACATCTGCGCTATCATAAACATACTGTTGCAATTAAACTCTTTCGATGAGGGAGGGAAACCTGTAATGGCGGGCAGTGGTCAAAGCAAAGGGAGCAAACGTGGCGAGCGCATTGTGCCGAGCATAGAGCGCGGCTCCTCACGCGTGAGCAGAGCCGCAGGCAGCGTCGGTTCGCAAAGTGCTCAGAGTATGCACGTTGAGCAACGCTCCAACGTGCCCGCTTCCCGGCAAGGCTCACGCAGTGCCGCCGGAGCCAAACAATCTTCCCAACGCGGTAAGTCGGCTGCAAGCGCCAGGAAAAACCCGCCATCCAGCCGCCCAGGGCCTCCTTCTGCCGAACCAAAGGATACGCAATTTATCAAATGGGCATACGACAAATGGAGCAGCCTGGAAGCGCGTCATCAGCAGGTCGTTCTGGGCAGCCTGCTACTCTTTTTGACCCTTCTGCTGCTGGCCTCCCTGACAGTCTTCCGCACAGCTCCCATTTTGAGCGGGTTCTATAAGTTTTTTCTGACCTTTTTTGGCTGGTCGGCTTATCTCCTCTCCCTCGGACTCGTTGCCTATGCCCTGGCTCATTTGATCGAAGGTATACGCAATCAACACTTTATTCGCTGGTCAATGGTGATTGGTCTGACCTGCGTCTGGCTGCTATTACTAATCGAGAGCCGTCTGATCTTAGGACCGATGGCGGCTGGAGTGCTGGGAGAATTCCTGGCAGGCTTTTTGTTGGGATGGCCTGCCGCCATCGGCCATGTAACGATTCTCGGCCTGATATTGATATCTATCGTTATCGCGTTCCGTATCACATTTGGACAGATCCTGGGCGTCGGTCGCTTTATCATGCACCTGGTCTCGGACCCGCCTCGACCGCCTGCCGATAGGGAAAATGACCTCTCCCCTTTTCTTGGGCAGCGTCCCCAATATAGCCGCTATGGCGTCGTCGCATCTGATCCTCCCGTGTCCGCTCGTAAAGCGGCCCAATCCGCACGGGCGGGACGGCGGTTGATCGACGAAGAATATGAAGATGATGACGAGGAAACTATCGAGTTCGAGCCAGATTTCGATGAAGAGGACCCACTGAACGATATTAATGTGCATAAGCAAGAGGTGGGGTTGGTGCTGCACGGTTCGCGCACACCGCAACCGCTTGATGAGGACGAGCATGCGGACTCCGTGCGAGGAGCGCAACAACGTGTGCTCCCCTTTGAAGAGACGGTAAGAGATTTTCCCAATGCGCGTAGCTCTCGTGGCTCTATGGAACCGCTCGCGCCTAATCCCCGCCTGCTGAAGCAGCAACCTAAATCGCGCTCAGTAAAATCTGCCCCTATGATCATCTCGCCCTGGAAGTTACCTGATCTATCGTTGCTCCACAATCCAGACGATGTCAAGCTGCACCTGTTGGGCGACGATACCGCCGGCCTGGCAAGAACAATTCAGGAGACGCTGCGCAGCTTCCGCGTTGATGCCGAGGTCAGGCAGGAAGATATCAGTATTGGGCCGACCGTGATTCGCTTCGGCATCCGCCCTACCGGCAAGCCTGCGATGAAACAGGACGATAAAACGGGCAAGATGGTTCCGGTGAGGGATGCCACCGGCAATATTGTCTATGAAGTGCGCACACGCGTCAGCCGCATTATGGCCCTGCAAAACGACCTTGCCCTGGTGCTGGAGGCCAAGACGATCCGTATGGAAGCTCCCGTCCCCGGTCGCCCTTACGTTGGCGTTGAGATTCCCAACAAGAACAGCCGCCTCGTCACCCTGCGCGAAGTGCTGGAAAGCAAAGAATACCTGGCCGCAAAGGCTAAATCAAAGCTGGCAATAGTTTTGGGCAGAGATGTCGCCGGCCAGGTCCGTGTAGGCGATCTGTCAAGGATGCCGCACCTGCTGATTGCGGGCGCCACAGGGGCGGGTAAAAGTGTATGCATCAATACCATTATCGCTAGCATTCTCACTCAGGCCACCCCTGATGATGTACGTATGTTGATGGTGGACCCCAAGATGGTGGAATTGAACATGTATAATGGTATCCCCCATCTGCTCTCGCCGGTTGTCACCGAGGTGGATAGGGTGGTTCCGCTGCTGCGCAACGCTATTAACGAGATGGAGCGGCGCTACCGCCTCTTTTCGCAGTTGAATGTGCGCAACCTGGATAGCTACCGCAAATTGCGCTTTGAGAAGATAGGGAGCGGTGATACTTCGCTTAACAACCTGCCCGCGATAGTCATTGTCATTGATGAACTGGCGGATCTGATGATGGCGGCCCCGGAAGAGGTCGAGTCAATGATCTGCCGCCTGGCTCAACTGGCGCGCGCGACCGGCATCCACCTGGTAATCGCGACTCAACGCCCTTCCGTCGATGTGATTACGGGCTTAATCAAAGCCAACATCCCGACGCGCATCTCCTTTATGGTCAGTTCCTCGGTGGACTCACGCACGATCATCGATATGGGCGGCGCTGAGCGCCTGCTTGGTCGCGGCGATATGCTCTACTTACCGGCAGATGCGGGGCGTCCTGAGCGCATTCAGGGCGCATTTTTAGCCGACGATGAGGCTATGGCGCTGGTGGAGTACTGGAAGCAGCAAATTATTGAACATACAGCCCTGGTAAACAATAACGCTCCCCCTGATTCCGTGATGCCTCCATCGCAAGTAGAGCCTGGTTGGGAGATTAAAGATGAGCCTTCCGACGAATTTGAGCTGGACGACGAGCTATTAGACAAAGCCGAAGAAATTGTACGCGAATACGGGCGAGCCTCGATTTCGCTCTTGCAGCGTCGCCTGCGCATCGGTTACTCGCGTGCGGCCCGCCTGATCGATCTGCTGGAGGAGCATGGCATCATCGGACGCGCCGAAGTGAGCGGGCGCGCCCGTGAAATCATCGACAACGGAGGCCGTTCTGACGACGAAGGCCATTCGCTCGCCGCCGAAGCCGACGATATCATGGCGGAGGAACGCGCCCGCGACGAGTTTTTGCGCAAGCAAGCGGCTAATCGACGGCAGGGACAGATCCCTCACAATGAGGAATGAGAGAGGGAGCGTGTTTTAGGGGCTCCTCTTCACCGTTTCGTTAATCTAAGCGGTCAATGTATTCCAGAGTTCCGTAATAGAGATACTTAGCGAAACGTCGGAACTGAAGGTCTAGATTTGCCCTTCTGATCGTTTGTGTCCATTCTCCCATATCGACACTGACCTCTTTTCGGAGGAGATCCTGTAATAGCCAAGTTCCGGTTGAGATAACTTCAGATAGTTCATTGTAAAGGCATTTTCGAGAATGCCATGTAGATTGTCTACCTGTACGCTCACGCACAAAAAAATTCCACTTGTAATCTTGAATTTCCTGTCGAACCCAATCGTATAGCGATCTTCCTTGAATGATATAGGGATCAACGATCACGACAGTTCCATGATGGAAGGGGAGAAAACCTTTTAATACACTACAGCTTATTTCAGGGTCGGCGGCATCTGAGTATTGGAAATCTTCGCTTAAAGCTTTTCGATATTTTACATATTGGCTTTCAGGGCTTCCTGTATTTACAGGATGGGTAAACAATTTGTCCACATCTTCCAGAGTCTTTAGCGCTTCCTTTTCCCTCTCAAAATTTTGCGCTCCCGCTGATCGCAAACTGATAGCTATGTCCGTAGCTGCAAGCAATACAGCAGGACGAACTTGGATCAAAATAGGGCCATAAGGATTGGGAACTCCCTTGCCACCATTAGCAAAAGTTTTCCCGAAATCAGAGAGATTTACAAAAACCTTATCCCAAACCCCATTCGCTTTATCATTTTCATCCGTTTCGAGAGGAGTGAACGGCAGGTTTGCTTTTTCGAGGCAATCATGCGATGGAATACCGCCGAGACTGAGATAAGAAAGAAAATCGAGGAATTGACAAGCATGGAATAACTTTACATCCCTTGTTGCAAAGAGCCTGACTAAACGATCTAGATTGCCACCTGTAATCATCTACCATCCCCACTGATAAATTAATATCTAATAAAGACCTTCCAAGTCTTTAGATTCGTTGGTCCTTTCCGTTGCAAGTTTAGAAGCCTGGTAAAGAGTTCTGAACTGGTTGGCTCAAGGATTGCGTGTTAAAAGTAGCCTCGCTTGTTGGTAGCTTCCATAAGCCCTCTTGCGAGTAGGGTGCTTCTACCGTCTTTTGTGTGCAGCCACTGGAGACCGATTGGCTGAGATGCTCCTGTAACCATTGCGTCTGATCCTGCAATATTTCCGCAATAATAGGCTGGACCTTACTCCAGAGGGCTTTTGCTTTATCGTAATCCAGGCCGAATCGGCTCAATCGCCACTGTATTTCCCTGGACCACCAGTATGAATCGGTTGCTTCGTTCAAAAGCGCGCTTTCGCAGTAAAAACTTACCCATGTTATTTGACGCACAGGGAGACCCATAATTTTTGCCGCTTCCCTGAGCGCAGCCTTCCCCTGATCGGTGTGTTTGTCTAATGCTATCCAGAGAGGGAAGGATTCTTGTTTAGGCGCGGAAGGATAGACTTCGAGTTCGTTTGTACTGATAGCGAGATAAGCAGCAGCCTGCATAAAGGCTCTATCCCAGGGCCACCCGCCTCGGCGATAGGCTTTATGAGCAGCTTCCACAAGAGCTAGCTGTTCATTGTTAGAACAGGTTTTTTTTGCCCAATCCCAAAATTTCTCGGGTTCTTTGATTGCCTTGCAGACATGTTCGATGGACTTATCTTCAGGCACATGAAGTAAAACAGAGTGATCGCCGATTGAATATTCGTATGCTAATGAGCCAAGACCTGCCGCATCTTTTACCTTTACAGCTCCCGCGACGTTGGTAAGCGCGTTAAGAATACTATCTATATTTGTCTGGCTACTTTGTTGCATCCCTAGAGGCCAGCATTCCTCAAAAGTAATAACGGCTGTGCGCGCTCTAAGCCAGCTTGTATCACCAATATCGTACAGGTGACGCGCAACTTCACGCGTTAAACGTGTGTCGCCACGGCGGACAGCTTTCTGTAGCAAAGATCTACAAACCTGATGAGTTTCTGGATTAGCCTTTTTCATCAGCAACCTTCCATAAGAGTTTGTATTCTAATTCTACTATTAAACTCTTCTACTTATCAAGTATATGATAAATAATCTTACAATATGTAAAGTAACCTTATCCCTTATCCTCTTCCTCCATCTCCTTCAGCAGCTTCACGTCCGCTTTGCTGCTCAGATCCAGCTTTGCGAAGAGGTCGGGGCGGCGCTGGCGGGTGATTTTGAGCGATTGCTTGCGACGCCAGCGCGCGACCTGCTCATGGTGCCCTGAGAGCAGGATATCGGGGACGCGCCAGCCGCGAAATTCGGCGGGACGGGTATACTGTGGGTATTCCAGCAAAGAGTTGCTATGCGACTCTTCGTCGATCGAGCCTTCGGTCAATACGCCAGGGATAAGGCGGCTCATCGCGTCAACAATCACCATCGCCCCCAGCTCGCCGCCTGTCAGCACATAATCGCCGATAGAAATTTCGTCAGTAACAAGATGTTCGCGCACCCGCTCATCGATCCCCTCGTAATGACCACATAAAAGCGTCAAACGCGGCTCCTGGGCAAGCTCACGGGCGATTTGCTGGGTGAAGATGCGTCCCTGAGGCGTCAACAAAATAATCGGGCCTTCCTGGTAAACGGCCTCGACGGCTGCGAAAATCGGCTCGGGCTTCATCACCATGCCGGCACCGCCGCCATAGGGGTAGTCGTCAACGATATGATGCTTATCAGTTGTGGCATCACGAATATTATGCAGCGTGATAGTCAGCAGCCCTCGCTCCTGAGCGCGTTTTAAGATGCTCTCAGTCAATGGCCCCTGAAACATTGCGGGGAAAAGCGTAAAGATATCAACATGCATGAACTACTCACCTCTGATGATATGTGTTACAATAGCACCGTTACTTCCTAATGGCAAGACCGCCAAATGGCTTTGGTGATTTTATGAAACATCTATGTCCACAGCGGAGCTGAATATGTCCTGGTTTCAGGGGCGGCAAGGGGGGGATGCACTCGACCAGTTGACGATCCTCGTCGGGAGCGCCATTCGCTTGCTGCATGGCGATAGCGGTGTCTTCGTGGTGTCGAATGAGGCGTTTGACCCGCAAAGTAGCTCTGAGTATACGCTCTACCGATTAAATGAGCTGGTGCTGCCTGTGCTGTTATCCTGCGCCCAGGAGGGGATGCAGCCGAGTTCGCTGCAACCGCTGGTAGCCGAGATTATCACACCGGAGCTGGCGATGCGGTTGGGAGTCGAGCCTGGTGAGGCTGAACAACAGGAGATTGAACGTTGCTCGCTGATGGTCAATGATGGCGCCGGGCCGATAGGGGCGCTGCACTTCCTACGGCCTGCCAGGAGGCATGAGTGCTTCGCGTTTGATGGTGAGGAGAAGACGCTTCGTCTATTCATCGCGCAGCTTGCCACCGGCTTGCGTTTTGCCTTGAAATCGCAATCGCTCGTGAAGGAGCAGAGCCGTCTGGCTGCTATCTTTCAGCACAGCGCCGAGGGCATCCTCATCGTCGATAACGCGCTACGCATTATCAATTTTAATCCGGCGATGGAGCGGTTGACCGGATGGCGAGAGAGCGAAGTGTTGGGCCGTTTCTATTTCGAAGTCTTGCGCCCAAAGGATCGCCAGGGCAGCGATCCTGGTTTGCAGAATTCGCCCATTTTGCAAGTGTTTGCCGGTCAGGAAGTGATTAATCGGGAAATGGTTATTGTCGCCCGCGACGGCCAGCGCATTGGAGTCAGTGTGACCGCGTCCTGTATACGTTCGACGTGGGGGGAGCCGATGAATGGTATCCTCAATGTGCGCGACCTGACGCGCGAGCGCGAACAGGAGGAGCAGCGTTCGACATTCATCTCGGTGATTTCGCACGAACTGCAAACGCCGATAGCGATTATTAAGGGATATGCTTCGACGCTGGCGCGCACCGATGCGAAGCTAGACGCCGATGCGCTGCATTCCCGCCTGGTTGCCATTGAGGAGGAGGCGGACCGCCTGAACAAACTGGTAGGGAATCTGCTTTATGCCTCGCGTATTCAGGCTGGGGGGCTACAAATGGAGCTTTCTGCCCTCGACCTTCCCCCGTTGATCCAGGGGGTTGTGCGCCGGCTCAAAGCTAAAAGCCCCGGAGTAAGCGTAACGCTGGCGATCCCGCCCAACCTGCCGACAGTAGTGGCTGATAGAGAACGTATCGAAGAAGTGTTACAGAATTTGTTGGACAATGCCGTAAAATATTCGCCCAGGCTGGCTCACCTGACGGTTAGTTGCCGCATCACCGGCGATGAGGTGATTGTCAGTGTGAGTGACGCAGGCATGGGGATCTCGTTGCGGGACCAGGAGCAGATCTTCGACCGGTTCCAGCGTGCTGGGGATGCCCACTCTCGTTCAGCTCCAGGTGCAGGCCTGGGACTCTACATTTGTCGCGCTATCGTTGAAGCGCATGGAGGGCGCATCTGGGTTGAGAGCACTCTGCGCCAGGGTTCGACATTTTCGTTTAGTTTGCCGCGTGAGGAGAAAGCGCATTTACCGATGGTGGTGTTTTAGCATGGAGAAGGAAGCATTTGATCAGCGTGATATGACGATTTTGATCGTGGATGATGAGCCGCGCATTCGCGATTTTGTCCGTATGAACCTGGAATTGGAACACTATCACGTTATTGAGGCCAGCGATGGCCTTGAAGCTCTGGAAAAATTGCGTGAGTATCTTCCCGACCTTGTGATACTGGATGTGATGATGCCCGAAATGGACGGCTTCGAAACGCTACACGCGCTACGCGAGGTATCTACCGTGCCGGTGATTATGCTCACCGTGCGCCAGAGCGAGCAGGACCGCATTCGCGGCCTGGATCTGGGGGCCGATGATTATCTTGCCAAGCCATTCAGCCCGCGCGAATTGCTCTTACGCATCCGCGCGCTCTTGCGCCGCTCGTTGATGCCTCCACCCTCACGCAAAACGGAGATCGTCGTTGATGACGATTTGAAGATCGACTTTTCGCGCCGCGAGGTTATCGTGCGTGGCGAAAAGGTTGCTTTGCGCCCAACTGAATATCGCCTCCTCTATCACCTTGTCAGTAACGCAGGACGTTTGCTGACACATGAGACGCTGCTCTCAAAAGTCTGGGGACGAGAGTATCGCGACGAGGCTCATTACTTGCGCCTGTACATTACCTATCTCCGTCAGAAACTGGAGAAGGACCCGGCGCATCCACAGTATATTTTGACCGAACGTGGCGTAGGCTACCGTTTCAAAGAGTTGAAAGAGCAACACTAAGGAAAGGACGCTATGAATAAGAAGGAACGTGTTGATGCAGCGTTAAATGGAGATCCGGTGGATCGTGTGCCCGCGAGCATGTGGGGACACGATTTCGAGCGAGAATGGAGCCCCCAATCGCTGGCCGAAGCGATGGTTGAGAATTTCACCCGCTACGATTGGGATTATATGAAAGTTAATCCGCGCGCCTGTTACCATGTGGAGGGCTGGGGAGCGAAATATCGTCCATCAGGCGATAAATATAAAGCGCCCATATATGAAAGTGGCCCCATCAAAGGTGCGTCCGATTGGAAGCGTATTCGTCCGTTAGAGCCGGACAGTGGCTCTTTTGGCGAGCAATTGCGCGCGTTACAACTGATCAACCATGCCGTTGGCTATGACGCCTACTTTGTGCAGACCGTCTTTTGTCCGCTAGGCGTGGCAAAATACCTTGTTGGTAATATAGATGAGCCGGTATTGCTCAGCATTCGCGAGGATCGAGCCGCTATGCATGCTGGCTTGCGGGTGATTACCGAGACCCTGATCTCCTATGCGATTGCTTGCCTGGAGCAAGGAGCCAGCGGGATCTTCTACGCCACCAATGGCTGGGCGCGCGATGGCCTGCTGACCGAAGACCAGTACCGCGAATTTGGCGAGCAATACGACCAGGAAATCCTGGATGGCATCAAAAGCCGAAGCAAATTCAATATCCTGCACAACTGCGGCTCGCATATCTACTTCGATCTGCTGGCCGCCTATCCGGTGCAGGCGCTTAGCTGGGCCGCAACATTAGAAGGCAATCCCGATCTGGGCGAGGGCAAGAGGCGCTCTGGGAAAGCCGTCATGGGCGGCGTTGCCGAGAAGACCACGCTCAAGGATGGCTCACCGGACCAGGTGCAGGAAGAGGTCGTCAAGGCCCGTGAATTAACCGGGGACCGGCACTTCCTGTTAGCCCCTGGTTGCTCGGTTCCGCCGCAAACGCCCGCCAGGAACCTTGAGGCCATTCGCCGCGTGCTGTCTTGACATGGGACAGGTCATTCGCTATACTCTCACATAATTCGGCGGCGAAAGAAAATCTTGCCTTACCTGTACAGGGTATTGGCCTATGCAGATATAGCAAAGGCAAGGCTTGCCTCTTTCTGCCTGGCCTTTGTTGTCCATTGCCCATGATGGCTAATAATCAGGCAACAGGGCGATGAAATGTTGTATAGTATAGCTAGCGTATAGCAGCGACTCCAGTGCATCATATCTGGATAAAACAGGATAGCAAAGTATAACGGGTGTGCTGGATGGTATGCGTATGTCCTCAAAATTTGTGGAGTGAAGCAGGGCACTCGCGCCGCACTTTGGTGGTATAGAGAGGGTACATCGCGAGACATGGAGCGATATCGAACAATGCGGGCATACTCGGCGGGTGGTGTTGTTTTCCGTCTTGCTCCAATGCACCCTCCTGGAGCAGAGTTTACTGTGGGCCAATATCATCTGGAGCAGGACGCTTCAGATTCCAATTGCATTGTAGCGATGGAAGTGGTACTGGTTGGGCGAAGCCACGCAGGAATGTGGACCTTGCCCAAAGGAACGCCGCAGCCTGGTGAAACAATAGAGCAGGTGGCAGTACGGGAAGTGCAGGAAGAGACGGGATTGCAAGTGCGTTTGCTTGCTTATATTGGCAGCATCTCCTACTCGTTTGTGCGTAGTCAGGTGCGTTATCACAAGCAAGTGCGCCACTTTTTGTTAGAAGCCATCGGGGGTGATACTGCGCTGCACGATCATGAGTATGATCAGGTGCAGTGGTTTCCCCTGAACGAAGCCTGCCGCCGCCTGACGTATCAAAATGAAATCAATATTCTTTACCAGGCAGAAGAGACGTTACAACAATGGTTGCAGCGCCAGCGCGAGGAAGGATAGGAGTAGCCATATGCAGAATCAGTCGCAGCCGCGTTATTCGCTGATGCGCCGCCTCCTTTTTCCTTATAGTGGGGAAGTGCCACTGACACGAGCGCAGGGGTTGCGGGTAATCGTCGTATGGGCATTATTTTTTGCATTTGTGATGTCGTTTTGCTCTATGCCAGTCCTGCTGGCAATGGCGACGGCGCTCTCTCTGCAAAAAGTAGTTTTGCTCATCTTTATTTCTCTTTTATCAGGAGCGTTTGTTTTTGGGGGGCTGGCCTGGGTTGTAGTCAGTATGAGTAACCGGGCGGCCCGGTTCCGGCAACAACGGGAAGCAGCCAGTACCGGTAGTGCCGGCGGAGGTAGGTATGGATCTTAGTGTTGAAGGTAAATCAGAGCGTATTGCTCCTGGCTCACATATCTGCCAGCTCTATAGCAAGGTCACGGAGATTCCAGGCGTCACGGCGCATTTGCTGCGGGTGGGGCTTTCTCTAAAGGAGAAATGCCTTTTTGCAGCCGCGCCGGCGCAGGTGAAGGAGCTATGCGAAGCGCTGGAGAAGTTACAGATGGATGTAGATGAGAAAATTGCATCGGGACAGCTCGTATTGTACGATGAGCGAGAAATATTTTTGTCCAATGGCAAACGGTTCGATCCCTATGCTTTGCTCTCTTCACACCAGACATTTATCGCCCAGGCGTTGCGGGAAGGATGGACCGCTGTCCGCATTTCGATTGATATGACGTGGCTAACAAAAGATGTTGCCTCCGCCGAACAAATCCTCAAATACGAGGCGGCCTCCGACGCAGTCTTTACTTTCCAGAATGCCCCCATCATTGCTTTGATGCACTACGACCACAGTAAATTGTTGCCCAGTCTGGTAGTCGAGATGCTGAAGCTGCATCCGATCTCTGTTGTTGGCAAATATATCAAGCGCAACCCGTTCTACCTGAACTCGGAGCAATACATGCTGAAGATCCTGCGCATCAATAAGGAAAAAGGCAACAACAATTCGTCATCTAGCTAGAGCAGACAACCACCCGGATTGAGCCGGGTGGCTGTCTGACGCTATGTCTGGCGGCTGGTCTTGTCCAGGCTGCCTGTTGTAAAAGGCACATTCACGAGTTAAACAAATTGCCCAGGTTGATGTTGCTCTGGCCGCCGGCCTGTTGCGCGCCCTCTGCTGTGGGTGGATGATAGGTCATCGACTGAATGCCAACGCGACCAGGGCCGATGAAGCGGTTCAGGACGAAGGATGCGCCTGCCATCAGCCCGCCAATCGCGCCCAGGATACCCCCGCCGCGCTGCGAGCCTGCCACCGTTGTTACCGTCATCTGGACCGAGGGATCTTTCCACAGCCATGCCCCAGGCTCGACATCCAGCGCCTCGCCGGGAGCCAGCACTTTCTCGAAGACGTTGCCATAGCCGTGCAGCAGGAGCATGCCTTCGCCACCCTGAGCTGTAAACTGGTCAACGAACAAACCTGTGCGGCTGAAAAGAATATTAGCCGCGCCTTGCACAAAGGTGAAGTTATAATCAATGTTGCCCGTGGCAACAAGAAACTGATGCTCGCGCACCTCAACCATCTGGCCTGGCTGGAGACGCAGGGCTACGATCTGCCCCACTGAGTCGCGAGAAAACGAGATGTTCCCCGGCCCCTGTGCCTCGCTAATGAAAATTTGCAGACCCGCGAAGAAGCGTCGTGCCGCGCCCCGCAACGATTTAAAGCCGATCTGCACGCCAGGATGCTTCCAGAGAAGGATGTGATGCTCGAAGTAGATGGGCATCTGATTTCCCAGCATGATGTCTACGACTGGCACCAGCTCGCCATCGATAGTAATGGTCATATCGGCTATGCGCAGCGGTCCCTTAGGATTGTGCAGTTCCGCCTTTGGCACGGCATTGCCAAAGGCGCTGTTCGCGTACTCTTCGTATTGATTGGGGGGAGTGTAGACTCCCTGTGGCGCTCCATACGCCCCCGGCCCTGGCGGTGGCGGCTGCGGAGTCGGGTTCATTTGCTGTATCGGCGCTCCGCAGCTTCCACAAAACTTTATTCCATCGGCAACCTGGCTCTGGCAACGTGGGCAAATCATTGATTGACCTCCTTATCGCATTTCCTCTTGACATCTTCGGGTGTGATATCTAAACTCCCTCAAGGGAGGGCCGCATGAGCTAATGACTCTCTCGACCCGCTTGAGGATACTGAAATGATGCTGCTAGATAGGACAATGATAGGACCTTCCCTGATAGACTTGCAGCAGTTATCGCTCTGATAATAACAATATTCAGCAGAATGTACAAGGGGCGGAATCAACACCGCCTCTGTGAAGTTGCTCATATATTGCTATTGCGCTGCTTTGTGGATGTTCACGTTGCCTGTGCTGATATCAAGCACGAGTGTAGCGGCAGGCTGTGGACCTATAGCCGGGTTGAACGGACCATGATAGCTGACTGGCCCTGAGCCGTTATTGTTTTGCACCGGAATGTTAAAATCGCTATTGATCGAGCCGACATTGGTATTGGCATCGAGGATAACATTGGTGTTTTCCGGCAGCGTCACATTGATGCTGCCCTGCTCGCTTAAAATCATATAGCGCGATGTTTGTCCGGCGGGCGGCACTACCAGCAGACCGTTAAAGGTGACGTTGCCCTGATCGGTGGCGATATGCGAGCCATCGATCAGGATGGCATGCGTGACCGTCACATCGCCGGTGCTGCCTTTGATTGTCAGAGCGCCGCTTAACCCATCCACGGTCACGTTGCCAACAGGGGCCTCGATATCTACCAGCATCGAAGGTCCAGTGGAAGGAAGCACGGCTGTTGGCAGGGTGATCGCGATATCAACGGCATCGTTGCTATTATGCAGCAGCCCCTCGCTATTGGGGATCGTCGTGTTGACGGTCAGTGCGCTATTGGGATTGCCCTGAGCTGCGGGCGTGCCGTTTGCGGTGGGGGGTGCCTGCTGGCTGGCGCAGGTCAGAGCGTTGGTAATGGTCCCCGGAGGCTGCACCTCTATCCCGATGCGCTTAAACTCCTGATTGGCATCATTCTGGCTATTGGCATGAACGATTTTCTTTGTGGTAATTGATGCGCCAGCGGCTCTGGGATCAACCATAACGGATACATTGCCGATTTTGTTGCAAATCTGCATCTGTGAGATGGTCGTAAGCGGTATTTGCTGCGTATCTTCGTGGGTGAAGGTTTGAAGAGCGCCCAGCGCGGGTAATCCAGCCAATCCCCCCCCTTGAGAGGAGCGGATGGCGAGAAAGACAACCACCGCGGCAACGAGCACTGTCAAAAAGACGCCCAGGCCGCAGCCGGTAAGCAGAACGGGCCATGCCCTACGCCTGCGACGAGGACGTTTTCTCAGTTCTGGCTCAGGCTCAGGCTTTGGCGCTGGGCGTCTCCAGTACCGGGGTCTTTGCTCATATTCGCGCTCGTAGCGCTCCTCGTAGGACTGATCTCGATATCTTCCCGAAGGTCTATTTCTCCCGCTATCCATGTGTGGCCCTGGCCTCGCTTTCCGTTTCAGACGACAAAGGATCTATCGTGTTATCTCTACTACGAATGAAGTAGGGCGAGAGTTTTCTTCCTTCCAGGAAAATAGCCGGCACCAGTGCCACGATGCATAAAATGCCAGCCGCCAGGAAAATGGCGGTATAGACTTCATGGGCGGCGCCGATCAGGTACTGGCTGTACAGGTTATTATATTGCGCGCTGAAAGCTGGAACGCCCACCGGTGGCTTGAAGCCCGCGGCCAGGAGGCGAAAGCGACCCAATCCCCACGAGGTCAAGGCGGCCAGGCCCAGAATCATGCCGATCATGCGCAGCACCGTGACAACGGATGAAGCCATGCCGATCTGGCGCTCGCTGGCTGCGTTGATCGCGGTAGCGCTGATAGGCGCAATGACCAGTCCGAAGCCCGAGCCTGCGATAATCGTGCTGATCGTGATCTGGGTCCAATCGACATTGAGCGGCCAGAGATGCATGAGCCAGAATCCCACAGCCGTCGCGATCAGCCCGAGTACGGCTGTCCAGCGGGAGGTAATGCGAGAACAGAGCCAGCCGCCGACAATGGCCCCAACCGGGATCATGGCTGTGAGGCGCAGCAGAGCCAGCCCACTATCTATCGCGCTGCGGTTCAATACCGTTGCGATAAAGATAGGAATGTCCGCCATCGCGATGATCAGCGCGGCCCCCACAAGCAGGCTCACAATAGAGGTCGCAGAAAACATCGAACGCTTGAACAGGGAGAGGTTGACAATGGGCCATTGAGAACGCCGCTCGTAATAAAGTTCCAGAGCGATAAAGCCGCAGAGCAAGATCAGGGCTGCGAGGATCAGCCAGGGGTTGTTCTCGATAGGAGCCGTGCCCGTGACGGACCGCGCCGGCGTGATCTGTGCGGCCTGTTGCGCGAGTCCCAGGCTGAGGCAGATCAGCGATGCTCCCAGCAGCAGAGCGCCGAAAAGATCAATGCGCTCGCGCGTGCTTCCTTCCTCGATGCTTGCGCTTACCAGAGGGATAAAGCGAACGACCAGTATCAACAGTAGAGCGACGATGGGCAGGTTGAGGTAAAAGATATATTGCCAACCCAGCGATTGAACAATGATTGAGCCGTAGAGCGGCCCCAATACGCCGCCAGCTTCTGTGACCATGCCGATCAGCCCCAGCATCAACGCGCGCTCTTTCCAGCCATAGAAATCGCCCGCGACCGCCATAGCCACTGGAACGACCGCGCCTCCGCCAGCCGCCTGGATAAAGCGGGCCGCCACCAGCCAGATCAGACCCTGCGAATTGACATCGATGCCGATGTTTTTCAGGAAGCTGATATCAATAGCATTGCCCAGAAGAGGGGCGAGACCGCAGAAGAGCGAGCCGAACGCGAAAACGCCCAGGCAGATCAGGAAGACGCGCCGCCGCCCATAGATGTCGGAGACGTGCCCCATCAAAGGCATCGCGATAACGTATCCCAGCAGGTAGCCACTGATAATCCATGCCGCGCGGTCAAGCTGACCGATAGGAATTTGCAGGTCAAGGATCATTTGCGGCAGAGCTGTGACCACAACCGTCTGATCGAGCGCAGTCAAGAACACCGCCGTACAGGCCACCATGATAGCCAGTCGCGCCGGGCTACTCATGGTAAGCTTCCGCATTGTCAGCTCCTTCTCCTGTGGCGACACGATTGATGACGTCCGATTTATCGCCCTCTTAGCCTGCGCAGCGCTGAAGCGGACGTCATCAATGCCGTCACCACCAGAGGATATTACCGCTATAGTCCGTCTGAGGGTACTGCAATTAAATTGGCGCCACGATAGTGAACTGCTCGCCAAACTTCGAAAGCTTGAAGGTGCGCACCGTTTTATCGGTATCTCCCTGAACCGTGACCCCGCTCATGCGGATCAGGTAAGGCAGGTGATCCTGTTTGCCGATGCAGGTCGTGACGTTAACCTGGGTGCCCGCAGGAGTACCGCCTCCCGTGATAGCCGTCAGATATTTGGCATCGAGCTTGCCATCAATGCTCCAGCAAGAGGTGCCATCGACGTTGCTATCGGTGGGCGTGCCGGGATTCTGAATATGGCCCAGGATGGCTGCGACCCCTGTCTGGGAATCTGAAAGTGTGCGCGGATCGAGTAGCCCGGTAGTACTGGTCCATTTGCCTGAGATGGGATCGGTCACATACTGTTTATCGCCAATCGCGATGATCTGCACCTGCACAGTATTACCGATCACGAGCGCGTCGGCGCTGGCTTTGAGCTTATCTGGTACAAGCACATCCCCATCCGCCGTCTTGATCACCAGCAAGCCGCCGGAGCCGGGATTATCGGCATTAAGATTGAAGTGATAGGAGGTAACTTTTAGAATAGCGGCCTGAGCCTGGCTAATCAACTGCTGAGCATTGGGTGTATTCGCATCACCTGCGCAAGCTGCCAGCGCAAGAATGAGCACAAGTAATCCGCCAGGAACGGCGGAACGGAGGTATCGCAACAATATCGGGTGCCTGAACATGGCAACCTCCTTGAAAAAAATCATGCTGGTTGAGGTTATCCTTCCATAGGTACCTATTGTATCATACCTTTTATCTGATTCAGCAACCTATGGGTCCTTCTGCTGCCGCAACTCCTTGACCCGGCATGCAAAGCCGTCCGTCATTCATCCCAATCAACCCCAAACGCTCGAATTCGTAGCGACCAGCTTCAGCGCGTCCAATTTATTGACCGTTCGTCTTCGAACTTACTATTCCGACTGAACAAATGATGATTTCGCTTTGCCTGAAGCAATGCTTATTGTAGAAAAGCAAGCTCTAGTTGTGTCATTTTAGAGTGTGTCTGATGCCCATCGCCCTGGCCCTTGATGTGCCCGTGCCTCCAGCACTCGCACTGTTTTTCGGGTGAGGTGTCAACAATGGGCTTCGCCCATTGTTGACACCTCACCCAAACGATTTTTGAGCGCCGCAGGCGCGAGCACTTATGGAGAAAAAAGCAAAGCGCACCGCAATCAGATACACTTTAAACGGGACTTAGGTTTTCGCTTAGACGAAAGGTGGAAGGCGCTAAAGCGGACGCGATCAATCGGGTCGGTACGGTATTCAATGCAATTGTAAACGAAGGGCAAGGGGGCTGGGCGTGGGTGGATAATGCAACCTCACGCTTGCCCTGACTTGCCCAAACAGTGAAGATGCTAATCGCTCTGGCTGGCTCGCGTAATCAGGTCGTGTGTTGTAGGAGGAATCTTCTCGATGAAGAAGGCGTTAACCTCAGCTCCCAGCAGCACTACGACTGCCATAAAGTAGAAGAACGCGAGCAGTATCAGCACGAATCCCACCTGGCCGACGTAGCCGCTCATGAAGGAGCGCGTGTAGAGCGGGAAGATCACAAGCCAGATTTGCAGCGCAACCGCCGCGGTAACAGCGCCCGGCCAGCATGACCGCAGCCGATACTGAAGAGTGTTCATCGTGACGCGCCGGTTGGGTACGAAAGCGTAGATGATTTCAAACAGCAGGAATGAGACGATCAAGCTGCTGAGAATACCTCCTATGCGGGAAAGCATGCTAGGATTGGTGCTGATGGGCGAATTTTGCAGGATAGCAACGATCTGGTCTGGAATGAGAGAGGCCAGTACCAGCACAGGGGTTAGCACAATAAACACAAAGAGCATGATAATCGCCATGATATTTTTTTTGCCCTGTGGGCGGGGGCGCAGCCGGTAGATGAGATCGAAACATACTTCTAAGAGCGTAAAGAGGCGCGAGCCGACAAAAATGGCCATGACAATCGCGATCAGCGCCAGAGCGCCAGAGGCGCTTGTCAGCTTGCTGGCCGCCGAACTCAGCACTTCTTGCGACGAGAGCGGGCCGGGTAATGCTTTGGCGAGATGACCAATCAGAGTCGTAGCAGCTTTATGGTCCAGGCCGCCGATAAAGCCGCCGAGAATAGCCAGCAGGAGAATCGCAATCGGCACGATGGCAGTGATCAGACTGAAGGCCAGAGCCTGTGCCAGATGGAACGACCAGTCGTTATAAAATTTTTTCGTAAAGCGTGCAAACGGCCTGGTTTCTGCTTTGACGGTGTCGACCGCCTCCGCTGCACTTTGCCTGACATCATCAGGACTTGCCGTCTGTCTTCTTGTAGTCATAAATTTCCTTCCTCATTATCTACCCGACGCATAAAAAGATGCTTCATTGCATAACCAACAGAAAAAGGAATCAATGAGGGATAACATCCTTCTTGACAATAAGTTCACGGACCGGGAAACTAAACAGTTTCAATCGAAACCTTTTCATTGCTCTGCTGGCACGTTATAATAGGGGCAGCTAAACGTCTTGATACAGGTTTATAGCAGGAGCAAAGTACGATGGCTGACAGGCGGCGTTTTCTGGTGCGTTTTTGGGGAGTGCGCGGGAGTTACCCGACTCCAGGACCGCACACGCTGCGTCATGGGGGCAATACCTCGTGCGTTGAAGTGCTCGCCGGTGAGCATACCCTGATCTTTGATGCAGGAAGCGGCATTATTCGCCTGGGAGAAGAGTTGATGAGACGCGCTAACGGCATGCAGCAACTTGACCTCTCGTTATTCCTCACACATGGTCATAGCGATCATCTCATCGGCTTTCCTTTCTTCGCCCCCCTGTTTGACCCTCGCACCAACCTGCATCTCTTCGGCCCGCAGCTCGCAGATCGGGACATAAAACAGGTCATAACCCCATTCGTCTCTCCTCCGTATTTCCCCGTGGAAAGTGATCGCCTTCCATCGAACCGCGTGTTTTATACTGTGACCGATAGGCAATGTATTAGCTGGAATAATCATAAGCCGGTAGTAGATGATGGGGTTGTTTTATCGCACGATGGCGCTCATGTGCAGGTGAGAACCCTGTTCACGCAGAGCCATCCCCTCAATGGAGCGGTGGTGTATCGGATTGAACACGCGGGCAGAAGCGTCGTTTATGCAACGGATATCGAGTGGAGCAGCGGATGCGAAGACGAATTTCTGACCTTTATAAAGGGAGCGGACCTGTTAATCCACGATGCGCAATATACCGCGTCTGATTATCAGCAGGTCAAGCACGGTTATGGTCATAGCACTATTGAGATGGCTGTAGAAGCGGCAATAGCTGCGCATGTGGGGGAATTGATCTTATTTCACCATGAACCAACGTATGACGATAAGCAGTTGGATACTATGGAAGCGGAGGCTCAGGCTCGCTTTGCTCATACACGTTCTGCGTGTGAAGGCATGGAAATTGATCTGTTAGTATAAAGGATTGCGTGAAAGCTGATGATAAATGTTTTGCTGGCATTCATGATTATTGTTGCGTTTCTTGCGGCAATTGTACTACACGAGTATGCGCATGCAGTGATGGCCTACTGGTTAGGTGATCGTACGCCACAGGCCGAAGGGCGACAAACGCTGAGCCTGCGCGCCCACGTTGATCCCGTTGGATTGTTGATGTGCATTATTCTGGCCTTTCAGCCTGTGCCCGGTCCAATGGGGTTGGGATGGGGAAAGCCCGTCAAGCCCGATCCCTGGAAATTGCGCCCCGGCGCTAATTTTGGCGTTTTGCTAGTGGCGCTGGCCGGACCCATTTTTAGTTTAATCGTCGGCATCGTCACAGCTATAGTGGTACGCTTCTCAGCTCCATTTCTCTTTACTAACAATCCCGTTACTCCATACGTTCTTCAATTCCTCACCGTCTTCGCCTGCATCAATATCGGGCTGGTGCTGCTCAATCTGTTACCTTTCTATCCTCTTGATGGCTATCAGATCCTGTATACCTTGCTTCCCAGCAAGCAGGCGGTGGGGTTTGCCAGATCGGCGGCGTATGGGCCGTTTATCATCCTGGGCATATTTTTCTTGATACCTTTTCTGGCAACTCTGGCCGGTCTTGGTGATTTTCCGCTCTTCCATCCTGCATCGCTGATATTGCAAGGAGCTGTCAGCGTGGTGGCATTGATCTTTGGCGGCCCATTTCCGACCGCTTTACAGTTTATTGTGGGCTTCTATTTCTATCCGCATTAACGCGCTACTAATATGAAAAGCATTACCTGGTTGCAAGCTATTGGATATCGTCTGGGGCAGGTACGCCAGCAACTTGGCTTTGTAAGCCCCTTATCGACCGAAGAGTATACGGAGGTGGCGCGTCGGCTGCCTCCGCCAGCGTTGCGTCTCTTTCGCACTATGTCGCAGGCCGACCAGCGCCATAGCCTGCGCGTATTTCTGGGATTGCAAGCTCGCGGCTATAGCGATGACGATCTGCTGGCCGCAGCGCTTTTGCATGATGTTGGCAAGGCCGAAGGGCGCGTACCGTTCTGGACGCGCCCGGCCATTGTGATTGGCAAAAAATGTATTCCGCGCTTGCTGAATTCGTTGGTGAAGTCGCCGCTCGCTCCAGGTAAAGAGTCTATGCCACGGTGGCAGCGTTCGCTCAGCTATGCCTGGTGGCATGCCGAAGTTGGCGCGCAGCTCGCAGCCGATGCAGGATTATCGGAGCGGGCTGTTCTCTATATTCGCACGCATCATCAGCCAGATGGTCCCGCGGCGGCGCTACATGTTGTGGATGAGGTGTCATAGTGATGTTAGAGCAGATCGGTACAGATGAACTCGCTTTAAGTCAGAGCCAGCAGGAACGCTACGTGGTCCACCTGCCTGTTTTTGAGGGACCGCTCGACTTGCTGTTGCACCTGATCGAGAAACGGCAAATGGAGATTACCACCGTTTCGCTGGTGGCTGTGACCGATCAGTACCTTGCCTATCTCCAGCAATGGGAGGCCGAAGTGCTGCCCCTGGCTAACATGGCGGCCTTTGTCTCGATTGCCGCTCGCCTCCTCTTTATCAAATCGCAGAGCCTCCTGCCTCAGACCGGCAAAGTGGAGGTCGGGAGCGAGGCCGAAGACGCCATTACTATGGCCGAAGAGTTGCAGCGTCACCTGATAGAGTACAAACAGGCCAAAGAGATTGCTACCATTTTGCGTCAGCGAGAGGAAGCAGGGTTACAGACGCACGGGCGTTCCGGGCTGCTGGCAGGGATTGAGGCGCAACTGACCTGGACGCCTCCCACCCTGGTCGGCCTGGAAGCGCAATCGCTCGCCAGAGCTTTTCAGCGCCTGCTTGAGCTTCAGGCAAAGGACGCGGAAAATGGTAACGACCTCGTCCCTATCGCTCGTGTGCGTGTGAGCGAGCGCATCGCCGAGATTATCAGCATCCTGCAAGAGCAACCATGCATCCTGCTTGAGGACGTGATTAAGAACGAGACCTCCCGCCTGGTGATTATTGTCACCTTTCTTGCCGTGTTGGAGCTATGGAAGTGGGAGCGCATTAGCGTGAAACAGGAAGACTTGCTGGGACCGATCAGGTTGGAGCGAGGGAAACGCTGGACCGAGGAGGGGAAGGAAGAGTACGAGGACTGGGGCTGATCTCAGACCTCGAAGGTATCCTGAGCCATACTATAGTTTTGCGTGCCATCCACTACATAAGCCAGGAGTTGATGCTTTCCGGGCGATAAGCGTCGCCGATTGAGCGTGAGGGTTGAGCCGAGCTGTAAAAAATTACCCATGTTCCCTAGAAACCAGGTGATACGGGTCGTGCCAATGGTATTGCTAACATGGGCCTCAAAGGACAGCAAGGGGGCGTATCCATCATCATGAGCGGTTAACGAGATGTGCGGCCCGCCGCCATTCTTGCTAGTAAGTATCGAGGAAGGATGGTATGGGTTCCACAACGCAGGCTCAATAAATTCCTGCGCGGAGATGCTGCCGTACTGATCATCTTGCACCAGTCCAATGCCGATGAACCTGAGGGATGGATTGAGAATGTTATATCTATGCCCGCATGCCTCAGCTTTGTCGTCATACATGTACTCGTAGATTGGACCAACCCCCGCCACCGGATTGCCGGCCAGGTTTTCAGCCGCGATATGATAGTGGCCTGCAATAACTGGATTGCTGTTGATCCGCTGCTCGAAAGTGCCACCGATAGGGCTGGTGTGCGCGAAAAAGTGAAGGTCGCGCAACTGCTTACTGTACGCCAGGGCGAAGAGCGAGAGATTCGCATCCAGTTGCAGCGCGCGCAGTCCACGATCTATGCGCTCCAGATTCACCAGCACAAACTGTTGTTGAATGGGATCGAGATCGTAGAAGTTTGCAGGTAGGCGTAACGAGGGCAGGTGTTCTAGTTGGCGTGCGTTATTCATGGCCTCAATCGCGTCGTAGGTGCTCCTGCTGTAGAGATAATCCGGTAAAGCTGGTGTATTAACGCAGCCTGTTTGTGGGGGTGAGAGGGCTACGATTTGATGCCGGTAAGTGAGCCAACCTGCGATTATGAGCAGGAATGAGAGAGAGAGTAGAAGAAAGGTTCGTTGTAGCAACCGCGTTTCATGCAATGGGAGCCTCACTTTATTCTCTTTATCTATGTATGTCGATATTATGTATCTCTCTATTTCTATCGGTAAATTGCAAGCGTTTTTGTAGGGGGGCAGAGACGAGGAGGATAGTATCATAAAACTTGACACAAAGTGGCTCAATGTTTATACTGTAAGAGCAAAAAAAGCTCGCAAAAAACCGTATAGTTCAAGATAGAGAACACAGCTTGTAAGGAGAACGGAACCGATGGAAGAATCCCGAGAGAGACAGGAGCAACCCATTACCGACGCGGAACAGGCCGCGGTGAATGCAGAGCAGCCAGAGGTCGCAATTGAGAATGCGATGGCCGCACGCATTGCAGAGCTGGAGGCACAGCTAGAACAGGCGCGGAGGGAGGCAGGAGAGAACTGGAACAAATATTTGCGCGAGCGAGCCGACATGGAAAACTACCGTAAACGCCAGGATCGTGTGGTGACGGAGCGTGTGCAGCAGCAGAAGAAGGCATTACTGCATAAATTATTGGGGGTCATCGATGATGTCGAGCGAGGGCTTGTCTATCTGGATACCCTTGATCGTCAGGGGTTGCAGCAAGCCCTGCGTATGGTTCACTGGCGCATGAACGAAGTGATGCACAGCGAAGGACTCAATCCCGTTCCGACGGTAGGTGAGCCATTTAATCCGTATGTACATGAGGCGATAGAAGCTATAGAGAACAGTGACAAGCCGGAAGGAACCATTGTCGAAGAAGTGCGCAAGGGATATACCCTCGGCGATGAGACGCTGCGTCCGGCCCAGGTGAAGGTGAGCATGGGAAGCAAGTAGCCATAGAGAAATACTATTCTTCTTAGGAAGAGGGCTGGGATATGGATTATAAAGATTATTACAAAATCCTCGGCGTGACGCGAACGGCGAGCGGGGAAGAGATCAAGAAAAGTTTTCGCAAACTAGCCCGTAAATACCATCCCGATGTCAATCCCGGCGATAAGAAGGCAGAAGAGCGATTCAAAGAAATCAACGAAGCATATGAGGTGCTGTCCGATGCCGATAAGCGGCGTAAGTATGACACGTTAGGTCCCAACTGGCAGGAGCAGTTTGGCCCCTTTGCCGGAACCAGGCGGACATACTCGCCCAACGGCGGTCGCGGTACGCCCTTTGATTTTGACACTGGTAACGCTGGTTTCTCCGATTTCTTCGAGGCTCTTTTTGGGCGGACCAATCAGACGGGGGCGCGTGGGATGCGAGATGATATCCGCAGGCGCGTGGGGGAGAACATCGATCAGCCCGTGGAAGTGACCATGTTAGAGGCGTATGTTGGTGGGACGCGTACCTTTAACATCCAGTCTACCGAAGTGTGTCCTGGCTGTCAGGGAACAGGCGAAATTGGCAACAGGCTCTGTCTGACCTGCAATGGGCAGGGGATGACGCCTCGCAACAAGCGGATTCAGGTCAAAATTCCTTCTGGCGTTGATAATGGCTCAAAGATTCGCGTCGCAGGCGAAGGGCAGCCGGGGATTGGTGGCGGCCCGCGCGGCGACCTCTTTCTGGTGATTAGCATCAAGCCCGATTCCACATTTGAGCGCAAGGGAGACGACCTCTACACGGATGTGGAGGTGGAACTGGTCAAGGCGATGCTCGGCGGTGAAGTGCAGGTACCGGTGCCAGATGGGCGTAAGTTGATCCTCACCATCCCGCCCGAAACTCAGAATGACCGCACATTCCGCCTGGCTGGCAAGGGGATGCCTCACCTGCGCGGCGAGGGAAGCGGCAATCTCTATGCGCGCGTAAAAGTTGTGCTGCCGATGCATCTCTCTCAGGAGGAACGTGAGCTTTTTGAGAAACTGGCTCGTAGCCGGGGCGTTGAGGCGCATCAATAGCCGGGCGAAAGGAGCGTATTTTCATGCCTGAGAAAAGTGATGGCGCATGGTACATCATCAGTGTCGCGGCGCAGAAGGCGGAGGTGCATGAGCAGACATTGCGTCATTACGAACGTCTGGGCCTGATCTCGCCCGCTCGCAAAGGAGATAGCCCTCATAGCCCTCGCCTCTATTCTGATCGCGATATCGAGCGCGTGGTGCAGATCCGACGCCTGATGCGTGATCTAGGCGTGAATCTTGCCGGTGTAGAGGCCATCCTGCATATGCGGGATCGCATGGAACAGATGCAAGAGGATCTCGAACGCGAAATGATGCAACTGCGCGATCAGCATGCGGCGGAAACGCGGCGGCTCAAAGAAATCATCGAGCGGTTGCAGCGTGGCCTGAATCCCTCCGATAACATCATCATCCATACTGACAATCCCCTGTTATAAATGCCACGGGGACCAGGTTATACACTTGAACAAATGATGCTGGTTATCTCCCCGTGGCGACGGAAGCCCATGCGGGCATCATGCCCATTGCCTCGCTCTCTCTCTCCGATGGGTCTCACCCCTGCGGGGGGATCGCAGGCATCAGATGTTTCTCCATTTTGAGCGCAAGGATGCGAGTGACCGCCTCGTCGATACGGCTTTTAGAGAGCGAGCCATTCATATAGGCAGCCTTTAGCGCCTGAATCATATCAAGCATCTGAGCTGTGCCGGTTGGGCCGAGCAGCATATCGTCGCCAGCCTGTAGCGCCATTACACCTGCCTGGGCCATGCTGATCTGCCGCCCGTTGATCTCGACGCCCTTCATATAGAGCGCGTCGGTGAGTGCCACGCCATCATAGCCAAATTGATTGCGCAAAATGTCGGTCATAAAGGTGTGTGAGAGTTCCGCCGGATAAATTGGATCGATGGCGGGCATCAGTACATCGGTCGGCATAATCATCCCCGGGCGTTCTAACTGGTCTGGCGTTTGAATAAAGTATTTAAAGGGGGCCAGTTCAACCGAGTAAATCTGGTCTCGGGTGCGATTGATCACCGGCAGACCGGCATGGGCGTCGATGACGGCGTCGCCTAAGCCAGGGAAATGCTTGATGCAGGCGGTCACGCCGTCGCTCTGCATGGCTTTCATATAAGCGCCAGCATATTTAATCACTGAGTCAGGCGAGTTGCCGAAAGTGCGCGTGACCAGGTCATAGCCCGGTACAAGCTGCACATCCACATCCGGCGCCAGATCCTCATTGATGCCCAGCGACAGCAGGTCATGAGCGGTATGATGCCCTTCGCGGGTCGCGACGTTGACATCGCCAGTATTGAAGATATCCGTGGCGGACATGCGCGGCGGATAGATATTCAGCAATCTATGGACATAGGGACCGCCTTCTTCATCCGTCGAGATAAAAAGCGGAAAGTCGGCGCGCTTCTGCATTTGCGCGATATCGTGACTGGTTTGCGCGGCGGTCAGCATCTGGAATTCGTACATAATCACGCCGCCCGCGTGCAACTTGTGAATCATCGTATCCAGATCGGCTGAGTAGGAGGTATCGGCATACTCGACCATGATCAACTGCCCCAGCTCCTCATCGATAGTCATGCGTGCCGTATAGAGGCTGGCAAGCTGTTTATACTGCATATGGGCGGTCAGATGCCTGAGCGAATTGATCTGGCTGTCATTAAGAGGGAGCTGCACAAACGGGCCGGCCTGGGTCGTGTTTGCTGTTTGGGGAAGGGGAGCGGCCTGGCTCATTAGTCGCTGGCCGATAAAGCCTCCCAGGGTTATCAGAATAGCCAGCAGGATCAGCGCAATCTCCAGGCGCATGCGCGCATGGCGGCGCGTCGGCGGAGGGGTTATAAAAGATGGTTGCATAGATTCATCAGAGGCAGGGCCTGGAAAATAATCTTGCCCGGTTTCTGATTGTTGAGAAGAAGAATTACTTTTTGCCATATCTATTCCTATTTTTTCTTTCGCGCCTGTGTGCGCTGCTGTACTCGTGCGGTAGAAGACTTCTCTGAATGTGATAACGTTTCAGAGGAGCTTTTTGTTACTGTATTTTTAGTTCTGGTCCTACTATTTGAAGAAGACGATGCGCTTCTAGATGTTTTGGGTCCAGGTTGCTGCGACTCGGCTGCAGCAATTTCAGACAGTGGCTCCGTTCCGGTGCGATCAGATGCGGTGTCGCCGCCAGTCGCTTCTGGAATGGCAATCGCAGGATGAGTTGGCTCATCCAGTTCGTCGGGCGTAATTTCTGCCACGGTAACACTGGACATTTTCTCTGTGGTTGTTTCCGCGAGATCAGATTGAGGCTCCAGCGCTGGAATAGCTTGAGCCGTATCCTCTTCATCTATGGTGGCCTCATCTGTAATATCATCTACAGGTGTGGGGATGGGTAGAGGGGGAGTGGGCAGATCCACGAGAAGCGGCTCCTGGGGAGTATGGACGATCTCTTCTAGAGGAAGCTGATCGATGACCGGAGGAGAGAGCGATGGGCGGCGCCTGGCTGAAGCGCGCACATTGGGAACAACCGATGCAGGTTGCAACGAATAATCGAAAACAACCTTGATAGCCCGGCTCTGTGCCTTGCTAGCGGCGATGGTGAGCGCCTGCTGGTATTTATCAAGCGCAAAATGATGGGTGATCAGTTGTTCGGGGCGGATCTCGCCGTTCTCCATCAGCTCCTCGATGATGCTAAACGTGGAGCGTTGGGTGTTTGAGCCGGAGGGCCAGTGCTCGGTACCGTGGCTCAGCGTCCCTATCAGATTGATTTCGCGGTACCAGATCGGGGTCAAATCGATCTTCATCAAATGGAGATCAAGGCCGACCAGTACTATGGTACCCTGTGAGCGTGTCCAGCGCAGCGCGTGATGGAGGGTTTTACGATGACCTACAGTGTCATAGATGATATCGAAGCCTCCCAGGAGTAGCCGATTGCCAGGTATGCCTTTAAATAGCTGTGCGCCGGTTGCCTGCCGAACGCTGGCGTAACTATCCTGTGGATAGATAATGTGTTTTGCCCCCATGCGGGTCGCCTGCTCCACCTGGAAGGAATGGCGGGCGAGCACACTAATTTCGACCTGTGGAGCCAGCGCCTTGAGTACTTGCAGCGTGAGTAGACCGATGGTGCCCGCGCCAATAATCAGTACGTGGTCTCCCGGCCTGGGAGGACAGCGCAGTATGGCATGCAGCGCCACTGCTGCTGGTTCGATCAGCACAGCCTGCTCATCGGTGATGGTGGGCGCGACACGATATAGTTGCTCTTCATGGAGCAGCATTTCCTCGCTCCAGCCGCCGCCAATAGGCTCGGGACCAGGCAACCTGCCGTGTTCACAGAGATTATAGTTGCCCGCTACGCAAGAACGGCAAGGAGGCTGTACACCGGCTGAGAGGCAATGGAGGCCATATTGCAGCACGACCCTGTCTCCGATGGCGAGCTTTTGTACATTCTCGCCGATCTCGATTACCTCACCGATCACTTCATGACCGAGATAGGTGCGGCGGTGACCGGGGAGGGCGGCGGGCGCAATACGCAGATCTCCATCGGCGTGGATCAGATGCAGGTCGCTACCGCAAATGCCCGCCAGGCGGTTGCGCACACGTACCCAATTGGCCGCAGGCAGCGCCTGGCGCGGCACATTCTGCACAGAGAGCGGAGCGAACGAAGAAAAATAAGCATCGTGCCAGACGCTCCCCAGCAGTCGCGTCAACAGCACGCGCATCGGGTCAAGATCCACCATTGAGGTCCACATGATTCTATTCTCCTCCGGTGAAGAGCAAAAAAATCCCTTAATAGCTCATATCCAGGGCAGTGTATCATGGTAGGCCAAAATTGGTCAATCTAATGGGAAAGAAGATGATAGTTTGTCATGCTCAATCTGGTCTGCGCTGTATAAGGCTGACGGGGCGGCACATAATATTAATCTGCCGCAGGAAAAACGACTTTAAATTCGGTGCCCTTGCCCAGTTCGCTATATGCGCTGATCGTACCCTGATGGGCACGCACGATAGTATGGGCTATGGTCAGACCTAATCCCGCGCCCACGCTTGAGGCGCTGGTAGATACCGGCTGGTTATGTCCGCGATAGAACTCCTCGAAGATATGCTCAAGGTCCTCTTTGCTAATGCCCTCGCCATTATCGGTTACGCGGATGATCGTGTGACCATTTTGTTTATCGAGATACAAAGTGATCAGGCCGTCAGGCGAGCGATAACCATGTTTGATGGCGTTATCGAGCAGAATAAAAAGCAATTGTTTAATGCGCTCGCGGTCGGCCTGGATACCCAGACGCTCATGGGTTGCCAGCGAGAGCACGATTTTGCAGCCATCACTGGCGCGCGCTCTCGCCTGCTCAATACTTTCCGCAGCCAGCTCGATTACATCAACATATTGTGTTTTCAGAGAGCGGCTGTCATCCAGGCGTGCAAGCGTCAACAGGTTATTAATCAGGCTTGTCATGCGCTCGGCTTCGCCTTTCATACGCGCCAGCACGCGTCGGGCCGTCTCTGGATCGTCGGTTGCCCCGCGCATCAGTATTTCAGTAAAGCCGCGAATAGAGGTAAGCGGAGTGCGGAGCTGGTGAGAAGCGTCGGAGAAGAAACGCTTAAAACGCTGCTCCGAACTGTGTTGCATCTCTTCCGCATTTTCCAGTTGCGTGACCATTGCAATGATGCTACCGGCCAGGCGATCAACATCGTCTTGCGGTGGCAGACGCACAGTCAGGCGTTTACGCTGTTTCAAATCGCCTAGAGCAATTGCCTGAGCAGCGTCAATAGCGCGCAAGAGTGGGCGCATCAGCAGGCCGATGCAAATATAGGCCAGGAGCAGGCCAAAGAAAATAACGCCAATGGCGATGGTGGCGACGTATACTGGAGAGCTGCGTTGGTAGATCAGGGAGCAGGTGAGCGTGACGGCGAGAACCAGAATGATGCTGTAGACGAGCATCAGTTGTACGCGCAAGCTGAGAAAAGGACGCAGCCAGCTCGGAACGTTCTTGCCGGATTTGCGATCAGGGGATAGGAGAGCGGAACCTGGCAGGATTGCAGTGGGAGTCGTAAAAATATCGCCCGCTTGAGATGGGGCTTCCTGGGACTCTGTGCTTGCTGGTTGCTCTTGTGTTCTAGTGGCGTCTGGCTCTGCCTTACCCATGCTGCGCTCCCGCTTCACCTGATAAAAAGATTGCTGTATCCCTAAGGGCTTTGCTATTCAGAACAGCCAACGCTCCCACGATGAAGCGGGGAGCTACAGCGGCTAGCTGCGCTCAGGTCGGCTGCAAGCAAGAGCTAGCCCTTCAAAACGTATCCCACGCTACGCACCGTCTGGATCAGTCGGGGCGAGCTTGGGGAATCCTCGATCTTCTCACGAAGATAGCGTACGTATACTTCAATAATATTGGTCTCACCGAGGAAGTCATATCCCCAGACACGATTGAGAATCGTCTGGCGATCCAGTACCTGCCGTGGGTGGCTCATAAAGAGATGCAAGAGGTTATATTCTGTTGCGGTCAGTTCGATTAAGCGATTGCCACGCGTAACCTCCCGCGTGGCGGTATTCAGGCGCAGATCGCCAAACTGGAGGATCTGGCTGCTAGCGTCATTTTCGCCCGACTGTGTGCTTCTGGCGCGATTCTGGCGGCGCAAAATTGCTCGGATGCGCTCTAACAACTCGTAAAAATCAAACGGCTTCGTCAAATAGTCGTCGGCGCCGGTCTGGAGGCCCAGGATACGATCACTCACCTCGTCTTTCGCGGTCAACATCAGGATAGGGATATCGCTGGTAGTAGGATTAGAGCGTATGCGCCGGCAGACTTCGAGTCCATCAATGCCAGGCATCATCACATCAAGGATGATCACATCTGGATTAATGCGTTGCGCCGCTATTACTCCCTGTTCGCCGTCGGGGGCTGATTCCACCTGGAAACCTTCATAGCGCAGTCCTAGCCGGATGAACTCAATAATATTTTCAGCATCATCGATGACGAGCACTTTTAAAAGTGGCTTGTTCTCCTGATTAGTCTGGTTTGCTTGCCAGGTATTGCTTTGCTGCATAGCTCTCCCCCAGATTCTCCAACTGGTATAAAGGTACACCTGCATAGAAGGGTCCAAGGGGAACACTTCTATGGGTTCCACTCTTCCACGCTTCATTATAGATATCATTAGTTCTTCCTGCAAGGCCAGGAATCGCATTTTCCAATATTCTCAGCAGAATTTAATGGTTCCTTTTCTCTATAGAAAGAGACGGGAAAATTTGTCGGTATTATGTTAAGCAAATCCGCGTCAACGCCATCAAACCCATTGACATGCATTCGTTACTGATATATCCTAACATTAGGAAAAAAGGAGCAAAAATCGATTACTTTGCCCTGAAAGGTTCCCGGTATGAAACTAACAATGAAAGGGGATTATGGTCTGCGTGCCATGCTCGACATGGCTGCGTATTACGGGCAGGGGCCGATTGAAAGCGCGGATATTGCTACCAGGCAATATATCCCTGAGCAATACCTCGATCAAATCCTCATGGTGCTACGAAAAGAGGGCCTGGTAAAAAGCGTCCGCGGGCCTAAGGGAGGGCATATGTTAGCGAAGCCACCGGGTCAGATTACAATGGCGCAGGTGATGCAGGCGCTAGAGGGATATGTGCCCCCGATGGAGTGTTTGCCAAATCCTGATGTGTGCAAGCTTTCCCCTGGTTGCGCGCTCCGTGGAATCTGGCAGCAGATAGATGTTATGACACAACAATTGCTCGCATCTACCACCATAGAAGAACTGGCCCAGCGCCACCGCACGGGCAGCACAGAGACAATGTATTATATCTAAATATGAGAGAAAATGGCAAAGGGGACGTGGAAGTAGAGGCGTGATGAAAGCGCAAAAGGGGATGGTAGCCGTGGTTGAAGCATCGAAGAACAGCAAACTAATAGCTATCGTCGAAGATGATCCACACTTGAATGATATGTTCCAGGATATGCTGGAATGTGTTGGCGGGTGGCGACTTCATTTTATTGCAGATGGGCAAGCCGCGAAAGACCAGTTACCGGACATCGGCGCGGATCTGATCCTGCTAGACGTGGGGTTGCCCAATCTGGATGGTGTATCTTTATATAAAATCCTGCGTGGACATAGCAACACGAAGAACACCCCAATTGTTGTGATTACCGGTAGCCATGATTGGGAACTCCATCGCATGGGCCTGCAAACGGGTATTTTGCTGCGCAAGCCATTCAATATGCAAGAACTCATCAGCATCATTGAAGCCTTATTGCCGGAAGGAAGGGAAGGCTAGGAACGTATGGCCCACTGGGCAAAAGACGTGACCGAGCTGATTGGTCACACACCTCTGGTCGAGCTAAAGCGTTTTGCGGCTGGTGCAGGAGCGACGCTACTGGCCAAGCTAGAGATGTTTAGCCCGGGGGGGAGTGCGAAAGATCGTATCGCGTTCCAGATGGTCTGTGAGGCGGAGGCACAGGGATTGTTGCACCCGAACAGCACTATTATCGAGCCGACCAGTGGCAATATGGGGGTTTCGCTCGCCTGGCTCGCCGCCGCGCGTGGCTATCATTGTATCCTCACTATGCCCGATACTATCGGGCTGGAACGCCGTCTCCTCTTGCAACGCTTTGGCGCTCAGGTCGTCCTGACTCCAGCAGGACAGGGGATGCGCGGCGCCATCAATAAAGTCACCGAACTGCGTACATCCCTGCCCAACGCCTGGTATCCGCAGCAATTTTACAATCAGGCCAACCCCCGCGCCCACCGCGAAGGCACGGCGGTTGAGATCTGGGAAGAAACGGGTGGCGCTGTTGACATCGTCGTGATAGGCGTTGGCACGGGAGGCACTCTGACGGGCGTTGCAGAGGGCCTGCGCACCCGCAAACCTGCTATCGAAGTAATCGCGGTTGAGCCTGCGACCTGTGCGGTACTCTCCGGCGGGCGTCCGGGCCCCCACCGCATAGAGGGCCTGGGAGCTGGTTTTTTGCCAGATACGCTCAGGATCGATCTGATCGATCAGATTATCCCGGTCACTGACCATGATGCCGTGACCACTGCCATTCGCATTATGGAGCAGGAAGGGCTATCCGTCGGGATCAGCAGCGGAGCCGTGGCCTGGGCCGCTCTGCAAGAAGCGCATAAGGAGCAAAATCGTGGCAAAATTATTGTGACCCTCTTCCCCAGCGCCGCCGAACGTTACCAGCATACAATCCTCTTTGATGATCTCAGAGGTAGCCCACGCGGGTGATCCAGGATAGCCCGAATGGAATGACCTGAATGGACTTTTGTATGATATTCTGCCAATCTCCGCAAGATTGTAACTCATTTCCCTGATTGAATCGTTAAAGACAATAGGAATACCAATGCACTGTGGCGAGTTTGCGACAAAAGTTTATATTCGTATGGCTCTACTTAACATGTCTAACCTGTAATTGATTATAGATGGGGTAAAATGATGCCGCAATCTGTGAAAGAGACCTATCACTTTTATCTGGGGCGCTCATCTTATAGGCGCATCAACATGCGGGGATGGCTGATGTTAGGGGGCTGTCTGCTGGTTGCTATTATTGCCTTGGCGGTAAGCAAGCAGCTCTGGACGACCTATAATCATGACTTCACGTTTTACCTCAAATGGCAGGATGCGCTGGAATTTCTCCTCTGGTTCGTCTCTTTCCTTACACTCGGAGGCAGCGTTTTTGTGCTGCGTTTCCTCGTCGCGCTTCGTTCTGGCTATCGCAAGGGGATGATCATCCTGGTGGGGCAGGAGTCGTTGATCGTGCGTGATCTTGTTGCGGAGAATCTGACCAGCATTTTCTGGATCATGCATAGCGCCTTCTGGTGCTTTGCGGGCGTACTTGTTGGCATGCTGCCAGAGACGCTTATCGGCTGGACGCTTCACCTTCCCAATATTGTGCTGGCGGTATTTGCCACCGCCATCGCTATTGTATTAAGCCTGGCCGGTCTGGTGGTGAGTGGCATCGCTGGTACTTTTATCGTCATTGGCTGCATCGGCGCGATTTCGTTCTGTCGTAAGTTAGGCGCGGCACAACACTATCAACTGAGCAATCACATTGCGTTGCGGATCGATAGTTCGGTGCTCACTATTATTTACCCCGGAACGCCGGAATCGATGATAGACCTGCGCTTGCTTGATGGGGATGATCGGCGGCGCTTACTGGCCCTGTTGCACGAATACTGGATGGATGCGCAACAGGTCTGGAATCCTGCTCTTGGGAAGGAGATTGAGAAGGCTCTTATGGGAGCTGAAGAGCAAATAGTCCTGGCGTAATGACGTTACCATGCCGGGAATAAAAAACTTATGTCGAGTGTTAATAACTATAGGCATGAGTTCGTCTTAAACAAAACTACTTTATTTGTTTGCAAAGCAGTGCTAAAAGTGTTGACATGTTTTTTCAAAAGTAGTATACTTACCACTTGCTGGAGTGCGTATACTAATTACAAGGTGTTATAAAACCCGGAACATGGTAGCGAACAGAGGCCAGGAAACGAAACATTTAGTAGCGTGTCAAACGCATCACTCCCCAATTGTATGTGAGGATACTACTCGACCACATGGAGTCTAGCTTTATCCGTTCGAGAGGCAAAACGTCTTTAGACGTGAGCAGATGAGGATAAGGGCGACCGGTGTGGGCTTTTTGCTGTTTCTATTCTGGCGCTCGTTCTGTGTACCATCTGTGGAGGGGATCGTTGTGTGGACGACTGACAATCAACATGCAGACGTAGAGGTGTAGGAGTAACCGCTTATTGCGCTTGCAAGCGGTTACTTTTCTTGTCATAAGCCGTTTCACAACACAGGCATTATTTGAGGTAATTATCTTTTTTTGTTTTTCCGTTTACGAGAGAGATTCGGTTCCGTTTGTCTCTCGAATTCCTCATGGGCGCTTAGGTGAGAGGAGAATACCACACATGGCAATACGTACGAGGGCTGTTGCCCTGCCGGAACGTGTCTCTTTTGCGCGTATCCCGGACATACGACCGATGCCAGGATTAATCCAGATTCAGCTCGACTCCTTTGAATGGTTTAAGAAAGAAGGTCTACGAGAACTTTTTGATGAAATCTCTCCTATCGAAGATTTTACTGGCAAAAATCTAAGCCTGGAATTTATTGTACCACCTGAACCCTTTGGCAAGCCAAAATATTCGGAGGACGAGTGTCGCGACCGCGACGCTACTTACGCCGCACCCTTAAATGTAAAAGCGCGCCTGATTAATAAAGAGACGGGCGAAATCATCGAGAAGGATATCTTCATGGGTGATTTCCCCTTGATGACCAAAGAAGGCACCTTTATTATTAACGGAGCGGAACGCGTGGTGGTAAGCCAGCTCGTTCGCTCTCCCGGTGTATACTTCACTGTCGATGAAGATGCTACCACCGGCAAAAAACTCTATGCCGCCAAGCTGATACCCGCGCGCGGCGCCTGGCTAGAGTTTGAGACCAGCAATAAAAATCTTCTCACAGTGAAAATTGATCGCAAACGCAAGCTGCCAGTGACAACGCTGCTGCGTGCTATCGCGAGCCTGGCCAAAGATCAGTGGCATGCTGAAAACCTGGATCTTTCTACCGACCAGGGCATTCTTGATGCTTTCCAGGGAGTCGATAACGATCCCACCATTCGTTATATCCAGGCAACGCTGGACCGCGACCCCGTCAAGAAAGAGGAAGAGGCGCTGCTCGAACTCTATAAAAAGCTGCGTCCGGGCGATCCCGCCACTCTTGATAACGCGCGCTCGCTGGTGAAAAATCTGTTCTTTAATGCGCGCCGTTATGATCTGGGGAGCGTTGGCCGCTATAAATTGAACCGCAAACTCGACCTTGCTATTCCTCAGAGCCAGCGCATTCTGACGCAGGATGATCTGGTAAATATTGTGCGCCGCCTGGTGACGCTCAACAATGGACGCGGGCGTAAGGACGACATTGACCACCTGGGCAATCGTCGTGTGCGCTGCGTGGGCGAGCTGATCCAGACGCAGTTCCGCGTTGGTTTGCTGCGCATGGAGCGCGTGGTGAAAGAGCGCATGAGCATTCAGGAGCCAGGGCAGGCTACCCCCAACGCGCTGATCAATATCCGTCCCGTTGTGGCGGCGATGAAGGAATTCTTCGGCGGCAGCCAGCTTTCCCAGTTTATGGACCAGACCAATGCTCTGGCGGAGATCGGGCATAAGCGCCGTCTGTCCGCTCTGGGTCCTGGAGGACTTTCGCGCGAGCGCGCAGGCTTTGATGTGCGTGACGTCCACCAGTCGCATTATGGCCGCATTTGTCCGATTGAGACTCCTGAAGGGCCGAACATCGGTCTGATCGGTAACCTGGCGACGTATGGGCAGATCAACCCTTACGGCTTTATCGAGACCCCTTATCGGCGCGTCTGCAAACGCCTCGCGGCGAACGATTCGCGTTTGATTGGTCGCGAGCTGCGCGGTCTCTATGGCCGTGAACGTGAGGATATCAAGACAGAAAGTGACGAGGTGCTTTTCAAAGCGCGCAATTTTGTGCGCGTTGACCAGGCGCTCTTCAACAAGCTATCGCAATTGCTGGGCGATGCTCTGGTGCGGGTGACGCCGTTTGTTACCGACGAAGTAGAGTATCATACCGCCGACGATGAAGAGAATTTCTGGATTGCCCAGTCCAACGCAACGCTGAGCGAGAACGGAGAGTTTGAAGAAGATCGCGTCCTGGCACGTTACCAGGGTGAGTTCTTCATGGAGAACTCCGACAATATCGACTTCATGGACGTGTCGCCGCGCCAGACCGTCAGCGTTGCCACGGCGCTGATCCCGTTCCTTGAACACGACGACGTGAACCGCGCGCTGATGGGCGCGAATATGCAGCGCCAGGCCGTGCCACTCCTGCGCCCGCAATCGCCGATTTGTGGCACCGGTATCGAGCGCCAGGTCGCAATCGACTCGGGGCAGGTCGTTATCAGCCAGGTAGAGGGTGAGGTCGTTTCCGCAACGGCGCGCCGCATCGAGGTGGTTGACGAAAATGGCGATGTCCATGCCTATCGTCTGCGCAAGTTCGTACGCTCAAACGCTGGCACCTGTATCAACCAGCGCCCGATTGTGCGCCGGGGCGACTATGTGACTGCGGGGCAGGTGATCGCCGATAGCTCATCGACCGAGAACGGCGAGCTGGCCCTGGGGCAAAATATCCTGGTGGCTTTTATGAGCTGGGAGGGTGGCAACTTTGAGGATGCTATCCTCATCAGCGAGCGTATCGTCCGCGAAGACCTTTTCACATCGATTCATATAGAAAAGTACGAGGTCGATGCGCGTGATACCAAGCTAGGACCAGAAGAGATTACGCGCGATATTCCCAATGTTGGTGAAGAAGGGCTGCGCAACCTTGACGAGCGAGGCATTATCTATGTGGGCGCGGAAGTAGGCCCACAAGATATCCTGGTCGGCAAAATCACCCCTAAAGGTGAGACCGAGCTGACCGCCGAAGAGAAATTGCTACGCGCCATTTTCGGTGAGAAGGCCCGTGAAGTTAAAGATACCTCGCTGCGGGTCCCGCACGGTGAGCGCGGCAAGGTGGTCGAAGTCAAGGTATTCTCGCGCGATGCGGGTGACGAACTGCCTCCGGGCGTCAACCAGCTTGTGCGCGTGAGCATCGCGCAGAAGCGCAAGATTGGCGCAGGCGACAAAATGGCGGGACGTCATGGTAACAAAGGCGTCATTTCGCGCGTCCTGCCGATAGAGGACATGCCGTTCCTGCCCGATGGCACACCGGTTGATATCATCCTCAATCCTCTGGGCGTGCCGCACCGCATGAATATCGGGCAGATCATGGAGACACACCTGGGCTGGGCTGCCAGCGTGCTGGGGGTGAAGATTGCAACGCCGGTATTCGACGGAGCGACCGAGGAGGATATCGAGGAGTTCCTGCGCCGGTCCAGTCTGCCCGAAACCGGAAAAGTGCAGCTCTATGATGGGCGTACCGGCCAGCCATTCGACCATCCCATTACCGTAGGCTATACCTATATGTTAAAACTGGCCCACCTTGTCGAAGACAAAGTGCATGCCCGTTCGACCGGTCCATACAGCTTGATTACGCAGCAGCCGCTGGGTGGTAAAGCGCAGTTTGGCGGTCAGCGCTTCGGTGAAATGGAAGTGTGGGCGCTGGAAGCGTATGGAGCGGCAAACATCCTACAGGAAATCCTGACAGTGAAGTCGGACGATGTGGTCGGTCGCGTAAAAACCTACGAAGCTATTGTCAAGGGCGAAAATATTCTAGAACCCGGCGTTCCCGAATCTTTCAAAGTGTTAGTGAAAGAATTGCAAAGCCTGGGCATCAATGTTGAGGTCCTCAATGAAGACGAGCAGAAAATCCAATTTGTTGAGGACACTTCAAATGATGTGATGCCCGAACTGGGTATTAATCTGTCCGGTTTCGAAGGAGACCAATAATGTAGGGATTGCATTGGCGCTCCCGCTCACCTGATCAGGTGAGCGCGGAGGCCACTCTCTACACCAGGAGGTAGCATGCTCGAAGTAAATGATTTTAACGCTATCCGTATCAGCCTTGCCAGCCCGGAACAGATTCGTAGTTGGAGTTACGGTGAGGTAACGAAACCGGAAACTATTAACTACCGTACGCTTAAACCGGAAAAGGACGGCCTCTTCTGCGAACGCATTTTTGGGCCGACCAAAGACTGGGAATGCTACTGCGGTAAATATAAAAGAGTACGTTTTAAAGGTATTGTTTGCGACAAGTGCGGCGTGGAGGTTGCACGCTCAAAGGTACGACGTGAGCGCATGGGCCATATTGAACTGGCGTCGCCCGTGAGCCATATCTGGTACTTTAAAGGCACCCCTAGCCGTATCGGTCTCTTGCTAGACCTCTCGCCTCGTAACCTGGAGCGCATCCTCTACTTCGCGCTCTATGTGGTAACGAATATCGACGAAGAGGCTCGCCAGCAGGAACTGATGCGGATAGACGAGGATACGGTCGGCCTGGAGCAAAATCTGGATGAGAAAGTCGTTGAACGCATTAATAATCTGAAATCACAGCGCGACAATGCTATTAAAGAGAGCGAAACCCGCTTCTCGACCGTTGATCGCCAGGAGGTCGAAGAGCGCCGCGAGAGCGAACTCGAAGCAGCTCGCCAGGCCGAGAGCGAAACCCTGGCCCTCTTGCGTGATCAAATGGGGGCAAAGGCCGAAGATAATATCATCTTCCCCGTCAACGATCATGTGATTGTGAAGCAGGGAGAGGCTGTCGCATCCAAACATCTGGAAGTCCTGGAGCGCGTCGCTGAGTCGGCCCGCAACGCCATTGCGGAACAGGCTCGGCGGGAGATAGAAGCTGCCCAATCTGAAAGCAAGCGGGAAGCTGATCGCCTGGGCGTTGAATTCCAGGGCCAGATTGATACCGCTCAAACTCAGATGGAGAAAGAGCGCAACGAGGCTCGCCAGCGGCTTGAACAGATGCGACGCGACCTCGAAGGTCTCAAGAGAATGGACCTGTTGCAGGAGAACCGTTATCGCGAGCTAAAGGATAACTTCCCAGGCGTTTTCCGCGCTGGCATGGGAGCGGAAGCTGTACGCGAGTTGATCTCGAATATTGATCTGGACAAACTGGCAGCAGACCTGCGTCATGAAATCAGTTCTACCGTGGGACAGCGGCGCAAAAAGGCTACCAAGCGTCTGAAAGTCGTGGAGGCGTTCCGCAAGTCGGCCACTTCTCCCGAGTGGATGATCCTCACGGTTCTGCCGGTCTTGCCGCCAGATCTGCGCCCGATGGTCCAGCTTGACGGTGGTCGCTTCGCCACTTCTGACCTGAATGACCTGTATCGCCGCGTCATTAATCGTAATAACCGGCTCAAGAGGCTGCTGGAACTGGGCGCGCCCGAAATCATCATTCGCAATGAAAAGCGTATGTTGCAAGAGGCGTGCGATGCCCTGATCGACAATGGGCGTCGCGGACGTGCCGTCGCCGGTTCAGGCAATCACAAGCTCAAGAGCCTTTCAGATATGCTCAAAGGGAAGCAGGGCCGCTTCCGTCAAAACTTGCTTGGTAAACGCGTAGACTACTCTGGCCGCTCGGTGATCGTCGTCGGGCCTGACCTGAAGCTGCATCAATGCGGTCTGCCTAAACGTATGGCGCTGGAACTATTCAAGCCCTTCGTCATGCGCAAACTGGTCGAGCAGAACTTCGCTCACAACATCAAGAGCGCCAAGCGTTTTGTCGAGCGGGTCAAGCCGGAAGTCTGGGATGTCCTGGAAGACGTTATCAAGAACCACCCGGTCTTGCTCAACCGCGCTCCCACGCTGCACCGTCTTGGTATTCAGGCGTTCGAAGCGGTGCTGGTCGAGGGTAGCGCCATCCAACTGCACCCGCTGGTCTGCTCGGCCTTCAACGCTGACTTTGACGGCGACCAGATGGCGGTACACGTCCCGCTCTCCGAGAAGGCGCAGGACGAAGCGCGCCAGTTTATGATGTCAACGCGTAACCTGCTCTCGCCAGCTCAAGGTGATCCGTCAATCGGAGCCAGCCAGGATATGGTGCTTGGCTGCTTCTATCTGACGCAGGATCGCCCCAACAAGAAAGGCCAGGGGCGTGTCTTCACCGATAGCAACGAGGCCCTGCTGGCGCACGAACACGGCATTGTTGACTTGCAGGCTCTCATCAAGGTGCGCATGAATGACGTAGATGTCTATGACCTGGCGCCGCCTGAGAAGGCAACCATGCATGCTCATGGCAAGCCGGTAGAGACTACCGTGGGGCGGATCATCTTCAACGAAGCTTTGCCTGAGAGATTGCGTTTCAAGAACTACGCGATGAAGAAAGAGAACTTGAGACAGATCATTACAGACTGCTTCAAAGAGTATGGCCGCGTCAAAACTACCGAGCTGGCCGATGAGATCAAGCGACTTGGCTTCCACTACGCCACGAAGGCGGGTGCGACCATCGCTATCAGCGATGTGAAGGTGCCGATTAGCAAGCAGGAAGAACTGGCGAAAGCCGATAGCAAAATTGCCGAGCTGGAAGAGCAGTTCCGTGATGGTCTCATCACCGATAACGAGAAATACCAGCAGACTGTCGATATCTGGAACGAAGTTACCGACAACGTCGCCAAAATGGTGGAGGCAACGCTGGACCCCTATGGAGCCATCTACACCATCGCCAAGTCTGGCGCAACGAAGGCCAAGTTCCAGCAGATTCGTCAGCTATCGGGTATGCGTGGTCTGATGACAAGCCCATCCGGCAAGATCATCGCCGTTCCTATTCGTGGAAACTTCCGCGAAGGCTTGAGCGTATTGGAGTACTTTATTAGTAGCCACGGCGCTCGTAAGGGACTGGCCGATACGGCCTTGCGTACGGCAGAATCAGGCTACCTGACGCGCCGGCTCATCGACGTCGCGCAGGATGTCATCGTCACCGAAGAGGACTGTGGCACCACTGATGGTGTTCTGATTACCGAGGAAGATTCGCACGAGATGGGGCTGGAGAACAGCCGTAGCCGTTTAATCGGTCGTGTGCTAGCGGAAGCCATCCCCGGCCTGGAGCACATCGAAGTGAACGAGGAGCTAGCCGATGAGGCCGTGGATGAGATCGTCAATGCGGGGATTAAATCGGTGCGCGTTCGTTCAGTGCTGGTATGCCAGACGAGGCGAGGCATCTGCTCCAAGTGTTATGGGCGCGACCTGGCCGCCAATGCGCTGGTACGCAGTGGGGCTGCGGCTGGTATTATCGCGGCACAATCGATTGGTGAGCCTGGCACGCAGCTCACCATGCGTACTTTCCACACCGGAGGTATCGCAGGCGCACAGGGTGACATCACGCAGGGTCTGCCGCGTGTGGAAGAGTTGTTCGAAGCGCGCGTTCCTAAGGATAAGGCGGAGATCAGCGAAATCGATGGCGTCGTCGAAATTGTGAAGGACGAGGCCAGTGGCGCTCGTACAGTGCGAGTCGTCTCGGTCAACGTCTTCTTCGACGAGTATCCGCTGCCAGAGGGATCGCAGGTCCTAGTCAACGACCACGACCGCGTGCAGAAGGATCAGATTATTGCGTTGATGCCAGCGGAAGATGGCAGCGAGCCGGCGGGCGTGATGGCGCGTACCGAGGGTGAAGTGGTGATCAACCAGGGTGGTCCGCTCACCATCCGCTTCGAGGAGCGCGACGAGCGTTCGTATCCCATCCCGGCAGCGCGCAACATCATTGTCAGCAACGGCCAGAAGATCCAGGCCGGTACTGCTATCACCTCCGGTCAGCGGGACCCGCAAGATGTCCTGCGCATCCAGGGGCGAGAGGCGGTCCAGATCTACCTGGTCAAAGAGGTGCAGCGCGTCTACCGCAACACCGGTGTCTACATTAATGACAAGCACATCGAGGTCATCATTCGCCAGATGTTGCGCCGCGTCAAAGTGGACGATCCGGGCGATACCGAGATGCTGCCGAACGATCTGGTTGATCGTTTCATCTATGCAGACACCAACGCGCGTGTCCTGGCGGAGGGCGGCGAACCTGCCACCGCGCAGACCGTGCTGCTGGGCGTCACCAAAGCGTCGCTCAACACCGACAGCTTCCTGGCGGCAGCCTCCTTCCAGGAGACGACGCGCGTGCTGACGGAAGCGGCGATAGAGGCGCAGACAGACCATCTCGTGGGTCTGAAAGAGAACGTCATCATTGGTAAGCTTATTCCCGCCGGTTCTGGCATAGCGCAACGTCGCCGTGAGCAGCTTGCGCGCCAGCAGGCGGCAGCGGCCCGCATCCCCTCGACTCCGGTTGCGGCGGGGGTAGGGGCTGGTAGTAACGTCGTGGCAGGCACTCTAGGTACCAGTACCCTGGGTTTAACACTTGACAGCGACGAGAATGAGTGATATCATAAGCAACCGCGTATGAGTGAAAGAGAAGTCGCGGATAGCAGAGCTATCCGCGCTTACTTAAAAAGAGGACAGGGAGGATCTTTCCTTGCCGACAATTAATCAATTGGTCCGAAAGGGCCGTTCGCAGAAGCAGAAAAAGGTGAAGGCTCCCGCGTTGTTATATTCGTACAACGCGTTGAAAAACAGGACTTCACGCCTGCGTGGGTCACCGCAGAAGCGTGGCGTTTGCACTCAGGTGCGTACGATGACGCCCAAAAAGCCGAATTCGGCAATGCGTAAGATTGCTCGCGTTCGCCTCTCCAACCAGATGGAGGTCACCGCGTACATTCCCGGTGAAGGGCATAATTTACAAGAACACTCCGTGGTGCTCATTCGTGGGGGTCGTGTGAAAGACCTGCCGAGTGTGCGTTACCACATTGTCCGTGGCACGCTAGATAGCGATGGCGTCTCTAAACGCCGCCGAGGCCGCTCTAAATATGGAGCCAAGCGACCGAAGCCCGGGCAGGCAGCCGCCGCTAAAGGTGGCAGGCGCTAAACGTTGTAAAGATGCAGGGCTGGTCGGTGAATCGCACATCACTGATGGTGTAAGAACGTAATTCTGCTCCGCGCTCCTGAGCGGAGCTAGCGCGTAAGCGGCGTTGGAGCGCGGAAGGTTTCAAGGGATTTACAGCTATTGGTGATCGTCGGATGTGCTCCTGGTTTGCCTATATTGAGATAGGCGAGAACCGTTAAGAGGAAAGGCATCCGCGCGTAGGCGTCCGAAAGAGATTGAGGGGTAGCTCCCCAATCGAATCGACGCCTTTTCTGGTGTCTGCTAATTGTCTCATCCGGCGCGATGGGACGCGTGTAATCGAGCAAACTTTTAGAACGGAACAAGCTTCTATCTGGTTCCAGGAGAATACTGAGGAGGCGGACCTTGCCAAGACGTAAGAGAGTCGTGCGTCGGCCTGATGTGCCGGATGCAAAATACAGGAGCCGCAATGTGGCCCGTTTTACAAGCAAATTAATGTTAGATGGCAAACGCAGCCTGGCTGAACGCATCATCTATACCGCCTTTGATATCATCGAGGCGAAGCAGAAGCGAGCGCCGCTGGATGTCTTTGAGCAGGCATTGAAGAATGCCACACCGAGCATCGAGGTAAAGCCCCGGCGCGTTGGCGGTTCAACCTACCAGGTGCCGGTCGATGTGCGTAAGGATCGAGGCAATGCATTAGCGATGCGCTGGCTGATCCGTGCAGCGCGCAACCGTAGCGGCAGATCAATGGCGGAAAAGCTTGCCAGTGAACTGATGGATGCAGCAGCGGGCCAGGGTGCGACTATTAAAAAACGTGAGGAGACCCATAAAATGGCGGAGTCTAACAAGGCTTTCGCTCATTATCGCTGGTAACTATACATTATGCCAAGAGAATTCCCACTCGAAAAAACACGAAATATTGGTATCATCGCTCATATTGATGCTGGTAAGACAACCACCACCGAGCGTATCCTCTTCTACACCAAGAAGATCCACCGTATGGGTGAGGTGCATGAAGGGGCCGCGACGATGGACTGGATGCCCCAGGAGCAAGAACGTGGCATCACTATCACGTCTGCCGCGACGACCTGTTTTTGGCAAGATTACCGCATCAACATCATCGATACCCCCGGCCACGTCGATTTCACGGCGGAAGTCGAACGCTCTCTGCGTGTCCTGGATGGTGGCGTTGTCGTCTTTGATGCGGTTGCCGGTGTAGAGCCACAGTCTGAGACGGTCTGGCGTCAAGCAAATAAGTATAATGTTCCCCGTATCTGTTTTGTCAATAAAATGGATCGCATTGGGGCCGACTTCTGGCGCACTATCGAGATGATCCGCGAGCGCCTGGGAGCAACGCCTTTACCGATCCAGATCCCTATCGGACGCGAGAGCAGTTTTAAAGGGTTTATCGATCTTATCGAGCAGCAGGCAATTGTCTTTACCGATGACCTGGGCACAACGTCGGAACATACCCAGATCCCTACGGGGATGGAGGCGGAATATCAACAGCATCGCGAGGCGCTGCTTGAGCATGTTGCCGAGACCGACGAAGAATTGACTCTCAAATACCTTGAGGGTGAGGAAATTTCCAGGGAAGAGCTGATCGCAGCCCTCCGTAAAGCTACTATATCCGGCGCTGTGGTGCCGGTCCTTTGTGGTAGCGCCCTGAAAAATAAGGGCGTGCAGGCAATGCTGGACGCCGTTGTAGCTTACCTTCCCTCTCCTCTCGATATTCCACCCACCACCGGTATCAATCCCGATACGCAAGAGACTGTTACACGCGAGGCCAGCGATACCGCGCCGTTCAGCGCCCTGGTCTCTAAGATCGTCTCCGATCCCTATGTGGGCCGCCTTGCCTACCTGCGCGTTTACTCCGGCACCCTGACAAAGGGCGCTTCGGTAGAAAATAGCGTGAAGGGAAAACCGGAACGTATCGGACGTTTGCTGCGCATGCATGCCAACCATCGTGAGGATATTGACGAGATTCGAGCGGGAGATATCTGCGCCGCCGTGGGGTTGCGTAACACGTTCACAGGCGATACGCTGTGCGATCCCGGTCACCCGGTCGTGCTGGAGTCCATCGTTTTCCCCGAGCCGGTGATCGAAATTGCTATCGAACCCAGGACGCGTGCGGACCAGGACAAAATGGCAATCGCGCTCAACAAGCTGGCGGAAGAAGATCCGACGTTCCAGTTGCGCACAGATGTGGAGTCGGGCCAGACCATTATCCGCGGTATGGGCGAACTGCACCTGGAAGTGATCGTGGATCGGATGTTCCGCGAGTTTAAAGTTGAGGCGAATATCGGGCGTCCGCAGGTCGCCTATCGAGAAACTATCACGCGCGAGGCGCAGGCGCAGGGCAAGCACGTACGCCAGACTGGCGGTCATGGCCAATACGGCGACGTATGGATCAGAGTCGCCCCCAACGAACGGGGTAAGGGTTTTGAGTTTGTCAATGCTATTATCGGTGGCGTTGTACCAAAAGAATACATCAAACCCGTCGAAAATGGGGTGAGAGAGACATTGGAGAATGGCGTTATCGCTGGTTTCCCGATGATCGACGTAAAGGTCACGCTTTACGATGGCTCATACCATGAGGTTGACTCCAGTGAAATGGCCTTTAAGACTGCCGGCTCAATTGCCATCAAGGAAGCCACGCGTAAAGCCGGTCCCATTCTCCTTGAACCTATTATGCTGGTGGAAGTGACAACCTCTGAAGAGTTCTACGGTGATGTGATTGGCGATATCAATCGCAGGCGTGGTACTATCCTGGGCATGGAGAGCCGGGGCGCGATGCATGTGGTGCGGGGCTATGTTCCTCTTGCCGAAATGTTCGGTTATGTGAACGATCTCCGTTCTATGACAAGCGGGCGAGCAAGTTACTCAATGGAGTTCGCCCATTACGATCCTGTACCTAAAAATATTGCTGATGAGATTATTGCAAAATCGAGTCGGTAATCTCTCGTGGCAATGCACAAAGGTGCGAGCCATCGCACCTTTGTAAGCGGCCCGATAACAACGGATGTAGGTTTTCTATTCCAACATCCTCCTGTTAACCTGTTATCTTGCAACAGTACAATTCCGTACCCTGACCCGGTGCCGAATTCAGGGAACAGGCCGACCGGGTAACTTTATCTTTATCTGCTCGCCGCATTATTGTGGGAGCAACACTGAAATGAAGAGGAAGAGAAATGGCGAAGAAGAAGTTCGAGCGGACCAAACCGCATGTGAACGTAGGAACGATAGGACACATCGACCACGGCAAGACGACCCTGACCGCCGCCATCACCAAAGTGCTGGCCGCCGCTCAGCTTGCCAAATACACGGCCTTT
>DASRHT010000119.1:0-103668 GCA_035650355.1 Ktedonobacteraceae bacterium
GAAGCCGCACCCAAGATGACTCTTCCCCTCTCCGTTGGTGAGAGCAAGATCCCAGGCAGAAGACCTGGTAGATAGACGGCAGGTGGACACCTGGTAACAGGTGCAGCTAAGCCGCCCTAATGATCGTACGGCTTGTTTTCACAAATCTTTCTTTCTGTTTCTCAAGCTCTCGGCAAAATTGAGGTAAGAAGTTTTTTCGAATGTGAATGTAATATTCGTAGGGGCATGGCTTGCTCCTGCCCTGGTGATGAGGCGATCCTCATGTAGGGGCGGAGGCAAGCCATGCCCCTACAATTTTGAACTGCTGATGAAGCCGCCCTCATGCAGGACGCGCCAACAGATTTTGGATTGGTAAAGAGGCAATCCTCACGTAGACAACCCCTACAGATTCTTCTTTTGTCGACGCAACGGCCAGAATAACACGTCTAGCTGGTGCGCGTAGTGGAGTAGCGGCGCTGTATCAGGCAAGTGAACGTTGTGCGCGAGCGCCATTGTATTGCAAAGTATCTCCCACTCCGCGATCTGAAGCGGCCACTGATGGTGATGAATATCGCAACGATATATCTGATTGTCCCTCACCACTGTGTAAAGGCAATAGCGTTCGGTCAGCCAGTGTTCGAGCGTGCCCGGCGAAGATTGGAATACTGGTCCAGCAGGCCGATAAGCTGCTATGAAATCGGCTGGCGGAGCATCGCGGTGCGTTCGATGGCTCCAGTAGCGCACATCATCATCTCCCTGGCACTTTACGTTCAGACAACGCATGTCAGCGTTAAAATATGGCAGGTGAAACAGGAGCCGGGCTGTTATTACGGCTAGAGGATTGGCAGCATCCAGGCTAAAAAAATATACCCCCGGCTGGCCATCTACCGTGACGTATGTACGCACATTGATTTCGGCAAACCTGGATAATGCAGGAACAGGAGGCACGCCTCGCGGCACAACATGGCTGGCGCGGAATGGAACCACCCCTATCCAGCCTTGCCCTTCAAACGTATCCAATGTGAGCGCTGGCGGAATCACGGAACGCAGCATCTCCGGCGCGATAGGCCAGTGCGCGAAGAGCAATTCATGCCATCGTTGTGTCATAATCCACGGCCCTTCAGGTAAAGGCCAGGGCCGATGGCCCACCACCCTTGAAATCGCGGACGTATCCATATTCCTGCCCCTTCAAAAATACGTCATATCTAATCACGAGGGCCATGATGCCCCTGCTTTTTAGAATAGAGACGTCTGAAAACTGCGCGCCGTAACATTTTGCTCAACCTCGTCATCTCGCCTTCGCACAAGCCGAGTTAGGCAAGTAGAGGCCGAATTTAAGACTTTTTTTATGAAATAATGTTGCAAATTGGCAGGTTTATATGGTACCATTCTCACCTAGTACACTTATCTTGATATCAGGGTGTCCGGGATGCCTCTAAAAATTTATCAGGGCGGGTGAGCAGACCTTGTAAGTCACTACCTGGTAAATTATCAAGAAGGCAGTTATTTTTCTCCTCGTTCGAAAACAAGGTCAACGGCGTTATGCGCTGAGATAGACTGTGAGGGAGAGATTTTAGTACTTGCTCTTGTGTATGGCAACGTTTATCAGGTACAATGGGGTGGTAGTGAGGAAGAGAGAGAGGAGTGTATATGAGCAAACTGGTGATGGTCATTGATGACTCGGCCACAGTTCGTAAGATAGTGGAGACGTGTCTGGGGCGTGAGGGCTTCGAGGTCAAAGGATTTGCTGACGGCGTAGAGGCTATGCGCTGGCTGACAGAACCGTATTCCCGCATCCCCAACCTGGTAATACTCGATATCGGCCTTCCTAAGATGGATGGCTATGAGGTCGCCCGCCGTCTTAAATCGAAGCCGCAGTTTGGCAATACAGTGATTATCATGTTGACTCGCCGCGATGGCATGATCGACCGTCTCAAGGGGCGGCTGGCGGGCGCAAAGGATTATATCACCAAGCCATTTAAAGCGCAGCAGATTGTGGAAGTGACGGAGTCATTTTTAGGCGTGCCCGCTTCTCACTATCACTAAGGAGTATCAGGGATAGAGATAGACGTGGATAGTCACGATGAGATACGTAGATTTCCGACTCCAGGTGGCGCATTTTTAAATAACTCCCAGGCTCAGTTTCTTGAACAACTGAATGATGAGGAGTTCTGGAGCTATGCGTCTCAGATTGCGCACTCCACACTGATCGTTCACCCCCCTCTCGAAAATTATCTGGCCTGTGACCTTCAACAAGGTTCCTGCTTTGTACCCCTGGCTGCCTTACGTGAGATCGTGCCTCCCCCTCACCGTTTTACGCTGCTTCCCTCAGCTCCTCCCTGGATGATCGGACTGACGGCCTGGCGCGGCGAATCGATAGGCGTAATCGACCTGGGCGCTTACCTTTCAGATCGTATGATTCAGGCTCACTCTAATGGTATGCTGCTGATCGCCCAGACTGATGAGCTTATGCTCGGCCTTTATGTGCCGGTTGTTGGGTCGATGACAACCCTGATAATGGAACAGATGAAATCGCCTGAGCAGCCGCCTGAATGGTACGTTCCTTTGTGCCCGGACGTGCTTAAAGGGCTGTATGATCAAGCTCTGGTGCTGGATATCTCTATTGTCCTCATTGATGTTATGCAACGTGTAAGAATAACGGCGTCTTTATGAATGAAACATCCTTCCCCCCAGATGAGAATGAATTAACCGCCGAAGACATGGCTGTACTGCAAGCTTTCGATGCTATGGAGCATTGGAATAACGAGCTGTCGCCCGCTTCAGCCACTTCCGCTCAGCTCGAAACTCCCCCTTCGGGGTCGCGAAACTACGACATTTCTTCCGAAGAAATGCATCTGCTCTTTGCCGGCGAGGCTGAAGAGGATATTGCTCGCATGCGACGGGTGCTTAACCAGATGGAGCAGGAGGATCATATCGATCCGGCCCGTTTCGCATCGTTACGACGCCTGGCTCATAAGCTGCGTGGCACTGCTGGCGCAGTCGAGTGTCATGGCATGGCGGCCATAGCTCACTATATTGAGTTGATGACAGAACAGGTCAGCCGTGGCCAGCTTTTCCCCTTGCTTGGTGTTAATGTGCTCACCGGAGCTGTTGCCGCGCTGGAACAATCTCTTGCCTCCTTCGTTCGTGCCGGGCAGGAGGATGGAGCGATACTGGTCGATTTTGAAACGCAGCTCAAGAACTTGAACCTCGATCCGCAGCAGCTTGAGACGCAGCAGGAACAACAGGCCAGATCTGAAGCTGTTCAATCGCCCACTGACGAGGACACCGTGCCACATCACGTTCCCACCCAGTTGTCGCCAGATCTTACAACATCGCTGCCACCATCATCTTCATCCTCGACGCCATTGATCCGCGTTGATCCACGTCGCGTTGATCGGCTGGTGGCACATTCCGAACATATGGAGGAGCAACGCGCTCCCCTGGAGAGCGCACAGGCCCAGGTCGAGATCGCTCTGAGTGAACTGCATACAGCTCAGGCCCGGCTGCAGCAACTTGAACCGGCACTGTTCAAATTGTTCAACAACGAGAAGCCGCGCGACCTGCTAGAAAGCTCCCCTTCTTCGCTGATTGCTCGCATTCTTAATGAAGCATCTCCCCGCGGCGATAATTATGCTCTGCGCAGACTCAAAAGCCGCGGGCGTTTTGCCAGAGGGGAGTGGTCTACCGATCCCACACGCTGGGACGAACTCGATATGGAGCGGTATAGCGAGAAGGATACTCTGATCCGCTCTCTTACTGAAGCTATTGCTGATGTGACGATTGCCTCGTCCCGCGTGCAAGCTGCCTTTACCTCTCTTCATATGGTGCAACAAGAGTATATGAGCCGCGCTGCCCTGGTGCGTAGCGACGCCCTGGTGCTGCGACTGGCTCCTCTTAGCGCGTTAATTCCTCGTTTGCAGCGTGCCATCACCATGAGCGCGATGGCTCAGGAGCGACAGGTGCAATTTGAGGTCACAGGAGAGGAGACAGAGATTGATCAGAGCATCCTCGAAGCTCTGACAAATCCCCTGCTCCAGTTGCTGCGCACATGCATCACCGATACGTTTTCAGCGCACGAAGGTGAGGCACTACCGCAGTCTAGCCGCGTCTGGCTCAATGCTAATGGCATCGGCAACGAAATTACCGTTGAAATTGGTTTTTCGATGGCTGTCCAGGGGGGCGCGCTGGAGGTGATCCGCGAGCCAATCCAGCATCTCAATGGCACGTTTGCTTTACAGCGCAACCCGAGTGGTGGGATGAGCTTTTTCTTCCGCTTCCCCCGCTCGCATGGAGCCGCTCGCTGTCTGATTGTGCGCTCTGGCAATCAGTACCTGCTTGTACCATTCTCTCAGGTGCAGCAGATCAAAGATGGCCGCCAGTATCAATGTGATATCCTCTACAATCTGGCGGATCTGCTTGGTTTTGCTCGTCAGCCCGGGCGACCACAGGGGCAGTCAGTGCTGGTGATGTCTAGAAGTACCGCCCACCGGGTGGTGGGGATGGCGGTTGATGAGGTAGTGGACGAGGTCGAGCTTGTGGTGAAGCCGCTGAAAAGCTATTTACAGCGCCCAGGCATCTCAGGCGCTGCCATCGATGGGAGGGGAAATGTCCTGTTGATGCTGGATCTTCCTGAACTCATTCGCTACTATACTTTACTCAAGCGGCAGGCTCCGGTCTCGCTGATCCCCTCCCACGATCAGGAACTCCGTTCTGCCCAACCCAAAATTCTGGTCGCGGACGACTCGGTCTCGCTACGTCATTCGCTTCTGCAGACGCTGCGCCAGGCTAATTTCTCTGTTGCAGAGGCGCGCGATGGCATGGAGGCGCTGGAGCAATTGCTGGAGGAGAGCATCCCGGACGTGTTTTTGCTGGATATAGAGATGCCCAACCTCAATGGCTATGACCTGCTCAATATTATGCGCCTGTACCCAGAACTTGCGAGCGTGAAGATTATCATGCTGACCTCGCGCTCTTCAGAGAAGCATATGCAACGCGCTTTCGAACTGGGCGCTGACGCGTACCTGGTCAAGCCATGCCCCCACGATAAACTGCTGGCAACGATTCAGGAGATGCTGGCACGCCAATGATCTGGGGAGAGAAGAGCGACGAATCCTCCTCTCTCCCCCGAAACGGTTTTTTCAAAACTCTTGACATTAGAAATTAATTTCTATATTATAGCTTTAATTTATTGTGTTGGAGGAATTTTGCGATGGGTAGCGACTTTGCGCATTTGCATGTCCATACAGAATACTCGTTGTTGGACGGATTTAGCCGCACAAAGAAACTGGTGCAGCAGGCAAAGGCCAAAGGGATGGAGCACCTGGCGATCACCGATCATGGTGCGATGTATGGAGCAATAGAGTTCTATAAGGCTTGTAAGGCGGGTGGCATCAATCCCGTGATTGGAATCGAGGCGTATCTGACCGAAGATATGCATGACCACTCGAAACGATTCAGCGACGACTATCATCATCTGCTGTTGCTGGCAAAAAACAATACCGGCTATCGCAACCTGCTGAGGCTCACCACCATTGCGCACACCGAAGGCTGGCACCTGCGCCCGCGTATTGATAAGCGTGTCTTGCAAGAACATGCAGAAGGTTTGTTTGTTACCTCTTCCTGCCTCTCAGGCGAGATCCCTAAGGTGCTGCTCAAAGAAAAGATAGATGAAGCATATAAGATGGCTGATTGGTACCGTGATGTGTTTGGCCCCGAACACTTCTATCTGGAAATTCAGGAGCACCACGGTATCTTTGATGATGGCGAGCCTTCGCCTCAGGGAAAGCTCAATCAACTGCTCTATCGCATGCACAAAGAGAAGCAGATTCCGATGGTTGTCACCAACGATCTGCATTACGTTGATGCGCATGACGCAGGCTCCCACGATATCCTGCTGTGTGTGCAGACGGGCAAGCAGCTCGATACGCCCAGGCGGATGCGTTTCGATAGCCAGCACTATTATTTGAAAAGCCCGCAGGAGATGGCCCAGCTCTTCCCCGACCTGCCCGATGCCCTGCTCAATAGCGTGCGCATCGCCGAGCAGTGCAGCGTCGATCCGCTGGCATATAAGGCCCAGCTCCCCAATTACCCGGTTCCCTCCGGCTATAATTCGGCGGATGACTACCTCTACATGTTGTGTATGCAGGGGCTGCAAGAGCGTTTTGGTGAAGTGACCGAGCGGGCGAAGCAGCAGCTTGATTATGAATTTAATATGATCGCTCAAAAAGGCTTTATTTCTTATTTCCTGATCGAATGGGATTTCGTCAATTACGCTCGCTCTCATGGCATTCGCTGCTCCGCCAGAGGGTCCGCGGCGGGCAGCCTGCTCGCCTATTCGCTGGGGATTACCAATGTTGATCCGTTGCGCTATCAGCTCCCGTTCGAACGCTTCTTCAATACTGAACGTGCGGACATGCCTGATATCGATATGGACTTTCCCGACGACCGGCGTGAGGAAGTGATCGAGTATGTGACGCGCAAGTATGGCGACGATTGCGTGGCGCAAATGGTGACCTTCAACACGATGGCCGCCAAAGGGGCCGTTAAAGACGTTGCGCGTGTGATGGGGCTGCAAGAGATGGGCGACCGCATTTCTCGCCTCATCCCGACCGGCCCTAAAGTGACGTTACAGGGCTCGCTGGACTCCGTAAAAGAGCTGAATATGCTCTATAGCGAGAGCAAACAGGCGCAGGAGATCATCGATCAGGCATTGAAATTAGAGGGTTCAGTACGCACTACCGGAGTTCATGCCGCTGGCGTGATCGTCGCCAACGAATCGCTGGAGCATTTTGTCCCCTTGCAGTTGCGCGACACCAAAGATGCCAGCAAAGGACGCATTACCCAGTACGAGCAGCTCCATCTGGAGGAACTGGGCCTGATTAAATTTGACTTCCTGGGCCTCTCCAACCTGACCATTCTCGATAATACACTCAAATTTATCAAGGAAGCGCGGGACGAAGAAGTTATTCTGGAGAAAGTGCCGCTCGACCCGGTTGAGGGTGATGACGAGCAGAACGAGAAGCGACAGAAAGCCTTCGATCTGCTCTCAAGCGGCGAGACAACCGGCATCTTCCAGCTTGAGGGGCCTAAGATGCGCGAATATATCAAGCAGCTCAAACCCACCCGCGTCGAAGATGTCATGGCTATGATCGCCCTCTATCGCCCGGGTCCGATGGATAGCATCCCCGATTTTATCGCGGCCAAACACGGCAAAAAGAAAATAACCTACCTGGACCCGCGCCTGGCGGAGTGGTTAGAGGAATCGTATGGCGTCATTGTATATCAGGACCAGGTGCTCTTCATCGGGGTCAACATGGCCGGTTTCTCCTGGGGCAAGGTCAACAAATTCCGTAAGGCGCTCAGCAAAAAGAAAATGGACGAGGTCGAAAGCTACAAGGGCGACTTCATCAAAGGCTGCGTCAATAGCGGCATGAAGCAGGGGGCGGCGGAAGAACTCTTCACCCTCGTCCTGCCCTTTGGCGGCTACGGGTTCAACAAAGCCCACGCCGCCAGCTATGCCGTTGTCGCTTTCTACACAGCGTATCTCAAGGCCAACTACACCGCCGAGTTCATGGCCGCGACCATGACCACCGAGGCGGCAGATGCCAAGAAGATTGCCAACGCCATTGCCGAATGCAAGCGTATGGGCGTTGAGGTGCATGGCCCTGATGTCAACAAAAGCGGACGCGGCTTCACAGTAGAAGAGGGTGGCGTGCGCTTCGGCCTGCTGGCGATCAAGGGAATTGGTGAGGGGCCGATCAGCGAAATTGTGCGTGCGCGCGAAGATGGCGGCCTGTTTAAGTCGCTGGGAGATTTCTGCGCGCGCGTCGATGCCAAATTTGTAGGCAAGGGCGCAATAGAGACGCTGATCAAAGTGGGCGCAATGGACTCGCTGGGCAGCCGCCAGCAACTGCTGCCCTCTGTCGAAGCGGCTATGAAGTGGGGCAAGAACGAGCGTACCCTGCAAGAGCGCGGTCTAATGAGTCTTTTTGGCGATATGCAAGAATCGTCGAGCGCCTTCGAGTTCACCCTCAAAACCGACGTGGAAGAGATCCCGCGCAAGCAGTTGCTCCAATGGGAAAAAGAACTCATCGGCGTCTACATCTCCAAGCATCCCCTGGCCTATCTCAGCGATCTCTTCAAGGAGGTTGTGACCCATACCACGGCGCAAATTACCGAGGAACTTGATAAGCAAAAAGTGGTGCTGGGCGGAACTATCAAGGAGGCGCGACGCATTACCACTAAGAAGGGTGATACGATGTGCGTGATCCAGCTTGAGGATATGGATGGTACCATTGGCGTGACTATCTTTCCTCGCACCTATGAGGAGACAATGGAGCTGTGGGTCGAAGATCAGGTTGTGATTATTCGCGGAGAGGTGCAGGTGCGCCGCGACGAGCCGGGCATTCTCTGCAACAGCGCCTCGCGACTGCAAGCAGTGGAAGAGGAGATGAACCGCAAACGCTACCTGGTCTGGCTGACGCTCCAGCTCACCGGTTCGGACGATGTTTCGGTCTCCAACGATATTATGAAGGTGCAGAATGTCTATCGCTGCATTCGGGAGCGGCCAGGCCGCGATCACTACGAGATCCTGGTTGCCAATGGCGAATGGAAAGCGCGCTTAACCCCTGGCGATAACACCATGCATTATAGCGACGAGCTGCGTGGACGTTTAGAAGAAGAGCTTGGCAAAGGCATGGTTGAAGCCATTGTCGTTGAACAATAATGTGGCTCTCCTGTGCGGTTGTTCAATACAGTATCGCAATAATGGCGTATTGAGCAACTGCATTGCTGTCATGAATTTTGACACAACAGTAGTAATCTCGTTATACTACACAGGGAAACCCTTGTTATTGTTCATTCGTATATTCCTAAGACCTCTAAAAAAGTGTCTGATTCTGAGTGCGTTTGCCTTTTCGTGGCAGCGTTTGCGCGGCGAAGCCGCGTAAGGGGTGGAGGTGGTGGGGAAACATGCGCGAAGCGCATGTTTCCCCACCACCTCCACAGGGCAAGCGCCGCAGGCGCGAGCGTGCGCACCTGCTGAGAATCAGACACGTACTAAGAATGTAGCTTTCATTAAGAAAAGGCTTGAAATAGTGGGCTATGAATATATGGGGCCATTGCCAGACCCCGATGCAGAGCAAAATCAACCCTTGACGCAACAAGATGCGAATCCAGTGGTAGATAATGAGGCAACGCAACCAAAACGCGCAGCTTCCCCTCCCATCGTACCTGATATGCCCGCTACGATAGAAGCGTATCAGGAGCCATCATATCAAGAGCATGCCTGGGGGCAGCGTGTGGCGCCACCGGTATCACCATATTATCGACCTGTACCGCAGCTTCCTGCTACGCCGCCGCAGCCGTTTGTGCAGCCGCGCAAGGATGCGTATCCGGCGCCGCCATACCAGGGGAATGGAGCATATCCTTATGGTGGTTATGGCAGCTATCCAGCCGTGTCGCCTCAGTCCTATCCTTATGCGCCATATCCCTCATACCCTCCATACCAGGGCTATTATGGCTATCCGCCTTATGGTTACTCATATCCATACCCTATGCAGCCACCCACGCCAAAACGCGACGGCTACCAGCTTGGCGTGTCGATTGCAGCCTTTGTGGGCGCTATTCTGGTTTTTCTGGCAGGACTGGTATGCGTGCTGTTTCTCCTGCTGCTATCTGTAGTTCCTCCAACGCAGTCAGCCAGTCAGGATCAACTATTAAGCGCCACAGCTACATTTACCGCTTTTGCTCTGGCCGGCATCGTCGGAGGAGGATTTAGCCTCTATCACAGCGTGCGGGCGCTGTTCTTGAATCGCCCATCGGCCCAGTTTAAGCTGCCCTGGTTCTGGATCTTCCTGGTTCTGTACGTGGGGCTACTCCTGGTTGCTTCTCTGCTCAATTATAATGACCTGCCAGCCTCTAACGTACCTGCCACCCTTTTCTTGATCGCTCTGGCCGGACTGCTGCCCGCTCTGACCGTGCTGGCGCTGGCTTTGCGTCGCATTCACTACCCTAGAGAGGCGAAATGGCCCACCAGCTGGCGTCGCTTCTGCCTGGCAATCGTGAGTGGCGCAACTATCGCCGTTGTGCTGGCAGCCATTGCTGAGTTGATCTTGACGGCAATCGCTGTCCAGCAGAGCGGCATTAGCAGTTCTGTAATTGATAATCCTAATTTGCCCATTCCTCACGACCCGAGAGCTATCGCGCTCCTGCTGGTCGTCGTTTCGCTGATCGCTCCAGTGGTCGAGGAGGCGGTGAAGCCGCTGGCTGTAGTCGTGTTGATCGGACGCTTGCAGAGCGCGGCGGAGGCATTTATTCTAGGGTTGGCTTGCGGTATCGGCTTTGATCTGATTGAGACTTCCGGCTATATCAGCATGGGCAATCAAGACTGGATCAGCGTCGCGATTGAACGCAGCAGCGCGGGTCTCTTGCATAGCTTTGGCGCTGGCATGGTGGCGCTTGGCTGGTACTTCATTACCCATCCCAAATCGGTGAATCGTAATGTGATGCTCGCTTTAGGGTGCTGGGGCTATGCCATCTTGCAGCATGCCACCTGGAACGGCTCATTTCTCTTCCAACTGCTGCCTGCCCCAATCGGTCCCTATCTCGACACCGGGACGATCCCGCTTGGTAACATTACCATGCCTGCATCTATCATCGTCTACGTGGTCTTGACGGCGCTGATGCTGCTCTTCTTCCTCTATGTTACAGGCAAACTCAGAAGCAAGCAGCAGCCGCCAAAGCCCTCTCTGCAAGATAGTGGGCCGCGGCAGTTTAATGAAATGCCTATAGTGGCACAGATGTAAACAAACGAGGGCAAGCGCAAGGCCCCACCCCATTTCCGCCCTTCCCCTTGCCCCTACCATCTCCGTCGAACATTATACGCCCCGTTTAGGCTTTTCGGCGTGATGAGATATCGGGAGATATTGGTAGGGGCAAGGGGCAGTGGATTGGATGGGTGGGGGTCTTGCGCTTGCCCTGCTGCATCCTTCAACAAAATTTTGGGGGCTTGACTGCGACGTTACGTCATGCTTTATGCTCTCAATTAGAAAGGAGGAAGCACTTGGATCAACGTTTCTATCACAGCAGTCAATTTGCTCAGAGAGCATCAGTGTCGGTACGCACGTTACGCTATTATGACAAGGTGGGCCTGCTCTCGCCTTCGCAATATAGCGAAGCGGGCTATCGTCTGTATACCAATGAAGATCTGCTGAAGCTGCAAAACATCCTGGCGCTGAAATTCCTGGGTTTTTCGTTGGAGGAGATCGGCTCCCTGCTGCGGACAGGACCAAAGCGGCTTGAGGAGGTGCTGGCTCAGCAGAAGGCGATGATGGAGGAGAGACGCGCGCAGCTCGATACCATCATTGAGGCCATCGAGGAGACCGAGCGGTTATTGCAGGCGAACCGGTGCAACTGGGATGCTATTACCAGAGTGATCCAGGTGATTCAAATGGGACAACAGGATAATTGGCAGGCGAAATACTTTACGCCTGAACAGCAGAAGATGTTGGAAGAACTTAACAAGAAGGCCATGACGGAAGAGGTGCGCCAGAAGCTCAATACCTATCATCCTAACGAGTGGACAGAGGAAGATCAGAAGCGGGTCGATGCTCAGTACCGTTTCGTCAAAGAGGAGCTGGGACGGCTGGTTGCTCTGGGGGCAGACCCCGCCTCTCCTGAGGCTCAGGAGGTAGCGCGGGTTAAGCATGAGCTTGGTTTCGCGTTTTCGCAGGGCGATCCCGATATCGAGGCCAGCCTCGGCAAATGGTGGCAGGAGTTCCACGCGCTACCGGAGGGCCAGCGTCCATTCGATATGTCGCTCTACACCTACACCTCTGAGGAGCAAACCCTGCTTAACGAGGCGCTTGCCATCTATCAGCAGGGAAAGTAACGTCATCGTTTGAATAAAAACGGGGCATGGCGCAGTTCTGCGCCATGCCCCATCTATCTTGTTATCGCTCCTCGCCCAGGTAAATGCGGGTATAGCTGCGATGCCTGCGCTCGTCGATCACCCCGTCGTCTACCGCCTGGATGATTGCACAGCCCTCTTCATCAATATGGCTGCAATCGGAGTAGAGGCACTCACCCAGGTAGGGACGAAATTCGACAAAGCACGCGGCAAGCTCTTCGGGCGCGATGTTCCAGGCTGCCAGCGCACGAATACCTGCCGAATCGGCCAGCCAGCCGCCTTCGGAGAGTGGGTAGAGCGTCGTACCTGTGGTGGTATGACGACCCTTGCCCGTTGCGTCGCTGATCATCCCGATGCGCAAGGCCATACCCGGCTCGATGACGTTGATCAATGATGATTTACCGACGCCGGATGGTCCGGTGAACAGCGAGGTGTGGTCTTTCAGCGAGGCGTATAGGGCATCAGTTCCCTGCCCGCTTACAATGCTGGTCCAGATTACGTTGTAACCGATGCTTCGATACAGCTCGGCAGCTTCATCTACACGTTTGTCATAAGGGAGATCGGCCTTGTTGAGGCAGATGAGCGCCCTCAACTGAGCCGCTTCACAGATCGCCAGATAGCGATCTAGCAAGCCAAAATGTGGTTCGGGCTGCGTTGCTGCGAAGACCAGAACGACCTGGTCAAGATTAGCAAGCATCGTCTGCTGGATGTTTTTCTTCTCAGAAGAACCGGCATCCTGGCGCGATAGAGAACTCTGCCGGGGCAGAATTTCTTCAATCCAGCCCTCGCTTACGTCAAGGCGGCGCACCTTGACATAATCACCAATGGCCAGACGAGTGGGAAGTGGATTTTCGCTGCTGTTACGCTTCTCGATACGTTCAATACGTCGAAATGGCATAGAATCAAAAAACTTATGGGGACGGGGTTTGCTGGCCGAAGCTTTCACAGCCTGAGCAAAGGCTTTCTTGAGTTTACCACGTAGCGTGCAGCGCAAAATGCCCTCATCGGTATGCACATCATAAATGCCATGTGCGCCGCTTAAAACTACTCCGGTTAACACTGCCGGGTCGTTAATCAATGCGCTCTTCCCTCCAGAAGAATAAAAAAACACGGTTTCACATCGTTGTTATTGATGCCTGCCATGTGGAGGGGGTGAGCTGGTCAACCATGCTACCGGTTGTCGAAGCATGGCCGCGGGTCACACTGGCTCATGCCCTCCATTGCGGGCAGACAAGGTGCATTTAAGCACAGTAGATGAATATGTGTGCTCATTCATATACCTGCACCTCCTTAAACTGGCCGAGCCAGAATTTGTACAAACGCTTGCTTTCTTTCTTTACAGGATACAAGAACGCGCCTGCGTTTGTCAATGTTGCGCTAAAGCAGCAGCGCCTGCTTTAAGGATAACATTACACGAAAACGTATTATTCCCTTGCATTACTAGCGATCATAGTACAGGATGCGCCCGCAATTGGTGCAGGTTTGCAGCTCCGAGCTGATGCGTACCTGTTGCAGCTCGCTGGGCGTCAGGATCACCCGGCACCATTGGCAGGAATTTTGTTCTACTTTGGAAACGGCTCTTCCCTGTTTTGTTCGTCGCATCGCAGTATAGCGGAGAATATGCTCCTGTGCCAGATTCGCAGTCAGACGCTCTCGTTTCGTTTGCAGATCCTGCTGCTGTAGCGCCAACTGGTCCTGGCGGGCGGTGAGGGATTGGCATTCCAGCTTCCAGGCATCTTCGACGCGCCTGACCTCCTCCTGTTTGCGTCGCGCGGCCTCTTCTAACGCTTCAGTCGCGTCAATGGCTTCCAGGACACTATCTTCCTGGCGGCTTTGTTGCGCTCGCAATCGCTGGACCTCTTGTTGGAGTGATTGCAACTCTTTAGCATTAGCTACTGCCCCGCTAAAAAGGCGCTGCTCCTGCGCTTTGAGGCGGCGATTGATATCTTCGAGCGTCCACTCTGCATCTTTCTGCGTTTTCAGACTGGCCTGCGCGTGTTGCTCGGCGGCATGATATTCGGAACGTAACCTTTTTAACCTGGCATTGCCCTGGAGCGTATTTGTCACTGCTTGCTGTTCGGCTATGACGCGATCCAGTTCGAGGTCAAGCTGCTGCAACTGGTAGAGCGTTGCAGCCGTCCGGGTCATGCTCATAAGTTGGTCTCCCTTTTTAAGCATCGCATGCGATAACAAGACGTTCGCCCTCTATTGTAAATCCTGGGCTTAGTGACTTCAATAGCAATCTCGTGTATCATTGATAGTAATCTTATACACTGCTCAGCGGAACTTACTACGTTCTCCCAAAATGAGTACAATGAAGAAGGAAAAAATAATGTTATGGCTTATGATGAGCTTTTGATCAAACCCTTTGAGCCGAATGAGCAGGTAGCCGTTCGCCGGCTTATCCTTGAAGGGCTGGGCGGCCATTTCGGTTATATTGACGAGACGCTCAACCCTGATCTTACCGATATTATGGCAAGCTATATCATTCCGGGCAATGTTTTCCTGGTTGCTTATCTTGGCTCGGAGCTGGTGGGAACGGGGGCGCTTATCCCTGAAAAGGAGGATATTGGTCGCGTCGTGCGCGTTTCGACCGATCAGATGTACCGGCGCAAAGGGATCGCGACAACCATTATGCGACATCTCTTGAACATCGCCCGGCAACGCGGCTATAGACGCGTCGTAATCTCAACAAATAATGGCTGGGAAGATGCTATTGGCCTGTATAAATACCTGGGCTTTATAGAGGAGGCTCGCAACCAGCCAGGGGTAAGCATGGCTTTAGACTTACGGGAGAGATAGATATGCAGATTATTCGCTGGCAGGGGACGACTCCGCCAAAAGAGCAGGAGCTGCGCCAACGCATGCAGCGGGAAGGGCTATCGTCCTATAGCTGGTCGAATGGTCCAGGTTATCGTTATGCCGTACACACCCATCATTATGAAAAAGTGCTTTACTGCCTGCATGGCTCTATTCGCTTTGAACTTCCTGATAAACTCGACAATGCGGGAGCGGCAGAAGCTGTAGATCTTGCGCCGGGCGATTGCATGATTCTTCCGGCAAACACAGCTCATGGCGCCCTGGTTGGTGCGCAGGGAGTGACGTGTATTGAGGCTCCACGATACTAAGCAGGTAGACAAAAGAAACTGGAAGTGGGGTCCAGGGGCGGCAGCCCCTGGTGAGGCACGGGGTACCCCCGATATTTCTCCTTTTTTCATGGAGATCTATTTAGAAGGAAAGCTCAGTAAGTAAAAGAGAGGTAGTAAGAACAGCAGCAGTGGATTCATCAAAAACACCCTATGAAAATGCTGGGCCAGACGATGCCCACGATCCTTATCGTGCCTTACGCTTTCGTGACTTTCGTCTCCTCTTTTCTGGCTTATTTATTGCGGTCATGGGCGAGCAGATGCTTGGCATAGCAATCGGCTGGGAGCTCTATGAGCGCACTGGCTCCGCGCTTGCTCTGGGAATCGTTGGCCTGGTGCAGATCGTCCCGGTCGTGATCCTCTCGTTGCCCGCTGGGCACCTCGCCGACCAGTTCAACCGCAAGTATATCGTGATTGGCTCGCAGTGCGTTTTGGCAATCAGCTCGCTCGGCCTGACGTTGTTATCGTATACGCATGGCTCGCTCATCCTCATCTATGGCTGCCTGCTACTGATCGGCATGGGGGTCGCTTTCAACGATCCCGCCAGCTCCACCCTGGTGGTGCAGACAATTCCTGAGCACATCTACGAAAATGCCACCACATGGAGAAGCAGTTCCTGGCAACTGGCGTCCGTGCTGGGGCCTGCGCTGGGAGGCTTGCTCATTGCTGTAATGCGCAGCGCGACGCTGGTTTACGCGCTCAACGCCGCGACGGCCTTAACTTATGTCGTGCTCATCGCGCAACTGCCGGGAACCGTGCAAAAAGTGCGTTCCGGTGAACGGATGACGCTCGCCTCGTTGCTGGATGGTGTGAAATTTCTCAAGAGCACGCAGGTTGTGCTGGCGGCCATCACGCTTGATCTCTTTGCCGTGTTGCTGGGCGGTGCGACCACGCTTTTACCGGTCTTCGCCAAAGATATCCTGCACGTTGGTCCCACCGGTCTTGGCTGGATGCGGGCCGCGCCATCCGTTGGGGCGGTCTGCATGGCGATTGCCATTGCGCATACTCCTCCGCTCAAAAAAGCCGGACGCGTATTGCTCTGGGCCGTAGCGGGTTTTGGCCTCGCTACCGTCATCTTTGGCCTCTCGCACTCGTTCTGGCTCTCGCTGCTGATGCTCTTCACACTGGGGGCGCTTGATAATGTCAGCGTCGTCGTTCGCAGCACGCTGCTCCTTGTCCGTACGCCCGACCAGATGCGAGGCCGTGTCTCCGCGATCAACAGCCTCTTCGTCGCGGGCTCAAACGAGCTAGGCGGCTTTGAATCGGGGCTGGTGGCGCAATTCTTCGGTCCCATCATCTCCGTTGTCGGCGGAGGCGTAGGTACGATCCTCGTTGTGCTCTTCGTCGCCCTGCTCTGGCCAGAAATGCGACGACTTGGAGCGTTGAGCGAGGGGAAAAAGGATACATCAGCGGGTTGAATAGTAAGCTAGATAAAGGGTGGTCCTGGTCAACGTTTATGAGGGTTTGAAATATGGCCTCCCCCGTCTGCTCGGCCTGTCCCCCGTTGCAGGCCGAGCGCATGAAGAAAGCTGGATATCTGCTATCGAACGTACATCTCATGACGTACAATACAACCGCCCGTTCTATAAGGTGTGCAGCGGTCCATGCAGGGCAAAAATGCCCGGTCTATCAAGCGTTGTTGGTATTTGATTGAGGATCTATCACAACGATTCCCAATCTCATTCTTGGTTCATAAAGTGTCCCAACATGGCAGGAGAACTGCCATGTTCCCAGTGGCGCCGCCTTTGTGAACGTATAGTCGGCAAACTTTGTTTCCCCCGGTGCTATCGACTTGAACCCAAACAGCTTCTGTTGTTCTACATCTCTCATAGTCATCCCTGGCTCGATGAGCGGCCCGAGCTGAAACTGCTCATGCACCCTGTCGCTCTTATTAGCGATAACAAAGTGATAAGGGACGCCGACCGCAAACTTAACGATAGAAGCACTGATTTGGAAATCCATAAGAGTGACCTGTACAGTAACATTCGCCGTGGCTAGTTCTCCTTGTGCCTGAGCGATTGCCCCGCATCCTGTGAGCATTAGAGCAAGGATAACAAATATCCATCCCAGCAAAAACCGGCGTTTCATAAACCTCTCCTTTCAATATTCCTCCTATCCCTTTCCTAAAAATCCTCTTTGTCAACCCACTGCGCAAGTTTTTCGTCAGCCGCCTACCGGCTCCAGGGTCGGCTAAGAAAAACTGTAATCGTTCACGGTAACGTTTACAAATAACGGTAAGAATGTGTAAGGTACGAGATAAACTGGTTTTGTCTGTAGTGTAGCTAATGTTTCTGCGATATACAATGACACTCACTAGACACCCTATGGACAGATTGCTGCTCTGATCGGAGGCAGCCGATGGGCGTCTCGTACTCTTCCCTCTTTGGGAATAGCTATTTATAACGCTTTAATAGTGGAGTAGGCTAACTGATAGTCACTTAATGAGCGTCATCCCCGAAATATCGCCTTTATTGCCGTCAACAGCCGCTCGACGTCAGCAGGGCCGTTGTAGCCTTGCAGGGAGAGGCGCAGGAGGCGGCGGTTGTTCCAGGTGTGAACGGGAATCTCGATGCGCCACTCCTCACGCAGGCGCTGCTGCAATGCGGAGGGATCGCCATCAGGCAAGGGGATGGCGCACATCTGTTCCCACCAGTGGGAGCTATCGGGGCAGATTGGTTCGCAGCCGAGCAGGGTCGTGATTTGCTGGCGTGCGGACACTGCCAGGTCGTGGCATGCCGGGCGCACCGCGTCCCAATTATGTTCATGCTGGAAGGAGATGGCGGCGGGAACGCTGAGGAAGGCGGCAGGGTCGTCTGTGCCGGTCCAGCCAAAAAAGTCCTGAAATGATGAAACTCCCGGCCTCATACTTTGCCAGCCCCAACTGACGACCAGCGGTTGCAGCAATTCCTCGCGCTCAGGCCGCACGTAGAGGAACCCGGCGCCTTTGGGAGCGCAGAGCCATTTGTGACAATTCCCCGTGTAGAAGTCGGCTCCTAACTCATCAAGATGTAGCGCGATCTGGCCAGGAGCGTGCGCGCCATCCACCACCGTGATAATGTTAGCCGCCCGCGCCCGTTGACAGATTTTCGCCAGCGGAAAAATCAAGGCTGTAGGCGAGGTGATGTGACTGATGAAAATTACTTTTGTATGGGGAGTCACACCTTGCCAGAGATGATCAAGCACCTGCTCATCATCTACAAGTGGCAGAAGGATGGGCTGGTTGATATACGTTACCTCGCGTTGCGCGCAGAGAAAGCGCCAGGTGCGATCTGCCGCGCCATACTCGTGATTGGTTGCCAGCACTTCATCGCCAGGTTGCAGCATGAGCATCAGCGAGCGCGCGACGATGTTGACTCCGGTTGTTGCGTTTGGCACGAAGACGATCTGATCGGGTTGGGTATGTAGATAGACGGCAAGGGGTTCGCGGGCCTCGCGTAGCATACCGGTCAGGCGGCGTCCCAGAAATTCGACTGGATCGGCCTCAAGCTGGCGCTGCCAGTGCTGATAGGTCTCGAAGACCGGACGCGGGCAGGCTCCGAAGCTGCCATGATTCAAAAATGTGATGTCAGGGCGAATCTGGAACTGTTCCGCCGCCACAGGGAGTATGCTTGTGCCGCTCATATCAAAGTTTCCTTTTCTTTTTCTTGCTAACGCCGCTACCATTTTAACATAAAGCAAAGTGCGACAAAGAGTAGGAAAACAAAATTTTTAATGGAAGAGTCGGAGATTAGGAACAATCTGTTCGAGTTCAAAAAAAGAAGGCCACTCATACACAACGAGTGGCCCTTTGGAGAACACGGCATTTTTGGATGATATGCCAGACGGAACCCTTGCTACTCCCAGACTAGTGGCGGATTTTCTCTCTCTCAAGGGAACGCTCACAGGTGGCTACTCAACCCGTATTCCCCGTGTGATAGCCGCAGTTGTGCTCAGGTGCGTTCCATCCATTTTGTAGATTGCCCCCTGCCCCGAAGTGGTAAACCTATCTTCACTCAAGAGGCCATCCTGCACTACCCTCACATATCCTGTACATGTTCCATCCTCACGATGATTAAGCAGTTCCGTAAAGCTAAAGGAAATGGTATTGGTATCATGATCATACCGCCAGCTTCCAGTGCCAGGAGCGGGAAACACCATAAGGAAAACGTGATCAGGGGCAAAAATGACTCGGGTCTCTTCCGTCTGCCCTCGTAACTCTCCATCCTGATACGTGACTATTACTTCCCAAGTCCCTTGCATGAGTTATTCCTTTCGCCGAAAATGTAAATTGAATTAACAATCACTATATATTTTATTCTAAAGCATATTATACACGATAAAATACTTTCTTCGTGAAGAATTGTTTTTCCTCATAGTAGAGCGCGATGAGCGTCAAAGCGTGTTGAGCCTGGAACTGGGTGTTCCGGCTGCTCTGGCTTACCGTATATGATGAGCAGATCCAAACGTTCCGTGGTAGAATGGGGGAGAACCTCTTATCAAACATGTTGGAAAGCGAGAATATATCCTGTGTCTTCTTTTCTCATTCGATCTCCCCAGTCTCCAGATGAACTTGCAGATCATATGAATGGATATGTTGAGGTCAATCAGGCTTTTTCTCCTGACCCTTTCCCAGAGGATACCGCCAATCGGCTCCTACGCAGACTCATTACCCTTCCTGGCTATCGTCCAGAGCAGGTACGCAGCGCGTATCGCAACGGTGAGCAGCTTGGTGGCTACAGAATCTATGAACGCCTGCTCCGCATAGGAACCGCTCGGCTTGCTATCGGCTGCATTGGCGGAGTTTACACCCGTACCCACGCTCGCCATCAAGGGGTAGCGACCGCGCTCATGCACGACGCCATGACGTATGCGCAGGTTCACCAGTACCCCCTGTTGTTGCTCGACGGGATTCCGAAATTTTATCACCGCTATGGGTACTGTGATGTGTATGATTTGTCCACACTCGAACTTGATCGCCAGGCTCTTCTGGCACTGCCGGAGAGCCCCTACACCGTGCGTCGATCTCGACTTTCTGATGCGAGCAGTCTGCTCGCACTCTATGAGCGCCATGTAGGCCCCTCCACCGGGAGTTTTGAACGCTCCCTTGAGCAACAGATCCATTGGATGCAACACCTTGAGAAAGATGTGCTGTGGGTAGCCATCGATCCTGACGAGCAAGTGCGTGGGTATCTCTACTTCGCGGCAGCTCAAGCGCGAGGTACTTTCTTTTTAGCCGGAACCCAGGTATGGGAACTGGTCGTGGATGATTGGCCTGCGGCGGTCGCTTTGCTTCAGTACCATGCCCGGCTGACGGAAAGCAGGGTCAGTCCCACCGCTCCAGAGCCGTTGCTGTATAGCGTCCCGCCCAGTTCTCCTCTGACCGATCTGCTGCTGGAACATCTGGAGGTGGTTGATATTTCTACCTGGGACATACCGGTCTTGGGTTGGGCGGTGCGCAAACAGACCTTTTGTCATCGTCGCGCAGGCTGGATGGCTCGCCTGGTGAACCTACCAGCTTTGAGACGGGCCATGCTGCCTGAGTGGCAGGCCCGCTGGCACCGTTCATTGGCGCGCTGGTCGGGTGATGTTTCCCTGGTGGTGGGCGATGAGGTGTTCACGTTTCGTTTCGCTGGCACGGATCTCCAAGTGCTGGAGACGTCCGACACGGGTGCGAATACATTCTCCTTGACTCCTCAAGCCTTTACTCAGGTCGTGTTCGGCTATTGCTCGATTACCAATGTCATACAGCCAAACGTGCCTCTGGCATCCGAAGATCTGAGGACGGTATTCACGATTCTTTTCCCGACAGGGCAGACCTGGATATCGCCTTCAGATTGGTTTTAATCAGAAGCCAGAGCGAGATTACTCGAATCTTGCCAGGTTTTTGTTCATACTCGCCATTGCTTTCCCCTGAATTTTCAGACGTTCATCGCAAGAACGCTCCAAAGAACGCTGCAAGAACGGTCCATATTCTACACTCTCCTCAAGATAAACAACAACGCTAACCCGCAGCAAGCGCACATCAGCGCCTGATGGGGCAGAGAGCAGGAGGAAGCATATGAGTACTGATGGATCGAATATGGGTCCTCGTTCTCATCTGTTTACAGTTCGCATCTGGGAAGAGGAAATTGGAACTGGAAAGACTGAGTTACGAGGCAAAGTTCAATTACTCACCACAGGAGAAACACGCTACTTTCGCGAATGGACGCGACTTGTGCCTCTGCTTCTCACGATGCTCTCGGAGCTGGATTTAGAACAGGAGACGAAGGTGTAATGATGAGTCTTACAAACATATGCTACAACAGGTGCTTCGTCTTTTTGACTCATGGATCTCTCTTAAAGAAAGGAATGACAACGATGAGTATGGAAACAAAACGATGGGGGAAAAAGGTGGCTGAGGACTCGGAGACGCAGGCAAATCTATCCGGGCATCAACAGCGTACCTTTTGGAGTGCGTTTTGGAGTGCGTTGACTGCACAGCGTATCAAGCGTGGGGCTTTGCTCTATTGGGCAACCCTCTTCTCGCTCATCGCTACCGTCATGCATGGTGTAGCTGTACTTCACCAGTTGCCGCCATCTGTACTACTGGCAGTGCTCCTGATCGCCTTCACCGTTATTCAGGCCATCGCGACGGTTGCAGTGGTGTTGCTTCCCGCACGCCGTTTGCTGCCCGCAGCAGGGATCATCTCTGCCGCTGGCCTGCTGGCATGGTTAGTTGCACACCTGTTCGGCTTACCCGATGGCTTCTCGCTCTGGCAACCGGAGACGGCAACTTTGCCCGATCTCTACCTCCCTGTGGCAGAAGGGATCTCAGCCGTCTTCTTCTTCTGCCTATGGGGACGCACCTGGCCTCTGGAGCGTGGCGTGCGGCGCGTCATCGTGAAGTTCCTTCCGCTACTGGTCGCGCTTGGCCTGCTGGCCTGGGTTGCGCTACACTCATTGTCGCTTGTTGTCATTGCCCTGGACGCTGGCCCGGTTGGCAGCCTGGAAAATTTCTTCTTGCTGCCAGTTGGCATCCTGGTCGTTTTGCTCCTTCTCCGCCTGCTCGTCAAGCCGTTGCGGGCGAGAACGCAGGGGGCAGGTCGCACATTCTTGATCCTGTTGCCCGCGCTGTTTGTAACCAGTCTGCTTCTCGGTGGTGGAATAGTCAGCGCCAGCGATACGCCCTGGCTCTCTCCTTCAACACCGATCAGTGTGCCAGCCGGTCAAACGGCCACGTTGACGTACTGCGATAGTTCCAATGGCAGCCCTCTGGCAATAGATATCTCTGAGCCATCAGCACAGGCAGCTCGGCCCGCGCCAATGGTGATCTATATTCATGGCGGTGAGACGCTGCAAGGCTCACGCGTCGTGCTCGACGGGAGCGAGGACGGGGTGTACTTTGATCAGCTCCGCCTTGATCTGCTCCAGCGTGGCTTTATCGTTGGCGCAATTGACTACGGCCTGGTCCCGCTCTATAACCAGAGATCAGAGGTGCAGTCCGCCAAATGTGCCATCCGCTTCTTACGCGCTCATGCCAGCGCACTGGGTATCGATCCGCAGCGCATCGGCGTCTACGGCCCCAGTCAGGGCGGCTATATTGGTGACATGCTCGGCACGCTTCCGACTGACGCCCGTTATGACACGGGTCAGTACTTAGACCAGCCGAGTAGCGTACAGGCGGTGGTCGATATGTGGGGACCGACCGATCTCTCGAACTGGAGTGGCTCGCCGGGATGGGCGCCTCTCCTGACAGGGAACGCGACCGCAGCGCAACTGCGCTCCGTGAGTCCTCTCTACCATGTCGCGCACGGCGATCCGCCATTCCTGATCATTCATGGGACTGATGACTGGTTCATTGCACCTCATCACTCGCAGGATTTCGCGAAACGCTTGCAAGCGGCTGGCATCCCGGTGACACTGGTTATGGTTCAGCACGGGACCCACGGCCTGTATCAACCGACAGAGCAGCCCAGTGCTGGTACGCTTGTACAGATGATTGTGGACTTCTTTAGTAGAACGCTTGGAGCCTGATCGTACAGGCAAGAGGCTGGCTGGCGAGCAAGTATGCGAATAATCACTTGCTCGCCAGCCATCTTTTTCATAGATAGCCCATTTGCTGCGCGAGAGGCAGCGCCTGTTGGAGTAGCGCGTGAGCCTGCTCCTGTTCCCCGTCGTCCCATGCGTGTAAGACCTCTGTGAGCAGCGTATCCAGCGGCTCCCGAGGAGGTTGTTGGGTTGGATCGAAAAGCAGGCGCACATGATCGATGGCAGTGGAAACCTGCCCCGTTGTCAGAGCCACGCCGATGAGCGGCCATCTTCCCGCCCAGAGGAATGGATTTGGTCGATTCAGTTGAGACGATTCTTCTTGTATCGACTCGCGGCCACAGGCTTCCGCTAAAGCCAGATCGCCCTCGCGCCAGGCCACCCAGGCGTGATGCCCGCAAAATATGCGATTATCTAGCGCGATCTTCATGGCTTCAGCCAGGGCAAGGATGCGCCGCGTCTCCTCTACCTGCCCTCGTGGGCGCAGGGCAAACGGCAGGAATGTCAGGCAATTGCGTTGTAACCAGGCATTGCCGGTACGCTCTCCCAAACGAAGCGCCAGGCGGAGCTGTTCTTCCGCCTCATCGAACTGGGCAGCAGACAACAGCCCGATACCAAACAAGGCCAGATCCATTCCTCGCTGCGCCTCGTCTTTCTCTGGACCAAGCTCTGCGATGGCTGCGCGCCAGGTAGCTATTCTCTGGGCCGGGATGATGAAACGGCTGCGCGTGGCGTTATAGATGCCGATAGCTTCTGCAAAGAGTTTGCGCTGTTTTGGCGTCCCATACTGCTCAACGATGGGACGAGCTTTGTTAATTGCGTCCTTCATCTCGTCCGCAGAGCCTCTCCAGACGCGAGCGAACTGGAGCGCCAGCCATTCGTCTTGCCACTCCGGGCTTGTCTGGTCCGCCCCTTGCGTTAAGATGCGTTCCGCCTCTGCAAATGCCCGGGCGCTTGTATGGGAAAGATCGCTTCCTTTGGCGAAGGAGTACGTCCAGGTAGTGGCGATCTTCCACTGCACGCGCGCCTGCCAGATCTGCGCTTCTGGTGGCACGCTGGCTTGCGCGCGTCGGTATGCCTGCCGTGCTTCTTCCAGAGCGCCCGTTTCCCCAAAGATATCTCCCAATGACGTGTAGACCTGAGCCGCAACCTCCCAGGGGATGCTTTGCGCTCCCTCGCCTGACTGGTGGAGAGCCAGCAGTTCAGCCGCCCTCTCAAGCGCATGAATCGCTTCTTTGTGCGCATACATTCGCTTGGCAGCCGCTCCGGCCCGTTGATAAAAAGCTATCGCCCGGCTGACTACGCCCGCCTGCTCATAATGTGCGGCAATCTGTCCACAGACGACATCCAGCTCTTCCGCATACACGGCTGTCAGGGCTTCCGCGACGCACTGATGCAAATGCCGACGCTGCACAGGACTCAGCGATGCGGATAGTTGCTCGCGGAGCTTGTCGTGACGAAAGTCGTAGGCGTTCGTCGTTTCCGCGCCGCGTTCACGCACAATACGTCGCTGCCAGAGTTCATCTAGCCCTTGCACGACAGCCTCTTCGGGTATGCGGCACGCGTGCGCCAGCACGGGGAACGAGAACTCGCGTCCGATGAGGGCTGCCACATTAGCCACCTCACGCGCCTGTGCGGAAAGCTGCGCAAACCGCGCCGTGAGCAGCGCCTGTACCGTTGGCGGGAGCGAGGAAGCACTGCGGCTGAGCAGCGGCGGTGAACTCGGTGAGGTAGGAGGCATGCCGGTGCCTTTGCCAACTCCCTCCGCCTGTGCCATCTCAACTACAAAGAACGGATTCCCTTCGGTCTCTTGATAAAGCGCCTGTCTAGTACCTGGATCAAGCTTGCGCCCCAGGATGTGTTCAGCCAGGGAAGCCGTCTCGCCCAATGTCAGAGGTCCGAGCGGAATTTCGCTCACCAGTCCCGCACGTTGCAGCGTCTCCAGAAACGCGGTCAGGGGATGCTCGGGAGAGGTTTCCTCCACGCGCACCGTTCCGACAAGGAGCAGGCGCGCTGCTGGCGTGAAGTGGAGCAGGTAATGGAACCACTCCAGCGTTTCCTGGTCGCACCAGTGCAGGTCGTCGATCAAGAGGAGTAGCGGTTGACGGGTGGAAAGGAGCGCGCGCGCCAGCGCAGCGAAGAAGAATTGACGCTGCCATCCTTCCGTCATGGCGGTGGGAGGAGACAGGTGAGGATAAGTGGCAAGGACCTCCGGTACCAGACGTGCGATCTCCGTCAGCGAAGTTGGGTCGAGGTTCTTGATGGTGGTCTGAAATGAGTCGCTGCGGAGCCAGGATGCGACCGGTGCATAGGCCAGACGCTCAAGTGCCGCGTAACAACGCGCGCTCATTGTCGTCATGCCGCGCCTGCTGACCCACCCTTCGAGTTCCTTCGCCAACCGCGTCTTGCCAATGCCTGCTTCCCCGCTCAGGATCATGATCCGCGGCCCTGCCGCTTCTCCGCTCGTCGCGCGGTTCCACGTTCGCAACAGTTGTTGCCATTCCGCCTGCCGCCCCTGGAGCGGGAGTTCTGTGCGCTGCTGTGGTAGCATTCCCGTCGGTGTCCTGGAACTCTTCGCCGCTTGCCTGAGCGATGCATAGAGCGCCTGGGTCATCTCGCTGGGTTCTGTCCCCAGTTCGCGCTCCAGGAGTTGTGCGCAGGCGTGGTAGGTGCGCAGCGCCGCAGCCCGTTCGCCACGCAGGGCATACAGGCGCATTACGTGACGATAGGCGGCCTCGTCCAGAGGATCTGCACGCACAAGGCGCTGCGCGACACTGATGGCAGCCTCGTAGTCCTGTTCTTGTTCGACCAGGGCGAGGAAGCGTTCCGCAGCACGATAAAACAACTGGCGCAAGCGGTCACGCTCGGGAAGAATCCACTCTTCGTAGAACCCGGGCAATAGATCTCCTCGGTACAAATCCAGAACCTGTTCAAGTCTCTGGCGCAACGCGCGGGTATCCTGCACCTGTTCCGCCTGTTGGGCCTGCTCCAGAGCCTGCTCCAGAGTCTGGACATCCAGGGTGAAGGTGACATCCGGGCGTGCCGGGAGCCATTGCAGATGCTGTTTGTCAGCACGAAGAAAGCTGTCTGCATCTGGAAGAGCCTGGCGCAAATGATACAAGAGTTGGCGCAGGTTGGTATAAGCCTGTGCTTCCGTCGAATCGGGCCACAGGAGGAAGGCAAGGTGCGAGCGCTTCTGGGGCGCGTTCCGATGCAGCACGAGGTAGGCAAGTAAAGATTGCACACGGGGAACAGTGAGCGTTGTCACTGGTGTCTCGCCCGATGCCAGTGCGAAATCGCCCAGGAGGGCAATGTGTAGGGTTGGGATCATCTGGTCCTCCACATCTCTGCTGAGAGCATACCTCATTCCTGGTCCAAAAACAAGACGCAGGTCGAGCAAGCCGCTTGCCTCTGCGAGATTGGGATGCCATAGAGGGCCAGTCGTTTCAAGGTGAGTGTGATACACTAAGAAATCATTACGGTTTGTCATAAGATCAGAAAGCAACGCGATGCATATTCAGGAACTTGCGCTTGACACCCGTCAACTAGCGCCGCAAAAAGCATTCTACAGCGCCACTCTTGGGTTGCCTCTGGTGGAGCAGACAGCGGACTCGTTCACCGTCCAGGCTGGCACGACCCGCTTACGTTTTCAGGAAACGGAGCAAGATGTGCTCTATCATATCGCCTTTACGATCCCACACAAGGGGTTTCACGAGGCGAAGCGCTGGGTGCAGACCCGTGTGCCTTTGCTCCTTAAAAATGGTGAAGATGAGCTCTTCTTTGCCGGGCTCAATGCACGCTCGTTCTACTTTTGTGACCCCGCCGGCAATATTCTGGAATATATCGTGCATTATGGCCTGGATCAGGAGATGGAAGGAGCTGCTTTTGTCCTGCATGTGAGCGAGATTGGCTTGCCGGTCGAGGATGTGCCAGCCTTCGCCGCTCTGTTGCTGCAACAGTTCGCCATCAAGCCTTACGGGGGAACGGTCTCAGAGCACTTTGCCTTCCTGGGCGATATCTTTGGTCAACTGGTGGTCGTCAAGGTTGGTCGTCCCTGGCTGCCAACGGAGACAGTACCGGCAGTTATTGCTCCGGTGGGACTGACCATCCGTGGTCAACGCGAGCAGCAGGTGCAGCTCTTGCCATACCCTTATACCATTTGGGTTACACAGCGGGCGGTGTGATATACTCAATCATCACGTTGTAACTGAACAGCTTGACTCCGTTAGGGAGGAAGGAGTAACGCATGGGACGACTTGATGGTCGTGTAGCTTTTGTTACCGGGGCTGGGCGAGGCATTGGGGCCGCTACGGCTTTGCGCCTGGCCGAGGATGGAGCCAGCGTTGTGCTGGCGGATATTGATCTGGAAGGCTGCCAGCATGGGGTGGAGGAGATTAATCGCCTCGGCGCTCATGCGATGGCGGTTGCCTGCAATGTGGCCGATAATACAGCCGTGCAGGATGCTGTCGCGCAAACCGTTGACCGCTTCGGACGGCTCGATATCCTGGTCAATAACGCGGGCGTTATTCGCGATAACCTGCTCTTCAAAATGACTGAGGACGATTGGGATACAGTGATGAACGTACACCTGAAGGGCGCGTTCCTCTGTAGCCGGGCAGCCCAGACCCATATGGTGAAGCAGCAATACGGGCGCATTATTTCGCTTTCATCCACCTCGGCCCTGGGGAATCGCGGTCAGGCCAACTACTCGTCGGCGAAGGCCGGTTTGCAGGGCTTCACGCGTACACTCGCCGTTGAGCTAGGCAAATTTGGCATCACGGCCAACGCCATTGCTCCCGGCTTCATCGATACCGAGATGACGAGGGCCACGGCGCGCCGCCAGGGGCTTGATCCTGATGTAGTAATCACGGAGGCTTCCAAGCGCATTCCCGTTGGCCGCGTTGGAGTGCCGCGCGATATTGCCAACGTCGTCTGCTTCCTCGCATCGGAAGAATCCAGCTACGTGAATGGTCAGATTATTTACGTCGCTGGCGGTCCAGGGCGAGCGTAACGCACATAGCATTCTGAAGGTATGAGGGCATCATGACAGATGCCCTCAGGATGTCAATTGGAAAGGGAAATCAGCGATTATGCATTCCTCGGAGCGCCGGGAGGCGATTATCGTTCTTGATTTTGGTTCGCAGTATAGCCGGTTGATCACGCGTCGCGTGCGCGAGTGTCATGTCTATAGCGAACTCGTGCCCGCGAGCACGACGCTAGAGCAGCTCCGGCATAAACAACACCTGGATATCAAAGGCTTTATTCTCTCCGGCGGCCCCTCCAGCGTCTACGATGAGAATGCGCCCGCCTGCGATCCGGCTATTCTGAACAGTGGCTTGCCGGTTCTAGGGATCTGCTATGGCATGCACCTGCTCGCTCAGCAGCTCGGCGGCCATGTCGCACCGGCGCGGGGATTGCGCGAATACGGTCCCGCCACCATCAATGTGTCGGCTCAGGCGAATAATGGGCAGACGTGCCGCATTTTTGAAGGTCTCACAGCCGCAAACTCCCTCTCGGTATGGATGAGTCATGGCGATAGCGTTGACCGGCTGCCAGAGGGCTTTCAGGTTTTTGCCAGTAGCGAGAGTAACCCGGTGGCCGCCATCGTAAACGCTCAGGGCATGGTCGGCTTACAATTCCACCCCGAAGTAACGCATACGCCGCAGGGGCTGCATATTATTCGCAACTTCCTCTTCCACATCTGCGGCTGCGCGCCTGGCTGGACCTCCAGCGCAGTTATCGAGGAGGCGATAGAGCAGATCCGCGAGCGCGTCGGGAAAGAGCGGGTCATCTGCGGCCTCTCCGGTGGGGTCGATTCGGCGGTCGCTGCCCTGCTGGTGCATCGCGCAATCGGCGACCAGCTCACCTGCATCTTCGTCGATACCGGCTGCCTGCGCGCCAATGAGCGCGAGCAGGTCGTCGAAACCTTCAGCCGCCATATGCATATTCCCCTGGTCGTCGTCGATGCAAGAGAACGCTTCCTCTCGCGCCTCGCAGGCGTTATCGATCCTGAGAAGAAACGCAAGATCATCGGAGAAGAGTTTATTCGCGTCTTTGAGGAGGAAGCGGCTGAGCTGGAGCAAGAGCAGGGGCATATCGAATTTCTTGTTCAGGGCACCCTCTACCCCGATGTGATTGAGAGCACCAGCCATGATACATCAGTAACGGCCAAACGCATCAAGACTCATCACAATGTTGGTGGCCTGCCCGAAGAGATGCTGCTCAGGCTGGTCGAGCCACTGCGGATGCTTTTCAAAGATGAGGTGCGCGAGATCGGTCAGCAGCTTGGCCTGCCCGAAGAGTGGGTCTGGCGGCACCCCTTCCCCGGTCCCGGCCTGGCTATTCGTGTAATTGGTCCGGTGGATAAGCAGCGGCTGGACATTCTACGGGCAGCGGATAAAATCGTGATCGACGAGATTCGCAAGGCCGGAGTGTATCGCGAACTGGGGCAGGCGTTCGCCGTCCTGACGCCGATCCAGAGCGTTGGTGTGATGGGGGATGACCGCACTTATGCCAACGTCGTGGCGATACGCGCCGTCACCACTGGCGATTTTATGACGGCTGATTGGGCGCGTCTCTCGCCTGATCTGCTGGCCCGCATCTCCAATCGGCTGGTCAACGAGATACCGGAGATTAACCGCGTGGTCTACGATATTACCTCGAAGCCACCCGCCACCATCGAATGGGAGTGAGGCAGGTGGGCCGATGGTTGAATTTGAAATAGTGGCGCGCGGCTTCTATCGCCCCGATCAGGTTAGCATGGAGTACGAGCCTGAGCTGCGTATGCCTGTTACCCCGCAGATCCAGGCATGGATGGACGCGCACTGGCAAGAAAAGCTGCAACAGGCGCAGGAGACGGGTTCGCGGCTCTTTGATGCTCCGCTCTTTCGCTTTATTGAGGCGACATCGCGGGCCGATGGAACGCTGCATGTGCTTGTTGGCGATACAACATATAAAGAATACGTTACCACGCGCGTCCCCGAATTTTCAGCAGGTCGTGCGCGCCAGGAGCTGGGCAATGTCCTCTCGGTCTGTTCGGTGGTCGAGACCAGCGACGATTATATCCTGCTTGACAGGCGTCAGGGCGTCGATATCTACGTCGGGCGCTATCACGTCATCGGTGGCTTCTTCGAGCGCAATATTGACATAACTGCCCATGCCGCTTCTCCCGATCCATTTGGCGCGATCCGGCGCGAGATCCGCGAAGAGACAGGCGTGCAGGCCGGCGATATCAGCGAGCAGCGCTGCCTGGGCGTTGTCTATGATACACAGGTGCCGCACGGCGAAATGTGCTTTCTCACCTGCCTGAATATCGCCCGTGACGAGGTTCTCCATCATAGAACGCCCGAAGAGGACGAGATCAAAGAATTGCTCACCCTGCACGTAACGCCGGAGAGCCTGCGGGCGTTTATCGTACACAATCATGGCAATATTGCAGCCACAGGCGAGCCGAATCTGCTGCTCTATGGCGCGTGGAAGTTCGGGGAAGCATGGTTTGAGGATATCATGACAAGAATTTGCTGACGAATTGCTCCTTATGCAAAAGACAAGAGTCTAGAAATTTTTACTAGAATTTCTCTTCCTTTTCCATTGTGGTATAATACGACAGTGTTTAAGGAGATGGAGAGATGAAAAAGATCCTGGTTGTTGACGACGATGAAAGCATCGTTGAGGTGGTGCAACTCGTCCTGGAGGGCGAGGGATATTCCGTACAAACCAACACGGACGGCAACTTACTGCCTCTACTCAAAAAAGAGAGGCCCGATCTAATCTTGCTCGATATGGTGCTTTCAGGAGTAGATGGAAGAGATATTTGTAAAAAACTAAAAAGCGACCGCGAAACGGTCCGCATTCCAGTCATTATGCTTTCCGCACATTCTGAAACTGATAAGGCGGCTGATGCCAGCGGCGCAGATGATTATCTGGAGAAACCATTCGATGTGGATGCGTTAATTGCCATCGTCGAGAGACACCTCGCCTCGACCTCCCCAGAGATACACCCTAAGTAGATATTTTTCCTATGTAACCAGACTTACAGGCCAAAAATCAGGTTGTTTGACGTCTATATAGTGACGATAGAACAGCCTGATGACATTTTTGGAAACACGTCACTTCTTACGTCTACTGGATAGAGCCTCACTTCTATAGCTAGCGGCGAAGAGATGAGGGTCATGACAGAACACACATTTCAAGAAAGGACAACAATGCTATGAAGAGTCTGTGCCGCAAGGAATTTTTCCTGTATGTCCCAACCGCAAATGATGTGGAGACCCTCTCTCAAACCACCATTGAGGAGCAGGAAGCGCTAAATTACGCAGACACCTCGCCTGACCAAGTCTTCGCCGACAAGTCCTGGGTCAAGATCCCTTTGCAAGGGGAAGTTGTTGCCTACGCGCATGTATGGGGTGAACAAGATCATTCCTGACTTACTATGCAGACCGTTTGTAGGAGCAGGGCTTGCCCCTGCCCTGCTCGCACACCAGCAGCGTGGGGATCTGCAATGAATGACTCGACAGGGATGATATAGTATCACTATGCGTATTACAGCGTTGCAACCACAGGCGACCAATCCAGAGCGCGTGAATGTTTTTGTTGACGGCCACTTTCTGCTGGGCACAAGCACATTGCTTGTTTACCAGATGGGTCTGGAAGTTGAGCAGGAGATCTCTGCCGCCCAGGTAGAGCAGTTGCAGTATGAAGAGACGCTGCAACGGGCCGTTGATCGCGCGCTCAATTATCTCTCGTTCCGCCCGCGCAGCCGCGAAGAGGTGCGACGTTACCTGCGCCGCAAGGAGACGCCGCCCGAAATGATCGATGCCGTGCTAGCGCGCCTGGACCACCTTGACCTCGTCAACGATCACGCTTTTGCCTCGTTCTGGCTCGAATCGCGCGAGCAGTTCAGTCCCCGAGGTGCGCACGCGCTGAAGAATGAACTGCGTATGAAAGGCGTGGCGCGCGATGTTGTTGATGAACTGGTCGATGATGAGAAAGACGAGGAACGCGCCTTAGCCGCCGGACGCAAAAAAGCATTGTCGCTTGTGCGCGCGCCTGATATCGATTATGCGACCTTCCGCTCACGCCTGGGTTCGTTTTTGCAACGACGTGGCTTCGGCTATGAAATCGCTACGCGCACCGTGCGAGCTTTGTGGCAGGAGTTAAAAGAGGAAACGGAGCCAGAAGAGGAACCCGAGTAGCAGTTCCTCATGCATATGCTACAAGCTTATCGATTTAGCGCGGTCGGCGTTGCGCCGAGCGAAGGGAACTGCACAGATGGCAAATTAGCCGGATTGACCACGATAATTTTTATCTGCTCGATATTGCTGGGCAGCGTCTCTCCATAAGAAACATGCAGCGTAATGGTGTTAGTATCCAGACCCGGCCTTTTGGCAATCAGTGTGCGCGCATCTTTCTGGTTCATGCCCTTGATAGCATTCTGGATCGCCTTGATATCCGTCGCCGAAATCTGATATTTCGCCACCCCTCCTGCCGAAACTGCAACTTTCACCGAGCCATCCAGGCTGACGCTCTGCACAACCGGCTGGCTGATCTGCGTTAACTGGTCGATCAAAGCATAATTCTGCCCAAACTGCTGGAGCATTTGCTGTTGGAGTAGCAGAACCGCCAGGTCGTGAACGTCTTTTGTTTTAAGATATTCCACGCTCCCCTGTTCGGTCAGCGTCACCGTGACGGTTTTGCTCACCGAGCCAACGGCTGGATCGGCGTTCACGTTGACGTCGTTATAGAAGGTATTCCCGACCGGTAAAGCGCCGATGGCTCGCTCCTGCTGCCGTAAATCCTGATCAACTTGCAGCTTAACCGTTGGTTTGAGCTGCGCGCTTATCGCTATCACGTCCAGGAAAGAGACCGCTTGCTTGCAATTAAAGATGCCGAGCACGCATTGCGCGACGCCGGTCGTGGGTCCCTGCTGCGAGCCTGTTTTAGTGCTGCTGAGTACACTGGCGGGGATCGAGTTCGTGGCGGCGTCAAGCGCGTGTAACCCTGGTCGGGCCGTCATAGTAAATGTGTTGCTAAAAGCATGAACCTGCGGGCTGATCGTGACATCGGCGGCGAGAGCGAACTGGAACCCGAAAAGGAGGAGACCGATCAGCAGGAGAAGCACGACAGTGATGGATAAGGGAATGATAGCCAGCGGGGAGATTTTGCGCCCTTTACCTCTTCTTCCAGGGATGCGAGGCGTCACTGCCACATTGGCTAGTTGTTTGGGTTGCTCCAGAGACCGCTGCGGACCAATAAACGAAGTTGGGGCGCTGTAGTCCTCCTGGCTAAATGTATAGCGCGGGGTGGACTGAGGCGGCTTGGATATGTCTGCTTGCGATAATAACCCGCCGGTCCTGGCTCCATTATCGCGCTCGATGGGACGAGATGGTAAGCCGGATCTTCCAGAGGGAGGAGCTGGCGATAACTCTACGGGAGTAGCCTTCGGCGCAACAAAAGTTCTGTCCTGCTCTTCCGCGCTCAGCGATTGGCAGGCTTGTTCAAACGCCTTTAATAAAGCGTCAGCGCTGGCAAAGCGGTTCATCGGGTCGGGGGCAATACAACGCTGTACCACCTGTTCGAGCATAGGAGGCAGGGTGACAGTGCCGGTTGCTGGCAACTGTGCGGCCAGCATCTGGTAGAGCATAACGCCAAGCGAATAGATGTCGTTGCTGGGAGCCGCGATCCCATTCACGCGTTCGGGCGCCATATATGCCAATGTGCCCATCTCGTTCTCAGCCGTCGTTAGAGCAGGCCCGGCAGCCATGCCCTGGATTGAGGCGATCCCAAAATCGATCAAACGCACATAGACCTGGCTGCTATCCTCTTCTCGATCAAGCAAAATATTGCTGGGCTTGAGGTCGCGGTGGATCACGCCTCGCTTATGAATATATGCCACGGCCTGAACAAGGGCCGAGAAAAGTTTCCGTGCCTCCGCGAGTGAGAGAGGGCCGCTTTGCAGATGACGAGCAAGCGTGCCGCCCTGGATATAGGGCGTTACGAGAAAGAGACGCCCCTGCTCTTCACCAAACTCGACCAGGGGAAGGATATGTTCATGCTTGAGATGGGCGCTCACTTCTGCTTCGCGCAGGAAGCGTTTACGCGCTGTAATATCATGCACCAGATCGGAACGAATAATTTTGACCGCAACCTCGCGCCCGAACGCTGTGCGCTGGCGGGCCAGGTATACCTCACCCATTCCTCCCACATCAATACGCCGCACCAGGTCATAGTTGCCAAAGTGCCTGATGCTCGGTCGCTCCTCACCAGCGAATGCCAGTTGTTCTTTAATTGGGCCTTGCTGCTCTTGCATATCGTTTTCTTTATAAATCGCTACATACAACTCTCTAATATATTAAACGACGCGACCACGACAAATTTTCGAAATTGACGACCATAGGAGATACGATATAACTGAGACGAGTATAGCACTTGTAGCTGAAGAAGTGAAGAGTTCGGTACTGTGATAAAAAATGCTCACCCCTCGCTTTTCACCTCTGTTGAACAACAAAAAACTTTTCCCGTCACCCCTTGCGCATTGATCACCAATGGTGTATGATATAGCCGGTTCGCACTCTCATCAGAAGAGTGCTAAAGTGGAAAAAGAGGCGAGTTCCACCTCATCTTCTTAAAAAGATACACGTACCGAATAGGGAGGAATGGAGTATGTCAACAGTGAGCGTCAAGCTGCGGCCACTGGGCGACCGCGTGGTAGTCAAACCATTGGCGCGTGAGACCATCACCAAAAGCGGCATTATGCTGCCAGATACCGCGAAAGAGAAGCCTCAGGAGGGCGAGATTGTGGCTCTGGGTTCAGGCAAGGTATTGGACAATGGCAAGCGAGTCGCGCTGGAAGTTCAAGTTGGTCAGAAGGTACTCTTTGCCAGGTATGCTGGTACCGAAGTCAAAGTCGAAAACGAAGAATATTTAATTCTCCGCGAGAGCGACATCATGGGTATAGTGGAGTAAATTCATTCCCAAAAAGTTCGTTTTTCATTTATCACCGTGAGTTAAGTACATAAGTAGGAGTTCGTTTCGTGGCAAAACGTTTGCAATTTGATGAACAGGCGCGCTATTCGCTCAAGCGCGGCATGGATGTGCTGGCCGACGCGGTTAAGGTGACGCTCGGTCCCAAAGGGCGCAATGTTGTGCTGGACAAGAAGTTCGGCGCGCCAACAATTACCAACGACGGCGTGACTATCGCGCGTGATATCGAACTGCCCGATCCCTTCGAGAACATGGGGGCGCAGTTGCTGAAAGAGGCCGCGACCAAGACCAACGATATCGCTGGCGACGGCACCACCACGGCCACCGTTCTGGCTCATGCCATCGTTAATGAGGGCTTGAAGAATCTGGCGGCGGGCGCCAATCCGATGATTCTGCGCCGGGGGCTAGAACTGGGCGTCGAGGCCGCGATTGCCGAGATCAAGTCGATGAGCAGACCAATCGAGGGTCGCGAAGAGATCGCTCAGGTGGCCTCCATCTCCGCCGCCGATAGCGAGATCGGCGACATGATTGCCGAAGTGATGGAGAAAGTTGGCAAAGACGGCGTAATCACGGTCGAAGAGGGCCGGGGCATCGTGATGGAGAAAGAGTATACCGAGGGTATGCAGTTTGATCGCGGCTTTATCTCCCTCTACATGACCACAAACCAGGAGCATACCGAGGCCGAGCTTTCCAATCCCTACATTCTCATCACCGACAAAAAAATCAGCGCCATCGCCGATATCCTTCCTCTACTTGAGCGGTTGCTCCAGAGTGGTCAGAAGGAGCTGGTGATTATCGCTGAGGACATCGACGGCGAGGCACTGGCAACCCTGGTGGTCAACAAGATGCGCGGCGCATTCAACGTGCTGGGTGTCAAGGCTCCTGGCTTCGGAGATCGCCGCGAGGCCATGCTTGAGGATATTGCCATCCTGACCGGCGCGACTGTGATTACCGAGAAGACCGGCCTGAAGTTAGAGAATGCCACTATGGAAGATCTCGGTCGCGCCCGCACCGTTACCGCGACGAAAGATCTCACCACGATTGTTGAAGGGGCAGGCTCCCCGGATGACATTCACGCGCGCATTCAGCAGATTCGCACCCTGATCGGCGAGACCACCAGCGATTATGATCGTGAGAAGCTGCAAGAGCGCCTGGCCAAGCTGGCCGGTGGCGTTGGTGTGATTAAGGTTGGAGCAGCCACCGAGGTCGAGATGAAAGAGAAGAAGCATCGTGTCGAGGATGCGCTCTCTGCCACTCGCGCCGCCATTGAAGAGGGCATCGTCCCTGGCGGTGGCGCTGTGCTGGTCGCGGCTATCTCCGCGCTCGACAAAGTGCAGCTCAGCGGCGAAGAGGCAACGGGTGTTAATATTCTGCGTCGTGCTCTGGAAGAGCCACTGCGCCAGATCGCCCTCAACGCGGGCTTTGATGGAGCTGTGACAGTTGCGGGCGTGCGGCGCCAGCCGCATGGCTATGGCTTCAATGCCCTGACCGGTGAATATGGCGATATGTTCAAAGCTGGCATCATCGATCCTGTGAAGGTCACTCGTTCGGCCCTGCAAAACGCAGTCAGCATCGCGGGCATGGTCCTCTCCACCGATACGCTCATTACCGATATTCCAGAAGAGCAACCTGCAGCTCCTGCCGGCATGCCCGGCGGCATGGGCGGTATGGGCGGCATGATGTAAGCTGGTATGCTATAAAATACTCGCGTAGAAAACAGCAAAAGGCATTTCTCTCAAAAACGAGAGGAGTGCCTTTTATTTTGATCCTACTGAAAAGCATTGTGAGCATCTTGTGACAGCACACCTCGTTTTGCAAAACGTTTGTGATATCATTCGTTTATACTGTTTCCTGTATAACAGAAGGGATTGTGAGATAGTTCATAGAGAATTTGTGAGCCAGTTCATAAACGATGCACCCGTAAGCTGATATCTTTGATGAGTAATGGAGGTATCTCCCTTGCATGGCTATTCGTCACCCGTATAGCGCCACTATTGTTTCTATCATTGATCCTAAAGTCCTTTAAAACGTTCCGCGCTCCAACGCCGCTATCGCGCTGTAGCTCCCCGATTGATCGTGGGAGCGCTCGGGAGCGCGGAGTCGAAGTACGCTTGCTCAAGGGGAAATTTATGAAAACGCTCCAAAACTACGGGCCACATCTGGCAACACCATCTCGTCGTTCTCGTCTCACGTACATTGTAATGCTGAGTATTCTTACGCTACTCGCTTTTGTATTATGTGGTAGTGGGAATCTGTCTTCTACAGCCCAGGCGGCCCAGCAGGCTCAAGTAGCAAGTGCATCGACCGCAACCAGCATCCCAATTCGTGTTTTCTTCTCGAAGTTTCCCAATTCAGTGGACACGGATTTCTCTGCTGTCTACCCGGTTGATCGCGTCTCGCCCACCGTTGCTGTAGGAACGTTCGCCATACAGCTTTTGATTGCCGGACCTACCATCTCCGAACGCAACCAGGGGCTCTTTAGCGAGCTAAACACGATGTTGAGCGGGCCGTCGAGCTGCTCTGCGCCTCTGCCAGTCGGAGGACCGGATTTCACCCTGACGCTCAACAAAAAAGGATCGGTTACTGAGCAAGGGACCGCGACTTTGCAGTTCTGTCGCACTATCAGCTCGCCTGGAATTGGCGCTGATGCGCGCGTGGCGGCGCAGATCAACGCGACCCTCAAGCAGTTCTCCAGCATCAAAAAAGTGGTTATCCTCACCAGAGAAGGACACTGCTTCGGCGATGAGTCTGGGCGAGATTTCTGTCTGCGTTAGTGTACGAGCTGGTTAGTAATGATGATGGGTGGGCTCCAGGTTATGGCCCCGATCCCACCCATTATAACTGGCTTGCAAGCCATTGCACCTCGTACTTCAGAATCTCGCGGCGCAGCAATTCGCTGGCTCCAGGCACGGGCAGGGCCAGTTGCACCTGGTGGACTTCCCAGTCACGCGTCAGCAGGTATCCTCGTCCGGGAATAAGTTCCATTGTGAGCGGGTGACCGAACAGATCATAACGCTGCTGCTCATTAAGGAAAAGACCTATTTTTGCTCCTATCTTGCCCATAATATCCGGTGGGATGTGCCGCGAGCTGGTTTCAGCCGAGGAGAGCACAACGTATACCCCTAGCGAGCGCGCCTCCGCGATGGAGAGTATCAGTTTGCGCAATGCAGCCGAGGCCACGGGACGCTCCACAAAACGATGGTACTCACTGATGATCAGCAGCAACTGCGGCACAATCTCCCCATGCATCCATAATTGCGGTAGCGTGTCATCATCCCAGCGCATATCAGGATATTTTTCTCTACGTTGAGCAGGGATGCGCGAGAAGAGATTGGTGAGCTGCGTTACCTGTTCATCGGTTGAGCCATCGCTCCAGAGCGTATTGCCATCGTTATCGTGCAAATGTGGCAGGGCGTGAAAAACATCCAGATCATGGCCGGGATCGATAACCGCGCAGCGAAATTGGTGCGGTCGATAACGGGTTGTGAGCCAGAATAAAATCGTTTGCAGCGCGGTGGCTTTGCCACTATTTTGCATGCCTGCTATCAGTAAGGGACCACCGGTTAGCGCGCCGCCGGAGCCATGCAGATCCATTAACAGCGTATCGCGCTGCTGCAATGCGGGCTTATCGACGAGGCCGAGCGGTATCTGCATTAATGGCCGCTGTTGATCTATTTTGCTTCTAGCCAGCACTTCATGAAAGCTCAGCGGAACAACCGACAGGCGCTCACTTTGCGCTGCATCGGGATCATCAGGTTGAAAAAGTACCAGTGGATCAGGAATGCGCGTTAAATCGGGTGTGGGCAAGGGATCGGGCCAATAATAAATACCATCTTTCCTGCCATCTTCCCGCGAATACGTTGTATTGATACTCTCCACAATGGTATCCGCAACTTTCGCCTGCCGGGGCTGAACCGATGCGGCAGTAAGTTGCGCACGCTGGATCAAAAGAGACATATCATCCCTCCTTCCTCATAAGCCACGTAATTTTACATAACTGCAAATCGTTATACAGCAGGAATAGTTACTCGTGCAGCCTGGAACAGATCGAGCTGGTTATCCCCATGCAGCAGGTAGCAGCGACCAGGGATGCTGGCGGGCAGGAATGCCGCATCGACGCGTCGTAGCACTTCGCGGCTGTCCTCGCCGGATGCGCAGCGCAAACAGAGGCGATACTGCACATAGTCGCGTACTTTAGAAGCGATAATCCCCTCGGGTCGTTGGGCGGAGAGCAGCAGGTGCATGCCTATTTCGCGCTCAACACGGGTAATGGTAAAGAGTTCATCCAGAACCGCCTCCGTGCGCTTCGCCATCTCGGCAAACTCATCAATAATTATGACCAGGCGTGGAGTTACCTTTCCCTCTTTCATCCGCCTCTCACGCCGTGTGGCCTCGGCTCGCAACATCGTAATGAAACGCTGGATCAGCGCGGGCGAAGAGACATTGGAGAGGAAGCCGACGGTGTGTGGCAACGGACGAAAAGGTTCGAGCGCCAGACCTGCTTTATAATCGATGAGTAAGAAATTAACCTCGGTGGGCCGGTAGGTAACCGCGAATGCGGCAATAATCGTCTGCAACAGTTCGCTCTTGCCGGAGCCGGTTTGACCGATCAGCAGGCCATGCGGCCCGTCCTTGATTAGATCGAGATACTGCGTCTCATCGCCAATCTTGAGGCCGATAGGAACGCGCATTAAAGGTGCGCCTGCGGGTGAGCGGAAAGTAGGATCGTTCCAGCGAGCCCGCGGAATATAGGTTGCCAGATCAAGCGGCGGCTCAAAGAGCGTACGCATATCCACCTGCGTCCGTATTTCCAGGCGTTTGGTGGTGAGAGAGCGCAAAGATTGCAGGCGCAGGGCAAAGTAGCGCAAGCCATCAAATGGCACAACATCAAGGTGATCGCAGACAATCGAGGCTGGCGGATCGGGTGAGAGCAGGCGGATACGGGCCTGCGCGGCCTCCAGCGGCAGCAGCGGCGGAGCGATACCTTCTCCCGCTGACTGATCGTCAGATGACGCAAGGGAGAGCGCGGATGGCATATCCAGATCAATCATTACTCCGGCGGTGGTCGGGATGTCTATCTTGTCCTCGCAAACACACAATACAGAAACGCCCAGCGATGGGCCGTGGTTCAGCGCCAGCGTCATCTCCGGGCGCTTCAATGGCGTTACGCTCAAACGGGGTCGATTGTGCATTGTGCCGTTGGTCTGCGCATGCGGCAGGTCCAGTATCAGCGACGGCAGAGCTAGCGTTGGCTGGTCCAGGTCATCAATGCTATCGAAATGATCGACGATGATAACGAGCCGCGGCAGAATGGGAGGCGCCTTCCCCTGCTGGCTATCGCCCAGCAACAGCTCGCGGCGCCCCAGCTCGCGCGAGATCATAGGAAGCAGATTGACAATCGCCTCCGCGCCAATCGCAACGGCATGCGTCGGGCTGGCCTCTTCATTGCTCTCGGTTGATTGTCTGGGCTCGTAGACAACCGTATGCGGCAGGTACATCGTCCACTCCCAGGCCGTCGCCTGCGCTTCAGGAGCCAGTACAATGATACGCACGTCCTCCGGCGAGTGATGATAAACTATCTGGCAGACCATCGCGTAGACCAGGGCCCGCGCTTGCGCCAGCCTGTTGGCGGTCCCCGTAATAGCTACCGGTCCATGTTTACTTAAAGATACAGTGATGGGCGAGATAATAGATGAATATTTCTCTGCCAGCTCCTCCACCTTATCGTTCAACCTGACAAAGGCCAGCGGCAGGTTGCCAGCCATACCGCTACGGCTGGCGCTCACCTTGAAGGTAGGGGAGCAGTTTCCCATCCCAATGCGCACTGAGAGAAAATCAGGATCGTCCGGCCTGCGTGCCCAGAGCTGCATATCCTGGTTGGTAAAACTGCGCTCAATGATGGGGACAAGCGGGACCGCAGCATAAAAACGAGAAGGCTCATCGGGCAAGAAAAAGGGTGGATCAAGCTCGATCCGACCCTGCCGTTCCTGTTGTTCCAGCGCCAGCAAGCGTTGCTCTGCATCATATACTCTCTTAATATAAATGGTGCGTCGCCGCTTGAGGCGGCGACGGGCGGGAATCCATTGGTACAAAAACATTGTCAGCGAACTCAGAGCCATAAATCCGCTCATAGCAAGCAAACCCACAAAAAACAACTTGTTCATGCTCGGGTTGATAAGCGAGAAGATAAAAGCATAGAATGCCATGCCCATCGTACTGAATACAATAGTAATCAGTATCATAGGATTGGCTGTACTGGTGACGCCGGGTGGAGCTGGTAACGTGACGGTTTCTTTAGGAATTTCGGGCCAGATACGGGCCTTACGTGTGATGATAGATTGCTGTTGATAAGCCAATGGAACCCCTCTTCAACATATTCCTACTTCCACGCCTAGAATCCTGAAAAGGATACTTGTAATGATTAATCTTGTATCCTCAAACGACTTTCTGCTATAGTATCAAATTACATCTGTTTGCGCAAGCAACCAGGAATTTTTCCAGGGCTTTTCAGTTTTCATTATGCTCGCAAGAGGAGAGAGGTGCAGGCAACCCCGCGTCGCGGGGTTGCCTGCACCTCTCTCCTCTTGCCCAGCGCCCCGTTGGGGGCGCGAACCCAGGCGGCAGAGGTCAGAGGAGAGGAACACGGAAAAGCCCTGGAATTTTTCCGCGTGATACATGCCAGATAAGAAGATAGCCTGGTTATCTGTACAATGTGTCACACAGTATGGATAAAACTTTGACAGGGTAGCACTCATACTTTTTGCAATAGCTAACTCAATATGGTATATTATTGGTAACTGCTATGAGCTTACTGAGCCATACGAAGGCTCAGTAAGCTTGCCGACGTCGTTAATTTTGTTGAGCAACAGGCGTCACAAGTAGCATAACGGATAGCGATCATGAGGAGAGGGCGCAATGAAGATAGAGCGATTTACAGATAAAGCGCGCGAGGCCATTCAGGAGGCGTCTGAACTGGCTCGTACGCATAATAATAGTCAGATAGAGCCGGAGCATCTCTTAGATGCGTTGCTGAAGCAAGAGGGCGGAGTGGTGCCGCAGATCATCCAGAAGGCTGGCGGCGATCTTGCGACAGCGCAGCGCATGCTTAATAGCGAACTGGAACGCTTGCCAAAGGTCTATGGTGGCAGCGAGCCGGGCATCTCAGCACGGTTGCGGAAAGTGCTGGAGGATGCCTGGAATGAGATGAACAAGTTCAAGGATGAGTATTTGAGCGTGGAGCACCTGCTGCTCGCAATGTTCAACGCGGACGGAGTTGTGCAGCGTGTACTCGCGGCAGCGGGGATCAACCGCGATCAGGTATTGCAGGCGCTTACGACCATACGCGGCTCCCAGCGTGTAACCGACCAGAATCCAGAGGGAAAGTACCAGGCGTTGGAGAAATATGGCCGCAATCTTACCGAGCTGGCGCGCCAGGGCAAGCTTGATCCGGTGATTGGGCGTGATGAAGAGATCCGCCGCGTCATTCAGGTATTGAGCAGACGTACAAAAAACAATCCTGTACTCATCGGCGAGCCAGGCGTTGGCAAAACGGCCATCGTCGAAGGGCTGGCTCAGCGTATCGTCCGTGGGGATGTGCCTAAAACATTGGCGGATAAACAAGTAGTCACGCTCGATCTGGGCGCGCTCGTCGCGGGCGCCAAATACCGGGGCGAATTTGAGGAGCGCCTGAAAGCTGTTTTAAAAGAAGTGACCAGCTCAGAAGGTGGTATTATCCTCTTTATAGACGAACTGCATACCCTGGTTGGCGCAGGGGCGGCGGAAGGCGCGATGGACGCCTCGAATATGCTCAAGCCGATGCTGGCGCGTGGCGAACTGCATTGTATTGGCGCCACCACGCTTGATGAATATCGCAAGCACATCGAGAAAGATGCGGCCCTGGAGCGCCGTTTCCAGCCTGTCATGGTTGACCAGCCGTCGGTCGAAGACACCATCAGCATCTTGCGCGGACTCAAGCAGCGTTACGAGGTCCATCATGGCGTGCGTATCCAGGATAGCGCCCTGGTTGCTGCCGCGATCCTCTCCAACCGCTACATCACAGATCGCTTCCTGCCAGATAAAGCGATTGACCTGGTAGACGAGGCCGCCAGCCACCGCCGGGTTGAGCTGGACAGCACTCCCAGCGAGATAGACGCTCTGGACCGCCGCATCCGGCAGTTGCAGGTTGAGCAGGAGGCACTGAAGAAAGAGACCGATCCGGCCAGTCGCGAGCGACGCGAAAAGGTTGAGCGCGAGATCGCCAACCTCAGCGAGCAATTGCGTACCATGCGCCTGACGCTCGAAAGTGAGCGCGAGCCCGTCGAGGAGATGCGCCGTCTCAAGAAAGAGCTGGAAGAGGCGCAGGTGGCTTATGAACAGGCGGAACGAGCTTACGATTACGAGGCAATGGCCCGTCTGCGCTATGGCACCATCAAGACGCTTGAGGAAAAGATCCAGGCGCTGGAGGCTCGCCTTGCCAATGTGCAAAGCGCCAGGATGCTCAAAGAGGAAGTTGACGCCGAGGACATCGCTGAAATCGTCTCCAAGTGGACTCATATCCCTGTTTCCAAGCTGATGGAGGCCGAGATTCAAAAGCTGCTCGTCATGGAAGATCGCCTGCGTGCGCGCGTTGTCGGTCAGGAACTGGCGTTGCAGGTCGTCTCGGACGCCGTGCGTCGCTCGCGAGCTGGCCTGCAAGATCCCAACAGACCTCTTGCCAGCTTCCTTTTCCTGGGACCGACCGGCGTCGGTAAAACCGAGCTGGCCCGCGCTCTGGCGGAGTTTCTGTTTGATGATGAGCAAGCGATGGTACGCATCGACATGTCCGAGTACATGGAGAAACACTCGGTCGCGCGTCTCATAGGAGCGCCTCCCGGATATGTCGGCTATGAAGAGGGCGGGCAGCTTACAGAAGCCGTGCGTCGCCGCCCGTACAGCGTCATTTTGCTTGACGAAATCGAGAAAGCCGCCCCGGAGGTCTTCAACATCCTGCTGCAAATCCTCGACGATGGCCGCCTCACCGATGGGCAGGGGCGCACGGTTGACTTTAAGAATACCGTTATCATCATGACCAGCAACGTCGGTGCGGGCTGGCTCCACGAATACGATGGTATGGACGAGGAAACCATCCAGCGCACCATACGGCAACGCTTGCGCGAGGAAGGTTTCCGCCCTGAGTTCATCAACCGCATTGACGAGGTCATCATTTTCCATAAGATCAGCCGCGAGCAGATGAAAGACATCGTTGATATCCAGATCAACCGGCTGCGACCACGGCTGGAGGAGCGGCATATCACCCTGCATCTCACCGACGCAGCCAGAGATCTGCTTGCCAGCGAAGGCTACGATCCACAATTTGGAGCGCGTCCCCTCAAGCGCGTCATCCAGAAAGAGGTAGAGAATCGCATCGCGCGCGGCATCCTTGACGGCAGCGTGCGCGATGGCGATGAGGTTGAAATCGACGCCAAAGACGGTAAACTGACCATGACGGCAGTCAAGCAGGCGAAACAGGCCGTGTAGCCGGATTGACCATCCCGATAAAAAAGAGGACCACTTCTCTAAAAGTGGTCCTCTTTCAGTCTAACGAGTGTCAGATTTAATCACCTTCGGAATCAAACCTACAAGGATTTTTGGATAGGATCTGGCGGAAGTCGTTGAAGCGGTGAATCACCCCTCCGCCAACAGCCGTATAAGCCAGATCCAGGAGCGGCCCATACTGATTGTTCTTGCCAAAATCAGTGCGGCTACCAGGGATTTGCGCACCCAGGCCCCAGGTACACATCTCGCCCTCGTCGGAGGTCTTGATGCTAAAGTATGGGTAGAAGGCAGCAGGAGTGCCGCTATCTGTTATCGGTATCAGCGTACAACCCGCGCCCGTTGTGCGGTTGCAGGTGCTCTCGATACGTGGCAGATCGGCTTCAAAGGCCACACGTTTATAGTTGATGTCGTAGTCTTCTCCGGTCAGCGGGCTGCTAAAGCGGACCGCTGTCGGATGCAGAGCCGTATTGCCATCGGGCCATACCTGCTGGTAGGGAACGCCATCAAAGCCAGAGTTGGTTGACCGACATCCAGAAACCTGGACCAGCGTCGAATCGGAAGCCGGATGGCAGGCTGTGTCGTCACCATCGGAAGGGTGCGGATTGGTGGAAAGACCTTCGGAATCGCCGGCGGGGCAGGCGCCGCGAGAAGGAACCGGCACAGGGCCATTGCAGTAATCGAAGTGGCCGATCTCATCGGAGAAAGCGATATTGTACGAATGGGCCGCCCACGTCACGCGGGTCTGCTCAGATGACGTGCTATACATCGGATGGAAGTCGTAAGGGATATTCTGGCAGGTCGTGCCATTGGGATCGAACTTCACCTGACCAAACGAGTTGGCTGCGCTGGCAACCATAAAGCCATGCTGGTGCGTATTCACATCGTCCAGGTCAATGCGCAGGCCATGTGCTGTATCGTGCATCGTCACGATGATCCGGTCCCCAGAGTTCATAAAGAGATCTTTGGCGGGATCAGGGGTGAAGGTTGCGAGCGTGGAGTCTACGGGATTGACTGGAGCCTGTGGAACGCCATTCTTGGTGATAAAGGCAAAGTTAACCGGCTCGACACCTGCAACATTGAGACAGGTGGCGTTATTGGTTTGACCAGTGACGGCGTTCTGTGAAAGGCTGTCAATGTTAAAGGCCGCACACCACTTGGTCGCATCGCAGCTAGGTCCGAAGGGTTTTTTCGCCCAGCCGGGAGGATAGAACTGCATCTCCGTAAAGGCGACGCCTGGATGATTGGGGCTGACCGCAGGATCGACGATGTTGCCATCACTATCCGGCGTGCAGGTGTTCACCAGTTCAGGGAATGACTGGGTATCGCACATCGCCATGCCAAACCAGAATGCAGGATGCAACTGGAAATTAAATGACGACGTGGGTGACAGCGGAGTTGGCGGTGGATCTTTGGGCAGAATAAGCTGCCACTGCATACGATTGCCTGCGCCTGGATGGTTGGAGTAGAAGAGCGTCGATGGCTCATCATGCCCAACATACACACCTTTGCCGAAAACCTGCTCAGAGTCCTGGACTTCCGCACAGGTAGGAGCAAACTCTGCACTTGCGCAGTCGATGTGAAAATGCGTCGTGTTTGCCTGGGCTGCCGGTCCAGGCAATACGCCGGTTGCCACAAGCCCAATAATCATCGAGGCAAGGGCAACCAGAGAAAGTATGATGCTCATCCTTGAGCGTGAAGAGAAGCGCATTCGTTGGCCTCACTTTCAAATAACTGACGTTCACAGGGACGCCTGAGAGATGATTCGCGGCCTGCTGGCACGAAAAGGCCGCCATTGCTAATTATACAATCAACTTGCTGCTAAAGCTATGTTGAAGTGGTAAAATCCTGGTATCAATCTGGTTGCGGTTTTCTGGCACTCCTTCATCGCCCACTTGCTATTACCTGTAAAAAAGGTCGCTTCTATTAAGAAGCGACCTCCTTCTGAGTGAGAGCTGGCTTAGTCGTCCCCAAATCCAAACAGAGAAGACCGGCATGGGTTACTGGACATCACATTACGGAAATCGTTGAAGCGGTGAATGACGGTTCCACCGAGTCCCGTATATGCCAGGCTCAGCAATGGGCCATACTGGTTATTCTTGCCAAAGTCGGTGGCGCTCCCAGGTATCTGAGCGCCCAACTGCCAGGTGCAACTCCCATCATCCCTCATAATGCTGAAGTACGGATAGAAGGGAGCGGGCGTTCCAGCCTCCGTAATGGGTATGAGCGTACAGCCTGCGCCAGTCGTGCGGTTGCAGGTGTTCTCGATACGTGGCAGGTCGGCTTCAAAGCCCACGCGGTTATAGTTGACGTTGAAGGCAAAGCCGGTGAGCGGGCTGGTGAAACGAATGGGGGTTGGATGTAACCGGGTATTGCCATCGGGCCAGACGCGTTGATAGGCAGAGCCATCAAAGCCGGCGTTAGTGCCCTGACAGCCAGCAACCTGTACTCGGGTGGAAGAAGAGGCTGGGAAGCAGCCATTATCATCGCCGTCGCTGGGCCTCGGGCTATTCGCCAGTCCCTCGGTGTTGCCAACCGGGCAGTTGCCGCCAGGAGTGATAGTATTGGCGCCGTTGCAGAAGTCAAAGTGGCCGGTCTCATCGGAGAAAGCAATATTCTGCGAATGGGCGGCCCAGGTGACGCGAGTCTGCTCAGACGAGGTGCTATACATCGGATGGAAGTCGGAGGGGATATTCTGGCAGGTGGTGCCATTGGGATCGAACTTCACCTGACCAAACCCATTGGACGCGCTCGCGGTCATGAAGCCGTGCTGGCCGGTATCCCGATCAACGATATCGATGCGCAACCCATGAGGGGTGTCATGCATGACCACAATCAGGTGATCGCCCGAATTCATGAAGAGATCCTGATTGCGATCAGGGGTGAAGGTCGCCAGGGTAGAATCCACCGGGTTGGCTGGAGCTTGCGATACGCCATTATGGGTGATGAAAGCAAAGTTGACCGGCTCGACGCCTGCAACATTGAGACAGGCGGCATTATTGAGCTGCCCGGTCACCGGGTTCTCCGAAAGGCTATCAATGTTGAGAGCGGCACACCACTGCCTGGCATCGCAACTGGTGCCAGCGGGCCATGCTACCCAGCCGGGAGGATAGAACTGCATCTCCATGAAGGCGACGCCGGGATGCTGCGAGCTTACGGCTGGATCAACGATGTTCGTGTCGCTATCCGGCGCACAGGTGCTGACCTGTTCGGGGAAGGACTGGGTGTCACACATCGCCATACCGAACCAGAAAGCGGGATGGAGCTGGAAGTTGAAAGACTTGTTCGCAGGGTTTGTTGGCGCGGGATCTCTGGGAAGCTGGAGCTGCCACAGCATGCGGTTGCCGGCGCCAGGCACATTGGAATAGAAGAGCGTTTGCGGCTCATCGTGCCCAATGTAGATGTCATTGCCGAAAACCTGCTGTGCGTCTTGAACTTCCGTACACAGTCCGGTATGCACAGGGTTGCCACAATTTATGGTCATGTGCGCGTTTAAGGCGCTAGTGGTGGCAGCGTGCGCTGGCGTTCCAGACATCGCACCGGTCAACATCAGTCCAAATACGACGGAAGCAAGGGCTACGATGGAGAAAGGTCTGCTCATCCTTGAGCGTAACGAGAAGCGCATCAATTGGCCTCGCTTTCAAATAACTGGGACATTGACAATAGGGCTTTCCTCAGAAGAAAAAGCAATCCTTTTAATACACAAAGATCGCTATTTCATATTATACAGAGAAACTCTAGCAGTTACAAAGGTAGAAAGGTGAAGATATTGGTTTAGATTTGGTTATGATTCGCTATTGTATCTTTGCATTCTGCTGTCATTAACATCAATGAGTATACAGAAGGGGCCACTTCACCAGGAAGTGACCCCTTAGTAAAATCAGGGTTTCTCAAACGTCGCTGCACGCTTTGACTCCTCGCGCCTTCCTCTCGAACGGCTCGCTTGCGAGCCGTTCTGTCTGAAAAGACTACTTTTGAGAAGCCCTGTAGTAAAATTCGCGCTACTGGAACAGGGAAGTGAGACAAGGGTTCATGGGCAATGTTTGATGGAAATCTGGGGAAGCGTTGAAGGCTGCTCCACCAACGTTTGTAAAGGACAGAGAGAGCAGGGAGCCATACTGATTATTCTTGCCGAAGTCAGTGCGGCTGCCCGGAATTTGCGCCCCGAGTCCCCAGGTGCAATCATCACCGGAACCTTTTACGCTGAAGTAAGGATAGAAGGCGGCAGGCGTTCCTGCATCCGTTGTCGGAATAAGGGTACACCCGGCGCCAGTCCCTATATTACAGGTATTCTCGATAATGGGCAGGTCGGCTTCAAAGGCTGCGCGGCTGTAGTTGGTGTTGAAGGCAAAGCCTGTGAGCGGGCTGGTAAAGCGAACGGCGGTGGGATGCAAAGGATTGCCATCGGGCCAGTCCTTCAGATACGACGTGCCATCAAAGCCAGTATTGCTGCCTATGCAGCCGGAGACCTGTACTAATGTGGAGGCGGATGCCGGGAAACAGCCAATATCATCGTCATCGGTTGGACGCGGATTGCTGGCTGGGCCTTCCGTGTTGCCAGCAGGGCAAGAACCGCCAACGGTGATAGGATTGGGACCGTTGCAGAAGTCAAAGTGGCCGATCTCATCCGAGAAGGCAATGTTATACGAGTGAGCGGCCCACGGCACGCGGGTCTGCTCAGAAGAGGTGCTATACATCGGATGGAAATCGTACGGGATATTCTGGCAGGTCGTGCCATTGGGATCAAACTTCACCTGACCGAACGAATTGGCGGCGCTGGCCGTCATAAAGCCGTGCTGTCCCGTGTTCTGATCGATGATATCGATGCGCAGACCGTGAGCGGTATCTTGCATGATCACAATCAGATGATCGCCAGAGTTCATAAAGAGATCTTTCTGCCGATCAGGGGTGAAGGTGGCTACCGTCGAATCGACCGGGTTAGCGGGGGCCTGGGCAACCCCGTTTCGGGTGATAAAGGCAAAGTTGACTGGCTCGATACCGGCGGTATTGAGACAGGTAGCGTTGTTGTTTTGCCCGGTCACCGGGTTTTGTGAAAGACTGTCGATGTTGAGGGCAGCACACCACTGCCTGGCATCGCAACTGGTGCCATTCGGCCACGCCAGACCACTGGGAGGATAAAACTGCATCTCCATAAAGGCCGTGCCAGGATGATTGGGGCTGACGGCGGGATCGACAATGTTGCTATCACTATCCGGCGTGCAGGTGTTTAGCTGCTCGGGATAGGACTGGGTGTCGCACATCGCCATACCGAACCAGAAGGCGATATGAAGCTGCAAATTGAACGATTTGCCAGCAGTGAGTGGACTAGGAGCGGGATCGGTAGGCAGTTGGAGCCGGTACAGCATCCGGTTGCCTGCACCAGGCTGGTTAGAATAGAAAAGGGTCGCAGGCTCATCGTGCCCAACATACTGACCTGGACCAAAGACTGCTTTTGCATCATGAACTTCGGTACAAAGAGCTGAACGGGCGCCCGCGCACTCAATATGCATTTTTGTGGCTGAGGCGTTCTGGCTGGCTGCCTGAGCAGTCGGGACTGTGAACATTGCGCCAGTCATCATCAGCCCAACCACGACAGATGTAAGGGCCACAATAGAGAAGACTTTGCTCATCCTTGAGCGTAACGAGAAGCGCATCGATTGGCCTCGCTTTCAAATAACCAGGACATTGACAACAGGATTTTTCTCAAAAAAACAGTAATCCCTTTGGCACATAAAGACTACCATTAATAGTATACAAAGAAACTCTAGCAGTTACAAAGGTAGGAAAGTGAAGATAAAGGAACCAGCCGCTTTTTAAGCTCCTTCTTTTGTGTCTGCATTCTTCAGCAATTTGGAACATGTAGTTTAAAAATAGTACTTCTGGGCATAACAGAGATCGTCCATTCATTGACCCGGTACAGCATGTATGCTACAGTACCCACGATCAAAACAACTTTGTATATCAGGGAGTCCATGTATGCCATCTGCCATGATCCTTTCATACATTCAAGCAGAGGCGCTGCTGGCCGCGAGGAAACAGGGCCTGTCATCGCTGGAAATTTCACCTGATCTGGGTCTATCAACTATGATAGTGGAACTGATGGACGAGAGGATAGTCTTTCCTCAGGGGGAGCAGCTAAACTGGCAGATGATCGAGAAGATCAAAAAAACGCCTGCGGCCTGCTTCATGGTGGAGCAGAACGATATAGAGCCGATCCAGGTATTCTCTGAATATACCAATCGCCTGTGCAGCCTGATGCCGACGCGGCACACGCCGACGATGCTGATCGCAGGGTTTACCATGCATCGGATTGTTGATATCGATCCAATGGAAGACACGCGCAAGAAAATCGCGACCGTTGCGCCGGTGACGGGGCGAGTGCTGGATACCGCTACCGGCCTGGGCTATACAGCCATTGAGGCTGCGAAGACGGCAGACGAAGTAGTCACCATCGAACTTGATCCGGGGGCGCAGGCAATTGCCCGGCTTAATCCCTGGTCGCGCGAGCTTTTTGACAATCCCAAAATCAAGCAGGTGATGGGAGATGCCTATGAGGTTGTTGCCACCTTCGAGGATGAAACGTTCTCGCGGATCATTCACGATCCTCCTGTTTTTAGCCTCGCCGGCGAGCTCTATTCCGGCGCATTTTATCGGCAGCTCTTCCGTATACTGAAACGAGGGGGACGCCTTTTCCACTATATCGGGGATCTGAACAGCAAGTCAGGCGGGACTGTGACGCGAGGAGCTCTGAAACGGCTCCAGGAGGCAGGCTTTGCCCGCATTGCGCGGCGTGAAGAGGCTTTTGGGGTGGTGGCTTATAAATGAGTCATGGAGCAATCGGTCGCTCCATGACTGGTTGTTATCGATCAGCAAACGAACAAATTTCTCTTACACCGCGCTCAATCTCCTCTTCGCATGCTGCCAGCGAGATGCGTACATTCGCTTGAGCGACCAACCCGAAGCCGCTGCCCGCTGCTACAGCGACGTTGCGCGCGTGCAATAGATCAAGAGCAAACTGGCGGCTATGCCGGGCTTCGCCCTTACGGCTGCTGATATCGATCAGGGCATAGAAAGCTCCATGTGGGGTATAGATATAGCGCCCGTAATCTTTGAGCAAACTCACGGCAAGGTCGCGCCTGCGCCGGTATGCCTCGCGCATCTCGCTCACGCAATCCTGCGGGCCGGTCAGAGCAGCAGCGGCAGCCCTCTGGATCAGCGTGCTGATGTTAGTATATTTGGCATTGAGTACATCGACGATGGTTTTCATCAACTGAGTTCCAGTCGTCAAGTAGCCGATGCGCCATCCGGTCATGGCATAGGTCTTGGAGAAGGTGTAAGCGCCGATGAAGCGACCGGACTCGAACTCTTCGCGCGAAAGCATGGTAGCGGGACTGATATGCTCACCCTCAAAAATAATCTGATCATAGCATTCATCTGAGAGCAGATAGAGATCATGGCGGCGGGCGAAGTCGAGCAGGGAGCAGACGACCTCGCGGGGGAAGACCGCTCCGGTCGGATTGCCTGGCGTATTGATCAGCAGGATGCGGGTACGGGGCGTGACCAGTTTCTCTAACTGCGTTACGTCGGGAAGCCATTCGCCCTGCGGATCGAGCGGGTAGGGTACGCCGGTAGCTCCACAGGCAGAGAGCTGCATGGCGTACAGGGGCCAGCCGGGATCGGGGATCAGGACTTCGTCGCCCGGCCCTACCGTTGCAATGAGGGCGACCTGGAGCGCGCCGGTGCCGCCCATCGTTATGGCGATGTGGGCAGGCTCGACCGCGTAGCCGTTGATGCGCTGGATTTTCTCGGCCAGCAGTTCGCGCAACCAGAGATGGCCCACGGCGGGCGCGTAAGTCTGCGGTTCGCATTCAATGGACTGCATAGCTGCTTGACGAATATGTTCAGGCGTACGGAAACTTGGTTCGCCGATCTGCAAACGTATTGCCGGAGGCAGCATCTCGCCGCGCGCCTCAGCTTCGGCCTGGCGTTGCTGCGCATAGGCACCCAGCCAGGTAATCTCGTTCACCGGCTGTTGATAGATTCGCTCTTTTCCTATTTTCATCAGTTCCGCCTGTTCTGCTCAATGTGTGCCGATTCGCTGTACAAGGCCGGAAAGAAGCGCAATACGAATCGGCAGATAGTCAAGCTCAACATACTCATCTGGATTGTGAGCCAGGCCGCCGCCAGCTCCGAGTCCATCAATGGTTGGTGTGCCTACAGCCGAGGTATTGTTAGCATCCGAGGCCCCGCCACTGCCGAGATCCTCTATTTTCAATCCCAGCTCTTTCCCGGCCTCTTTGGCAAACTGCACAAGTTGGCTGTTGCGCTCACTCCGTTCAAAAGGCATGCTGCGTATCCCGCCGCTGAGCGTGATCTGTGTGCCATCCAGCACGCGCTTTGAGGTTACTTTGCGCATGGCCTCCTCGATTGCCTGCGCCCCCTTGCTGTCGCTCACACGCACATCCAGTTCGCAGTAGGCGAAATCTGGCACCACGTTGGTACGCTCACCGCCGCGAATAATGCCAACATTGAGCGTCGTACCGGGAACTGTCCCGTTCAACGCTTGCAGCGCCTGCACCTGGTAAGAGAGTTCGAGAATGGCATTGCGCCCATGCTGCGGCTCGACTCCCGCGTGAGCGGAGACCCCTCGCACCTCGACGCGATAATTGCCGATGCCACGACGAGAAGAGACAACGCTGCCAATCGCTCTGCCGGGCTCCAGCACAATTACCGCATCGGATTGCGCAGCCAACTCCTGGATCAGTGGCTTGCTGACGGGAGAGCCAATTTCCTCATCACTATTGCAGATAAATGTGATACTCTGAGCTTTGGCTTCGTTAGCTTCGATGAGAAGGTGCAGGCCATACATACCAATCAGCAGACCCGATTTCATATCGAGCACGCCCGGACCTTTGGCGATCCGCATACCGTTGCGCTGCCCGATGCTGAAGGGGCGACGCTCGGCCTCTCCATCGGAAAAAACCGTATCCATATGTCCAACCAGCAAAATGCGCGGGCCATCGGCGACGCTGCCCTTCCAGGCGGCAACAAGATGATTGCCGTAGTCCTGCTGCGGATCGAAATAGGTCGAGAAGCCAAAATCGTGAAAACGCTCTTGCAAGTATGCGCCTACCCGATCAACGCCAGCTTTCGTATAGGTGCCGGAGTCGATATTGACGATTGCTTTCAGATCATCGAGGTAAGACTCCATTATCTGCTCAGCGCGCGCAACGGTACGATGTTTTTTCATCAAACTATCCCTTCCTCCTTGAATTGTGCTATCTCACCATCGCTGTAGCCTGCCTCAAGTAGCAACTCTCCTGTGTGTTCGCCTAATAGGGGCGGTGCGTAGCGCTGCTTCTGCTCAACGCCTGAGATGCGCGGAAAACTCTGTATAGTGCGAAATGTCTCATCAGACCAGCCATTAGTCACGGTGAGATTGCGGGCCTGTGCGTGCTCATCTTCCAGCGCCTCTTCGATGGTATAGACGGGGCCAAGACAGGTATCGAGATCGGCCATCTCGGTCACCCATTCGTCGCGCGTTTTCGTCTTGAAGATGGTTCGCAAAGCGTTCATAGCCTCCTCGCGCTCGCCAGGGCCGACCGGCATATGGAAAGGTAGCAACTCCAGGTGTCCTACGCGAGTGCAGAATGTGTGCCAGAACTTAGGCTCCAGCGCCGCCAATGTAACATGCTTGCCGTCTTTCGTCTCATAAATATTATAACAGGGCAGTCCGCCATCAAGCGCGGAACGGTTGGGGCGAGGGGCTTTGCCCGTGTTGAGAAAAGCTGAGGAGATTAGGGGCATCAGCGCCATCACGCCCTCGGTCATCGAGACATCGACCATGCGGCCCTCGCCCGTCTGAGCGCGTCCTACCAGCGCAGTCAGGATGCCGATAACCGACATAAAGCTACCGCCTGCCAGATCGCCGAACTGGGTTGCGGGCATGGCTGGCTCCCCCTGCGCCCCGCGATTATAGTGCAGCAACCCTGCGAATCCGGCATAATTGAGGTCGTGTCCTGCTCGCAGGCGATACGGGCCGTCCTGTCCATAGCCACTGATCGCGCAATAAATAATACCAAGGTTGACTTCTTTTAACTGTTCATAACCCAGGCCCAGACGTTCCATCACACCTGGTCGAAAGCTCTCCAGCACAACGTCCGCGTCGCGTATCAAGCGTAGAAATATCTCGCGTCCCTGAGGAGTTTTTAGATTCAGGCTCACGCTGCGTTTGTTACGATTAATTGCTACAAAAGAGAAGCTCATGCCTCCCGGGCCGAGAGGAGGCATATAGCGACCATAATCACCGGTTCCAGGCTCTTCAACTTTAATGACATCCGCCCCAAAGTCCGCCAGCATTTGTGAGGCATAGGCACCAGGAAGCAGGCGTGATAGATCAAGAACGCGAATACCATCAAGAGGCAGGCTCATATATGTCTCCTTAATTAATTTCAGTACCCTCATTTCAGTACCCTCAAGCGGGTCGAGAAGCCATGAGTTCCCGCCTCCCTTGAGGGTAGTATAGGCATCACATCCTGAGGTGTCAAGCGAAAATGTAAAAGGATTGTCAATGCAATAATAGCACAAGCCCGGATAAGAGGAAACCACTATCCGGGCCTGTCAGGGCTTTTCAGTTTTCGTCATGCTCGCAGGGCGAAACCCTGCTCGCAAGGGAAGAGAGGTGCAGGCAACGCCGCGTCGCGGCGTTGCCTGCACCTCTCTTCCCTTGTCCTGCGCCCCGTTGGGGGCGCGAATCCCGTCGGCAGAAGGGAGAGGAGAGGAACACGGAAAAGCCCTGCGGGCCTGTGCGATCTCTGGAAAGATTACATCGTGGTCCAGCCCACAAGATCAACGCCGCCCCGCGCCGTACTGGCAATTTCTGTTGGGGTGCTACCGTTTAAGGAGCCGATGAGGATGCGCTGCGTGCCCAGCCCGAGATTGTCAGCTTTCAGGGCATACATGCTGCCGTCACGCGAGACATTCGACCAGGTAAACTGCGTAAACCGGTTGAAACTATAATCATCTAGTTGTGAAGGACCGTAGGGAAAGGTCGCCAGCGTTTTTTGACCGGAGCCATCTGTTTTCATCGTCCAGATCTGGTGATTGATGTCGCTACCGTTGGCCGCGTTCTCTACGAGCAGGAGCAGCGTATCGTTGGAGATGACGCGCAATGTATTCAGGCAGGAGGTAGCAGCCTGCTGAGCAATTGTCTGCTGCGTCCCTCCGGTCGCAGGCTCGCTCCAGATGCTTGAAGTGAAAGGATGGGCGTCTTTCACGCAGTAACCGACGAACAGCGTTGAGCTATCAAAACTGCTATCCATTGAGAGGGAGCTTAACAGTATGGGCTGTTTAGTCAGCACAGGAGAAAGGTCGCTGCCATCGACAACGTGATTTGTGGCAGTATTGAGAATAGAGAGCGTGGTCGGAGGTAAAGAAGCCGACCTGTCAGTTTTCATAATATAGGCGCGAGTATTATCAAGCCAGGTCAGTACGCTGTAACGATAATGCGCATCCGCGATGGCAATCTCGGTCTGTACCGTGCCACTGGCAACGTTGAGCAGTCTGATAGTACTGGTGGTATTATGCTCATCCATTGTCGTCAGAATGGACTTCTGATCGCTAGACCACTGCACATCGATGGGAAAACGTACTTTATTGTCGTCGGAGAAGGTAGTGAGGGAACCGGCAGGGAAACAATAGAGCGTCTGTAGCCCCTGCCCATCCATGCGTACCAGTTGTAGCATCGCGCTGTGCTGCGGATCGCCACGCGGGTCGGGCTGGCTCAAAAACAGCACCCATTGCCCATCGAAAGAGACTTCGGCCTCCGAGATAGAAAGGCCGCTGGTCACAATATCGCTTTTCTGGCCGGTCGTGACATCATAGCGCCTCAAATGTCCATAGGAAGTTGAGGTGTTTGGAGGAACTTCATTATAGATGTAGACCAGATTTTGATGGCCGCCCAGGGCCAGTGGCCGCATCACAGCCGCGCGGGCAGTGCCGTCCTCAATTTCTTCAAAAGTCACATCGTTGAAAAAGCCCCAGTGGCCGCATCACAGCCGCGCGGGCAGTGCCGTCCGCCGGACAACTCGTTTGCGTTGGTGGCATCGGGACCGTCTGACCGCTAGCGGGAGGCGTGGAGTTCTGGGTGGCTGGGGTCGCTGTAGTCGTGCCGCCCCCAGGTCCGCTGTTTCCAGAGCCTACCGGGGCGGTTCCGCAGGCAGCGAGAATAGCCGCCATACAACAGGCGATAAAAACTAATAAGCTAGAACGAACGCGTGCAATATTCATCTCTATACGCTCCTGATCAAGGCCGAATGATTTTTATAGTGATTAATGATCTATCTATTGCTCGGAGCATTCTTGCTCCATGTGCTCATAATAATGTAGAGGGATGCCCATTGCTATGAAATAAGCCACAGTATTACTGTGCAGTGAGAGATCATAAAGACGTGTTCTTTCTCGGAGTGTGTCTAATTCTGAGTCTCTTCGCCTTTTGTGGTGGCGTTGGCGCGGCGAAGCCGCGCCAGGAGGAAGTGTGGTGGCAACATGCGCGAAGCGCATGTTGCCACCACACTTCCCAAACACAACGAGCGTCGCAGGCGCGAGCGCTCTCTTGCTGAGAATCAGACACACTCAGAAGAGAGATGGTTTCCGCTGGAAACTGCTTTCGTGATACAATTGCTAACAAATAACGTACAGGAGATACTACACTATGCCAATAGCTATCGTCGTACATGGTGGAGCTGGCGATATTGCGCCTGAACGGAGAGAACTGGCGGTGGCGGGCTGCAAAGAAGCAGCGCGGGTGGGGTGGCGTATTTTGCAAGCGGGGGGAACTGCGCTTGATGCAGTGGAGGCAGCAGTGCGGTTGCTTGAAGATAATCCCAACTATAACGCCGGTACCGGCTCCTGTCTCACGCGGGATGGCAATATAGAGATGGACGCGGGGATGATGGAGGGACATACTCTTCGTGTTGGCGCAGTAGCAGGCGTTGAACTGATAAAAAATCCAATTATCCTGGCGCGCAAAGTGCTGGAAAGCCCTCATGTCCTGTTGATAAGCAAGGGAGCGCAGGAGTTCGCGCTGGAACAGGGCCTCTCACTCTGCAAGTTTGAAGACCTTTTAACCGAGCGACAATATAATAATTGGAAAAAACTGCATGGCATCGAGGATGACGAACCGCGCTACCTGAGACGTGAAATGGGTTCGCGAACGCTGGAGAGCGCGGATGATGAGCCTGGTTCTATTGCAGGCGAGACAGAAAAGAAGCATGGCACCGTTGGCGCAGTCGCCATTGATATGAGCGATAATCTGGCGGCTGCCACCTCAACTGGCGGCTTTCTCAACAAATATCCGGGGCGGGTTGGCGATTCCCCACTGATAGGCTGCGGCTTCTACGCCGACGAAAACGCCGCCGTTTCCTGCACCGGCTACGGCGAGGATTTCATGCGCCTGCTCATTGCCAGGCGTGCGGCAGAGTTTGTGGCCGGTGGGTCCAACGCAAAAGAGGCCGCACAGGCCGCCATTGCTATTTTAAGCGCGAAGGCTACCGGTACAGGCGGCCTGATCACAGTGGATCGCATTGGCAACGTCGGCTTTGCCTGGAATAGCAAAAATATGGCGCGCGCCTACTTCTGCGCAGAGATGCAGGAGCCTGAAGCGGGCATATAAACGCTGGTAACAGGCGAGTCTCTATTAAGGGAAGACCGCGTGGGCCAGGAAGTAGCCGATAATAAAGAAGAGGATGAAAAGCACCAGGCCAATCCCTAGCAGAGCAGGCATATTAATGCGACGAGGTCGCTCCTCTCGTACCGGATAAGCTGCCTGGCGTGCTGCGGCTAGCTTCATCGAAACATCCGGTATGGTCTGACCGGCAACAGGCGCTTCCGTCGCAGCTAGGCGAGCATTCGTATCTGGACGGTAGCCGGCATAGCCTGCGCCTACCTTTCCTGGCTCGGATACCGGCCCGGGAACGCCGAATATCCCTGTGGTGTTCGGAGCGGCGGGCGAGAACTGATGGATACCCATAAATTCTTCAGCCCGGCGGGAGCTTGCCGGGATAGTTAGCGGAGGCGGAGGCGGCTCAAGCGTCTCTGCCAGCGCCTTCAACTCTTTGTAGAGCACATCGGGCGATGCAATATATTGCGCGTGCTGTCTGATGATGGAACGTGCGACAAGCTCGCATAATTCCGGGGGAACATTGCGCATAAAGCGCAATCGCCCATCAGCAGGGGGGTCAACGGTAGCCACTCCCGGCGGCCTGCCAGCGAGCAGTTGATAGAGCAGCAAACCTACTGCCCGCGTATCGTCCGCGCGCCTTTCCTCGGTCATCAGACCTTCAGGCAACTCCCGATTGGCGAGAATGGCGCCATCACTGCCCCGGCCTATGACGCTCCAGGCCGTAAAATACTGGATATCGCTGGGGAGCGCGAAATTATTTACGCGGACCGAGCCATAGCGATCTCGCAAAATAGCAGCAGGTGTTAGATCGCCGTGGCTTACCTTGCGCGATGGCGCACCAGCATAGAGCAGCGCCAGACAAATCTGAGCGCCCAGTTCCGCCACCTGGTAAGCGGCCAGCGAGGTTTGCAGCAGCGAGCTAAAATCACTGCCCTCGACGAATTCCTGCACCAGATACAGGAGTTCATTCTCAGCGAGAACGTCGTAGATACCAACAATGTTCGGGTGAGAAAACTGGGAGGTAGCTTTGATCGCGGCTTGATAGGCAGGAATGTACTCAGGAGGGACCACTTTGACTGCAACAGCGCGTTGCAATACATGATCGAACCCTTGATAGACGGCGCAAACCTGGCCCTGTTTCACAAATTGTTGTAGCAGGTAACGCCTCTGAATAATGCGGCCTGTTTCCACTCTATGCCTCTCAAGATTACGCATTATAAGTCCTGTAAGGCCAGCGTGATTGCACCCACGAGATTGGCCTCGACTCCAAGATTGCCCTGGACAATACGCAAGGATTGACGTGCCACGGGAAGCGACATCTGCTGGATGCGCGTTTGCAATGGCTCAATCAGCGGCCTCCCCACCAGCGCAACCGGCCCACCCAGAATAATCATGCCCGGATTGACTATATGGACAACGTTCGCCAGAGCGATCCCCAGATAGTTCTGCACTTCCTCAACAATATATAATGCGATTTTATCACCTTCGCTGGCTAATTGGAATACTTCGTCCACTGTAATTCGCTCCGCTCTGCCTCCCGTGAGGCGGCTGATAGCCGCTTCAGTTTCGGGATATTCTATCGAGAGGCCGATCATAGAGCGCACAATGGCCTGTGCCGATGCGATGGCTTCGAGATGTCCAGAACCGCCACAGGAGCAGCGAGGTCCATCTTCTTTCACCTGCATATGCCCAATCTCGCCCGCGGTACCCGTGACCCCGTGATGAATGCTGCCGTTGACAAGCAAAGCCCCGCCGATATTTCGCCCCAGGCTAACATAAAGTGCCACTCGTTCCCCAGTTCCCGCTCCCCGATGGACTTCCGCCAGCCCCGCCGCGTTGGCGCTGTTGTCAATAATGCAGGGCACATCAAGATGCTCTGCGAAATAGTCCTGGAGAGGGAAATTATCCCATCCATATGATTGGGGAAGCGTGCGCACAACTCCCTGGGCGGCATCAACCAGTCCGCTAACCGCAACGCCAACGCGCAGAACGCGCCCATCGCTAAGTCGTTCAGGGCGGGTTGCGTCTGTAAGCAGGGTTCCCACGAGGTCTAACACGGTCCGGGTATCGGGTACATACTCCAGAGGACGGTGAGCGCGATACAAAATATTCCCATCCAGGTCTGCTAACGCGACTGCTTGCTGGGAACCGCTGCCGTTGATTTCAATGCCAATTACATATCCTTGCATTGCCAACAATTTCCCGGTTGTTCTCTGCGTACCGGGTATTGCTGATGACCCCGCTTGTCCCGGGGCCGAAGTGCCTGCGAATACGCCTGAAACATGTTGCATCGTCACAGCTAAGCCTCGCCTCCTGATGTTTGCCTGTCTCTCTGCTAGAACCGGAATTCATTCCCACCACCAAATGGGGATAGAGCCATACTGAGACAATGCGTGTAGTATATCATACGCAAGGGAAGACGCATAGTATGCTTTTTAGGGCTTGCAGGGGTTCTCAAAAGTCGTTGCACGCTTTGACTCCTCGCGCCGAAGGCGTTCACAGGGAGAGGAAGGTGCTGGCGGTGGGCGCAGCCCACCGCCAGCACCTTCCTCTCGAACGGCTCGCTTGCGAGCCGTTCTGTCTGAAAAAACCACGTTTGAGAAACCCTGTTCTGGTTAATCATATTGCATCGCCTTTATTTCGTTGATACAATACGTTACGGAGTTAATAACCTGATTTCCTGGGGAGCTTCTCATGGCATCATCTTCTATCACGCAAAAACAGGATTTTATCGGACCAGGGCTGAGTCCCTTCAAACGCAATGTCACGATTCTGGGTGTCCTGGGGGTAACGGCCCTTGTCTTCTGGATCGCTATTTATCAGGGGGCATCGACCATTGGCAGCACGATTGTGGCGGTGCTATTTATTTTTGGCTTCGTGATGTATCTGCGCATTATCGCCCCCGTCCCCTTTACTATCGCTCTAGAGCCAGAAGCCCTCGTCAAGCGCAGCCGCAATGGCGAGACGATTACGATTCCCTGGGAAGATTTGACCCAGGTCAAGGAAGAATTTTTCCCCAACGGCAAGCGTATCAGCATTACCGCGTACCGCAAAGTTAGCGAGGCTGGACAGAAGCCCAAAGCCTGGGCGGTCTACCGCGACGAAGTAACCGACCTGGATGGCCTGGCGGAGGCCCTCAAGCAGGTCATTCCCGAAACCTGCACCTGGAAGAGCGAAACGGTTCACGAATAGCCTATCTGAGCAGGACCAATAGGCTATAAACCACCTTTGTTAGGTGTACGCGCTGGCTTCGGTGGCTTTAAACGTTGCATAGACCATTTTGCCTTCCTGTAAATCCAGTCGGCTGGCCGATGCCCCGGTAATCTCGGCGGTGATAGGTGGAGCAGCATCGTTGAGCATGATGCTGACGCGCACACTGCTATCGCCGTTGGCCGCCGTTCTTGAGGGCAGTATATGTATGATCTCGCCATAAAAGGCGTTGCGCGCCGAGCTTTCCGGTGGCGCGAGATAAAGCGTGATACTACGGGGGTCCACAACAACAAAGGCTTCGTCGCCAGGAGAGGGCGTCCCGTTAGACTGACCGCGTTCCCTGAGAACAGCAACAACCTCAACGGGCTGCTTGCCATCGTTGAGCTGCACAATGCACAGGGCATTAGCCTCGTAGCGGGTGATATGACCGCGGAAAAAGTTCACGCCTACCAGTTCCGCGATATAGGATGAGCGCGGATATTCTCGCAGGGCATACTGATCCCCCTGTTGAATGACACGCCCATGATCAAGTACCAGGATGCGTTCGCCAAAGAGCAGAGCTTCCAGATAATGATGCGTTACCAGCACCGTTGTAATGCCGGTTTCAGTCAGCAAGCGTCGCAGTTCTTGCCGCACCTCGCGCCGCGTCTGCACATCCAGCGCCGCCAGGGGTTCATCGAGTAGCAACAGCTCCGGTTGTAAGACAAGAGCGCGGGCGATGGCTACTCGCTGCTGCTGCCCTCCTGAAAGCTGCGCCGGGCGACGTTGGGCCAGATCGGCCATGTGGACCTGCTCCAACGCCTCCATCACGCGCTGCTGGACAATATGGCGTGCGACACGTTGAGCGCGTAGACCAAAGGCTACATTTTCGAACACGGTGAGATGGGGAAAAAGCACGTAATCCTGGAACACATAGCCGAACGGTCGCTGCTGTGGCGTGATCGCCGTCCGTTGCTCGCTATCAAAATAGACGACGCCATCAAGCGAAATATGGCCTTTTTCAGGATAGAGCAGGCCAGCCAGCAGACGCAGGACGGTGCTTTTCCCCGCCCCGCTCTCTCCCAGCAATACCAGTGTCTTCCCCTGCTCAACCTGGAAATCCACTGCCAGGTGGAAGGTATCAAGATGAGTGTCCAGCGCAACGTTAAGCATAGCTCTCCAATGATGTTTTTACGCCTCAGTCAGTATATCACACTTACTTTTTACATGTAGCGTTCCTTGCCTTAGAGAGAAAAACATGTTATACTGAGGTAACATCAAGTATTTAGGAGTCGTCCTCTACTCTGGTTTTGCTCGGCTGAACCGGAAATGGCAGGCAATGACATGGCAGCGAAGCCGACGGTACCTATTGTGTTACCCGCATCCACAACTCAAATTTGCCCACGCTATGAACATGCTGTTAGCGTTCTCGGGAAACGCTGGACGGGGCTGCTGCTCGACGCGCTCATGGATGGGCCAAAACGCTTCTGCGAACTTACAGCCTTAGTAGAAGGGCTCTCAGATCGCGTCTTGAGCGACCGGCTACGCGAGCTAGAGACCGAGGACGTTGTAAAGCGTGTCGTTTATCCGCAGATCCCCGTGCGTGTTGAATATCAGTTGACGGAAAAGGGGCGTGCGCTCAAGCCTGTAATTGATGCAATTCATGTCTGGGCGCAAGAATGGGTAACACCGTCGTCATCTTCTCAAAGAGAAGAAGAGCTGCAATAAGACCAATAGAGAGCGTTTATGGAAAATTTGTGGGCACCCTGGCGTATGGCTTTTATCACACCGAAAACGCCCCCACCGCCGGGGTGTATTTTTTGTACATTACCGGCTGAACATCACGACGCGGAGCATCACATTCTCTATCGTGGCGAACACTGCTTCATGATGCTAAACCTTTATCCATACAACAACGGGCATTTAATGATTGCCCCTTACCAACATCTCAGCTCCATTGAGTATCTTGATGGTGCAACCCTGACCGAGATGATGTCTCAGGTGCAACTTGCCCTGAAAGCATTACGAGAGGAGATGGGTCCTGAGGGATTTAATATGGGTATCAACGAGGGGAAGGTCGCTGGGGCGGGCTTCGCAGAACATGTCCATTACCACATCGTCCCGCGCTGGCAAGGCGATACCAATTTTATGCCCATCGTCGCCGATATCAAGGTCATGCCGGAACATCTTGATATCGTCTATGCGAAACTGAAAGCCCGGCTGATCGCGATTCTGGAAAAAGGTGCTTGAGGGCTTACCAGCGGTACACGTAGCCGACGCCGCGCACCGTCTGGATCAGGCGGGGATTGGCAGGATCTTCTTCTAGCTTTTCGCGCAGCCAGCGGACGTGTACATCAACGGTGCGCGTATCTCCTACATAGTCATAGCCCCAGACGTTATGCAGGAGCTGATCACGCGTCAGTACGGTCCCACGATTACGTACGAGGTATGTGAGCAACTCAAACTGTTTCGGTTGCAGTTCCAGATCCTGCCCCCGGCAATTAACTCGCCGACCAGCCAGGTCGATGCGTAGCGGGCCTGCCACCAGTTCCCGGTTGGGCGGGCGCACCTCTTGAGCAGTATCGGCAGCAGCGGCTTCTTCCTGGGGGGAGGGATAGTCGGCGCGGCGTAATAAAGCTCGTACGCGCGCGAGCAGTTCGCGACGGCCAAAGGGTTTGGTCACATAATCATCGGCCCCCACTTCCAGGCCGACGACCTTATCAACCTCATCGCCTTTCGCTGTCAGCATCACGATTGGCGTGGTGGCGGTACTGCTTTCGCGTCGCAGTTGGCGGCAAACCTCCAGGCCATCCATTTCCGGCAGCATGATATCGAGAATGATCAAATCTGGAGCTTCGGTGCGGGCAGCTTCCAGCGCGCTTTTGCCGTCGGCTGCGGTCACAACTCTGTACCCCGCCTGCTCCAGATTGTAGGCAATAGTTTCCACCAGAAGGGCCTCGTCGTCCACCACCAGGATTTTACGTGCCACGGCAATACTCCAAACCCGTTACTAGCCGAAACGTCCACTAATATAATCTTCCGTCTCTTTTTTCTTTGGCCGCTTAAAAATATCGACTGTAGGAGCCTCCTCAACAATCTTTCCACTGAGGAAAAAGCCAGTAAAGTGTGAGACGCGAGCAGCCTGCTGCATATTATGCGTCACAATAACAATTGTATAGTCCCGGACAAGCTGGGTAATCAACTCCTCGATCTTCAGGGTCGCAATGGGATCAAGGGCCGAACATGGCTCGTCCATTAGCAACACTTCCGGCTGAACCGCCAGCGCCCGCGCGATGCATAGACGCTGCTGTTGCCCGCCGGAGAGCCCCAGCGCTGAGGTTTTTAAGCGATCTTTGACCTCATCCCAGAGCGCAGCCCCATGCAAGCTCTTCTCCACCGCCTCCTCGACATACTTCTTTGACCGCCCCTGCACACGCAGGCCGTAGGCGACATTCTCAAAAATCGATTTTGGGAAGGGATTGGGACGCTGGAATACCATGCCGATGCGTTGGCGCAATAGTACCACATCAACGCTTTTCTTATAGATATTCTCGCCGTCAAAAATTGCCTCGCCCTCTGTACTCGTCCCGGGTAAAAGATCATTCATGCGGTTGAGCGTACGTAAAAAGGTTGACTTACCACACCCTGAAGGGCCTATCAGCGCCGTCACCTGGCGTTCGCGAATCGGCAGCGAGACCTCGAACAATGCTTGCTTCTTCCCATAGAAGAAATTAAGCTGTTTTACATCTATTTTAACATCTGCCCGGATATTCACACTCTTCCGCGGATCAAAACTTCCCATATGTGCGGGCTCTATCACGAGGTCTCCCTGTTCATTTCTGTTATGTGCATCCTGCACAGGCTCCTGTTGCGCTGATGGTACATGATGCTCCTGTTTAAGACGAGGCTCCATTGCGCTCCCTTCCTATTTTATACAAGTGGATATTCTTTATGCAATGGGATAGACGCATCAACAATGAGGCGATCATCCAGCACGACCAGCCGGATATAGCGTCCTGCCAGCGTCTTACTGATGAAATACGGGCGGCCTTCGTAAGAGATATGGCCGCTACGCGCTACTTTACGAGAGAAGATGCTGGCCCCTTCAGGGAGCGGTACATTTTCGTTGCTCTGAGCATTAGTTACGACGTTCATAAATGCATTTCCTCTTGACATCTTCGAGTTTGACGCTATACTCCTCAGGAGAGGCGGCGGAAGTCAGTGACTCGCTCGACCCGCTTGCTTGAGGGTACTGAAAATATACATTATGCCGCCGTTGCTCTGCGCTGAATGGCTCGTCCAATAGCGCGGGCGGTCACGTTAATCAACAACAGGCTCACGATCAGCAGAGCAGCCGAACCCGCTGCCACCTGATTTGTCTGGGCAGCAGACAGGCCGGTACTGCCCAGACCTTGCGTCAGAATATACCAGAGATGTACGGTGAGATTGTCGCTGCCAATCAAGGGATTCAATGTAAAGACACCACTGGCGGGATTATTTGCACCCATTGTGAAGATCAGAGCCGCGGCTTCCCCGATGATCTTCCCCGCCGACAGGATCAGGCCCGTGATAATGCCAGGCAAAGCCGATGGTAGTACCACTGTGCGTACCATATGCCACCTGGTAGAGCCCAGCGCGAGGCTGCCTTCCCGTAAATCTCGTGGTACTGCTGTGAGGGCATCTTCAAACAACCGCAGCGCCAATGGAAGGTTTAAACAGAGCAGGGTCAATGCGCCAGCCAGCCGACTGGTTCCCATATGCGCGTAGATGCCAAAAGCGATCACGCCAAACAGCCCCAGCACGATTGAAGGGACGCCCGCCAGCGTTTCCGCAGCAAAGTGGATGGCAGTCACTAGCTTCCCTTGCGGAGCATATTCAATCAGATAGATCGCTGCCGCCAACGCGATAGGAAAAAGAAAAAGCTGTGTCAGCATGAGCATATAGAACGTGTTGAACAGCTCTGGTCCAATCCCTGCATTTCCCGTGCCATAAAAATCGGGCCGGAAGAGGTAAGAGATGCCCTGAGCGAGCAGCAGCACAATAATCGCGATGAACAGCAACGCCACCAGAGACGCCACAATCCAGAGAGAGCTTACTGCCACTCCATTGCTGAGATGGAGCCGGCGGACCAGGCGAGAAAGCTCGGCGCGACGAGACTCCCCAGCAGTGGGAAGCGCGGTAGCCTGTTGCGTACTCACTTATAGACACTCCTGCTAGCCAGGTAACGGCTGATACAGATGAAGATGAACGTAATTACAAGCAGAATAAAAGCCAGCGTCCAGTAAGCATCGCGGGCGGACCCGAGCGTCTCCGCAAAATCCTGCACAATGGCGCTGGTAATATTGACGTTGGGCTGGAAGAACACCAGCGGCGTAAAAATGTTTTTGGGCAGTTTTGCCCCTTGCAAGACCATGCTGACGGCCAGCGTTTCACCGATTGCCCGTGTCATGCCCAGCACGACAGCGGTTGCCAGCCCGGTTGTGGCCGCAGGGATGACCGCCCGCAGCATCATTTGCCAGCGCGTCGAACCCAATGCCAGACTGGCTTCCCGCACGCTGCCCGGCACAGCGCGCAATGCATCTATCGAGATGCTAATCACGGTGGGCAAGATCATCACCACCAGCACCAGCGTCGCGGCTCCCCAGCCGTAGCCAGCAGTTGGCAGGCCGCCTGTTAGTGGCGCGACCAGCTTAGTAAGTGATGGCACCAGAACAGTCAATCCCAGAAAGCCGATCACCACCGAAGGCATGCCGACGAAAATCTCCAGCAGCGGCTGTAAAATCTTCGTGAGCCAGGCAGGAGCAACCTCCGTAAAGAAGATCGCCATGCCAAAGGCCAGCGGGATGACGATAAGCACTGATAATAAAGTGATAACAACAGATCCAAGAATTAAGCCTGCCGCGCCAAAGCTGGGGTTGCCATTGACATCATTATTGCCGGTCGGGTCCCAATTTGCGCTTGAAAAAAAGTCTTTAAGGGTTGCACCTTCTGTAAAGACGCGAAAAGCATTTGAGCCAAGAAACAAGAAAACGCCCATAATGACGGCGACGATAAAAATAGCGCATAGCAAAAAGATGATAGTAGATGTTTGATTAGCTATACGCGCTGATCGTTGTTCTGTCGCCATGATACATTCTCCTACAAAGATAGAGCAGGAATATCCAGGAAATAGCGTAGAGGCTGGGTCCGCCCCTACGCTATAGCTAAAGGGCAAGGGGGAGCAAGCCCCATGTACGTGTAGAGGGCAGGGGCAAGCCGCTGCTCCTACTTTGGCTGGTGAGCCTGGATGGCGTCCTGGGTCATATCGGCAATGGCAATGAAATCGAGTTTAGTAGCTTCCTGCTTCGCCTCGCTCGTTCCCATGAAATCGATGAAGGACTTTGCCAGGCCGGTGGCCTCGCCTTTGGTATACATGTGCTCGATATTCCAGAACTTATAGGTATTGTTCTTCACCATGTCGGCGGTAGGCGCATTGCCATCAATCGAAAGCACTATCAAGCCGGATGCTTTAGCCGCGCCAGAAGCGGCATAACCAATCGCGCCGTCGGTCTGTTGCACGTTAGTAACAACGGTACTCGTGCTATCGCTGGTCAGATTGGATGGGCCTGCAATGGTCTCAGGACCGCCCAGAATATACTGCTGAAAGGTCGCGCGCGTCCCCGAACTGGCCGGGCGACTGACGACGACGATCTTGAGATCAGGCCCGCCAAGATCTTTCCAGTTGGTGGTTTTTCCGCTATAGATGCCTTTGATCTGGTCGGTCGTTAGATTGGTGACGCCTGTGACTTTGGAATTGATGATGAGATCAAAAACAACGACAGCAACCTGATGATCGACAAGATCATCCTGACCTGCCTTCTTAAAAATATCTGAGTTCCCAATCTGGATGTTCCCGGCCTCAACCTGCGACAGGCCGGAGCCGCTGCCGCCGAGATTGACGGTGATGTTAGCGCCCTGGCACTGACTCTGATAATCTTTCGCAACCGCCTGCGCCAGGGGCGCCAGCGCAGTTGAACCGGCGGCGGTAATAGTGCCGGTGGCACAAGCCGAATTTGCCGGCGTGGGGGTAGAACTGCCACCAGTATCGCTGCCACAGGCCACAATGAAGATACTGAGCGCCATCAGTACAAACGAGATACATATGATTCGCCACTGCTTCAGCATAGCTTCTCCTAACTCCCGATGAGATTCCGTTACTATCTAATACTATTTAAATGCACTGGTAATCCCCGTTAGCGGAAATCCCACCCGCATTCTTGTCTCAACCATACAGTAGCACCACATAATTAACTATGCTTTATAGCTATGTTAAGCCACGTTAAGCGCCGGTTAAACTTTCCTGAAGGATAGGTCAATAGGAGCTCAGTACGCTGAAGATGGCCAAAAAGACGCAAAAAAGCCCATCCATTAGGGAATAGATGGATAGGCTTATTCGCTCTCCTGCTGCCATTGCTCGTAATCTACGAACAACCCGTTTTCTATGATATACAGGGAGGGGAGGGTCATGGTGGGTAGACCTTTGCCGACTTTGACTTTGAGGCGGTAAAGCGCGAGATCGCCTTCTTGCTTGCCGGTATAACCGATACGCCGTGCCTCGCCGCAAACGTGATCGGGGGCGGCTGCGGTCGCAACTGGCAGTTTGTTCCAGGAGTGCTTGAAGGTAGCGCGTACAATTGCGACTGCCGGTATATAGGTATGTTGAGGTCGTAACACAACAGGTTCTTTCATGGATGCACTTTCCTTGTCAGCCTGCAAGCATTGCACTGAGAAACGTACAGCATAAAGCGATTGCTTCCTTTTACTCCTACTGCATACACGGATGGAAGAGCCAGAAGTGAGACACCTTTGAGAGACTCATAAATCTGCTCAACCATCTGCCTGCTCAACGCCGCAGCCACGGCCCAGGCAGATGGCGGCCTTAACCACCTGTTAAAGAATGGCTTGCCCTCCACGCCGTTGCTGTGCTATCGTTATGTCACGTAGCCTGACATCCCACCTTAGTATAGGAGGTAGTTATGAACATCATCGAGTTTTTTGCCACGGAACAGATCCGCTTGCACGAGGCTTTACGTACCAGCGTCAAGGATCTTACGCTGGACGAATGGCATTACACGATACCAGGGACGGGCAACCACATTGCCTTCAACCTTCTGCACTGCGTGCGTACCGAGGATAATATTCTGCGCTATATTTTACAGGGACGCCCGCCGCTCTGGAATGAGGGCAACTGGCACGAACGCCTCAACCTGCCGCCACGCGTTCAGGGGACAGGGATGACCACCGGCGATGCTCAATCGTTACGCATCAACGATCCTGCCCTCTTTATGCAGTACGCTGAAGAGGTATGGCGCGAGTTTGAGCAATATCTGGCTGACGTTAAGGATGGGGGCGTGGAACTCTCTGAACGGACGGTGATGGTGAAGCCGCTGGGCAATATGCCCGCGATCAGAGCTATCGGGCAGGTCTGTATTTCGCATCTGTTTACTCATCTGGGGGAGATTACCCTGTTGCTTGGCGCGCAGCAGAAACAGGGCTGGCCCATCTAAGTGAGCTACAGGGCAACCGCAAGGGATTGCCCCTACAGAGCGCGAAGGTTTCAAGATACGTCGCTTTCCAGGAAGGATTTGTCGTGACATTCCTGCAAATACTGTTGCTCTTCGGTGCGGCTGTGTGTGGAGGCGCGATGAACGCAGTCGCGGGAGGAGGAACGTTTTTTACTTTCCCGGCGCTCATTTTCACCGGCGTTCCCCTTATTTTTTCTCAGGCAACCACTGCGGTGGCATTGTTGCCGGGTGGCATTGCCAGCGTCGGCGCCTATCGCCGCGAACTGGCGAAAGTGCGACGCGGACAGACTATCGTGCTGATCGCTGCAAGCCTGGTCGGAGGCATATTGGGCGCAAACCTGCTTTTGCATACAAAGCAAGAGGTTTTCGCTCGCCTCGTGCCTTTTTTGCTTCTGGCTGCCACGCTGCTATTTATCTTTAGCAATCGCATCACGGCTGCCCTGCACAGCCACACTGCTGACAAAAAGCAGCAATCGGTGGTTTCGTTGATCGGCACGAGTATCCTGCAACTGGTTATTGCCACTTATGGTGGTTACTTCAGCGGCGGGCAGAGTATTTTGATCCTGATGGCCCTGGGATTGATGGGAATGGAAAACATTCATGAGATGAATGCACTCAAGACACTGCTGTCCTCGTGCGTTAGTTTGCTGGCTGTGATTACGTTTATTATTGGGAGAGTGGTAAGCTGGCCGCAAGCTCTTTTGATGGCGGTCGGGGCGATCATTGGCGGCTACGGCGGCGCGTCGCTGGCGCGCAAAATCGACCCGCGCTATATACGCATTTTCGTGATTTGCGTTGGCATTATCCTGACCATCTATTTCTTTCTTCAATCGCCGTAGGGGCCTTCATCTCAGGCGGTCTGAGCGAAGCTAGATGCGGCAGCATCGTTGATCGCCTGGATAAAAAGGCGGGGCTTGCCCCCGCCCTGTTTGCCCCGCCCCTACGTCTCGCGTGGAGCATCATAGCCTGCCAGATCGCTATGGTTGCCATAAATGTACCGCTTTATCGGCGGCGGAGGCGATCCAGTTGTGGCGCGGCGACCAGGCGAGGGCACGCACCCAGGTTTTGTGGCCAGTATAGCAGGCAATCTGTCTCCCCGTGAGTGACCAGACCTGAACGGTGCTATCATCGCTCCCTGAAGCAACATAGGCGCTATCAGGCGACCAGGAGAGTGTTTTGATGGGTTGGGTGTGGCCGCGATAGGTCTGGAGCGTTTTCCCGCTTGCAGGAGACCAGATGCGGCCCGCTGCGTCCTGACCGCCAGAGACGATGGCCTTCCCGTCCGGCGACCAGGATGCAGCATATACAGGGCCTCTATGCTCGCGATAGATGAGGGTAGGATTGCCACTGAAAGCGTTCCAGCTCTGGACGGTCCCGTTAAAGTCGGCAGAGGCGATCACTGTATTGTCCGGCGACCAGGCGACGGAGAAGATCCTGTACTGCGCTCTATAGGTGCAAATGAGTTGACCACTGAACGGCTCCCAGATTTGTACGGTACTATCGCCGTAATCCCCGCCAGAAGCGATATAGCGACCACCAGAGGTCCAGGCGATGCAGCGCACAAAGCGCACATGCCCACGGTACGTTGTGATGATACAGCCGGTGCTGACCTCCCACACATGGACGATGCCGGCAGTACAGCCGGAAGCGATATAGCGCGCATCGGGCGACCAGGTTAGCGAAAGCAGGTAGCGATGCTCCCCCTGAAAGGTTCGGAGGCGCTGACCGGTCTGAGGATGCCAGATCTGCACCGTTCCGTCTCGTCCGCCGGAAGCGATGAAGTGGCCTGATGGCGACCAGGCGAGGGCAAAAACGTGATCGGTGTGGCCCGCGTATGTGGCGAGCATGTTAGTGCTCCTTTGGTCCCTCGGTCAGCAGATTGATGGCGTGCGGCAACACCGGCAGGATATATTCAAGACACTCTTTGACTGCTTTAGGGCTGCCGGGAAGATTGATAATGAGGGTACGCCCGCGTACACCGGCAATGCCGCGTGAAAGCATGGCGTTGCGCGTATATTGGAGGCTGATGGCGCGCAAGGCTTCCGCGATGCCTGGCGCTTCACGTTCGATTACCAGTTTCGTAGCTTCCGGCGTTACATCACGCGGTGCCAGCCCGGTGCCCCCCGTTGTTAGCACAAGGTTGAGCCGCTTCTCATCGCTCCACGCGCGTAGCGTGGCTGCAATTTGCTCAGCCTCGTCAGGAATAATGGCTCCCGCGCTGACAACCGCATCTGGAAGCTGCGTTACTAGGGTGCGGATGTTCTCACCGCTAACGTCCTGCCGCTCTCCCTTCGACGCTCCATCGCTGACCGTGAGAACTCCTATTGTAATCATTTTATTATCCTCGTGGCGCCAGTTCTCGCATGAGCGCGCCGATGTTGCGGCGCGAGCCATAGATCCAGACGGTATACTCGTCAGGCAGGTCCTCGACCTCGTAATTGCAATCCATTTCGGAGGAGAGCTTGCGCGCAATATCAAGAAATTGCCCTCGCTCGGCTTCGTTGCTGCTCTGGGTGCTCATGGCAAGCCTGCCCAGACGCTCATCAGGGCTGAGAACGGCATTAACTAGCTCGGTTAGCTGGTCGAGTCCGAAGACAACCTGTAGCGGCGGCATTTCTCTTGCCTGCGATGGTGTGAGCGTGACGCTTCTTCCACCCTTACTACGCTTATGCTCTTCATCGTTCTGCTGTTCCTGAATCGCTATGACATCCGTGTAAACGGAGCGCAATCTCTCCAGGATCAGCATACGCGCCTCCCGGGGAGCATCCGAGCGCGGATGCACGTAGATCAAGAGCTTATGCGCAGGATCGGAATAGATGAAAGGACGCGCCAGGGCCGCGCGCCTGCCGCAGGTTGGACAGGTCGAGACGTTGATTAATCCGGCCAGCACAATATAGCGCAACTGCGGTTCCTGCGCTACATTTACATAATCATAAACCTGGCTGGTAAACACTTCCCCACAAGGACAGGTTAAGGTTTGTGTCATTGAACGAGACATAGTAAAAACTTCTTTGTGAACCTCCCGTAAAAACGGTTAAAGAAAAACTACCACGACTAAGAATTATACCAAGTATAACACATTCAAGGGGACAGGTACTTCCTGCATCAAATATCACCTTCTTCTGTTTTTACTCATGGATTTGGTGGAGAAGGTAAATTTGACTCCCTGCTTCTCCATAAAGGCTTTGAACTGGGTGTAGAACTCGTCGCGGTCCTGCATAGTGATGACGGAAACGGCATCGGCGGTTTCGATGGCGTAGGGGTAGCCGTTGCCCGCAATGACTTCGGCACGGATCACATCGATGACCGGCTCCAGCACGCCATCATCGAGCATCCAGCGCGGAAATTCCAGGCGCGTGGGCGGACGCGTTGAGGTCGTTTGCAGGTAGCAGAAGGCGATGCTGTCGCGATAGGAGCCATAGCCCTCAAGAATATCGCCGCGTGCGCAGATCATAGCAGGCGTGCGGTCGCCCCAGTGCAGCCGCCCCTGCCAGAGCAGCGCATCGTGAATTCTTTTGGTCTCGCGCAATACGGGCTGGCTCTGCGTAGCGTCCAGGCGGCGCAACATAGTGATGATATCACGCGCGTAGCTGGTATCAATATAGCCGACGAGCGGCACGCGCAATTGCTCCGAGGTTTTCAATAGCGAGACCGCCGAGGCGATGTAGCGTTCACGATAAGGACTGGGCATGGTGAGGGCAAAGGAGACGACGAGCGAGCCATCGAAGAAGACGACGGGGCTGTGGACCGGATCATCACTGCGGCGCGTCCTGGCGAGCTGCTCCATCTGACTACAGAGGGTTTCGATTTCGAGCAGATAGCGTTTCAATGTTACCTGCATGTCCGAATAAGGATAGCTGTCGGGATCGCTTGATTCGCTTCTGGACTCCTCCATAATTTCATCGGGGGCCAGCACTTCTAGCCGCACATCTTTGGTATACGGGCGCCCCTGACTGTGCGGATTGACGAAGAAGCCAACCTGGACAAGCGCGACCGGAATGGAGGCATCGCGCCACGGCAATAACTGGCTGCCATCGACGGCTAGTGTGGTGATGCCTTCGATACATTCGGCCCACTGGCGCGCCTGCTCGTGGTTGGCAAATTCGCGCCCGAAGGGGAAGACGGGGACATGATAGCTTCTCTGACTTGCGAGTGCTAGCCAGCGGTCGAACTCAATACTGGGGCGCGCTCCCGCCGAAAGCCCAAAGCTGTCATGAGGAGGCAGAACGTTTTCCATCTGCGCACTCGATTGGTAGCGCAGATAGAGGGTTTCGAGCGCCTGCTGATAGGCTTTAAGCTGCTCGCTAAATGTGCCGTCGAAGAGCGAGAAATGCCCGCGTTTGAGACTCAAGGCGGCCTGGAGTTTTCCTTTATGAAGCATACATATTCACCTGTTCCCGCTGGCTGATCCTTGCCTCCATGATCTCATCTTCGCTCATCAGGCGCGTCTCCCCCTCGTCTTTATAGAGGCGGACGAGGCTATCAAGCCCCTGCTCAAAGGTATCGTCGTGGCTGATGACGATGAGCTGCTCGAAGCCGCGCACGCGCCGTATCTGCTCGGCGAGGTTCATGCGCCGCAGCTCGTCCATGTTCTGCGTCGGCTCGTCGAAGAAGGCGAGGTTGAGGGTGGAGAGCTTCTTGAGCAGGGCCAGCCGTACAGCTAAGGCGGCGCTCATCTGCTCGCCTCCGCTCAACTGGGCAAAGGTGCGATTAACTCCCTGGCGGCGCAGGATGATCTCGTAATCGTTCTGCCACGAGAGTTGCGCGCTGCGGTCGCCCATCACTTCTCCGAAGATGCGATTGGCCTCTGCCGAGATATCACCCAGCAAGGCTTTTAAGACATACGGGGCAGCCTCTCTGATGAGTTTGCGGAATTGCTCGACCATAGCGTGCAGGTCTTCCAGCGTCCGGTACTCTTGCTGGGCCGCTTCCAGTTCGGTAAGCAGTGCTTCGGCCTGCGCTATTTTCTGTTCCAGTTCGTTGATATATGCCTGATGGTGCTGCATTTTCTGAGCCAGCGCCGCCAGCTCGCCCTTGAGCTGCTCAATCACACCCTTTAAGTCGTCAAGCTCCTGCTGATTGAAAGCGTTCCGGGCGGCAAGATAGGCTTGCTCAACCTGCTGCAAGGCTAACGCGCTCTGCTCGACCTGCTGCTGCTGCTGACGATACGTCTGTTCGCGTTCAGGCAGCAGACGAGCTTCCTTTTCATTTTGCAGATAATCCTGGAAACCACGTTCGCTGCTCCGCATGATTGCATCCTGTTGCGCAATATTGTCATCCAGGTCTGTATAAGCAAGCAGTTGTTCTTGTAGTTCCTGCAACTGCTGGGTCGTCTGCTGCTGTTGTTGCTGGGCCGCCTGTAGCTGCTTTGTGAAGTGACCTTCCTGGGCGATAATGGTCTGCTGGGCCGTCGTACGGGCACGGGGATCGTTAAGGGTTGCCAGATCGGCCTCCATCTGCTTGAGTTGAGCGCCAGCGCCGCGTAACCCTTCGATCTCGCGTCGCCGCTCCTGTAAATCGCTCTCATACTGCCTGGCCTGCTCCTGCAGTTGCTGAATTTGCTTGTACAGGCCCGCGAGCTCGCGTACCCTGGCATCGGCCTTTTTGCTCTCAGTATAGGCTGCCTCGATTGTGCCGATCTGCTCGTCAACACGCTTGAGTTCCTCTAACTCTTCGTTCAAGGTGGAAATATCGCGTTCTAGCCGTGTAATATCAATGGCGATGCGTTGCAACTGCTCTGCATAGAGGTCGCGCTTCTCGACATATTGTCCCAGCTTATTGAGCGCGTCGGCGAATTTCCTGATCTGTTCCATACGTTCATTGACAGCGTTCTGCTGCTGATTCACGCGCTCAATCTGCTTATGTTCCTCTGTAAGCAGATTTTCAAAGTAGAATTCGAGGCTGGCAATGCCGCGCTGCTTGATATTGAGGCAGCTTTCGTTGAGCAGAGGACATTGGCCGCCCGCCGATTGCGCTCTCGATCTGGCGTAGCCTTCGATATTGCCCTCCAGACGATTTTTCTGCGCTACCAGTTGCTCGTATTGCGCCTGGAGAACGGGCATCTCTTCGGCTTCCTGGCGATGCTCTTCGATAACGGTCAGGCTATGCTCGACTTTGCGTAACCGCTCGGCAGCCTGGTCACGCTCAATCTGCTTTTCCTGGAGCAAGCCGCGCTTCTCTTGCAACTGATTACGTTTGCTGGTGCGCTCACTACCCTGAACGCGCAGTTGTGTGAGCGTTTCGCTAAGTTCTGTCAAACGTTCAGCAACGGGCACAAGCGGTTCGATCTCGACAATTTTGCGCTGCAACTCTTCCTGCTTGTTACGGTTTTTTGCTAGCTGCTCGTTGAGGCGCTTGCCCTCAGTCATGATAGCATCGTGGCGCGAGACCCGCTGCATGGCCTCATCGCGTCTCTTCTCCAGCTCAATTTGCTGCTCAACCTGGGGAGCCAGTTCCGCAACTTTCTGGCGGGCCGACGCGACTTCTGCCAGCCGCTCCTGCCAGTTGTCAATTCTGGCCTTCGTTGTCTGCGCGACTCCTTTAAGCTTCGTCTGTTCCAATAACAGGGCATCGCGGGTTTGAGCGTCGCGGCGCAGACGCAGGAGGATGTCCTGGGCCTGGCGATAACGCTGATGATCCTCATGGCTGGCGACTACAATTTGCTTAGCGGTGCGCGCGGCCTGCACCAGTTGTTCGCTATCATGCAGGCGCTGGCGGGCGTGTTCATTGGCTGCTTTGCTCGCCTGGTAACGCTGATCGAGTACGGTCAGGCGCGTTAGCTCCTCGTTTAAAACGGCTAACCGTGCCTCGGAGCGTGTCAACTGCTCACTCCAGCGAACGTTCTGCTCTTTCTGTTGCTCGTCCAGCAAGCGCGCATCCCTGAGTTTGTCGCGCCAATCCTCCAGCTCTCGAGTCTCGTACATCAGCCGGTTGATCTCGCCCTGCTGTATCAGCATTTGTTCTTTATAGTACTTCTGAGTTTCCAGCAGATTTTCAAAGGCGACCTTGTAATCCTCGATCTGGAGCAGGGCGTCGAAGGTCTGCTTGCGCTTGCTGGCGGCTTCGAGGAAGATGGCGGTAAAGGTTCCCTGGGGGACGCCCAGCGCATCTCTAAAGAGCGAATCGAGTGGGCGCTCGCGGTCGATGCCGAAGAGTTCGTGCAGTTTATCCAGCACATCAGTGCGCTGCTCAATGCGGGCGTTGGCCTCCTCGTCGTGAATCAGCCAGCGAGCGCCTGAGCCGCAGCGACGTTCAACGGTGTAGGGACGATCATCGCCGCCGATCAGGTGGACAACCACGATGCCATACTTCTCGCCTTCGCGCACAAACTGCTCCTGGCTGTACGGAAGATAGCCAAAGAGGGCATAGCCGATAGCCTCGACCAGCGTCGTCTTGCCCGCGCCGTTCGAGCCGCTGATGGCCGTGGTGCCGCGCCGCAGATCGATGGCGACTCGGCGGTAACTCTTGATATTCTCTAACTCAATACGTGTAATGAGCATGCTCCTATTGCCAGCCTTCCCTGCAAACGCGAAATAAACACTCTCCCAATTCGCTATTCTCTCTCCCAGGATCAAAAGCGGAAATCTCAGGCGCATTATAACACGATGACACCGAATAGCAATGGATGATGTACTTCTTCCCAGAGTACTCTTAAAGTTACATCTGACATCCCCACACGTCCCTATTCTCAGAGAACACTATCGATATACATCATCATAAGATTACACTCTCTGAGACATCTACCTGTATAGCAGAAACGTGCTTGGAGCGCCATATTGATAGTGGTTGGCTTTATGCCTCAATTGAAGGAGGAAAACGATGTTTATCGCAGGACTCGGTACTATCCTCTTCGGCCTGACTATTGGCTGGATTTCTTATCGCATCATGCGCCTGAGAGCAGCGCCCGCCGCGCTGGCAGACCTCTATACCCTGCTCTCGGTCATTAGCGGCGCAGCAATCATCGCGCTGCTCAGGGACTCCACGCTGTTCGGTCTGTACTCGCTGGGCCTGGTGATTGGCTTCTTCGGCTACCTGGGTCTGGGCGTGCGGTTGTACGGTAGACAGGAATTAACGCCCTGGCGAACAGAACAACTTGCGCCACCCGCACCCTTGCCAGCTCCGCCTGCTCCTTCCACCGATCCGCTAGCAACAGCCGTTCCGACGGAGCCGGAACAGACGCGGGCCATGCCACCTAAGAGGAGCCAGGTCAAAGAGCCGAAATCGACAGAGTCGCTCTAAGGTCCAACGATCAAGCATGTTTACTCTGTCGTTCTCAGCAGGATCAAAGGGGGCCATATCCTGCTGGACCTGCTAGTCCCTGATTGTATCTGCCGCGCTAGTCCGGTAATATACTAAATCTTCATCGCTCATCTTCTCCGGTGGGACCAACCTGTAATGTATCTCACGATGCAGCCGAACGCCTCCTTCATGCCTACACCCCATCAAAAACCAGAGCTTCGCAAAAGTTGTCTTTTCATCCTGAACGACTCGCAAGCGAGCCGTTCAGGAGAGGAAGGTGCTGGCTGTGGGCGCAGCCCACAGCCAGCACCTTCCTCTCCTGTGAGCGCCTTTGGCGTGAGCAGTCAGAGCGTGCAGCGACTTTTGCGAAGCCCTGATCAAAAACCAGGGCTGTTGCAACGTTGGGCATACCGTCTGCCAAGCGGGGGTCAAGGGGGCGGCAGCCTCCTTGCGGGGGGTGGGGGACGTCGCGATCTCGCGAATTGTCCCCACTTGTTCCTCTTCTCCCCGCCGCCGAAGGCGGCAAAAAAGACGTTGCAACAGCCCTGGATCAAAAACGGTATACTCTACCGGATCTGGCGCAGAAGCTGTATAATAAGGTCAGCAGTATAGCAGATGACGGCGATGCCCTTTCATTAAAATGGGAAAATATTGAGTTGAATCTATCATGAGGGTAAGATCAATGGCTTTGAGCATGCGCAACCGGCATTTCCTCACATTAGATGATTTTAGTTCCGAAGAGATTGCATCTCTGCTCCAGTTATCAGCCGAACTCAAAGCGGCAAAATATGCGAAGACAGAGGTGCCCCGCCTTCGTGGCAAAAACATTGTCCTGATCTTCGAGAAAGATTCGACGCGTACCCGGTGTGCCTTCGAAGTGGCTGCGTTTGATCAGGGCGCGCACGTCACCTATATTGGAGCCAGTGGCTCGCATATTGGTTACAAAGAGACGATAAAAGATACCGCACGCGTGCTGGGACGGATGTACGATGGCATTGAGTATCGTGGTTCTAAGCAGGCGACGGTGGAAGAACTGGCGCGCTATGCTGGCGTCCCTGTATGGAATGGCTTGACTGATGAAGAACATCCAACACAAGCCCTGGCTGACCTATTTACTATGCAAGAGCAGGTAAACAAGCCGCTGGCGCAAGTGAAGTGCTGTTTTCTGGGTGATACCGGCTTTAATGTAGCCACATCACTACTGAGCGGGAGCGTGAAAATGGGCCTGGATATTCGTTTAGCGGGTCCGCAGGAATACTGGCCGAGCAAGGAACGCCTGTCACAAATGGACGCACTCGCTAGTGAGACTGGCGCACGCATTACCGTGACTGAGAATGTGGAAGAGGCAGTAGATGGCTGCGACTTTGTCTATACCGATGTTTGGGTGTCGATGGGCGAGCCTGAAGAACGATGGGATAAACGTGTCCGCCAGGGGCAAATGCTTCCTTACCGTGTCAATAGTCGGATCATGGAGCTGACGCACAATCCAGATGCCAAGTTTATGCACTGCCTGCCAGCTTATCATAATACTGAGATGGTGGCTGGTGAGCAAATTTACAAACGCTATGGATTAGACGGGATGGAAGTGGATGAAGAAGTATTTGAATCACCAGCCTCAATTGTTTTTGACCAGGCAGAGAACAGACTGCATACAATCAAGGCTGTGCTGGTCGCAACATTGGAGGATTAGCACCTGCTCACTCAGCGGCGACATCAGTTCCTTATTACTTCCCCATGCATTTCCTACTATAATAAACATCATGGTATTAAAAACTTTAGAAAGCGTTTTTTATCATGAAAGAGATGTATAGGAAATCATGGAAGATTTGGAACATAAAGACGAGATCGAGATTGTAGACCTCGATCCGCCCGATGGGCGATTGAGGCGCTTTCTCCACCGAGCTATATTGAGGCTCGCACAAAAAAGCGCCTTTCAGATGCATATATCCCCAACCTTTGCTCTCTTTCTATGTGTTGTTGGTCTGATGGTTATGCCGCTGATCATCCAGACAGATGTACCTCCTATCTCAAAGCCTGCTCGGCAGAATCCGCCATCGGTTTCGTTTAACCCGTTTTTCTTTGTAGGCGGGAAAGTTGTAGACGTAGCAGTGGACGGTAAAGTAGCCTATATCAACGTAGATAATGGGGCTATTAGCGCCAGGCGAGCAAGCGACGGAGCTATCTTGTGGCAACATCGCGCCCCGGCGAGTACCAACGGCTACTTCATTGCAGATGGTGGTCAGTTGTACTTTACCATCCTGAGCAGTTCTTCAGTTGGGATTGTAGAGGCAAATCGAGCAAGCGATGGCGCGCTCCTCTGGTTTAGCCAGTTGCCACCCTTTGCTGGCCCTTCCCCTTTGCTGGCGAAAAATGGCGTGGTCTATGTGAATACTTTAGTGGATAACGGCACAGTTTATGCATTGCGCGCAAGTGACGGAAAAGTTCTCTGGCACTTTACCCATCGAAACCTCTCGCCGATGGATGGCTTTTTGTCGGTTGCCGATGGGATTGTCTCTATTCGAACGCCGGATTTTATGGTGCATGTGCTGCGAGCGAGCGATGGCTCCGAGATTTTCCATTATCAAGGTCTTCCCGACGATTGGGCGCCTTCTATTGAGGGACCGACCATCTACTTTCAGACCTCGCAAAACACCCTGCAAGCTCGTCGCCTCACTGATGGCGGCCTGCTCTGGGAATCGCCTCCCGATTATTTCAATCTCCGCTTCTGGACTGTGCAAAATGGAGTGGTCGTGAGTACGACAGGTGGCATGATAAAGGCGTTAAGGGGTGTGGATGGCTCGTTGCTCTGGCAACGGCGAATAGATACTATTGTTGCTGGACCGGAAATACAGGGCACAAGCGTTCTTTACTTTACGCTGGATAAAAGAGTAGTCTCATTGCGCATAACGGACGGTTCGTTGCTCTGGCAGCACGCCATACCTGCATTTAAGTTCAGCCTCGTAGTTATGGATGGGGTGTTCTTCCTGGGCGAGAATGAGAACTCGATCTGGGCCTGGCGCAGTAGCGATGGCGTTCTGCTCTGGCACTATAGATCCACAGCCCCTATTCTCTGGCAGCCGCGTATTGTCGATGGCGAGATCTACCTGCGCCAATTCGACGGGACAATGGATGTTTTACGCGTCAGCGATGGCAGGGTACTCTGGTTGTACAGACTTAATTAATGGCCCCTACTTGATTTACACAAACCGCAATAGTATAATTACTGAAATGTTAGCCCTGATCACATTTGGGAGTTTGTTGCTTTGAGCAATCATCATACAGCGGGTTCGGGGAATGAAGCTGGAGGGAATAGCAACTTTTTTGCCAGTCGGCGGGAAGCTCGTTCTAATAATATGACGGGGGCCTTGCCTGCGGTACACGCGTCAGGCATAGAACGAGGCTATAGCGGGCATTTCAACTTTGAGCAGATGGTGCAATCGCTACACGAGCTGTTTGAGCACGACCGCCAGACTGCCAGTCAGCCCGATGCTACCCGTTGCGGCATCTGTTATCTGCACTTTCCGGTGAGCGAGCTGCAATACCAGGATGACGGCTTCTACCTTTGCGCAGGATGCCAGCGAACCCTCGGCAACCACAGATTGCCGATGTTAAGGAGACAGCAAAAATTGTAATGCGGGTCCGATGAAATAAAAAACGGCTCTCTCCGAAAATGGAGGAGCCGGATTTTTTTATCTTCGTCAATTACTCGATGACCGCAGCTTCTTCGATGGTCTCGTCGTCGCGCACCTCGCGCAGGTCCTCGGGACGATCCAGCCGGTCGAGGAAGAGGATGCCGTCTAGATGATCGATTTCGTGCTGGAGCACACGCGCAAACCAGCCTTCGGCAGAGATACGAATGGGCTTGCCGCGCACATCCTGCCCCTTGACCAGCACTTTGCCGGCCCGACGGATATTCTCGCCCACATAGCCAGGGATGCTCAAACAGCCCTCGGTCCCCAACTCTTCCCCCTCGGCCTTGACGATCTCTGGATTGAATACTGCAACCTTGTGATCTTCATACTCGGCGACGAAAAGGCGGATGGAGAGGGCGATCTGCGGCGCAGCAAGGCCAACGCCCTGCGCCTCGTGCATCGTCTCGAACATGTCGTCAACGAGTCGCTGCAACGATGGATCGAAGCGATGAACCTTTTTCGCCTTCTGGCGCAATATCGGGTTTTCTGCGGTGATGATTTTGCGAAGTCCCATTTCTCTGCTTACCCCTACACAACATTCAAGCGCCTGACCCCCAATCTGGGCCACGCGGCTAGTCTACGGATGCTATAATTGGCCTATATCGTATCATACAACGGCTATAAAGCGCAAACATGTTAGAGATTGTAACTACCTATATCGAACAACACCATCTCTTACCCGAGCAGGGAACGGTCGTCGTGGCCGTCTCGGGGGGAGCCGATTCGCTCTGCCTGCTGCACCTGCTGCTGCGCCTCTGCGGTCCTGGGAAGCATTTCCCCGCCGTCGAACTGCACGTTGCCCATCTAGATCACCAACTCCGCGGCGAGGCGAGCACACAGGAGGCGGCAGCCGTCGCGCGCCTCGCGCACGAGTGGGGCCTGGCCTGCACAATCGGACGCGTGGATGTATCGGCGCAGGCTCAGGCGGAACGACGCTCCATCGAGGATGCTTCACGCACGGCGCGTTACCGCTTCCTGCGTGAGGTGGCGCAGGGACGGCTGATTGCGGTGGCGCACCATCGAGACGATCAGGTGGAGACGCTGCTGCTGCACCTGCTGCGTGGGGGCGGCATCGATGCAATGATCGGCCTGCAACCGCGCCAGCAAGATATTATTCGCCCACTATTGTCAGTCGGCCATGCCGATACAGTGGCCTATTGCCGGTCTCACGGTCTGGTACCGATAGAAGACCTGAGCAACGCCGATCCGCGCTTCCTGCGCAACCGTATTCGCCATGAGCTTGTACCTTTTCTGGAAACGCTGAACGCGGGCATTCGCGAGACGCTGGTGCGCAACGCCGAGGTGATGCGGGTCGATGCGGAATGGCTCGCGGCCCAGGTTGATGCGCACTGGCCCAAAGTGGTGGCAGACGAACAACCCCTCTGCATACGCTTGCAGCTTGCTTCGCTGCTTGCGTTGCCGCTCAGCCTGCAACGTCACCTCTTACGGCGCGTCACAGCTTCGTTGTGTGATGGGCAATCGCCGCTCGAACTGCGCCATTTTGAGCTGATCGAAGAACTATTGCGCAGGCCAGGCAGCGGCGAAGAGCTGACATTACACCTGCCGCAGCGCCTGCACCTCTCGCGCCGAGGCGACATGGTGCTATGCGAACGCGTTGAACCACATCACGTAGGGGCAGGGCTAGCCCCAGCCTTGGAGGTCACGTTGCCGGTTCCTGGTCGCGTCTCGGTCCCGGGCACGTCCTGGTGCGCGGTGGCCGAACTTGTGGCAAATGAGACATTGCAGGCTGCCAGGGAGGCTTTGCGCGCAAAAGATTGGGCCAGGTTGTGGACGATCCTGCCTCCCACTCGTTATGTAGTATATGCTGATGGTGATATCACGGGCGATACCTTGCGTGTACGGACCCGTCGGCCTGGCGACCGGATGCGCCCATTGGGCATGATGCACGAAAAGAAGGTCCAGGATGTGCTGGTCGATGCCCACGTCCCGCACGCCGAGCGTGCAAGCATCCCGCTATTCTTCGGCCCGTCCCATTGCATCTGGCTGGCAGGCATCCATCTCGATGATCGCGCTCGCCTGACCAGCCGGACAGAACGCATCGTACGCCTGTCATTGCATACGAAGGAGCCATGATGGAGGTAGAGGGCAAGCGAGGCGGGCAAGCGCAAGGCCCCCTCACCGCACCACCCATCCCCTTGCCCCTACCACCTCCGTCCGTGATTGTAGACCCCGTTCGGCTGTATTTTTAGGGGTAAATAGGAGTTGGGGACGGTAGGGGCAAGGGGAGGTGCGGGGAATGGGCGGTGGCCTTGCGCTTGCCCTACTGGGATGTGGCATGATGCTGGAAACGGGCGATAAAGCGGACACAATCAATCGGGTCGGTACGGAGTTTTAGAGCTATTTGAGATTATGGTATATTGAGGGTAGATTATGATGCATGAGGATATTGAAGAGGTGTTGATTGCGGAGGAGCAGCTCAGGGCGAAGGTGGTGGAACTGGGGGAGCAGATTACGCGCGATTACCAGGGGAAGAATCTGCTGCTGCTAGGGACGTTGAAAGGGGCCGTTCCCTTTATTGCGGATCTGGCGCGTTACATTCACCTCCCGCTGGAGATCGATTATATGGCGGTCGCCAGCTATGGGGATGCCACGCGCTCAAGCGGCATTGTGCGCATCATCAAAGACCTGGAGGGACCAATCAATCAGAAGCATGTGCTGATCATTGAAGACATCATCGATAGCGGGCTGACGCTGCACTATTTGATGGATATGCTCAAGCGGCGCAACCCGCTCAGCCTGCGCATCTGCGCCCTGCTCGATAAAGTGCGCGAGCGTGACAAGCAAATCGCGCTGGACTACATCGGCTTCAGCATTCCAGATCGCTTCGTCGTCGGCTACGGGCTGGACTACGCGCAACGCTACCGCAACCTGCCCTACATCGGCATCTTGAAGCCATCCGTGTATCAAGAAACAATTGATCCCCGCAGCGAGCATCGCAGCCCTGCGGAGTTTCAATCCCGCGAGCGGGTCGAGTGAACTGAGAACTCGCTGCTTGAGGACAGTATAGACATCGCATTATGGGATGTCAAGCGGAAATGCGTCAGGTGGCAGAAAATGACATCGTAGGAGAGAAAATCGTATGGTATCAGTTGGCGTCATTGGCTGCGGCGCATGGGGGACGACGCTGGCCCTATTGCTCGCAAAGAAAGAGATCGCAACCACCCTGTGGGACCATCAGCCCGCGCGCGCAGCCGAGATGCAGCAGGCGCGCGAGAATAGCCTGTTCCTGGCAGGCTTCCCCTTCCCTGATTCTTTAATGGTAACGGCTGACCTGGCGCAAGCAGCGCAGGACAAGGATTTCCTGATCCTCGTCACGCCATCACAGCGTATGCGCGAAAATGTACGCCTGCTGGCTTCCTATGTAGGACGAGAAACTATTCTGGTATCGGCGAGCAAGGGGGTTGAGATTGGTACGCTGAAACGCATGAGCGAGATTATCGCGGAGGAACTGCCGGAAGCACAGACCCGTATCGCCATGTTAAGCGGGCCGAATCTCTCGCGTGAGGTGGCACAGGAGAAGCCTACCGCCGCCGTGGTGGCAGCCACCAATGAACAGATAGCGGTTCAGGCGCGCGATCTGCTCACCACCGCCCGCTTCCGCGTCTACACCTCCCGCGATCTGGTCGGCGTCGAGCTGGGCGGCGCGCTCAAAAACATCATCGCGATAGGCGCGGGCATTAATGACGGCCTGGGCTATGGTGAGAACGCCAAAGCCGCCTTCATCGCGCGCGGGCTGGCCGAGATTTCGCGCCTGGGCATCGCCGCCGGAGCCAATCCGCTCACCTTTGCGGGCCTGGCAGGCATCGGAGACCTGATCGCCACCTGCGCCAGCCCGTTGAGCCGCAATCAGCAATTGGGCAAGCGGCTGGCTGCGGGCGAAAAGCTTGACGACATCTTGAACTCAACTCATTCCGTCGCAGAAGGCGTCTGGACCACGCGCGCCGCCCTCCAGCTCGCCAACCGCTACAATGTCGATATGCCCATCACCCAGCAGCTCAGCCTGGTCCTCTTCGCGGGGCTTGATCCACGTAAGGCCGTGCTGGAACTGATGATGCGCGACCCGCGTGCCGAGCTTGATTGATAACGATAAAAGGAAAGAAGCCCCAGCAGGGCAAGCGCAAGGCCCCCTACCAGCGTATCCAACATTGAACGGGATCTGTAACGTTGGACGGAGGTGGGTAGGGGCAAGGGGACGGGCATTGGGGTGGCCGGGGCCTTGCGCTTGCCCTGTCTTGCTAGTATCGCGGCGGGGGGGCAACTGAAAGCACGGACGGCACCTGTTCCGGGACTGCCAGGCGCAACAACTCGTATCCTATGCCTGCCAGCCCAAGCATTAACCCTGGCGTCTCTACTCCCAATGGCACACCGGCGACCCAGCCGTATTCGTCGATGCTGTCCAGCGCCATCGCGGTTGCCGTCCACAATTGCTCATGATAACGCGGCTCGTCGAGGGCCTGGGTTGCGCCCAAGATTACATCGAGATTGCCCAACATGCCGTGGCAGAGCGAGTGGTTTTCGTTCAACCCCTCCGCCATGATTTTATTGATCGCGATATCGATCTCTTGCGGTAGCATGGCGTCGTCGAGGTATGGCAAGATCGCCAGACGGCTCAAGCCAATGCCCGACGCCCCATGACACCAGGCGATCATCTTGGGTTGACGCGTCTGCACTTCACCATCCTGTGCATCGCGTTGGGCATTGGCGAGCGAGGAGGGGACGGAGCGCAGATCCTGCCAGTTGTGTTTCTCCGGCACATAGAGGCTGCGATCATAGACGAGCGCGTCCAACGCGGTTCGCCGATAGCGTTCTTCCCCAGTGACGGCAGCTAGCTTGAGTAAGCTCAGGGCGATACCGGAGGTGCCGTGGGCAAAGCCACCTAAGGGCTTTTCATGCTTGATCGTGACCCAGGCGATGCCCTCCGCCATCGCCTGCTTGGTCGCTAGCAGATGATCGCCACACTGGCGCGCTAGCTCAAGCAGGCGTGGAGAGGGGGAGACGGCGTGAAGGTTTAATAGCGTGAGAAGACAGCCAGCCGAGCCACTGATGATGTCGCGCTGCTCGTCTCTGGCAATCAAAGCAGGCAAGAGTTCAGCCAGGGCTACCGCCTCTTGCAACAGTTCAGGCTGGTGCCAGAGCTTTCCTAGATGCGTCAGGAGGTAGATGACTGAACCTATGCCGTCAAACATCCCCATGTTGACAAGGTTGAGATACTGCTTCTGCTGCTCGGCCTGAGAGCGCACGGAGGCGAGGGCAAGCTTTGCCAGCCTGGCATAGTGGACTTCTCCGGTGACCGCGCCGAGATAGGCTAAGAACAGCGCGATGCCGCTGGTGCCACTGTAGAGATCAATATCGGTTGGCAGCAGGCTCCAGGCGCTTTCGTTAACGACGCTGACGCCTAACCAGCTCGCGCCATAGTCGTTGGTGACGGCCAGCTCTTCCAGGCGCTTGCCAACGGCTCTGGCGGCTGCCATCAATCGCGCGCGACTGGCTGGTCGCTGGGAGGGTTTGACTTTCAAGGATTTGCCGGTGACGCGCTCTGGACCCATCAGCAGAGTGGAGAGGGTGGCCTCGATGACCCAGAGTTGGCGCGCGAGATCCTGTTCGTTGAGTAGGGTGAGGCGCTGCTTGACCAGTTCCATGCTTGGCTGGTCGAAGAAGTCGGGCAGGGCTTCGCCTTCGGAGGTGAAGATGGTGCGGCTCGCGGGCGTGGTGGTGAACATGGGAATGTCGCCGCGCAACAGGTCAAACCGCTCGGCAGCAATCACTCTGGCGAGATACGGACGCAGGGGTACTTCGCGCCATAAATAATCAAAATAGCGTTCGCGTTCAAGCGCGTCGCGCAAGAGGTCGGGATGGAAGCTTTCCTGCAATAACTTGGCATACCGTTGCGTCGGACGCAGCACCAGGCGAATCTCGTCATCGGCAAAGCGTGGCAGCATTTCTTCGGCTAAGGCAACGCGCAACTCGCATAAAAGCCGGTACATGTTGGTGAAGCCGTCGATGATATCGGCGCGGTAATCGAGCACGTTTACGTCGCTCCCATTGAGCTTGGGGCGATTCTGCTTGCCGGAGATCTCTTTGCGTTCGCGCACGAGCTTCATCTGATCGGTTCCCGCCGCATTCCACCTGGGGAGCGCATTGGGCGTCATCTGCCCGTCGTGGCCGCCTAAGCCGCTCAGATCGACGCCGATGTTGTCCTTGTTGGACCAGATGCGGTACGGCAATAGCCCGACGCGAAAGACGGTCTGGTCCATCGCGGTCATGCTGAGATAGTAGGGTTGCGTCGGGTCGTCTCCGCCAACCTGGGGATGAAAGAGGGCTTCCAGATCGACCAGGAAAGGGTGTTCGCCAGCAGCAATCAGGTTTTCGATATGGCAATCGGCGGCGTTCAGGGCGTACAAGAGGGCCAGGTAACTGCCCTGGCGCGCATAGAAACGAGCGACCTCCTCTTGCGAACTGCAACTGTACGCGCTGATGAACTCAGACCAGCCATAGCTCTCGCGTGCAAGCAGCTTCATGGTGCGGAAGGCGGGCTGAGCGCCGCGTTCGTTCAACCAGGTGAGTAGCTGCTGGAAATGTACGTCGATGGTGAGCGATTTGGGTTTGTAGAGCAGTTGCAGGCCCGAACTGAATGTGCAGATCAGCACACCGTGCCCCTTGCGATGGAGATCACCTACGCCCCCGCGGACATCGATCAGCGTGCCAGGATCGTGCTCTGACGAAAAAGTGGCGCAAATATCGGCCCAGTCGGCGCAGAGATGCGTGAGCAATTCCTGGGCAAAGCTGGCCCAGTGCTCGATGGTGACGACCAGTTGACGGGCGAGCACTGGATATTCTTCCAGCAGCGCCAGAATCTTTTCTTCCTGACTGAGCTGGCGCACAAAGTCGGCAAAGCGCGCCTCCGCCGTCTCGCCTGTAAGCTGGTTTTGCAGGCGAGCAACATGCATCTCCAATACAAATGTTTTGGTGAAGAGGCCAAGGATTTGTTCGGGCAAATACGCAAACAGTGCCTGGGCAATCTGTTGCGGGTCAAAGGGCAGCACGTCGTACTGCTGACTAAGTTGCTGGATGGCTTGCGCGAGTTGCGCACGGCTACGTTCCAGCAATGGCAGAAGAGGCTGCAAATAGAGCGGCATTGTTGCGGGCCCGCCGCTTTCTCCCTCGGCGAAGAGAGCCGTTTGCTTGCCGGCATAGTGCTCGAAGGCGTCTTTGAGGGCCACGAGCCAGGCGGGCTGAGGGGATGTACGTAAGTAGCGGGCCTGTAGAACGGAAATTGGTTCGGCGAGCAGAAAGGTAAGCTCTTCTTCAGTCAGAGCATCCATGCTGAGCCGTTCCGCAAAAAACTCTCCCTGGTCGAAAGGTTTTTTTGCTTTCCAGGCTTGCAGACGACGTTGGGCTTTCTCGACATTGGACGAAGGAACAGTGGAGATAGCATGCTCGGAGCGGTTGAGTGTTGCGATGCGCTCGCGTAGCGAAAGTGCATGATACCAGGAGGGTTCTTGCCAACGTGGCACCAGCGTTGGCGCAATCTGCCTTGTGTCCATGTTCTCGGCCCATAGCCCTTTCTTGAAGCGTTTCCCTTGCAGCCGCTATCAAACCGGGGTGGTCGGGGTGCAGATGTTAAACACCCCAACTCACCTCTAGCGTATTGCGCTGGTTAGTCGCAAAGTACGCTGTTGATACAAACGCTGATGTTCTGACAAACGGTCGCGCCGCCATTGCCACCGACGACGTTGAGCAGGTCTTCTTCGCTCAGTTCGATCTGGCCAGCGGGATGCTCTGGGAGCAGAGCCAGCTCTTCGGCGCTGAGGGTCTCACGATATTCGCTGTCTTTCCATGCGCGGATGGTATTCATGTTGATTTTCCTTTCGTCATGTACTATGACATGTTAGATGAACGAGCAATTCTTCCAGAATGGAAGCGCTATTACTAGTCGCAAAGCACGCTGTTGATGCAAACGCTGATGTTCTGACAAACGGTCGCGCCGCCATTGCCACCGACGACGTTGAGCAGGTCCTCTTCGCTCAGTTCGATCTGGCCAGCAGGATGCTCTGGGAGCAGAGCCAGCTCTTCGGCGCTGAGGGTCTCACGATATTCGCTGTCTTTCCATGCGCGGATAGTATTCATCTGGGTTCTCCTTTCGTCATGCGTAACATGACCTATCGGTTAATGAGTAATTGTTTCCAAAACGGAAGTGCGTGCCGCTGATTAGTCGCAAAGCACGCTGTTGATGCAGATGCTGAGGTTCTGACAGACAGTTGCGCCGCCGCCATTGCCGCCAACGACGTTGAGCAGGTCTTCCTCGGTCAATTCGATCTGGCCAGCAGGATGCTCTGGGAGCAGAGCCAGCTCTTCGGCGCTGAGGGTCTCACGATATTCGCTGTCTTTCCATGCGCGGATAGTATTCATCTGGGTTCTCCTTTCGTCATGCAAAACATGACACATAGGTTAATAAGTAACTGCTCCCAAGACGGGAAAAGCAGTGTATCTATGGCAACGACCACGCTACTCTGGCTCTCCCTGCTTCGATCATAAGTGTTTACCCAACACGAGGCAGGTGGTTTTCCACCGATGCCCTTTTCATAAATCCAAGCAGTTCTCCTTCGTATCTTGATCGTGTTGCCAGCAAGGTACTGTCCACCAGACATAAGGCCGACCTTATGTACTGCTGAGTTACGCAGCGCTCTCTACTCTGCTTGCGCCTGCTCAGGGGCAAACTGCCTCTGAACCAGTTTGGCATAGTAGCCTTCGCGGCATAAAAGTTCCTGGTGCGTTCCACTCTCCACAATGATTCCTTCATCAAGCACCAGGATTCTATCGGCATTTCGCACGGTACTCAAGCGATGAGCAATGATTATCTGTGTACAGTCTAAGTTTGTAATATTTTGCTCGACCGCGTGTTCTGTGACCGTGTCGAGAGAGCTGGTCGCTTCATCGAGCAAGAGCAGCACAGGTGTATGTGCGAGGGCGCGGGCTAGTGCAAGGCGCTGCCGTTGCCCACCAGAAAGGGCGCTCCCCTGCTCTGAGACATAGGTTTCGTAGCCCATTGGCATCGACATAATATCTTCATGTAGACCGGCCATCCTGGCAGCCTGCACAATGCCATCCAGGGCCATCTCCGGGTCGTTAAAAGCGATATTCTGGCGAATGGTGCCACTAAAGACGGTCGCTTCCTGCATAACGGTGCCGAATTGGGCACGGACCGCTTGATAATTGAGCGATTGCAGGGGCATACCATCGTAAAGCACCTCGCCCTGCGTCGGCACGTATAGCCCCAGTAAGAGCTTGCCCAGCGTGCTCTTGCCCGATCCGGTGCGTCCCACAATCGCCACTTTCTGTCCGGCCTCAATCGTCAGATTGACGTTTTTCAGCACATCGGGCGACTGCGCGGCATAGCGGAAGCTCACATCCTTCAGCTCAATCTGTCCGCTCAGCCTGGGCGGTTGCTGCACCGACTGGGTACTCTGCTCAGGATCGGCCTCCATCACATCGACGAGCCGTTCCAGGTGCGAGCGTACCAGTTGCAGCTTCTGCCCACTGCTCACCAGCGAGGCAAGCGGCATGAAGAATGCCATTGCCAGAGCGTTGAGTGCGAGCATAGTACCTACCTCCAGACTGCCATTGAGCACCTGCAACGTTCCAACCCACAAGAGGACAAATGGTGCAAGGCTCTGTAACAAACGGATCGTTGTATCGACAATCGATGAAAGCGTTATCCGTCGGACCGAGACGTTTAATTGTTCGAGTAAGAGATTCGACCAATGTTGGAAGGCGCGCTGCTCGGCTCCTGCCGCTTTCAGCGAGACCATGCCGCCCAATACTTCGGTTGCATAGCTCTGTGATCTGCCCTGCGCGATCAGTTCGCGCATCGAAAGCTCCCGCAACGGTCGATTGGTTACTAAGAGCAAGCCCACTTGCAGCGCTCCGATGATGAGCACGAGCAGGCCAAAGACCTGTGATTGCCAGAATAAGATCAGCACGTAGACCGTCACAAAGCTGCCATCAAGCACGGTTGAAATAAGCTGATTGCTCAGCGTCTCGCGGATCAGCGTATTGCTGTTCATGCGAGCGATAATATCGCCGCTGGCTCGCTGCTGAAAGAAGCCTAATGGCAACGAGAGCAGGTGTTCAAAAAATCCTAGCATCATGGACATATCGACGTGCGCTTGCAAGTATACTAGCAGGATGGCGCGCAACAGCATCGTCACGAGCTGGGTTGCCAGCAGGACAATCATGCCCAGCCCCAGGATCGCCATGACCGACAGGTGATGCGATGGGATGATGCGATCCACCGTGATTTCCGTCAGGATGGGCACGCCCAGGCCGAACACTTGTAAGAGCAAGGAGGCGGCCAGGATCTGGAGCAAGGTCCAGGGAGCCTGGTACAGCCAGCTCGCGACATAGGTTCGGATGTTCATCCGTGCGAGTCCGCGCTGACGCTGAAAATGCACACCCGGCTCAAATAAAAGCACCACTCCGGTGAAGCTCTGTTCGAATTCTTCTGCGGTATAGCGCATGCGTCCCGTGGCCGGATCAACCACATCAACGTGGCTCGGCCTCCAACGCTCAACGACGAGAAAGTGATCGAACTGCCAATGAGCAATCGCGGGAAGTTTGACATCGCGAAAATCGTTCTTCTTGAGCGATATCGCTCTCACCCGCAGACCATAATCGCGGGCCGCCCTGACGATACTATGGGCTGATACACCGTCTCGCCCCACCCCACAACGCTCTCGTATTTCAGCAATGTTGGTTTTGTGTCCATAATAGCTTAATATCATTGCCAGGCAGGCGGCTCCACATTCTACGGCGCTCATCTGCAGAATTTGTGGTACCCTTCTGCGTCTTAGCTGCTGTATTACAGCAGGCAGCAGACCATGTGTATCTCTGGATTGCTCCTGTTCAAGTAGAGAGGACTGCATCCGTTACCCTCCGACCTGTGCGTTCATCACGAGAACCAGCCAGACCATTACCACCAGCAACCCCCCAAGCATCACCCACAGCGCGACAAATACGGCTGGAGAGATCAGGTGGGGTAAGACATCTTTTCCTCGCCTCTGGCGATAGCGGTTTACGGCATCCGTTCGAAAGATCGTTTGTCTCGTCATGTACGCAATCCTCTCATAGACAGGCGTGAAGCTTACCCGCATAGCTCTGTATCGTGTCGGGACAAGCTCCCGCATCACCTATATGACCAACTCGCCGTGAAAAAAGGCGCAACAATCTACTGAAAAGATAGCCTGGAACTCGTTATTAATCCAGCGCAGTCAGGTCCGCCTTTGCGTACGTTTGTTGGTGAACGGTGGTGGCACGTCTATTGCAATATTAAATACCATAGACAATTTTATCGGTCAATGGCACAAAAGTAGTGCCGAGTTTTCTAATATCAATAAAGACATTAAAATTATATAAAATAGGTTAGGATTATGTAAACTGGTTTTTTAACTCTAGAAGTGCCCTCGCGCTCGTAATCTCTACTGTAAGAAAAAGTGCGTCATCAAAAAAGCTCATGCGTAAAATTCGCCAAAAATTCGTTGAAGATGGGTAAAACCAGAACACTATTAGAGAATGCTTAGATAACGCTTAAACTCCCTTATATGGCTTAAACAAACGCTAAGAAAGATGAGAAAAAACTAAAAGGGGGTAGAGTATGTCCGAATGTCCTAAAAGTGGCATGAAGTGTCCTGTGGAGAGGTTTTACGCGTAGGACATACAATTTTAGCGATGTCCTATTGTCCTATTTACGCCTGCTTGCATATATTTATTTCGCTTATGACAATAATATCTTAATAAATACCACATCTATCATTATTATGGTGAGTAATATGTAAAATAAAAAAGGGGAGAGTATGTCCTTTTCAGGACTACCATGAGTCACCCCAAAGGTTTCGAATTGGCGTTCGATAGTCATCGAGTCGCTTGAGACCCCGGCAAAGGGCAGCCGCCCTTTGCCGGGGCCTAGGGTACGTCGCGATCTAGCGAATTGTCCCCACGCCCCGCCAGGAGGTTGCCGCCCCCTGGACCCCCGCTTTTGGACCTTTTGGTTCAACAGTTTGGGATGACTCAAGGTGGTAGGGGATGCCTTGCGCTTGCCCTGCTGCGGTACCCTCACGCGCCATCGACCTGCCAGACAATCACGCTATTATCGAACGAGGTGCTGGCAAGGTAGCGTCCGTTCGGAGACCAGGAGACGTCGATGGTGGCGCTGGTGTGACCTCCCTTATCCCCAAAAATGAGGTTCTGGATGCGCCCGCCATATTTTGACGTGCCTGGCGATGGCGCCTGAAGATCCCAGACGTACAGCCTGGCGCTCCGCCCGTAGCCGCCCGCGATATATCTGCCATTGGGCGACCACGTCATTCCCGTCATATTGGGATTCCACTCAACGCCACCGGTATCCGCTGGCGGCGTATAGGGACCTGGATCATCGGTGCCGAGCTGGAATCGCTCAACCTGATGTTGGATGTCCCAGACGCTCACCACATCAACATTAGTGGCCGCGAGCATATTCTGGTCGGTCGGCGACACTTGTAGCGCATTTCTCAGGATACTGATCACCTTCAGATTCTTCAGGTTAGGGCGGTCCGGCAGCGTGAACGTTTTCTTGAGGTTGTCCGTTGCTGCATCCCAGACAATAAGCGTGGAATCGCCCGTAATGCTCGTAAGCTGCCTCCCATCGGGAGACCAGGCGAGCAGCCGCAGGTCATTGAAAAAAGTCACTGTTTGCGGCGCTTTATCATTTTTTAGTATTTTTATGGGCTTGTTCGCCTGTTTATATTGCCAGAGGGCTGCCTGCTGCGTTTGCGTAATTGCGCTCGCAAAAGTATTGCTTATGGGAGACCAGGCCACCGCGCCATAAGATGGGGGGAGCGCGCTGTTAGCCTGGTTGGCGTCCTGGTAGTCGGTAATCAGGTTGCCGTTATTGAAAACGTCTATGACATGGACCTTGTTCACGTCGCCGATCAGCGTCAAGACCAGCGAACGCCCATCTAATGACCAGCAGAGCCTGCCGTTATAGATGACGTCGTTCATGCGCCAGCTCTTGAGCGGTTTGGCAAGGGTCTGCGATTGCCCCTTGCTCTTTTGCAGAGGGGCGCCAACGTCCCAGAGCATCACTGTGTTATCCTCGCCGCCCGTCGCCAGGTAGCGCCCGCTGGGGTCCCATGCTGCCACCCACACGGGGCGAATGTGACCGGTGAGGTGCAGCAGCGGGATGCCAGCGATCAGCTTGTGCGGGCCAGGGAGCGGTTTGCCTCCCAGCGGCCCAGTTCCAGGCGGCTTTGCGCGCAGCAGCGTGTATGCAGTGGCGCTACCGGCAACCGCAACCACAGCCGCAGCCGTTCCCCCTATCAGCATCTGGCGACGGCTGATCGCTTGCTGCTGCGTCGGCGTGACAGGGACAGGCGCGCCAGGCCCCATAGAGTTGTTTACCGTCGTCGCCATGTTTCCTGCATAATTCATCGGGGGAGGCGTGTTATAGGTCGTGGCGCCAGGTGGGAAGTGGTTGGGGTCCGCCGCGACTCCATTGCCCTGCTGTGTGGGCGCAGATGACATCTGTGGGAATTTTCCCGAGTCGCGTAGCCGCTTACTCCAGGGAGCCAGGATGGTCGCGTCGGGATCGGTCGATGGGAAGAATCCCCCCTGCCACGCCTGCTCCAGCGCATTCACAAACGCTGTGCAGGAAGCGGGCCGCTCCTCAGGACGCTTTGCCATCCCTTGCATCAACACGGTTTCTACAGCTAATGGAATCGTCGGATTCAACTGCCTGGGCGAGGTCGGCACATCCTGCATATGCTTGATCAGCACCTCGTATGGCGTTTCGCCCTTAAAGGGGACCGTACCCGTAAAGAGCTGGTAAGCCGTCATCGCCAGACTGTAGAGGTCGCTGGCAGGTTCGGCCTTGCCCTGAATCTGCTCAGGAGCCATATATTCGGGCGTACCCACGCCTGAGTGCGTGCGGCTGCGATGAGTCACCGTCGTGAGCAATTTGGCAATACCAAAATCGGTCAGGAAGAGCCAGTCCTGCTGGAGCAGCATGTTCGCAGGCTTGATATCGCGATGCAGCACCCGCTGGCTATGCGCGTAATCGATAGCCTGAGCCGCCTGCCGCAGAAAGCGCATCGTCTTCTCAACCGGTAACATAGGGGAGGTGCGCAACAAATCGCGCAAGGTGCCGCCGGTGATGTAGGGGATGATCAGATAAGTCATGACCTCCCCATTAGCAAGCGGTACGTCCCCAAAATCGTGTACCGGCAGGATATGCGGGTGGTCCAGGCTGGCAGCCGTGCGGGCCTCCGCCTCGAACGCCTGCAAATAGTCTTTATCCGCAGCCAGCACCAACGGCAAAAGCTTGACCGCAACCTGACGGCGAAGCTGCGTATCCTCGGCCAGCCAGACCTCGCCCATGCCGCCGCGTCCCAGCAGACGCATCATCCGGTAGCGTCCGAGCATCTGCCCCTGCCAATCCTTTGATTGATTCATCAGCATGACAAAAACTCCGTCCCTGCTATATATTTACTTGAAGCCTTAGGGTTCGACGGATATACAATCCTTCCAGGATGGCGGGAAGAGCACATAGCTATACTCGACCCGCTTGAGGCTACTAAAACGAGGGTACTGAAAACACCAGGATCGTGCCAAAGTTATCCTGGTAGCTTGCGGCCAGCCACTTGCCGTCAGCGGACCATGCCAGCGTCTGAACGGGAGTGTTCATGCCGCCACTGGTCAGCGTCTTTACCGGCTGGGTCCCGTTGCCAGCTTGCCAGAGCAGCACCGAGCCATCTCCTGCCCCCGTTGCTACCAGCGAACTAGTAGGAGATGGACACCATGCCATTGTCGTTAATGTTCCACTTGTCTGAACTTGCGCCGAGGGTTGCCACCGGCTCCCCTGCCTGTTCCAATAGGCAATCGTTGTGTTCCCCCCGTTATTGAGCGCCCCGATACTCTTGCCATCAGGCGACCAGGTAAGGGCATTGACGCCGATGATCAGCGGATCTTTGAAGGTCAACAAACCTGCATTTGCCTTCCATTGCACCTTGTTGTTTGCCGGCGCGACCTGCCCCATGCTCAGGCCATTCGTGAGCATGAAGGCCATCATCGAGCCATCCGGCGACGTTGCCAGCACCGGCGGCAATGCATTGGAAGAAGGCGTGAGCATTCCTGGTAAGGTAACATGTGTGGCCGCTTGTTTGGGTTGCGTCGTATCCCATATCCACAAATCGAACATATTTTTGGTCGTATCGATAGGATTAGCAACGGCAATCAAATACTTCTTCTGCATCCAACCGATACCATTTAGAGACAACGTATTGACCACAAGTGTATTCTCGTATCCAGGCGCAGGCCCGCTCAGATCGCCCGCATAGATAGTAATGCCTGTATTCTTAAACGCTTCCAGGTTGCTATTCGCCACGGCCAGCATCTTGCCATCAGGCGACCAGCCAAGCAGCATGGTGATGCCAAGAGCAATTGTCTGGTTGGCCATTGGCGTGGGCCTGGTCGTCGCTGATCTCTGCTGGTACAACTGCTCGACATCCCACAGCAGCAGCGAGTCATCGTCCGATACTGAGGCCAGCATATTCTTTTGTGGCGACCACGCCAGCGAAGTCACGGGCTTGAAGTGTCCTTGCAGGATCAACGCGGGACCGTTGGGGTCGGGCGTGGGACTCGGCCTGGGGTGGGGTCGTGCTGTGGGCGTTGTCCCTGGCAACAGCGTTACGTGAATAGCGTCGCGGAGGCGGTCGCGGAATGTCCATGCGCCGAAGCCGCCGCCAACCAGCACTAACGCCGCGCCGCCGCTTGCCAACACTCTGCGCCGCGATACGCCCGTGCGCTTGCGATCTTCTTTATCGGTTGTCTCCGTAGTTGGCTGCTCAGGCAGCGGCTCATCGATTGCCGTCGGACCGGGTTCGGTGACATTGTAATTCTGGTCAGGGACAGCATAATCGGGTTGATGCGCGGGCAGCGTTTGAGCCGGTTCCGGCTGGGTAGAGGAGAGCGTTACCTCGAAAGGAGCATGGGCCAGCTCGCGTTGTAGCCCCTCAACAAAGGCCAGCGCCGTCGCAGGTCGCTCGGCGGGCTGCTTGGCGAGTCCCAGCAGCAGAGCCTGTTCCAGCGCCGGAGAGATGGCCGGATTGAATTGTCGTGGGGAAGGCGGACGCATCGTCATATGCTGAATGGTGATGGCATAGGCTGTATCGGCGCTAAAGGGCAGGCGACCGGTGAACAGTTGATAGGCAATCACCGCGAGGCTGTAGTTATCGCTGGCTGGCACCGCTTTACCGCGCGCCTGTTCGGGCGCCATATATTCGGGCGTGCCAAAGCCCCTTCCGGTCTGCGTCAGATGGTCCGAACTGGAAAGCATGCGCGCAATGCCAAAATCGGCCAGCAGCAGCCAGTTATCATTGCGCAGCAGCATATTGCCAGGCTTAATATCGCGATGCACGATGCCGCGCTCGTGCGCATAATCGATAGCCTCGGCTGCCTGTTCAAGAAAAGTAATGGCTTCCTTCTCCGACATAAGCTGGTTATTTGTGCTCTGTTGCGCAATACGCTCTGCCAGCGATCCGCCTCCAATATACGGCATCACGATATAGGTTATGCTCTGCATGCCTGGCAGCAATTGTTGACCATAATCATGAATAGGGAGGATATGCGGGTGATTCAGGGCCGCCGCTGCCTGGGCCTCGCGCTCGAACCGCAGGGCATACTCATGGTCGCTCTGGCTATGGGCGGGCAGCGTCTTGATCGCAACCTGACGCTGTAAACGCGGGTCCTCGCACAGCCACACATCGCCCATGCCACCCCTGCCGATCCGCCTCAAGACGCGATAGCGCCCCAACGCCGTTATCATAGGAGAGTGCGATATACCATTGTCATTCATCATAATTCATCTCTGTCCATAAGGGTTACATAGGTCATAGCAAATCTGGCTGTTTACTATACTGTACAGTAATTGAATGCTCTTGTATAGAAAATAGTAAATATAGGCGTCCTGATAGACCCCTGATCATATCATGCTTGAAAGAGGTGGTCAGTCCCTTTGGGCAAAACCTTGTGCGATTCGGCTACGGCCCCTGCCTTTATATACCTTGACAAGTATATACCCCATAGAGTATACTAAGAAAGTGGAACCTGTGTTCGAAGTCATTGCGGAACTGAGCCGCCGCGCACTATTGAGCTTGCTGGCCTCATCACAGCAGCCGGTTCTGGTTCGCTCATGTGGATGCTCTCGAACGCATGGATCAATCAACGCCAACGAAAAAGAAGACGACGCGGCCCCAAACCGCGAACGTGACAGAGGAGAACGTAATGAAAATCAAATTGACAGGGGTATACGTAGACGATCAGGAGAAGGCCCTGCGCTTCTATACAGAGGTGCTGGGCTTTGTCAAGAAGGGCGATTTCAGTCAGGGTCCATATCGCTGGCTGACGGTGGCCTCGCCCGAGGAGCCGGACGGCACTGAGTTGCAACTGGCGCTAAACAACAACCCCGCGGCCAAAGCGTATCAGCAGGCGCTCTTTCAACAGGGCCAGCCTGCGGTCATGTTCTACACTGACGACGTCAAGGGCGACTACGAGCGGATCAAGGCCCGCGGCGCCGAGTTCACGATGCCGCCTACCGACGTGACTGCCTCGACCATTGCGATGCTGAACGACACCTGCGGCAACCTCATTCAGCTCACCCAGTTGGCCCGCTATTAAGCGCGGTAAGGGCGGTAGTCGAGGCCGGCTGAAACCGTTGCCTGGGCCACCTGCCTTTACACACCTTGACAAGCATATGCTCTGAGGAGTATATCAAGAGAGTGGAATCTGTGTTCGAAATCATTGCGGAGCCGAACCGGCGCGCGATATTGAGCCTGCTGGCCTCGTCACAACAGTCGGTTGGAGAGATCGCGCGTCAGCTTCATATGCCGCAGCCGACCGTGTCAAAGCACCTGCGCGTGCTGCGCGAGGCCGGTTTCGTGGAATCCACAGTGGACGCACAGCGCCGTCTCTACCGGCTGAAGCCTGAAGCACTTCAGGAGGTGGATGCCTGGCTGGCTCCGTTCCGTCGGTTCTGGTCCGCTCATGTGGATGCTCTCGAACGCCACCTCGACCACATGGATCAATCAACGCCAACGTAAGGAAGATAAGGAGAAGAAGATGACCTATCGCGAGCAGTACACACCGGGTCCGGCCAGCGGGGCGCAGGTACGAAAGGACGGAGAGCAGTGGACGCTCATTCTCGTCAGAGAACTGCGCCACTCGCCCGAAAAAGTCTGGCAGGCGCTCACGGACCCGGAGCACCTGCGCGAGTGGGCACCCTTTGAAGCCGATAGAAACCTGGGTGTGGTTGGAACCACGGTGAAGCTCACCATGACGGGAACGCCCACGCCGCAGGTTTCCGAAACGAGAGTGACGCGAGCCGATGCCCCCAGAGTGCTTGAGTACAAATGGGGTGGCAACGATATCCGGTGGGAACTCGAAGCCTGCGGTGGAGGCACGCGCCTGACGCTGTGGCACGACATCGGTCGCCGCTTCATCTCAATGGGCGCTGCCGGATGGCACATTTGTTTCGATGTCCTGGATCACCTGCTCAGCGGAACTCCCATTGGCCGCATCATTGCTGACGAGGCGCTGAAGTTCGATTGGCCGCGGCTCAACGCGGAGTACGCCCAGCAATTCGGTATCGAAGTTCCGCGCTGGGCACCCAATGTCGCCCAATCCTGAGGCTGCCCGTCATTGTGTTGTCCAGTGCAGCTACGTGGGAAGCAATAGACCATGCTACAGCAGCTCTTCAACGAGCGCCTGGACCACCATGTGGTCCTGTTCTTTGAGGACGGTGCGAGGGTCGAGCAGTAGGGTATCGCGCAGGATGCGGGCCACCACTGGCACCGCACGGCTACGCAAGCGGCGCGCCAGTTCTTCTACCGGTACAGGGAGATGAGCGGCATCGAGCGCGAGAAGGTAGGTCGGCAGTGTCTCGCCTGGCAGCGATCCGCCGCCAACGGTGGACTCGCCGCGCTGCACATGGGCTGTCACGCCTCTGGACTGGAGCTGAGCGATCCAGGTGGCGGCGCGCTCGGCAAGCTGTTCTGGCGTGACGGAGATCATTTGCCAGATAGGAATGTGTATTGTCGCCTCGCCACGTTGGTAATGGCGCAGTGTTGCTTCTAGCGCGGCCAGGGTCATCTTATCAATCCGCACGGCGCGCATCAGCGGGTGTCTGGCGATCTGCGCGATAGTCTCCGCCTTCCCCAGCAGAATGCCTGCCTGTGGTCCGCCAAGTAACTTATCGCCGGAAAAGCAGACCACATCAGCGCCTGCCGCCAGGCTCTCCTGCGGCGTCGGCTCGTGGGCCAGCCCGTACTGCTCGCTATTGAGCAGGCAACCGCTGCCCAGATCCTCCATCAACAGCAGTTCGCGCCCGTGAGCAAGCTCAGCCAGCGATCTGACAGGCGTTGACTCGGTGAAGCCGGTAATCAGAAAATTGCTCGGATGGACTGCTAATAGAAGCGCCGTTCGTGCAGTAATCGCAGCCTCATAATCGCCGACGCGTGTGCGATTGGTTGTACCCACTTCGACTAGCTGGCAACCGCTCTGGCGCATCACATCGGGTACGCGAAAGCCGCCACCGATCTCCACCAACTGCCCGCGCGAAATCACCACTTCTCGTCCGGCAGCCAGCGCGCTCAAGCTCAGCAGGACAGCCGCCGCATTGTTATTGGTCACAAGCGCCGCCTCAGCGCCCGTCAGTTCGCGCAACAAAGCGGCAACGTGAGTATGGCGAGAGCCGCGCGTACCGGCTTGCAGATCGTACTCTAGATTCGAGTAGCCGTGTGCCACCTGCTCAATCGCCTGTAAAGCTTCCAGGCTAAGGGGGGCGCGTCCCAGGTTTGTATTGATAATCACGCCAGTTGCATTAATGACCGGACGGAGCTGGGGGCGTTGTTGTTCCTCTAAGAGATGCTCCGCTGTAGCTAGCAGAGCGTCCGCAGGAGGGCAGGCGGCGCCATCCAGGATCGCCGCGCGCGCCTGGGCAATGCTGGCTCGAATGGCGGTCAGCGTCAGAGAGCGCGAGAAGCGGGCAGCCAGGCGCTGGCCGGTGAGAGACTGGAGCAGTTCATCAACCGATGGCAGGAAACGGAGCTGGTTTTTCTCGATAGCCATAGTTGCTGCCTCCGCCCCTTAGTGTAATGAATAGAACATCGTAATCGCCAGACTGTTAGCCACCTTGCCCATAATCCCGCGCAGATCGGCGTCATTGAGGCGGCAGATAGCATACTGATCAGCCAGCAGGCTGCGCAATACCGGATACATCAGCTCTGTTTTCACCAGGCTATCGGTATCGAGCAGGGGATAGTCGCGCTTGAGCAACAGGTGATGGTATGGGCGTAACTTGCCACGATAAGAAGTGAGGGCAACCACATTGACCGCACCGGCGTGGCGGCAGAAAGGGTCGCCCGAGACTACCAGGGCTGGATGCCAGTCGAGGATGCGCTTCTCCTCAATGCCAGGGGGAAGCGAGGGATAGCCAAAGTTCACCCAATAGACCATCCCAAACTGCACTGGTATCTGGTAGGTCAGTGCATCCGGTGTAAGTTCTGGTGGGTGAGGCATGGCTATTTTACAACATATCTGCTATTTTAGAACTACGGTCGCACAAAAGCTACCTGAGAATAGACAGGAGCATCGTTCGGTTCTAGCTGTGCCTGAAAGCAGGCACTGGTGAGCGGCCAGGAACGCGCAACGAGACTGAGACGCTCTTCACGTTCGTCCTGATTCTCTTCTTGAAGGGCAACAGCTATGAGCTCCATTTCACGCTGATATTGTTCTGTAAGCAGGGAAGAACGTCCGAAGTCGCAATTCGTCGCCATAAAAGCTACCTCTTTACTCCAGAGTGATTATTTACATCTCGTGCAACGGCATAACCGCGTGTGATCTGTTTTTCTCCAACGTTGGAGATTATACCAGCAAATTGTAACGGACGCAATCCTTTTGAACCGTAAATTTAGAGGGATGTGCAAAACACAACGCAGTTTTTCCAATCTTAACCCCTTTGTCACTATTGTTCAAAGAAATGCTTGACATGGCAGTAAGGGTCGGCTATAATGGGTCCGTCGATCAGTCAGACGACGCTGGCGTGTTCTACAATCTGGGCAGTTACCAAAGTGGTCAAATGGGACTGACTGTAAATCAGTTGCGAGAGCTTCGGAGGTTCGAATCCTCCACTGCCCACCTATCCATACTATTGTATGCGAAGTTGCCCGTGTGGCGCAGCGGTAGCGCACAGTCTTGGTAAGACTGGGGTCATGGGTTCGATTCCCATCACGGGCTCCCGTGGTTTCTGAAAGATGTCTGAGCTGAGAGCCTTCTCGCTCCAGACCCTTTTTCATGAAAATCCGCGTAGGACGTATGAAACTTTGCTGCCGTCTTCTGAATTGATCGTCACTTCCTTCGTAGGGACCCGATTAATCGCGTCCGTATTCATAATTTTCGGGAAGTTCTCTCTTTTAGAGACGATCAGCTACCAGGGGACGGCTGCTGCATGTCTATACCCATTGCTATCTGATCGCAAGCAGCATTGCAGAAGGAGCCACAGTACAACATGGCGAAGAAGAAGTTCGAGCGGACCAAACCGCATGTGAACGTAGGAACGATAGGACACATCGACCACGGCAAGACGACCCTGACCGCCGCCATCACCAAAGTGCTGGCCGCCGCTCAGCTTGCCAAATACACGGCCTTT
>DASRHT010000120.1:0-18945 GCA_035650355.1 Ktedonobacteraceae bacterium
GATAACAATACCATGTAAACGAAGGAGATGATTTTATGCCAGATCAAGTAGCAAGTGTTTTTGTTACAGTAGATATCGTTCTTCCGCGTCTCTCTCCTTCCGGCTCTGGATGGGAGGTGGTATTGATCCAACGAAAAAAACAACCTTATCAAGGTGCCTGGGCACTCCCTGGAGGCCATCTGAATACAAATGATACATCGCTAGAAGCGACTGCTCAACGTGAAACGCGGGAAGAAACGGGCCTTGACATCCCTTTACACCTGTTTCAACAAGTCCAAGCTTATGAGGATTTTGAAGATCCACGAGGCAAGTACATTTGTTTGCTCTATGTCCTCTCAGAACCATTAAGCCCACAAACCCACATTGAGGCAGGAGATGATGCTTCCCATGTGCAGTGGTATTCAGTAGAAAATTTGCAGAAGCTTCCTTTCTTGGCGTTTAACCATATCAAACTTCTCCATGTAGCCCTTCGTCACTTTTTTACTGCATATTATCATCATACGGTGGGGCTACAGGCAATAGAGGCTTGCCAATGTGAGATAGAAATCGCTCCTAATGTGCGTTGTTCAAATACAGCCTATTGGCGCTATAATGGGATGGCTATTTGTCCAAAAGATATGCAGTTTGCATTAGCCTGCAATCAGCCAAAAGACATAAAACATACCCTTCGCCGTGGAGGGTACGAATAGAGATATTTTTCTACGCTATTTCAGCATTTACAACATTTTCAGATCACACTGGCTCCCGCTCGTTGCAGGGCCGTTTCGAGCCTGGAGAATGTTTCCTCAATTGGCCAGCCACAGCCGGTAGTCGATTGGTAATACGGGTTAGATAGGCTTCTGTTGATCTAATGTCTTTGAATATATGATTCGATTGCCAGACTATTGAAGTCATCCACTATACTTTGATAGAGATGCAATCCAGGGTGACGAGTGATCTGTAGTGTGTGAGCAGCTTTTGCTTTGAAGATGAGCGCTTGCCTAGAACAAGGAATATACCCTTGTCATTCGTAAAGAAACGGAAAGGAGACACAAATGGGCCAAATTACTGTTTACGGGGGCGGGATGCAGGTCGTGCAATACCGTACCGCTTCCGGGCATACATCGAGCAGACTGGCGTATAATCAATCGGAACAACTTGAGATTAATGATTCAGGAGACAAGCTTTACCTGGATTTTTGTTTTTTTACATGTGGTTCTCCGACTGCTGGGCCTGCTGACGTTTTGCCTGGAGACCAGGCTTCTGCCTCCGCAGGGTTATGGCACGGGATCTGTTTAACGGTAACCCGCAACGGTCAAACAGTCTTCAACAGGTGTACAGACGGCAGTGAGCGCACAACACAGGCTCCTCAGCGAGTAGTAGAAGTCACGGATGAAGAGTTACAAAATATGCAACAAGCAGGAATCCCCGTTCGAGAAATTCGACGAGCACGAATACAAATTTCTGATGAAGAGTTGCAAAAGGTGCAACTAAGTAGTAGCCCCTCAAGAGGTGGCTAACCGAACCTCCCAAGCATATTGGGATTTACCACATGGGCGATGCTACCTCTTTTTTGTAAAGTTTGGAATGAAGCTGGTCACCTGTTGCCCTCTTTCTCTGTTGAGAGAGTGTTTTGCAAGGTTGAGAAGGCGGGCCAAACTGGGGCGGAGGATGCAACTCATCTACAGGATAATCATGAAGAAACCAACAGCTTCATTCCAATCATTCCAGACACAGACATACTGATACATCTTCCTTTCTCTTTGCGCTCAAATGCCCCTCGATTGTCGCGAATAGGCATGATACATGTACATTTTCTTTCGAGGTGCAACATATGTATCTTATTCCATTGTACTTGAGCATATAACAGTGGTACTTCAACATATTTACATGTCAATATCTCAATAGGCGAAAGTATAACGACAAAAAAACATATGATGCAAAATCGAGGTCGTCCTTCCCGCACATAGGATAGCCTCTATTGATCTTCACGGTCTGAGCAATTCTCGCTATTCGTGCGCTATCAGGACATCTTCTCACCGCTTTTTATGTTACGCTGTGAAAAAGAAGCGAAAAGGAGATACGATATATGGCTGAAAACAACTTCACGCTTACGACTTTCTACACTTCCTGGCAAGCATACCAGGCTCACATTAAGGGGGCGCTTACGCCGCTTACCGCCGAACAGCTTGAGCTACGCGCCGCGCCTCACCTGCGCTCCATCGGTGAGAATGCTTTGCACATCATCGGCTGTCGTGTCCACTGGTTCACCGATTTCCTGGGCGAAGACGGCGGCGAGGAGATGAAGGTGTACGCGGATTGGAACGAGGCCGCGCTGGAGCTGGGAGCGCCCATCCCATCTGCCACCGAACTGGTTCAGGGCCTTAACCGCACCTGGCAATTTATGGCGCATTGTCTGGCGCGCTGGAGTCCCGACGCTATGCGACAAACCTTCCCTGACAATTGGGACGGCAAACAGGTCGATGTGTCGCGCGCCTGGGTCGTCTGGCATGTAATGGAGCATGACCTGCACCACGGCGGCGAACTCTCGCTCATTCTCGGCATGCACGGCATCCCGGCTGATTTCCCGGGCTAGTGCCTGTCAAAGCCTCTTCAACGGGCTACGCTATCTCGCGAAAACTGGCGTTCGCTTACCGGGAAGGTGAAAATGCCTCACAGCTTCTCCAGGAAATCCAGAACGATGGCGTTGAATTCCTCGGGCCTCTCCATGTTGGGCATATGATGGGTTTCGGCAATCGTCACCCGGCTGGCGTCCAGGATATCTCGTTCGAGCTTGTCCGCATCCTTGAAGAGTCGCGGGTCGTCCTGTGCGCCCAGGATGATCAGTGTGGGCGTATGAATTTCGGCGAGTCTTTGATACGCTGGCGGTTCGAGGTCTTGTCTGGGAGCAGGGTCGAGCACCCAGGCAAACGAGTACTCCGATAAATTGTCACGCACCCGCTGGCGTGCGACTGGATAATTTGGAGAAGGAACCAGCGTTGGGTCTTGCATCAGGGCATCCACCATCGCAGGGAGATCGCGCTCTTGCCTGGCTTTTTCAAAGGCCGCCCAGCGTGACCGCAGTTGCTCTAGCTGTTCTTCTGTGTAGAGTAATTCGATGGGGAAGCCGGGAACGGGCGAGCCAACAAGGATCAGCGCATCCACCATAGCGGGATGCTCAAGGGTAAAGTCAAGGGCAATGACTCCTCCCAGAGATAGGCCGAGAAGATACGTCTTTTCAACGCCCAGATAGTTCAGCAAAGTGTAGAGGTCCTGTCTATCGGCATAAGGCACTGAAGGAAGCTTCGACTTACCAAAGCCGCGGACATCATAGCGAATCACACGATAGTGTCGAGCAAAGGCATGGAACTGGTCATCCCACATTCTCCTATCCATGTATCCACCGTGGATGAGCACCAGAGGGTGGCCTTCGCCGAGCACCTCATAATACAATTGCGTACCATTTACTTCAACGAAGCTGGCTTCGGGCTGCGTTGATCCGGTCATTGTGTGCTTCTCCTCCGCTATCAATCAGGCTTCAAGATATTCACCATGCTCAAGCATACCCTGAGAGGCGCGAAAATACACCGGTCGTTTAGACGATGCGCAGCGATTGACGAATGTGATATGGTAAGAGAAAGAAGAGCATAATCAGGCGGCTTGTCCCACCGCTCCGACCGTCAAGCAGCATAAGTAAAAGGTCAGAGCAGCGACCAATAAAGGATTGCATAGAACTTCCGATGAAGATACATTTACGTTATTTCGCCTCCTTTAAAGAAATCATAGGACAGAGCGAGGAAATACTGATGGTGCCGGAGGGCGCAACCGTTGAGGATGTACAGGCTACATTGCTTGCACGTTGCCCGCGGTTGCAACCGGTGATAGCACGCTGCAAGTGCGCAGTTAATCGCAGCTACGTTCCTGCGGCAACGGTGTTGCATGAGCAGGATGAGCTGGTGTTTATCCCCCCGATAGGCGGCGGAAGGTAAAAAAAGGTGTAGCAGAGATGGAACCAATTATTCAACTGACGCGAGACCCACTTGATCGTGATGCCCTGGTAGCCGCCGTGAGCCATGCCAGCGTGGGCGGCATTGTCGTCTTCGAGGGCGTCGTGCGCGACCATGCCAGAGGCAAACAGATACGCTACCTGGAATACGACGTATACGAGGAGATGGCCGAGCAGCAGATCCGCACAATCATCAATGAAGCCCAACAACGCTGGGGAGTGGAGCGAGTCGCGGTGGCACACCGTTTTGGACGGCTCGAAATTGGCGAGGCCAGCGTCATTATTGTGGTAGCCAGTCCGCACCGCGCCGAAGCGTTCGACGCTTGCCGCTACATTATCGATACGCTTAAAACGACCGTACCGATCTGGAAAAAAGAGGTAGCAATTACGGGAGAGGAATGGGTGGAGGGCTGACGCTTTTTATGGTATAGTTACTATAAGAATAACTGTAAACGTACCTTTGCATGGGATAAGTCCAGGATCTTCTCGGAGGTCGTTGATGAACTTATTCGAGCGACAGGCTCAACTGAATCAGCTCTTTGCGCAAACTCCGGTTAACGCTGCCTACCTTGCCGGTACCCTGTCAAATCGCGCCTCGTTTGGTCAACTCACAGGTATCGATATCGCCATTCTGCTGATGGACCAGATTAAGTCTGACCAGTTCCTTGATTACCAACTCTACTTCTTTAGCGAGCTGGCAAAACGCTTAGAATCCGATAGCATCGATGTGATGATCTTGAACCAGGCGTCGCTCCTACTGAAGCTGCAAGTGATTAAATACGGGCAGATCCTCTACAGCCGCGACGAGAAGCAGCGCGTCTCGTTTGAGACAAAAGCGGTCATGGACTACCTGGATTTTAAGAAGTTCGACGATATCCAGAATCAGGCGCTGGGCCGACGCCTTCACAGCCAGATGCTGCCCATCGATAAAGAGCTGGTGCAGCGCCAGGTGAAACAACTGCATGATGCCGTGAACATTTTACGCGACGTGGGGAAGACACAGCGGGAAGAGTTTCTTGCCGATTATCGCGTCTATGGACTGGCGGAACGCTACCTGCAACTGGCAATCGAGGCATGCCTGCATATCTGTGGCACCCTGGTCGCCTCCTTCGGGCTGCGCCGTCCAGAAGCCTATCACGAGCTGTTGAGCATCGTAGCAGCGCAAAATATCATCCCGCGCTCCCTCGCCTACCGCCTGGAAGTGCTAACAAACCTGCGGGACGCGCTGGTCCACGATCCCGGCACGCTCAACCACAACATCCTCTACGATCACATCCAGCAGCGTCTGAGCGACCTGGAGGAATTCATTGAGATGGTAGAAAAGCGGCAGGGGCAATAATCCTCTTTCAGGGCAGGCGCTTAGCCGAACTTTCATCCAGGCGCAGCAGCTTGCGTTCCAGCGCCACTGTGACTGCGGCTGTGCGATCAGATACCTCCAGCTTGCTAAAAAGGTGCAGCAGATGGGACTTGACCGTTGCCTCGCTCAAGTGGAGGGTGCGGGCAATCTCTTTGTTGCTTGCCCCCTGTGCGACCAACATCAGCACCTCCAGTTCGCGCGCGCTGAGCGCCTTCTGAGCCGGTCTGCCCACCTGATGAACCAGGCGGGTCGCCACATTCGGCGCCAGCACGGCCTTCCCTTGAGCCACCGCCCGAATAGCTGCCACCAGTTCCTCGCTCTGAGCGTCTTTGAGCAAATAGCCAGTCGCGCCAGCCTCGATGGCCCGCAAAATATCGACCGTACTTTCATACGTTGTGAGAATAAGCACGGCTGTCGTCAGCCGATGAGCACGAATCTGCGCGGTTGCCTCCGCTCCATCCAGCCCGGGCAAGCGCAGATCCATCAGCACCACATCAGGACATAGCCTGACCACCTGCTCCACCGCTTCGGAACCGGTGCTGGCCTCCCCGACCAGCAGGAAATCGGGCTGATTGCTGAGCATTGTGTGCAAACCCGCGCGGACAACCGGATGGTCATCGGCGATTACCAGGCGAATCTGACTCATCACTGTTCCTCCTGAATCTCTTGCTGTGGCCCTGTCGGGATCGCAGGTATGGTGAGAGCGACGGTTGTCCCTTCACCTGGCTCGCTCTCAATGGTCAATGTTCCTCCCTGCTGTTCCGCGCGTTCGCGCAGTGCAGGCAACCCAAATCCCCCAGTGGATTGGGCGCGTGCTGTGGCAAGCACGGGCTGCGCCTCAAAGCCCCTCCCGTCGTCCTGTACATCTAGTACTACCATCTCATCCATATATGACAGAGTGAGAACAACCGAGCTGGCCTGAGCGTGTTTCCACACATTAGCCAGCGCCTCCTGGGCAGCGCGCAATAGCGTCACCTCGATTTCAGGGCGCAAAGCAACCACCTCGCCTGTAATCATCGTCTGCACCGTAATCCCATGCTCTTCGCTCCAGCGAGTCGCCAGAGCAAGCAGAAATTCGGGCAGCGACGCGCGCTCAAACACCTCCGGCTGCAAGGCCCAGAGCAGCGCGCGTGTCTCCGCCAGGCTCTCGCGCGCAATCCTATCAATGCGCTCCAGCATGGGCCTGATGCTTTCGTCATTGGCGAGCAAGGACATGTTTGCGCTCTCAAGAGCCATCACAATGCTGGCAAAGCCCTGGGCCACCGTATCGTGGATATTGGCGGCGAGGCGTTGTCGTTCCTGCATGACGCCGGCCAGGCGCTCAGCCTGAGCCAGTTCTCGGCGTGCGGCCTGCAATTGCGCGATCAGATGCGCCTGTTTGCTATTATGCGAGAACGTTGAGTTGAGGAAAAGCATCCAGCAGATCCCGATGACCCCACTGCTAAGGATGAAAAAGAAAACTATCCCGCCCCCATTTCCCAGATCCGGCAGTTGCTGCCAGAGCGAGAGCGCCAGTAAGACAACGCCACCGACAAGGCTCCAGGGGAAAGGCAAGAAGACTGACACCTGCGGATAGAGACCGAAAAGGACGAATAAATAGTCAGAGTCCTGGGTAATTAACGCCAACCAGAGCGCCCAGCCGAGGCTCATATAGCTGAGGGTACGCCAGGGATGTTGGCGAAAGGTCTGGGCTGAAATGAAGAGATAGGGCATATACCAGATGCCTAGCAACAAGGCGCATCCCATAATCACGCTCAATTCCTGCCAGGAACGCGGAATGACCGTAATAGCCAGACCTGTTGCAATCAGCAGCGAGACATAAAAGAGGCCATGCCAGAACAGCCCCCAGGACTGCCATGTTTGCTGGTGCATCGCTGCCGCGGACGACGTTTGAGAGCTGTCATTCATCCAGACCGGTGCTCCCTTGCGCGTGCCACGCTCCAACACGATAGGCACGCCTTGTTCTCCATGCAAGCATAAAAGAAGCGAAAAACATTGTGTACTATCTGCAGTTCTCTAAGGAAATTGCGTGATACGTTATCTACTTATCTCTCATCCTCATATGTTCGTAGTATACCAGAAGAGTGGAGAAAAACCATCCACCAGATGGTTGAGGCTACATCTCCGCTCTTTGGTCCTCTCAAAAGAGACGAACGATGGATGACATGCCTTGCCCTTTTCTGCTGTAATTGAGAACAAGAAAAGTGTCTGATACAGAACATTTCAGTGCCGAAAGGAGTCTTTCACGCCTGTAGGGGCAATCCCTTGCGGTTGCCCTCTCCCTGGTACAGAATATTTCAGTGCAGAAAGGAATCTTACGCATCTATGGGCAAACGCGCTTATGGCAGCTTACTCGCTGCTCTCATCGCCCTCCCTATGTATTACATGTTTTACTCGATGTTTCACAACGGCTTTGAAACAGGACCATTTCTCATTGCTCTGATCATCGGGGTAGCGACATTTGCGATTTCGCTGGCTATCGCCACAGTGGTGGCGCGGCAGAGACAAAAAATCGCGTAATCAGGAATGCCAGGAGGCAAACACGGTCGCTCTAGCATTCCAGTTAAAGAGTTATGGCTATACGAAAATCATCCGCCCCTGGCATACATTGAGATGGTGCCAGGGGCGGATGATCGAGCCAGAGGTCATCGTACTGAGGGCTACGCCTCGCTGACGGCCCTCAAAGCGTTGGCCTGGCTCATTGCCTCGGCGGCCTCGTCGGAGCGACCGGTCTCTTCATAGATTTGCGCCAGCGTTTCATACGCCAGGATCATCGAGGGGTCCATCGCAATCGCCTGCTGCGCCACGTCCAGCGCCTCGTCATAGCGTTTCACCTCGCGCAGGGTATCCGCGAGATCATTGTAGTAATCCGCGTTCAGCGGATCGCTATCAACGGCGTTCTGATAATTCTCGATGGCCTCATCGTAGCGACCAAGAGCATCATAGGCGGTGGCGAGCTGGTAATATCCCTCCGGGTCGTCGGGGAAACGCTCCAGCAGCGTCTGGCTGGTTGCAATGGCCTCATCATAGCGTTCCAGCGAGTTGTACGTGTCGGCCAGGCCCGCGTAAGCTGCGGCAATGTCATCATCCGACAGCATCTCTTTCTCAGCTCCATCCACAAGTCCTTTATACAGGGAGAGAGCATCATCGTACTGTTCGGACTCAAGGTATGTCTCAGCCAGGCTAAAGCGGGTCGTGGTACGCTGCGGATCGAGCTGTAGAGCGCGCTGGTAGGCTGTAGTAGCCTCGTCGTTGCGCCCTTGCAGGGAGCGCCAGGTGCCAAGATGTTCCCAGGCTTCCGCGTCATCTGGTTCTACTTCGACGATACGGGCATAGCTTTCGGCTGCCTGATCGCGCTCCCCCATCATCTCATAGACCGAGGCCAGCACATCGTAGCCGGTACGCCCTTCGGGGTCAAGCGAGAGCATCTGGTTCGCGGTCGAGAGTGCATCATCGTAGCGGTGCATATCCAGATAGATGCTGGCAAGTTCCGCGTAGCGTGCCGGATCGGAAGGATCGCTATCGATATGGCGCTCCTGCTCCATCACGCGCCGCCATTGATCGTTCACTCGTTCGCGCGCATCGGTGAGATTGCTGGAGGTGGTCGTATTTTCCGGGTTGATGATCAACGCCTGGCGGTATGCCTGAATAGCATCCTGATACAGGTTCTGGAGCCGGTACGCATCGCCCACACTCAAATACAGCTCATCATTCTCAGGGTCCAGTTCCAGAGCCTGCTGGAACGTCTCCAGCGATTCCTCGTGCATCCCCAGTTCGCCGTAGAGGTTGCCAAGATTGATATAGGCATCGACCAGCTCCGGGTCCAGATCGATAGCGCGCCGATAGCCAGCAACCGCCATCTCGACATCGCCGAGATACTGTTGAGCCAGGGCCAGATTATAGCGCGCGCGCGCATCCGTTGGATTACTTGTTACAGCCTCCTGAAACGCCTCAACGGCCTCTTCATAGTTCCCCTGCTGCGCAGCGGCATTGCCTTTATCGGTCCAAGCCTGCTCCTGGCGGCTCACAAAATGAACCGGGATCGCATTATTATTATTCGCGGTATTCTGTCCGTCCTGTGTCTCATCCATATGCCTATTCTCCTCATTCTATTCTCATTTGTGTCTCTTCAAGAAGGCATCAAAATTCCCTGCGTAGTATAGCACCTACCTTCACTATAAACAATCTTTTACTATCCCCAATTGATACCCCCTCCCCGATAGAAAAGACGCGCCCCCCTAGTGGCGACGGGGTTGACTGCATCCAGTTTTACAGTCCGTCCCGCTTCACATTAGCTGCGCTGTGCTACCTCTACGACAACATCCTCTCCTCCGACAGCAATATTGCCTCGGTAGCGACCAGCTTCAGCGCGTCTGATTTATCACCTTTTCCCATATTATCCTATTTCCTTTATTACCATAGTCTATCAAAATAACCGAAAAAACCGTTAGACACATCGCTTATTTGATTCGAGGAAGCACGTTGGAGCCATCGGCGAGCAGAGGCAAAGGAGGACAATAAATTGGACGCGCTGAAGCTGGTCGCTACTGAGATACCAGTGCCGCGAGGCAGAGAACTACGACGACATCTCAAAAAAGAATGCCAGATAATGCCAACAAGAAGCCATATCAAGAATAATGAAGAGACAGCATGCATCCTGGTTGATTTTTCGAGCACATACACGTCTATATAGAAAAGTAGTAATTGGAGGGATAAGAGCATATGGCAAATCAGGAACAGCTTGAATTGATCAGGCAAGGTGTGGAGGTTTGGAATGCGTGGAGAAAAGAGCATCCTGAGACAAAAGCTGACCTCAGTTCTGCCGATCTCAGAGGTGCTGACCTTAGCCAGGCTGTTTTTAGTGAAGCATTCCTTAGCCATGACCTCGCCTCCGGTATTAACTTCAGTCATGCCAACCTCAGTCACGCTCATCTCGGTAAAGCATTTCTCGACTCTGCCAATTTCAGCCGGGCCGATCTCAGCCATACTAATCTCAGTGGGGCATTCCTTAGCGGAGCATTCCTCAACTATGCTAATCTTAGCCATGCTAACCTCAGCCACACCTACCTCAACCATACTAATTTAAGCGAAGCCGACCTTAGGGATGCGCATCTTAGTGGAGCAAAACTTAGATCTGCCAATCTCAGCTATGCCTATCTCAACAGGGCCTTCCTCATCAATACTGACCTTTACAGAGCCAACTTCTTTGGAGCATACCTCGACGGAGTAGACATTAGCAAGGCCATCGTAGAGCAGACCATTTTCGGGAATGTCGATCTTCGAGGAGTAAAAGGGTTAGAAACAGTACGGCATATAGGGCCATCGACAGTCGGAATCGACACCCTCCTACATTCGGAAGGCACCATTCCCGAAATTTTCCTTCGCGGTGCTGGACTCAGTGATAGTTTCATAGAATACGCCCGCTCTCTAACTCAGCGCCCTATCCAGTACTACACCTGCTTCATCAGTTATTCAAGCAAAGACCAGGACTTTGCCACACGGCTCTATGCCGATTTGCAAAGCAACAATGTGCGCTGCTGGTATGCTCCTGAAGATATGAAAATCGGGGACAGAATCAGGCAGCGTATCGATGAGTCTATCCGCATATATGATAAATTGCTGCTGGTACTTTCCCGACACTCGGTTATGAGTTCCTGGATGGAGGCGGAAGTAGAATCTGCTCTAGAAAAAGAGCGTCGGCACAATAAAAGCGTGCTCTTTCCGATTAGGCTGGATGATGCCGTCGAGCGCACCACGCAAGCATGGGCCGCGCACATCAGTCAGACGCGTCATATTGGCGATTTTACGCGCTGGAAGGAGCATGATGCTTATCAGCGGGGGTTGAAGAAGCTGTTGCGGGATCTTAAAGCTTAAAAAGTACTTGAACAAAACTATAAACATCTGATTACCGACATATGCTATACTCACTCCAGAATCTGTTTTACTTACTCTCTGGATGCAAAATGCAAGCAAAAGACATTGAGAAATATCTTACGCAACTTGGGCAAGAGCTAGCTAATCAAGGCTTACAAAAACCTATACATGTTCTCATGGTAGGCGGTGCTTATATGCTCCTGTTCGCCAAAATGAACAACCGTCCCACAGACGATATAGACGTACTTTTCTTAGATAAGGAGCAACTCCAGCGCGACCTCCTTATGAGTACCACGCAAGCAATAGCAAGAAAGCACCAAAGGGATCTAAACAATAAGTGGCTCAATGCTGATGCTGCCGAACTCCTTGCAACTCTTGGCCCTATTCCAGAAGGGCATCCGTGGCGAAACTTTGGGCCTCTGGAAATTCACATACCAAATGCTGAATACATCCTCGCCGTCAAACTTATCTCCACACGCGACAAGGATCTTACCGATGCTCAATATCTCTGTAACTATCTACAGATTCGTACAAAAGAACAAGCACGCGCGCTCGTTCATACCTATATTGAACATCCAGAAGAGTTATACGAAATCTGCGATCTAGAGGGAAACCTGACGTCCATCGGCCTGTTATAATAGCCCATTGGTCTGTTATAATACAAAAAAGGGGTGATCAGCATGTTTGAAGAACGCAGCGGCGACCAGACACTAACATGGGCCTATAGCCAGATTTGTGTGGGAACGCGTCCCTGGACGGCGCTCGGCAACTTTATGAATGCCTGGTATGGCTATGCAAAGGAGAGACGCTTCGACCTTATCAGCGAGCCACTCATACAGCCAGAGCAGGACACCCCACATACCCAACACTGGGGGGCCTTTTGCGCCGCTACTGCCGAATATCTTAGCAGTCTTTACGATATCCCCTGTCCCGCATGGGTCCATCATCTACGTTACGTCCTTCCAGAGCCCTGGTACGGCGAGTTAGAAGACCTCCTACAAGCTACCCCAGAAGAACAAGTACGCCAGATGCGCATCAGGACGACACCGGCTCCCTTTAAACGGCGTAACATCTTCTGTGGTGATCGGCTCTTCCGCAACAAATATGAGATGTCCGAGTGGATTAAAGAAGCCAGGGCACTGGGCTTAACAAACCGCACTGAGATTTTACGCTATGCCTTCACGAAAGAAAGAAGTATTCACGGGAGTTGAAAAGACTCCTATACCACACATCTCTTGACAAGCCAGCTAAAACCTCTCAAGCCATTGCAGATATCCAGGCTTGTCTGCAAGCCCATTCCACCTGACCGGAGGAGCCAGAACCACGAAGAGGCTGGCGGGTTAGAGCAACCCTGCCAGCCTGCAAAAAGGCTTCATCTTGACGCGCGTAGCGTGAGGGCGAAGTCGTAGCGGCTCCCGGGATAGAAAGCTTCGGTATACTCAATAGGAGCGCCGGTCTCATCGAAGATCGTGCAAACGAGCCGGAGACCAGACTCGCCGGCGGGAAGGCGCAACAGCTCGGTCTCGCGAGGAGAAGCGCAATCCCCCCTGAAGGATTGCTCAATAATGTAGGGATGAAGCCCTTCGCTTGCCATCAGGCTGAAAAGCGAGCCTTCGGCGACCTCTTTAGCCTGCTGATAAATAGTATTGGCGCGCGGGTAGGGCAGGTAGTCGATCTCGTAGGCTACGGGCGTGCCATCAGCGGTGCGAATGCGCTCCAGGCGAACAACTTGCTCTTCGTCGGTTAAACGTAATTGTTCGCGCACCGTCTGCGAGCCTCGCACCAGTTCGCTAACGATCAACATGCCCCCCGGGCGCTTTCCGCGCCGGCGTAGTTCGCCGGTAAAACTATTCAGTTCGCTGATCGAGTGCTGTTGCACGCGCGGTTCACACACAAATGTCCCACGCCCATGCTGACGATATAACAGCCCCTCATGCACCAGTTCGGTCAACGCCTGCCGAACGGTGGCCCGGCTCACATGATACTGAGCGACCAGCTCCGGCTCGGACGGAATGGAAGTGTGGGGAGCAAGATGACCCTGCCGGATCTGCTGCTTCAGCACTTCCTTCAACTGATAGTACAGCGGAAGAGGATTCGAGCGTTCTAAAGTTGGCATATACGGTTCCCCTTATGTCCAGACAACAGAAAAAAGAATGGGTATAATACGGGAAAATATACCACAAAAAGAAAGAAACGTCGAGTAGGGATTGGCACCAAATAGAAGTGACCTGGATCTTTTTCGAGCGCCAGGCCACTTACCGTTTTTTTAAGCGACCGGAATGCCGTTTTCAGCCAGCAACCGGTCAATCTCACGCTTGAGCTGAGAAGGATGCGGCCCCAGCAGGCGACCAACGGCCTTCCCATCTTTGAAAATCAGCAACGTCGGGATCGCCTGTATCCCGTAGCGAACTGGAGTAGAGGGATGCTCCTCTATATCCATTTTGGCAAAAGCCAGCTTACCCGTATACTCATCGCTTAACCGCTCGAAGACAGGCGCGATTGCGCGGCAAGGACCACACCAGGCAGCCCAGAAATCAACGATCACCGGTTTACTGGACTTCAGCACCTTTGCTTCAAAATCCTGATCGCCAACATGGAACAGGTTGGCAGTTGTATCCATAATTCTCTTTACTCACTTTCCCAGTCAGATAGCTTCTATCTGTTCTTCCGGTGGGCTAGCGCCTGCACTGGAATACTACGTACTTCCTCTATTAGAGAAGAACAAAACTGTGATTATTTCTATTCCAGTTCTGCCCCCTCTCAGTATACGCGCTGTGGGCAGGAGAATGAAAGTGACTAGCGCCGACGATTTCCCCCTTGCAGGATTGTGAGCAACTGCAAAATGTAGAGGAAAAGGTTTAACACGGTAATAAAGAGCGACACCGTCAAGCCAATGGCATTGGGCAACGTATCAGCCATATATTTGGCGCGCTGCACATAGAACAGCACGTAGGCGGAAAAGATACCAATGCCAGCAACCGAGATAAGAAATGCGAAGAAAGTACTATGGAAGAAGATGCTGATGATACCGGCGACCAGCAGCAGGATGACCCCGAAGAAAAGATAATCCCCGATGCGCGTAAAATCGCGTTTCGTCGTCCAGGCATACATCGCCAGGCCGAACGCGGTAATCGCCGTCATCAAGAACGCTTCTCCCAGAATATTGGGGTAACTCTGCGTGTAAAAGCTGAGGAGAGGCGAAAGAGCCAGGCCCTCCAGGAACGTGAACAGGTAGAGCAGGATCAGATTAAGCCCGGATACCTGAATGAGAAGGTTCAAGGCGATCAGCACCACCAGACCGGCAATGGCGACAATCCAATAGCTACCGAAAGTCAGTTGTATCGTGGTCAGGCCCACAAAAGAGCCGATGGCGGCAAATAGGAAAGAGAACGCCAGCAGGCCCATGACCTTCCCGATCAGACCGCTGGCCTGCGCTCCCTCGTACCCGTAAGGCAACGTCTGGTATTGGTAGCGCGAGCTAAACATATTTCTTTGCCCGAAAGGGCCGTTATTTCTCTGATAGAACATCTGCAAACCTCATGTACAAGCTAGCAAACAGATCCTGCTCTAGCATTTGTTGCCAGAAAGGACTTCTCACCAGTATATACGCAGGGTGACAGCCACGAGTTGCACCCCTATCCATCTACTCACCCATCCATATAAACGTATAAAAACTTGCTGCCGACGAGATGAGATGCGACAATATCAGACGATATTCATCCTCCTCCGCTTCCTCCTGCGAGTCCTGATTATATTCATAGGGGCAAAAGAGAAGTTATCAATGCTTCTTCTTTGGCTGCCCCTTTGGCTGTTCCTCGGAAGTGTCTTCAGGAGCGGGCTCTTCGATTTTGAGAACCTCAGCAACATTTGTGATGCTACAGGGTGGGTGATTGCCGGTGGCGTGCCAGTAAAAAGAGCTACCGGCAGGCTTATACATTGGACCGCCACAGCGTGGACAGAAGAAGGGGGCGGTTCCCTCCTGACCCGTTACCATGTCCATCCTCTCTTCGCATATGAGATAGCACAGAGACCATCGATAAGGTTACATAACGCTCCAGACGCCACAAATTTCGCAAAACGCAACGCCAAACTCACCAAACGTCTTGTTGCGGGTATTCCAGCAGTCATAAGCGATTGCCAGCGAGCCACAGCTCCAGCACCGACCGCGCCCTCCGCTTTTGCTCTCATTAGCCAGCTTATGCAGCAAGATGCTGCGCGCCTCATCCGCTCCAGTGTAGCCAGGATTATAGGCAAGATGCAATTGATCTCCAGTTGCATCCCCCGGTCTTGCACCCAGTGGTAACTTAATTTCATGGGAAGGAGCTTGCAAAGGGGGCGAAGTCATTGCCTGACTGGCGGGCATGCTGGGCATGGTAGAAATGGGGGTCGGTGGCTGTGGGGGGCGGCGGAAAAGCTCTCCGCGCGCGGTACGACGCCCGCCCTCAATTGTTGGGGCATAATCCACCCGTCCTACACGATCACCATTAGCGACTGGAGCCGCCACAGGCACGACTGGCTGAAAGGCATTATTTTCTGTACGACCGACAGCAGGGGGAACAGGATTCGCATTCTCCTCTACTTCTGCTTGTTCCACAACCTCAGCAGGCTGTTCTGCCGCGAGTGCCTCCGCGGCGTTGGCGTTTTCACTTTGATCCGCGAGATGATTGTTATTCTCTTCTGGCTGATCGGGTGGATTGGCACGTTTACGTCGGGTTATTGGCATAGAGGTCCACTCCAAATTTATGAATATGTTGACACAGCACAGGTATTATATCACAAGCCTTCGCGACAAAAATATACAACATGGGGCAAGCTTGTTCTTCCTTGCCACACTCCTGAGCGAAGCTATCGCAGTAGCTCCCCGATTCATCGTGGGAGCGTTGGAGTGCGGAATACCGAGAATTCTTAAAGAAATCGTAAAAGAAACTGCTTACCCCTACAGTTACATCGATGGAAGGCGCACACAATCGATGAGATATGATCAGGTTACACTGTAGCCGCGCGCACTACTACTCGCCCTTAAAGAAATCTGCGTTGATCTTAATATAGCTCTGCCACTCGTCGGGCACTGCGGATTCCTCAAAAATCGCTGTCACCGGGCAGGCAGGCTCGCATGCTCCGCAGTCAATACACTCATCGGGATTGATATACAACTGCTCTGCTTCTTCAAAGCCCGGCTCATTGGACGATGGATGAATACAATCGACAGGGCAAACATCCACACAAGATGCATCCTTCACGCCAATGCACGGCTGGGTGATTACGTAGGTCATTGTCCTTGATATCCTCCTCTTGGCATGCTATGTAGAGATGAGTACATAGCAGCGAAGTTCTTTTTTGGCCTGTTTTAGTATAGAGGGTCATGCGGACGATGTCAATTGCCTCTGGCACCTTTTAGCTCTTCAGTGAGGCGATACCGTAAAACCTTGACAAAGCCTCTGGAGACCCGGTATAGTTGTACCAGTTACACGTAATTATACCACTTCTCGCGCGATCAAACCATAAGGAGGTTTCCAGTATGTGGCATACTAGCTCTCGTCAGCCTCTACCACATTGTGTCTGGAAACTTTTCGTGCCTGGTATGGTCGCGGCCTTGCTCCTTACATCGACGATGACTATCCCCGACACAGAGCCGCTCCCGGCCCAGGGCCTCACTGCGCCCAAATTCTGGAAAGCCTGGCGATACGCGCAGAATGTCTCTTTCATCTGACGCTTAATAACGCAAAACAACTCTCCAGAATCGTGGGCAGGTAGAGCATCCCACGATTTTTTATGGGCTTTTGGCCCCATTGCCATACCACTATGCCTGTTAGTTTGATGCACACAACAATGAGGAAGGAACAACCATGCAGACAATCAGAGAAGCCGCAGATATGCACTATCAACGCGATTTAGGCGATGGTCTCGTACTGCGCTGGTCCACACAGGATGATACGGAACATATCGCGCAGTTATGCGGTCAAGTTTTCCGTGAGGGCGCCGCCGATCCGCAGAACACGAACTTGATGAATTTTGTACGTCGGCTGATGAGCGGACACCATCCCTGGATGAATCCTACTGACTACGCCATTATCGAGGATACGCGTAAAGAGGGCAACCCGATTATTGCCTGCACCTGCCTGTGGCGGCACGAGTGGACATACGAAGGCATCCCCTTTGGCGTCGGTCGCCCCGAGATCGTTGCCAGCGATCCCACCTATCGCCGTCGTGGCCTGATACGAGCGTTATTCGAGACGATCCACGCTCGCAGCGAAACCGAAGGACATCTTGTCCAGGCGATCACCGGCATTCCCTACTTCTATCGCCAGTTCGGCTATGAATACGTGCTGGACCTGGAAGGGAAACGCGTCACTTACCTCTCAATCATTCCCAAAGCAAAGGAGGGAGAGCCCGAACCATATACCTTGCGTACGGCCACAGTCGAGGATCTTCCGCTGATCATGGAAGCCTACAACAGCCGTCGCTCGACCAGCATGGTCTGGCACAATATACCCGAACGTTACTGGCGCTACGAAATCGAAGAGTGGCACAACAATTCTGAAACTGACAGGGGCGCGCACGTTCAGATGATCGTTGATGCCAGCGGCGCACCAAAGGGCTTTCTGCAAAACAGCGCGGCACGGCAAGGACGCGAACTGGGCATTGGGATCTTTGAAGTGCTTCCCGGCGTCAATTTGCAAGCCATGATGCCATCGGTATTACGCGCTTTGCAGGCTTACGGGCTGCAAATGCCAACCCGCACCCCTGATGCGGAACCGTTAAGGGAGATCGGCTTCTATCTCTACCGCTCTCATCCCGTTTATGAGGCGTTAGGGGAGGAGCTGGCCCCTTTCCACCAGCCTGACTACGCCTGGTATATACGGGTAGCCAATGTGCCTGCATTTCTCCAGCATATTGCGCCAGTCCTGGAGAGGCGTTTAAGCAGCTCCATCCTGGCGGGCTATACAGGAGAGCTGAAAATCGACCTCTACCGCAGCGGCCTGCGAATGGTCTTTGACAACGGACGCCTGACAACGGCTGAAAACTGGGAGCTACCCATCCACGACTCCAACGCCGGAGCCGGTTTCCCGCCGCTGGTCTTTCTCCAGCTCATCTTCGGCTATCGCAGCCTGGACGAGCTGCGCCAGATCTTTCCCGATGTCTGGGCAAACAACAACACAGCAACGCTGCTCAAAACCCTCTTCCCCACCAAACCATCCTACGTACTAGGATTTTAGCCCAACCGGTAGGGGCAGCGCCTCGCGCCTGCCCCCGCCCCTCCCCGAAATAACATAATGCTCCTGCCACCCATGCCACCCGGTGGCGACGCAATTCATCGCGTCCGCCTCAGCCTCATCACATCATCCCATTCCAGGGCAAGCGCGAGGCCCCCACCCAGGCCCGTCCACCGCCCCTTGCCCCTACGCCTCCGGCCCAACATGGTCAATCCCGTTTGGATTGATCGGCCTAAGATGTGACATAGGGGAACAGATACCGACACCATCAGAGAACCCTGGCGATGCAAAAAGGCTGCGGCACAGATGATCACGAAGAGGAACGGTAGGGGCAAGGGGATAGGCGGCGGTGGATGAGGGGGCCTCGCGCTTGCCCTGACAATTACCCACAAGTAAGCCCATCGGAGCAGAGGCTCCGGTGTGATACACTGGTCAGGAGGAAAAACGACGAAGAGCATGAGAGGTTGGCAGCAAGCAGAAGGAGGAACCCCATGCAGATCCAGCCAATGACCAAA
>DASRHT010000121.1:0-42799 GCA_035650355.1 Ktedonobacteraceae bacterium
AGGAAAGGTCGTGCGCCAGGCTTCATGACGCCTGATAATCTCGTTCAGGCTCTGCTCCAGCGCGGCAATTGTAAGAGCGCCGGGCAGGTAGATAGTGACACACTCGTTGTAAACCGGCGTATCAGCTATCAACTGGGAGAGCACCCAGAGCTGTTGTTGCCCGAAAGAGAGGGGAAGGGGCATGCCCGCTCTCCTTTTGGGGATAGCCTTCTCTACAGTTTTGGCCTGAGCTGCCGCTTCTCCGCGCAAATACCTGGCGAGCAGGGCTTTCCTGGCTTCCGAAAGTTCAGATGTATCCGGCAATTACTGCTGCCCCTTATGCTGCATAGATCGAAGAACGTGAAATGCTAAAATGAGACAGGTAACGCAGTAAGTCCGCGTAATCCTAAGTTTGCGCGCCATGTGATCGGCTCGGGTTTGAGCGCAAGATTGGGCATGCGGCGCAAAACGGATTCAAAGGCAACCTGGCCCTCGATGCGAGCAAGAGGCGCGCCAAAGCAGAAATGGCTGGCCCAGGCAAAAGCAACGTGGCGGTTATCCTGCCGTTCTACATCCAGCCGGTCGGGATCGGCAAATCGCTCTGGATCGCGGTTGGCGGCTCCCATTACCGCGATAACCGCCTGACGCTTGCGAATCTTCTTCCCTCCCAGCTCCACATCGTCCGGTGCTAAGCGGGCGGTATGCTGACTGGGGCTCTCGAAGCGCAGCAGCTCCTCGACCGCTGAAGGAATAAGCGCCAGATCGGTCCGAAGCTTCTCCATCTGGTCGCGGTGGCGCAGCAGAGAGAGCAGACCGTTGCCGATCAGGTTCGTCGTGGTTTCCTGACCGCCGACCATCGTCACAATCGTGTTCGCAATCACCTCTTCCTCGGTAAAGCGGTCGCCGTCGATCTCAGCATTCAGGTAGGCGCTAATCAACCCATCGCGCGGGTGTTTGCGCTGCTCCTGAATGGCTGAGCGGAAATAGACCACCATCTCTTCCAGGCTGCGAATCGCCTTTGAGGCGTAATCGGGATTGTGCTGGAAGTTGCCGAGCACCTGGGCGAAATCGGCAGACCAGGCCGTAAGCTGCTGCCAGTCGGAGGTCGGGACGCCCAGCATCTCCGCCGTGACGATGGCGGGAAGAGGGTAAGCGAGATCGGCAATGATATCCATCTCCCCTTTATCCTGTATCGCATCCAGCAGACTATTGGTGATATCTTGAATGTGGGAACGCAATATCGCGACGCGGCGGGGCGTGAAGGCTTTAGAGGCCAGGCCGCGAATACGCGTGTGGTCTGGCGGGTCCAGAAAAAGCATCTGATGTACCATCACCTGTCCCAGCGGCTTCAAGGCTGAGAGGCCCAGCGTTTCTAATTGTTCGGGCGTGTAGGTACGATTGGCAGAGAAACGCTGAAATACCGTGACCACGTCGGCGTAACGGGTCACGATCCAGGCGTGCAGGTAAGGGTCCCAGTGGATTGGGTCCTCGCTGCGCAGTTTATGATATAAAGGGTAAGGATTGGCAAGAACCTCGGGATCGAGCAGGTGATACAGGCTCAGGGGCGCTCCCTGCTTGCCCGGTGCATGCGATGATTGTGAATGAGCCGCCATTGTTTCTTTTCTCCATCTATCTGAAACCAGAAATTTTATGCATTTTGTTCTTGTTCTAACAACTGTAAAATCTCCTCGTCACTCATGGCATTGATCTTAACAAAGATGAGTTGTTCGATCTCCGCTGCCAGCTCGCGCACTGTTGGCGCTTCAAACAAGGTGCGCAAAGGCAACTCGACGCCGAAGGATGTGGTCACATGCATAATAATCTGCGTGCCCAGCAACGAATGCCCCCCGAGCATAAAGAAATTCTCGTCTACGCCGATCTGCTGCAAGCCTAACAATGGCGCCACGATGGTAGCCAGCCGTTCTTCGGTGGGAGTCGTGGGCTCGCCGATACTGCCGTCACGCAGCATGTTGGTTTCATCCGGCACCGAGAGCGCCGCCCGGTCTATCTTCCCATTAGGCGTTATCGGTAACGTGTCTAATACCACGAATGTAGCCGGTACCATATAGTCGGGCAGGTGAGTCAGCAGGGCTTCGCGCAACGAACTGACCGTTACATGCGCCTCTGGCGTCAAAACAATATAGGCTACCAGGCGTTTATCGCCTGCAACATCTTCGCGTGCCGTCACGATGCTGGTCTGGATCGCCTCGTGATTATTCAGGGAGGCCATAATTTCATCCAGTTCGATGCGATAGCCGCGTATTTTGACCTGGTGATCGATGCGCCCCATAAAGGCTATTTGTCCATCGGGCAGGAGACGCGCCAGGTCGCCGGTTTTGTAGAGGCGCGCGGTAGGATCGGCGCTGAAGGGGTTAGGGATGAACTTTTCGGCGGTCAGTTCGGGCCGATTGAGATACCCGCGAGCCAGGCAGATGCCTCCGATATGTAGCTCGCCTGGAGTATCGACAGGTACCTGGCGCAATTGTTCATCCAGGATGTAGATCTGGGCGTTTGTGATGGGCCGGCCAATCGTTGGTGGCGTTGTGGCGTCAGGAGTTGGAGGCACAGGCCCCGATGTTACCAGTACGGTCGCCTCGCTGGGACCATAATTGTTGACCAGGGTGAAGGGTATCGCAGGCGAGGGATAATGGTGCAGGGTATCGGCTCCGGTCAGCATAAAACGCAGAGGCGTTGATGACGGCCACTCCAGCGCCAGCATGCTCTCGGCCAGCATTGTGGGCAGGAACGTAATCGTGATCTTGTTATCGATCAGCCAATCGCGCAGGTGTGCTGGTGCGGTACGAGTATCTTCACCAGGCATGTAAATGCTGGCCCCTGCCGTCAGATAGGGCCAGAGCTCCCAGCCGGTCGCATCGAAGGCCGGGCTTGTCAGTTGCGTTGCCCGGTCGGCAGGCGTCACGCCGAAGGCTTGCTGGTGCCAGCATACCAGGTTTAACAGGCTTTTATGGGTAATCTCTACTCCCTTTGGGCGACCGGTAGAGCCAGAGGTGTAGATGATATAAGCAAGGTCTTCGACGGTTGCTGTACATGCCGGATCTGTCGCGCTCTGCTGTGCCAGCAGGGAGGCGTCGCGGTCCAGGCAGACAACAGCAACATCTTGAAGGGAAAGCTGCTCAGCAAGATGCTGTTGTGTTACCAGCACTGGCGTCTGAGAATCTTGCAGCATAAAGGTCAGGCGTTCTGCCGGATATGTGGGATCGAGCGGGACATAAGCGCCCCCGGCTTTAAGGATAGCAAGCAGGCCGACGATAATATGCAAGTCGCGCTCGACGCAAAAGCCCACGGGAACCCCCGGTCCCACGCCAAGCGTTTGTAAATAATGGGCAAGCTGGTTGGCAGCTTGATTAAGTTCCTGGTAAGTAAGCCTCCGATCATCTTCTACCACTGCTATTGCATTAGGAGTAATTGCTCCCCACTTTGCCACCAGTTGAGGGACACAAGCGTCCTTCTCACTCTTCTCTACAGACACAACCTTAACCTCCTGGCTGATCACGCGCTATCTGGCTTTTATGCCATGCACAAGTATACCTGAGCGGGTAATAAAAATCGCTGTTTGAGGGCTAACTTTGCTGAAATTAATAACCGACTTTGCAGCGAATGATGATCTATTTTTGGGAAAAATAGAGTCGCAAGTTTGCGGTAATGATACCCGCGTCTATGCAGTACTATTATACATGCAAAAATAAGGAACTGGATAAACCTATCCGGTTCCTTAGGTATTATTAGCTAATCTGGGGCACAGTAGAGATGCCAGACTTAGAAGTGGGTGAGGCTTCTTGGTAGGCTGGTCAGGCTTGTGATGCTACACCCCCGTTGACGGATGGTGGAAATTTCCAGATCGAAGTTGTGCAATTTGCTGCGTAAGGATGAGAGCGCGCGCCGGACTGGCCTTAGCTCTTGTTGCCATGTCCCACAACTTAACGCCTCTTGCAAGCATTGGCGACTGCGAGCGATAGAAGCGGGCGTAACATTGTTGGTTGAAATGTAAGACAACAGCACTTCGTAAGGGCAGTAGTGGGGGAATGATTCTATAATCGGGATCATCATGCGCATCTCATTCGCGCTGAATTGTTGCTCCATGATTTGCTGTGGCCCTTCAGCAAGGAGGGATAAGGTGCGGGTGCTCAGATTCAGAGCCAGCGTCTGATTTTGCGGTAGCAGGCCCTGTAAGCGAAAATGTGTAATTTTGGCTTCGGCCTCCTTTGGCCGCTTCATACGGAGGGTGAGTGTCTCTAACATAAAAATCCCCTGTTGACTTACCATTAAAAAGCATACGCAAAACAGAAAACACGTAATTGAAGTAGAGAGAGTCTAACTGAACAGTGAAATCTGCTGTAGCCCCCATATATGCTATGCTACCATAGAAGTTAATCAATGTATAGTGCAGAGTAGAGGGAATTAGAAGTTTTCAGGGCAATAGATGTTTCAAACGGGAATATGTTTGGAAAAAAGTAGCTATTCATCACTGATTGATAGGTATGATACGAAAATATCCCTTCATCATGACCGAAATTTTGCGTATCTAGAATCTCGTCGTACAATGAATTACTCCCTCACAAAGTCGGCTATCAATTTCGGCAAAGTTAGCTCTCAAACGGCGACTTTTATTTTCCCAGTTAGGTATACTTGTGCATGGTTAAGCAAACCTTATCAACATGACGCGTGTTATGCCAGATTGTTTTAACAATAGCTATATATATTCGGTAACTTGGGGGAGATAAAGGAAGTAGCCGCTGTATGAAATTTTGTGATGGAACGAGGAAACTTTTTATGATTCGTATAGCCCACCCTTTGATGGAAGTTGAAGAAGAGGAAGCTACGCGGCAGGTCCTAGCATCAGGCCAACTTGCTCAAGGTCCCCAGGTTGCCACATTTGAACGACGGTTTGCGGAACTATGCCAGGTGCGCGAGGCGGTTGCAGTCTCTTCGGGGACGGCGGCCCTACAACTGGCTTTGCAGGCTCATAATATCGGGCATGGCGATGAAGTGATTACCAGCGCTTTCAGTTTTGCCGCGACCGCCAACGTCATTCTCGCTGTTGGTGCCACGCCCGTTTTTGTTGATATTGAAGCCGATACCTATACGCTCGATCCCACCCAGGTTGAGGCTGCGATTACCCCTCGCACCAGGGCTATTATGCCGGTCCACCTCTATGGGCATCCATGTGCTATGCAGCGGTTGATGGCAATCGCAGAGGCCCATGCTCTGGTCATCATCGAAGACGCCTGCCAGGCGCATGCCGCAATGATAGATGGCAGAGCGGTGGGAAGCTTCGGCACGGGCTGCTTTTCCTTCTATGCCACCAAGAATATCACCACTGGCGAAGGTGGTATGATTACCACCGACGATCCTGCTATTGCTCAGAAGGCGAGGCTGCTGCGCAATCATGGGCAGCAATCGCGCTATCATCACACGATGCTGGCTTATAATATGCGTATGACCGAGCTTCAGGGCGCGCTCGGCGTCGTCCAGTTGCAAAAACTTGAGCGCCTCACTGCTCGGCGGATCGCCAACGCCGCATATTTGACGGAACGTCTTGAAGGAATCGTCCAGACGCCCATCGTCCGTCCTGGCTGCAAGCATGTGTATCACCAGTATACCATTCGGCTTGAGACGGGTCGTGATGCATTGGCGGCTCACCTGCGTGCCCGCAATATCGAGACTGCCGTTCATTATCCGCTCCCCATCTATCGCCAGCCGTTCTATCAGCAATCTCCGACCCTATTTCGTATAGTCGGAGATAATGGCTGCCAGCGGCATGAAAATGAAGAAACGCTGCCCGGTCTGCCGGTGACGGAGCGCGCCGTGCGACAGGTACTATCGCTCCCTATACACCCGGCGCTGCAAGAGGAAGAGCTTTCAATGATTGCACGGGAGGTAGTTGCTTTATGCCGGTAAGAGTGGCCATCATTGGAACTGGCTCTATGGGGATGAACCATCTCCGCGTCCTGAAAGACTTTGACGAGGAACAGGTACATATCGTGGGCGTAGCGGAGGTCCACGAGCCTGCGCTCAAGCGGGCGGCCAATCGCTTTCATGTTGCAGGCTATACCGATTACCGGCGTATGATTGAAGAGACACAGCCTGATCTTGTGGCTATTGTCGTCCCTACCCATTTGCATTATGAGGCAGCAGCATTCGTCCTGGAGCTGGGTATTGATGTACTGATAGAAAAGCCTATGACGCATACCGTTGAAGAGGCAGCGGCATTAATTCAGCTTGCCCGTCTACGTGGTGCCAGGATCGCGGTTGGCCATGTGGAGCGTTTCAACCCTGCCATCGTCGAACTCAAGCGGCAGATTCTCAGCGGCAATGTGGGGCAGATGTATCACATGCTTGCTCGACGCATTGGACCGTTCCCTCCTCGTATTCGTGATGTCGGAGTAACCCTGGACCTTGCCTCCCACGATATCGATGTCATGCGTTACCTTACCAATGCCGATATCGAACACCTGTATGCCCAGACGCAGCGCCGCGTACACAGCACCCATGAAGATCTGCTCCTGGGGGTCCTGCGCTTTGCTAACGGCGCCATTGGCGTGCTTGATGTCAACTGGTTGACACCGACCAAAGTGCGCGAACTGAGCATCACCGGAGAAAAAGGCATGTACGTCGTCAATTACCTGACGCAGGATGTCTATTTTTATGAAAATGATTATACCGACACCTCATGGGATGCCCTGCGCTCCCTTACAGGAGTGAGCGAAGGAACCATGATGCGTCTGAAAGTGCAGAAAGCCGAACCCCTGCGCCTGGAGTATGAAGATATTTTTGCTGCCATTGAGCATGATAGAGCGCCAACGGTCTCCGGCGAAGACGGCATGGTTGTTTTGCAAGTAGTGCAGCAGCTCACGCAGTCGCAAAATGGGCAATCCATTGGTGCATACATAAACCCGTCCGCGCCTGCTTTTGTCACAACTTCCGATACTCATTATGAGGTAGAGAGGAAACATGTCAATAACCAATGAAGATGTCAATGCTATCTCTAAAGATGCCGTGGTGGTGGTTGTCGGCCTGGGGAAAATTGGTCTGCCCCTGGCCGTTCAGTATGCTCAGCATGGTCATCGTGTCATCGGGTGCGATACTAATCCGCAGGTTGTATCGGCAGTGAATAAGGGCAAGTCGCATATCCTTGAAGAGCCGCTGCTGGAAGAAGGCGTTGCGGATGTGGTAGCCTGCGGACTCTTATCGGCTACATCTGATACAGCAGAGGCGGTGCGCCAGGCTCGCATTGTGGTCGTTATCGTTCCTGTGGCCGTGAATGCCCGACATGAAATTGTTTTCGACAACATAGATCGCGCCACCGAAGCGATTGGGGCAGGATTGCAGCCAGGCACGCTGGTAATCTATGAAACCACACTGCCGGTCGGCGCCACCTCTGGACGCCTGGCCCGGCAGCTCGAACGGCATTCACGGCTGACGGCAGGGCGGGATTTCCTGCTCGCTTTTAGCCCTGAACGTGTCTCCTCCGGTTCTATATTCCGCGATCTGCGTCTGTATCCAAAGGTGGTTGGTGGCATCGATAAGCGGAGCACCGTCGCGGCTGTCGCATTTTATCGCTCAGTGCTTGATGCCGAAATCATTACGATGGCCTCAGCCGACGATGCTGAATTTGTCAAGCTGATTGAAACCACGTACCGCGATGTCAATATCGCGCTGGCTAATGAATTGGCGCATTATGCGGACGCACACGGACTTGATACAATGGCCGCCATTGCAGCCGCCAACTCTCAGCCGTATTCGCATATTCACACGCCGGGCGTCGGCGTTGGGGGGCATTGCATTCCGGTCTATCCTTATTTCTTGCTGGCTGGCGATCTGCCACAGCCTGTGTTGACCCTGCCGCGTTCCGCTCGCGCCATCAACGACGCTATGGCGGAATATGCGGTGCAGCGAGTGGAGGCAATCACAGGCTCGTTAGCCGGGCGGGCTGTCCTTATGCTGGGCGTATCCTATCGCGGCGATGTGCGTGAGACTGCCTTCACCAGTGCGCGCCTGCTCCAGGATGCGCTCCTGGCTCATGGGGCAAGCGTGTATGTTGATGACCCGTTGTTTGAAGAGGCAGAATTGCGTGCTGAAGGCTATATTCCTTACGGACGCGATAAATCTGGTCCCTACGGATGCGATAAATCTGGTTCCCACGAAACACGGGAGGAGATCTGCGCTATTATTCTTCAGGCGAATCATCGGGCCTACCAGTCGTTTGACTTTAGCCAGTTTCCACATTGCAAAGTTGTGCTTGATGGCCGCATGGCACTCGACCGCCAAAAAATTGAGGCACTCGGCATGCGCTACGTCTGTATCGGGAGGCCAGATATGGACGGCCAGGTTGTTCAGGGAGGAGAAAAGTAGTGCGGTTGGCATCTATTGTAGGCGCTCGTCCTCAATTTATTAAGCTCGCGCCGGTTAGTCGGGCGCTGCGGGCACGGCACGAAGAGATTATTATACACACCGGACAGCATTATGATTACCGTCTGTCGTCCCTGTTCTTTGATGAGCTGGCAATACCTGTGCCGGACTATCATCTAGAGATCGGCTCTGGCTCGCATGGAGCGCAAACAGGTCAGATGCTCGCGGCGGTGGAGCAGGTGCTCATCAAAGAGGCGCCGGACCGCGTGATCGTTTTTGGCGATACCAATTCCACGCTCGCAGGAGCATTAGCAGCGGCCAAGCTCCATATCCCCATCGCCCATGTCGAAGCCGGGCTACGCAGCTTTAATCGTGCCATGCCCGAAGAGATCAATCGCGTCCTGACCGACCATCTCTCCGACCGCCTGTTCTGTCCCACCAAAACAGCGTTCAAACATGCCAGAAGCGAAGGCATCACTCAGGGCGTAGAGGTCGTTGGAGACGTTATGTTCGATATGCTGCTGCAAACTCGCGAAAAAATTAGCAGCCGCGCTCAGCAATTGTTGACAAAACTTGATGTGGCGCCACAAACATACGCGCTCGCAACAATACACCGGCCCGTCAATACGGACGATCCCGCCGCAATGCGCGAGATCGCTCATGTCCTGAACAATCTCGCTATGCCCGTAATTTTTCCCGTTCACCCGCGCACGCAGAAATGTTTGCAGCAATATGGTATCGAGTGGGGAAGGCATGTCCATTGTATTGAGCCGGTCGGCTATATCGATATGCTGGCGCTTGAGCAGGGAGCTTATCGTATTCTGACCGACTCTGGCGGTGTGCAGAAGGAGGCGTTTCTGCTGGGAGTGCCCTGCATTACGCTGCGTGAAGAGACGGAATGGACCGAAACCATCGAAGCAGGTTGGAATGTCCTGACGGGCATACAAAGCCAGCGCATTATCGCGGCCTTTCACCGGCCCATGCCTGAACCCGTGGCGGAGAATCCCTATGGCAAAGGCGATGCCGCGATACGCATCGCACAATCCCTGTAGGGACCCGATTTATCGTGTCCGCGAGAGGAAGACAGAAAGCATGACGCATATTCTTTTCGTGACTCCTTACTACCCGCCGGAGAAGGGCGCTCCGATGGTGCGCATCAGCGAGACAGCAAAGATGCTGGTCGAACGCGGATATCAGGTGACGGTCCTGACCACCTTTCCGAACTATCCGACCGGCATTGTTCCCGCCAACTATCATGGACGGCTGCGCCAGTTGGAGCAAAAAGAAGGGGTGCGAATTGTGCGTGTATGGAGCTATATTCGACCAAATAAAGGGTTTCTGCTCCGTGTGCTGGCTCAGCTATCTTTCGGCTGCCTGGCTCCTTTCCTGGGGAGAAAAGCCATTGCGCGCCCAGATCTCATCATTGTCGAATCTCCCCCTCTCTTTGATGCTATCGCGGGACGCCTGCTAGCGTGGCGCTACCGCTGTCCCTTTATATTTACCGTTGCCGATCTGTGGCCCGAGTCCGCAGTGCAGCTAGGTATGCTGCGCAGCCGCTTATTGATTCGCATGGCTGAGTGGCTGGAATGGTCAACCTATCGCAAGGCGGGAGCGGTCTGGGCAGTAACGGAAGGGATTCGTGACATACTGCTCCAGAAAGGACTTGCTCCCGAGCGCGTTTTTTTGCTCACCAATGGCGTTGATACTACAACGTTTCGTCCGCTTTCAAAGGCGGAGGCGCGTGCCGAACTTGGCTGGGATGGTCGCTTCACCATTGTGTACGCTGGCACTCATGGCCTGGCGCATGGATTAGAGCATGTGCTAGATGCCGCCGAGCAGATGGCCGCCCTCCCTGATATACATATCGTCTTTGTGGGTGATGGGGCAACCAGAAACGAGCTGATAGCAGATGCGCACAAGCGCAACCTGACGAACGTTACATTTCTCGATCCTCTGCCTCATGACCGCATGCCGCTCCTGCTTTCCGCCTCCGATGCCTGTCTGGTTCCTTTGCGCCGTTTGCCTCTGTTTGAAGGCGCGCTACCGTCGAAAATGTATGAAATTATGGCTTGCGCCCGTCCCATTCTGCTGGGGGCAGATGGGGAGGCGCGTCGCCTTGTAGAGAAGGAAGCTGGCGCAGCTCACTATTTTGAGCCGGAGAACGCCGATGCTCTTGTATCTGCGATCATCTATCTGCGTGCGCATCCTGCTTATGCTGAAGAGCTGGGGAGGCGGGGCCGTGCCTTTGTCGAAGCTCGCTTTGATCGTGGTCTGCTGACCGCTAAACTTGAAGGCTATATTGCCAGACTGCTCGAAAGGGAAAAGCCATATTATGCATACGAAAGTTGAATATAATTACCTGTCTATACGTTTATCGCAGTTTTATCTCATCTGGCGCGCGATTATGGATGTTACCTTTGGGCTTGGGGGACTCCTCTTCATGTGCTGCGCGTTACCTTTTCTGGCCCTGCTCATTTATCTTGATTCGCCCGGTCCCATATTTTACACGCAGGAGCGGGTGGGATATCGGGGGCAAAAGTTTACCGTCTATAAGTTTCGTTCTATGACCAATGGGGCTGAACGGAAAGGGCAGGCGCTATGGGCGGTCAAAGGCGATCCTCGCGTTACAAGAATTGGCCGTTTCTTACGCGCTTCCCATCTCGACGAGCTGCCGCAGGTGCTCAATATTCTACGCGGCGAGATGAGCCTGATCGGTCCCCGCCCGGAGCGTCCCGCGTATGCTGCTGAACTAGAGGCTATCAACCCTTTGTATCGTCATCGTCTCTCGGTCAAGCCCGGACTGACCGGCTGGGCGCAGGTCAACTATGGCTATGGAACCACGAGTAAAGATGAGTTAGAAAAGCTAGAATTTGATCTCTATTACATACAACACCAGTCGTTTCTCCTTGATATGCGCATACTTTTGAGAACTGTCAGAGAGGTGGTGCTTTGTCATGGAATCTAATAACTCAGCGCAGACCAGGATCATACAGACGGAGACAGCAGATCAGCGCCCACCTCGCACAGAGTTTCTCCCGTTCGCTCTGCCGCATATCACCCAGGCGGAGATTGACGAGGTGGTGGATACGCTGCGCTCGGGGTGGCTGACCACCGGCCCAAAAACGAAACGATTCGAGCGCGAATTTGCCGAGTGTGTGGGATCTCCGCATGCGCTGGCCGTGAACTCTGCCACAGCGGCCATGCATCTTGCTCTTGATGCCATTGGCCTCAAAGCGGGCGACGAGGTCATCGTGCCCGTCTACACCTTTGCAGCCACGGCGGAAGTCGTTATCTACTTCGGCGCGCACCCTGTCCTTGTTGATGTTGATCCCATCACCTGCAATCTCGATCCCGCGTGCCTGGAGCGAGCCATTACCTCGCGTACACGCGCCATTATGGTGGTGCATATCGCCGGCTTGCCCGCCGAGATGGATATCATTCAAGCGATTGCTCAGGCGCATCAGCTCCCCATTATCGAAGATGCCGCTCATGCTTTTCCCGCCCGGTATAAGGGACGCATGATCGGCTCCATCGGCGATCTGACCGCCTTTAGCTTTTATGCCACCAAAACGCTGACCACAGGCGAGGGCGGCATGCTCACGACTGCTAACCCGGCTTATGCTGAACGAGCAGCCATGATGACTTTACATGGGATCAGCCGTGACGCCTGGAAACGCTATAGCGCGGGCGGCTCCTGGTACTACGAGATCATCCAGGCCGGGTATAAGTATAACATGACCGATCTGGCCGCCGCCATTGGCCTGCATCAACTGGCGCGCCGCCAGTGGCTGCTGGAGCGCAGACAGGCTATTGCCCGGCGTTATAACGAGGCATTTGCTCAGCTTGCGGGCGTTGCTCTTCCTCCCGATCCGGCTCACGTAGAGCACTCCTGGCACCTGTATCTCTTGCGCTTGCATTTGGAGCAGCTTACTATCGACCGCGCTACATTTATTCAATTGCTTGCACAGGAGCAGATAGGCACAAGCGTGCATTTTATCCCGCTCCATCTGCATCCTTTTTATCGCCAAACCTATCAGCTAGCGGCTGGTGATTTTCCAGCCGCCTGGCATACCTATCAACGGGTGGTCTCGCTTCCCATCTATCCTGGGATGACGGATGAAGACGTTGAGGATGTGATAGCTGCGGTAAAAAGAGTCGTTGAGACGCATAGAAAGTAGTGCGGGAGGGTTTGATGGAGGTTTTTCCTCATCGCAAGCGTATAGATATGGCGGAACTGTTAGAACGAGAGGTTGTCTCGATCCCGAGCTCCTATGGGGAAGCCGTTTTACAGGGGAAGGTCATTCTTGTGACCGGGGCGGCGGGTTCGATTGGTTCGGAGCTGGTCCGGCAACTGCTCAACTACGAGCCAGAGTGTGTAATTGCCCTGGATACTAACGAGACCGGGCTTTTTGAGCTATCCGAAAGTCTGCGAACCCATCCCCAGGTCCTGCGCTTGAAGCTGCATATCGGCGATATTACGGATGCACGCAGCATGACATTACTCCTCTCCAGTTGGCAACCTCATGTAATTTTTCATGTTGCAGCCTATAAGCACGTTCCTTTGCTCGAAGCGTTTCCCGATCAGGCTGTGCAGACGAATGTGCTGGCAACGTATCATCTCTGTCAACTGGCGCGGGAACATGGGGTTGAACGCTTTATTTTTATCTCAACCGATAAAGCGGCTGATCCCACCGGCGTTATGGGCGCCAGCAAGCGCATCGGCGAAATGATCATCCAATCACTTGCTCAGGAAAGGGGCTGGAGTACCTGTTTTTGTGCCGTTCGTTTCGGCAATGTTATTGGGAGCCGGGGCAGTGTCGTGCCCGTTTTCACTCAGCAGATCCAGCAGGGCGGACCGGTGACGATTACCGATCCCAGAGCCACACGCTACTTTATGACCATTGCTGAAGCCTGTGGCCTCGTTATTCTGGCCTCCGCGATAGCTGAGCAGGCAAAACTTTATTTGCTGGATATGGGCAAGCCTATGCGCATTCTTGATCTGGCAATGAAAATGCTTCGCTTATATGGATTGCATGCGGAACAGGATATCTCAATCGTCTATACCGGTCTGCGGCCAGGAGAGCGGCTTCATGAAACGCTTATAGGAGTAAACGAAGAAGTTATCCCCACTGCCCATAGCAAAATTGTTGCCATTGTGCCTGGGGAAGGCGATCAAATACCGCCTATTCATGAATGGATGCAAATGTTGAAGTATAGTCTCCACTATGAGGATGCCGCCCAACTGCGTAAACATTTGTTTACCCTCGTTCATGGAGTGGGAATGGAGCAAATCAGTCGTTAAATATAATATAGTAATAGACTAGAGGATGAAAATTTGTCGAGCGCGTAGGGGCGGGGCTTGCCTCCGCCCTGCCTGCTCGCTTTTCTGGCCCGGGCTTTGTGCAGTGTTGTAGTGCCGGCCCTGTGCCTGTCCTCTCCCGAAGGAGCGCCTGTTCGGAATAGAAGGGGACCGTCGAATGACTATAGAGCAATATTTACATATCATAATGAAGCGATGGATGGTCATCGTAGTTTGTTTTGTGCTCGTAGGCGGAGGAGCCTACGTTGGCAGTAAACTTATGACCCCTCTTTACCAATCCACTGCGATTGTCGAAGTCATTTTTAATACGGGCAGCAACCAGACGGATTCGTATACCAGTCTGCTGGCGAGCGAACAGCTTCTGGAAACGGAGACAACCCTGGCTACCAGCGATCCGGTGCTGCATGAAGTCGCCTCGCACTATCCAGGCTTTACTGCTGAGCAACTTGCCAGGCAGGTCACGGCAACAGCCAAAACCAACACCCAGCTCTTTCAAATTGATGTGGTGGACTCAAACGCGAACCGGGCGGCCAGGATTGCCAACGATGTTGCGCAGACCCTCATCAATCAACAGCGCCAGATTTCTCAACAAAATACGGCTCAGAGTAGCGTTTTGCTCTACATTGTCCAGCCCGCTCAACCGTCCCGCTCCCCAGTGCAGCCCCAGACGCTGCTCAATACCGGCGCTGGCCTGGTGGTCGGCTTGCTATTAGGCATATTGCTGGCTATCCTTTTTGAATTGCTGGATACGCGCGTGCGCACAACCGATGCTCTGGCTCAGATGCTACAATGGCCCGTTCTAGGGACGATCTGGCGCGCGCAATCCTCCAGGCAGCAGCGAGAAGATATCGTGAATCCAACTGGACATAATGCCTATGTTGAGTCCTATCGCCTGTTGCGAAGCAGCATCGGCTTCTCAAGTGTTGATAAACCGCTCCGTACCTTAGTTGTCACCAGTTCTACCCCTGGGGAGGGCAAGACGGTGGTGACCGCCAACCTGGCGATTTTCATGGCGAGAGCAGGTAAAACGGTCTTTCTGATAGATGCAGACCTGCGGCGACCATCGCAGCACAGGATCTTTGACTTCCCGAACAACAAAATGGGCCTGAGCAATGCTATCCTGGCATTGCGCACCCCGAACATGGCAAGCCTGCCTGCTAATGCTCAACGCCTGTTGAATTCTTTTATTCATCCAACTGATATTCCCAATCTGTTTCTTATGCCGTCAGGCTCGCTGCCGCCGAACCCTTCCGAACTGCTTGACTCAAAGGCGATGCAGAACCTGCTGGCGACGCTGGATAGTTGCGGGGCTGAGATCGTGATTTTTGATACCCCTCCCCTGTTGGGCCTGTCGGATGCAAGTATTCTGGCATCGAAGGTTGATGGTACCATTATCGTGGTCGATGGCACACGCGCCCGCAAAAGAAATATCAGGCTCATGCAGCAAGTGCTAACCCAGGCCAATGTGCATGTACTCGGCTGTGTTATGAATAAGCTGCGCCGCACGCGCAGAGAGACCACCTATCCATATTATTACGCCTCTGATGAAGAAACTGAACTTGAGCGATTGAATACCAGCGAAGTGCGGGCATTTCTAGCTCCCGATGAGCCCGTCGAGGAAGACCCTATGGCAGAAAAAACGATTGCTCTGCCGAAACCTGGCGCCAAAAAGAAGAAGGATCTTAGCCTCAGTAAAGATAGAGGTGATGGAGAAGCATGAGGAGCAACTCGCAGAAGATAAAAATCTGGGATGAGCGTGTGGGATTGATAGTGCTGCGTGCCCTGTCAATCGCGATCATGATGGCGCTGCTGCTGGCGCTCGGCAGGGGCATTGTTGTGCTGCGAGAGGGAGGATTTGGCAAGCTCGGTCTCTATCTGCTGGGGGCTATCATTGGAGCTATGATTATCGCTCTACTCGTCATTCTGCGCAGAGATGAAATTGCAATAACGATAGTATTTGCTATCCACGTATACATCGACTGGTACCTGGGGCTGCATATCGTGTCGGTCGTGACTGCGCTGACTCTGCTGGTGGTTTTTTGTCTGACCCGTTCATCCGAACATCCCTGGACGGAGCCGCGAATCCTGTGGCTCTGGCTGGCCTATCTGGGCTTATCGCTCTTCCCGGCCATTCGCGGTGCGACGAATGCTTATGATGCCGCCTACTATTATCCTAACATCGTTTTTGGCGCCCTGATCCTCTTCTGGCTGGGGACCGTGCTTGCTCGCAATAGGGCAGACGTCAGACGGTGCTTCCAGGCACTCGCTGTTCTGGGGTCATTGCTGGCTGTCCACACTCTGATCCAGGCTGCCACAGGCCGGGTTTTGCTCGGCTCGTCCGCGTCTCAGACCTTTCTTGAGGCAAAATCATTCTATCAACTCACCGGCTCGGATGCCCATCGCATTGGCTCGTTCTTCATCGATCCGAACTGGAATGGAGCTTTCTTCGCCATCATGGTTTTTATTCCCCTGGCGCTGTTCGTTGAGACGTCTTCCCTGCCAGCAAAGATCCTCTACCTCGGCGAAATGGCGCTTACCCTCCTGGCCCTGCTTTTCACCTATAGCACCGGGGCCTGGATCGCCACCTTTGCAGGGCTGTTGGTCTTTATCGTACTGGTGGGGCGTGCCAGTTATCGCGTCCTGCTGCTGGCGTTGATAGGGCTGGCTGGGGTCGCAATCGTACTTTATTTCCCGACGCAAGTTGCGCTCCAACTGCGGCATGCTTCGGCGCCGGCGGAGGTCTCGCTGCGCGTCGGAGCATGGGAGACGGCCCTACGCGTGATCAGCGCCTATCCTCTGACAGGTGTGGGATTAGGGCTGAACGCCTACGGAGTCAGCGCCGAGCCGTTTCGTGTGCCCGCGCAGTATGTGGCCCTGGCGCACCCTCACGACTCGTACCTGGAACTGGCTGCGATGGGCGGCCTGCCCGTTCTGGCGCTTTTTCTGGCGCTGCTCCTCTGTAATGTGTGGTTTGCATTCCGCAACTGGCTGAAAAGCGACGTGCCAACGCGCGCCCTCGTGGGCGGTGGCATCGCCATTATCGTCACATTGAGCGTAAATAGTATTAGCATCAACGGCTGGACCCTTCCTCCCCTGGCCGCCATCGGCTGGCTGATCCTCGGCCTCATCTCGTCCCCTCTGCTCACAAAAAGCTTCGTCGGGACCCGATTGATCGCGTCCTCTCAGCCAACGAAAAATACAGTTGCCGCACCTTCTTCGTCATCTTAACCTTTGGAGCAATATATATGCCAATGCGAAACGACAATAGGGACGGTAGGGGCAAGGGGAGGGAAGGAGGAGAGGTGGGGGCGTTGCGCTTGCCCTGGGGACCAATGCAAAAGAACAATAGGGACGGTAGGGGCAAGGGGATGCGAGGAGGGGAGGCGGGGGCCTTGCGCTTGCCCGCGCAACCGGGCATCACAAATTCAAACCACACGGATAAAATAAACGTCTGCGTCCCCATCACCGGCTTTCCGATCACGGGCGGAACGCGTGCCGTTTTAGCCAGTATCGATGCGGTCACAAAGGATATCTGGCAACTTGAGTATCTCACTCAACGCGTTGGACCTGAGCCGGGTGGCTTTATTATTTCCCGCTTCGGCGCATCCTTTATGTCGCCCTGGCAATTTCCCCTTGTCTGGCTCTACTTCCTGGCTGGGTTGCGCAAACTGCTCTCCCTGCTGCGCCACGGAGCCGATTACCGACTCATTTTGCCGCAGGACGGCGTCTTCACCGCCGCTTTTGCCGGAGTAGCGGGAAAAATCATGGGCGTGCGCGTGGTGTGTATCGATCATGGCAATCTAACGCTGCTCAAAAGCCGGACGTATCGTACCGAGCGCAACCAGGCTCTGGCAGCAAAAAGCTGGCCTCGTCGCCTGTTAGAGCGTCTGCTCCTGCTGGCGTACTGGCCCTCCCTTTATATGCTCGCAGCGATAGCCGCTCATACGGTCGATTATTATATGGTGCCAGGCGTTGAGGGCGATGGAGTAGAGACGATCTGCGCGCAGCTAGGTATACCGCGCGACCGTGTGATGCGCTTCGCCAGCATGATAGATGTGGCTGCTTATCCGCGATTGAGCGCTGCAGAAAGAGCGTCTTTGCTCGAGAAAGCTGATCTTCCCCCCGATGCTCTTGTCGTCGCTATCGTCTGCCGGCTCTCGCCGGAAAAAGGGATCGAGATCGCTTTGAAGGCGATAGAGCAGGCGCTTGCCTGGATTGCTCCCGAGAAGAGGGCACAGGTGCGTATCGTCATTGCTGGCGCCGGACCTCTGGAGAGCCAGGTAAGACATCTTCTCAACAGTAGCGGACTGGACCAGAACTGCGTGATGTGGGGCGAACTGCCGTCAGCAGGAGTGAAGTCGCTGCTCGGCATTAGCGATATCTTTCTCTACACCAGCATTCGAGGGGCCTGCATCTCTATGGCTGTCCTCGAAGCAATGGCCTCTGGCTGCGCCGTTATTGCCTCAACGCAGCCGCTCTCCAACCGGTATCTGCTTGCCGAAGGGCGTGGCATTGCTGTCCCGCCTGGCGACGTTGAGGCAGCCGCGAAGGCTCTTCTGCGTTTACTGCAAGAGCCTCACCTCAGCAGGCGTATGGGAACATTGGCAAGAGAATACGTAGCTATGCAGCATAGCCCTGCTAGCTTTAGAAAAGCTCTATTGCAGGCAGCCGGTGGCATCATCGGCAGCGAAGATACGAGCGCGGAGGAAGGAGCTGATATGAATGCGGGTCCTTATGAAATGGAGCATGCCCAATGAGTAAAACTGCATTCTGGCGCAAGCTTCCTCTTGCCAGCTTTATTGCTCAGGAGTGGCAGGCATGGCACAAAGAGCAGCTTACCCCGCACTTTCGCCTGGCCCCGACCGAATTTTCCGGTGAAGTGCCACCTTACCCAATAGATATGTGGCCCTTGTTAGACCTGCCTCATGGACCCGTTGATGAACACGGGGTGTTATATGTTGAGGCCGATGACTACCTTCCCGGCGGCTACTACGCGACTGCTATCTCTCAATATGCCCTTGCTAACTGGAATGCCTATCTCTCGACGAACGATGAACAATATAAACAGGCTTTTCTAATCCAGGCGGACTGGATCGCCACCAACGAGCATCAACTTGCTCACGATGCAGTGGGCTGGCCCTTTCTGGTTCCCTGGCCCGATTATCATGCCGAGCCTCCCTGGCTGTCTGCTCTCACGCAGGGAAATTGTATCTCGGTCCTTGTACGCGCTTATAAGCTCACCGGGAAGGCTCTCTTTCTGGATATCGCGCAGCGGGCTGTGCGCACCTTTGAGCATGATATTCGTGATGGGGGTGTGAGTGTACAGGTTGGCAAAGATGGCCTGCTGTTTGAGGAGATCGCAGCCTATCCAGCCGCGCATATCCTCAATGGCTATATCTATGGGCTTTTCGGGCTGTATGATTATGTTGATCTCACGGGCGATGCTACGATTGTTGCCTTGCTCCAGCGCAGCCTCGATACCATGCATCGTCTCATTGATCGCTTCGATATGCGCTTCTGGTCGCGTTATAACCTGCTGCATGGACACCCTGCCACCTCTTTCTATCATGCTCTGCACGTTACGATGTTGGAGGCCCTGGCGCGTTATTCTGGCTGCGACCACTGCGCAAAGCTTGCTGGACGCTGGGCAGGGTATCAGCGCAGCCGTCTCTGCCGGATGGGGTACATGGTTGTAAGCCTCTACTACCGCTATCGTCGCGGTCTGCGACGCCTGGGCGTGCGCAATGCGATCAAGCATCTTTTGACCGGGCGAGCAAAGGTAGGTCTTGCAATTCCGGGTGACAACGCTGCTTCGCAGCTAGCTATCGCTCAGTCGCTTGGAGCAGAAGCATCTAGCTCCGTTAAGGCGGGCGGCGAGGAAGGGCTAAAGGGGACTTGATGGGTACAAATAGCGAGAAATTGGGCATGCTCAAACTGGCTGGTGCGGAGACGATAGATCCGTTGCGCAGCTTGCTTAAAAGTTCGGGGCTGTATGCTCTTTCTTCTGTAACATTGCCGTTGATCTCGCTGGTGCTGGCGCCATTTTTGACGCACACGCTCTCCCCTTTTGATTACGGCGTATTGACGGTGCTCAATACTTCGATCAGCCTGACGGCAGGGATCACGCAGCTTGGCCTGGGATCGGCTTTCTTCCGCGCATACTCGTATGATTACAGTTCTGAGCATGATCGACGGGCCGTCACCGGTACCGTGGTCATGCTACTTTGCCTTGTCTCGCTGCCGCTGATTAGCTTGATTGTGCTGACAGCGCCATTGCTGGCGGGACTTTTGTTGGGGCGGTCTTCGCTCGGCAACGCGGTTGCCCTGGCGGCTACGGCGTTGTTGCTGCAAAACCTCACCGTGCCCGGCTTTGCCTGGTTGCGTGCAGAGAGTCGCGCGCTCTTCTACTCTCTGCTCTCCATCGGTAACTTGCTGGTGACGCTGCTGGCTAACGTTATTCTAGTGGGCGTGCTGCATATGGGGTTGGCAGGCTCGCTGCTGGCAACAGGCTGCGGCTATGGCTGCGTCCTCGTGTGTACGCTGCCCTGGCTGCTCTTGCGCTCACTTTTTAGCATTCGTGCAGATATCATGCGCAATCTGCTCTCCTTTGGCCTTCCGCTCGTCGTAAGTTTTCTCTCTACCTGGGTGCTGCAACTATCGGATCGCTACCTGCTCAGCATCTTCAGTTCGTTCGCGGAAACGGCGAAATATGCCGTGGCTTATACGCTGGGTTCGGCTATGGGGGTCGTTGTGTTGGGGCCATTCACCTTAGCATGGCCCACCGCGGTTTATGCGATTGCGAAACGCGAAGATGCCTCCCATATCTTTAAGCTTGTATTTCGCTGGTTTGGCCTCTTTCTGCTTTTCTCAACGTTTGCTTTATCGTTGGTCGGCATTATTGTGCTCGACCTGCTGTTCCCAGCATCCTATCACTCAGGCGCGAATATTATTCCGATTGTTGCCAGTTCGGTCGCGTTTTATGGGATCGCATATGTGTTTGGCGCTGGTACTATTTTGACGCGCAAAACGTGGTGGAGCATCATTTTTACCGTCGTTGCCGCCGCCGTGAATGTCGCGTTGAACCTGGCTCTTATTCCCTTCTTCGGCGCGATGGGCGCCGCCGTCTCAACGCTTGTTGCCTATGTGATCTATGCGCTGATCGCGTATGTCGTTAATCAGCGTATCTATCCTGTCCCCTTTGAAACAGGTATTTTTTTCGTTGCTCTGGTGATAGGCGTTATGCTCTATATCGGCAGCGATACATTGGGGCGACGGTTTGGCCTCTACGCAGCCTGGGCGATCTCTGCGGGTACATTGATCGTCTATGGTGGTTTTCTGGCGCTCCTTGTCGGGCATCTGAGTGGCACGCGCTTCGGGCTTCGTAAGATTAAAGCTCTTGTTGGAACATACGTTATGAAGGATGCTCTCAAAAGCTGAGGAGTGTCTGGAGGAAAGCCTTTTATGAAAACAGTGCCCCGCACCGGTATTTTAGCAGAAAGGAGCCTTGATATCTCTTCACCGAAAATTCATGTAGTTATGAATGTGCTAGGCACGGCACGTACCGATGTGAGGGTGATGCGCGCTGCCAATGCGCTGGTTGAAGCCGGATTTGCGGTAACTGTGGTTGATCTGGAATGGCAGAAGCGGCAGCCGCTTGAAGAGCATATCGGCTCTGTCTGCGTCAAGCATGTGGTTATGCTCAACTGGTACACCGCCAGGCGCTTTAAAGCCTGGTTTCTGCTGCGGGCGGTTTTTGTATTGATGCGCAGCACCTGGCTACTGTTGCGCACTTCGGCGGATATCTATCACGCGCATGATACGACCGGCTTGCCCGCCTGTTATATTGCGGCGCTTTTAAAACGCAAGCCGCTGATTTTTGATGCGCACGAGCTACCATTATCTAATGAACCAGGGGAAGCGCGCTGGTATGGGCTGGTAGCCCCCTTCGCAAAGCTGCTAACCATAGCCGTATCGCGCTGTGCAGGCGTGATTACCGTTTCTCCCCCTATAGCGAGAGTGATTCAACATCGCTATGGATGCGCTCCAGTCACGCTGGTGCGCAATGTTCCCTCGTATCAGCAGGTGCAGAGAAGCGACCGGCTGCGGCAATATCTGTGTGTGGGGCCGGAGGTACGGATTGCTCTCTACCAGGGGGCAATCCAGGTTAATCGTGATCTGGATAAGCTCGTGCGAGCAGCACCGTTTTTAGAGCGCGATATCATCATTGTATTGATGGGACCCGATCCAGAGGGTCTACAGCCTCAGCTTGAAGCGCTCGTTCATGAACTGGGGGTGGCGAACCGCGTGAAATTCGTGCCACCCGTTCCCTATATCGAACTTTTAGCATGGACATCATCGGCGGATATCGGCCTGATCGCCTATTCGCCTGGTCGCTCGCAGAATGTACGGCTGTGCCTGCCCAATAAGCTCTTCGAGTACTTGATGGTTGGTCTGCCCGTTCTGGTGTCGCAGCTTGACGCCGTCTCGGAACTGATCAACACCTACGATGTTGGTCGGGTGGTGCCTTCGCTGGAGCCTGAAGAGGTCGGAGCCGCCATTAATGCCATGCTTGCGGATCGCGACGAGTGCGAGCGCATGCGCCACAATGCATTGCGGGCCGCGCAAAATGACCTTTGCTGGGAGCAAGAGAGCCAGACGCTTGTACAGCTCTATCGGCAAATTCTAGCCATAAAAAGCTCGAACAATACAGGCGAGCCATCACCCCTGCATTCTGGCAAAGTCGGGGAAGAGGTGTGAATATATGGAAAGCATAGAGCAGCAAGCGATAGCGGAACTGGATCGGGAACTGGTGCGCATAAGGGAGGAATATCGGAAACGCGATACCGGAGCCGTTCCTTCCGAGCGTTATAGCCTGTTTAATGCGTCGGCGCTGCTCCATGTGCAAAGTCTGGAGCGTCAGCTCCTCTCCTCGCTCAAACGGCATCGCTTTTACCCGCTCGCCGAGAAAAAGATCCTCGACGTGGGCTGTGGCAGTGGGGGCACCTTACAGAGTTTCTTGCGCTATGGTGCAGCGGCAACGAATCTTTATGGCATCGATCTGGCCGAGCACCGGATCGAGCGGGCCAGAAGTATCAACCCTGCCATGCACTGGCATGCAGGGAGCGCCCACCAGTTACCATATGAAGATGCCAGCTTCGATCTTGTGACCAGCTTTGTCCTGTTCAGCTCCATTTTAAGCGAGCCGCTGCGACAAAAGATCGCTGGTGAGATGTGGCGCGTCCTCAAGCCGGGGGGATTGATCGTGCTGCACGATTTTGTCTATGCTAACCCGCGCAATCCCGCCGTACGGGGCTTGACGCGCCAGCAAATCAGGCAGCTTTTTGGCAGGCCAGGGACCGCGTTCGATTTCCGATCCATGACGCTTGCTCCTCCCCTCGCGCGCCTGGTTGCTCCGCGTGCTTACTGGCTGGCCTTCATCCTGGAACAACTCAAGGTGCTGAATACGCATATTCTTTGCACTATCCACCCGAATTAAGTCAAAGTAGCGGTTAAATATTGATAGTTGTGAACATGTAACAAGAGAAATATCTTGAAGTACATGCAATGCGGCGACGGGGCTGGGCTTGCCCCGCCTCTACCGTCAGGCTGCATGAGAGGAAATTTTGCAGGAGAAGATGCAGGGGATGCGCGATTATATACGGGTATTGCTCGCGGGATTATGCTATTATAGCGGGCTGATAAAACTGGTGTGCTATTGGACCCGGCGTGCAGGGCCAAGCCTGATCATTCTCAACTATCATCGCGCGGCGGGCAAAACCCTGCGGCAGCATTTTCTCTACCTGCGACGCCACTACCGTATCCTCCATCTTGAGGCGGCCCTGGAAGAACTATTCTCGCCCTGTAAAAAAGCTGGTCGAGATCGGCGCACCTTGCTGGCGATAACCTTTGATGATGGCTATTACGACAACTACTCGCACGCCTTTAGTCTTGCTTGCGAGCTAGAGGTCCCTGTTACCATCTTTCTCGTTCCAGGCTATATCGAAAGCGGCGAGCATTTCTGGTGGTTGGAGGGCCAGCGCATGGCAAAATACAGTCAGGTGCGGGAGGCGATGATCGAAGGGAATATGTATCATCTGGACTACAAAGAGGAGCGACAGGCGCTGATGCATTTAATCGAAACTCGCCTGCTCAACGCGTCATCGGTAGCTCAACGTGAGGAGTGGATCAGCACGCTGCGCCAGGCGTTGCAAGTGTCTGAAACGATCACCGAGGATGAACGGCTGGCTCTTCCGCTCACCTGGGAGGAGGTGCAGGCAATGGAGAAAAGCAACTGGATGTCATTCGGGGCGCATACCATGTATCATCCCGTGCTGGCCTATCTAACAGATCCCGCTGAGTTGCGCTTCGAGGTGACTCAGTGCCGTGAAGTGTTGGAGCAGCGATTGGGGCGAGCCGTTCGCATCTTCGCTTACCCGTTGGGGAAGTGGGAACAGATCGGGGATACTGTTCAAGATGCCGTTCGGCAGGCAGGCTATACATGGGCCGTAACCACCTTGCCTGGCATGAATACTGCCCGCACCGATCCCTATCTCCTGCGACGCAGAAATGTCGGCGTCAATCAACACTGGCTGAATGTAGCGGCGGAGACAGCCGGTGTATGGGGCTTCTTCTCGCTGCTATTGTGGCAAGTGCGTACTTTGATGAGGCAACGTAGCAGGTAAGCATTGCAATGCGCTACAGCAGACGGGGGCTATGTAGCGCGTTGAAGGTAATTTTTGGAGGAAGAGTATGAAGCGAGCAGTGAGGTATGCCGAGCTTATTCTGATGATCGTAGTCGCTGCGTTATCTATCTTCTTGTTGCAACAGAATTGGGATGCTGGTGGACAGAATCAGCCAGCAAAGGTGGTTGTTCCAGAGAACTTTTACCACACCCACATCGTGGGAGGATTTAGCATTGATAGTCCTGAACGGGCCAGTAAGGCGGCAGAGGAAACGGTTCAGGTCAATTTTCAGTATGGTCAACCTCCTGCCGAGGATAGCCCTTTGGGACAGCGGCTGGCATCGCTGCACATGAAAGTGGTGGATGGCTATATCGCCAGCTATCTGCACTATTATGAGTGTCATCGTACCGCCACCATCAAACCTCCTCCGCCCGGTCAGGGGCAGTATTGTCAGGCCGATAGCCATCCAGAACTGGCGGATGAGCAGGCATTGCTGGCAAATATAGCGGCGCATCTGCAGCAGGTAAAGAATAATCATCTGGTTGTCGGATACTGGGTGCTTGATGACTGGGCACCGTGGGATGCGGGTAGCGCGCGCGATCTTCTGGTGAAAGTGCATCATCTGATTGAGCAATATACGCCAGGCTATCCGGCTATTTGCGGCTTCGGCGGCTCCATCTCGCCAGATCATACAGCCGGTTGGGATGATTGGGTTGCCGATAACTTCTCTCCTCAGGGGTGTGATATGGTTGGCCTTTACATCTATGCTGCGTCGCGGCTAAACATCCCTTCGGATATCTATGACTGGTCCATGTCGTCCACGCTGGAAGCTGCCTTTAAAAGTTTGCAGAAGAGAGGGTGGGATATCGCGAAGCAGCCGCTGATCGGCATCGGTCAGGCATTTGGCGGGTTCAGGCAGGGGAAAAATAGTTACTGGATAACGCCCAACGTCAAAAACATGGAGACGCAGAGCCGGAGTTTCTGCGAGCATGGCGCGAGCGGCGTCGCTTTTTATGGGTGGGACGACTCTGAGTTTGGGGCCACGATTCAGACCCCGATGAACAGCGCAGAGATAGAAAAGGGTATTCAAGCGGGCGTGGCTGCATGTTACCAGCACTGGGTAAGCCCGCAAAAAGCGAATTGAACTGCTCAGCTTATCAGATGGACAACCTTGCCGTCGGGCAGTGCTTGCTCATAGGTCCGGTTCGGGTGGACGTGTTGTAAAGCGACAGATTCGCCTGGAGCGACAATCGTATCATGGGGATGGAGCATCTCCCACATTTCAGAGATCGCGCCTGGTTCGTAACAACGATAGAGAAAGCGGCAATCGATGTTTGCCTTTGCCGCATCATGATTCGCCTTGCCTAGAGCTTTTCTCGCCCCTTCATCATTGAGGTGTGGCTCGATCAGCCTGAAGACTTCTGGCTTCTGATTGGAGCTTTGTCGGCCCAGGTAAAGGAAAACGACGGGTTTTTTGCCAGGGTTATTCACAGCAGCATCGATAACCGCGCTGTTGCGTTCGTGATCAGGAGTGAGCACAGCCAGTATCTCCGCGGGAAATTGCTGTTCAACGCCGGTGACAATAACGGGTATGCGCCCGCGCTTTTTATGAATGCGGTAGCAAGTATAAGCGATAGCCATACCAAGCAAGGAAACTGAACCACCGAAAGCCGTTGCCAGGGGCTTGGTAATCAGGTTGGTTGACCAGGCTATAGCAACAAGCAATGTAGTAAGGATGCCCAGCCAGAAGTTAAAGGTTGAACGGGTCCAGCGCCCTTCTGGCTCGGGAGCCTCATCAGCGTCGGCTGGTTGCGCCTGCTCGGCCTGTTTTTCTACCTCCTCATCGCTCATCGCATTGCGAGCCTGTTCCGGCATACTTTGCCGTTCCTGTTCCATCGTAGTGACAAGCTGCTCGCGCTCATCCTCGCTGGCGTCTGGCCTCGCCTGAGCCACTACCTTGCGGGTCTGACGCTGCCGGTAGCGGACAACATCCATTCCAATACAGGTCAGTGTGAAAGCGCCCAGCAGGCCAAACGCGTACATATCGCCAAGAATATTGATATCGCCATGTACGAGGATGAGCACGACAATGGGCACCAGGGTCGCCAGCGCGATAGAGTAGTGAGGCGTGTTGCGTAACCTGTTCCGTTGCAGAATAACCTTAGGAAAAAATTCCATGCGCGAAAGCGCCAGAAAGACATGATATGAGCCGATAATAGCCGTGTTGCTGGCAAAGACGAGCAGCGCGCTGGCGCTGATGGCAACCTCTGTCTGCAACCATGCTCCACCCCACTTGCCAGCCAGGAGCGAGATAATCTGGGATGAGAGGACAGGATCGGCTGCTGCTTTCGGCAACAACATGGTCGAGAGCACTGTGAGCAGCGGGCTGGTCAGGCCGACGGTGAGAATGACCAGGAAAAGTGCGATCTTTCCCACCAGTCTGCGCGGCATTTTCATCGCCGGTGCCAGTTGCGAGATGCTTTCCAGGCCAGAAAAGGCCAGGAATGAGCCTGCGAACCCGACCAGCAGGGTGATAGGAGTTAACGCGTGACCGGCAAACATTTGGGGGAACAGGGCAAAAAACTGTGCCAGTGAAAGATGCGTAAAAACAGTTACCAGAATGGCAATATCGCTGAAAAACGCGATCATGGCTCCCACCATGCTCACCTTTGCGCTCTCGCTGACTCCCACCCAGTTGAGAATGCCCAGCAGGATCAGACATATCAGCGTGATCCAGACAGCAACGCTCAGGCCAAAAAAAGCATGTTGCGGACCGATAGCGGGCAGCACAACGCTCAGATAAAGGATGCCGGAAAGGGAACTTATCGCCGCCGTCAGAAAATAATCAACGAGGATAAACATTCCTCCCAGTGCCCCAAACCATTTATTCAGCGCCCTGGTTGCCACGGTTACCACGCCGCCGCCTTGCGGGAAGCGATACGTCACCTCGACATATTTGAAGGTCAGCAGGATGAAAACAAGCATCGTCAATAAGACAAAAAAGCCTGCCAGTTTGCCTACTGTGCCGTAGAGAATGCCGGGAACGTAATAGATCGAGGTGCCGATATCGGCAAAGACAACTGCCCAGCAGAGGAAAGGGCCGAGCCGCTGCTCCTGGTGCTGCTTCCCTCCCTGCTCTGGCTCAGTCAATGGCTGTCTGACGCGCGCTTGCATGGTTCTATGGGCCTTCCTTAGGTTTTGTTGTGGTGGCAATACTTTTATTACACGAGTTGGGAGGGCGTGTCGCTTCCAGAGGAAAAAGGATATGTGTGTTATAGCCAGAAAGATAGCGAAACAGAGCTAAAAACAGGTCCGATGCGTGCGTGGTCGGCAAGCGCCATGAAACCTCGGTAGGAGGTACAACGTATAGGCTGATGAGAGCCAGAAAGAAATTGCACAAAAAAGTGCCACAGGAGGGCCATATGGTGTTAGCGCGCTTCCTTCCCCGGGATGAGCGGTTTTTTGACTATTTTCAACAAGCAACCAGGAATGCAGCAGAGGTGGCTCAGGCCCTATGTGACTTGCTGGCGAATTACACCGACGTTGAAAGCAAAGCCCTGCGCATACGTACCCTCGAACGGCAAGGGGACGAGATCACGCACCAGATCTTTAAGGCGCTCTATAGCACGTTTGTGACGCCCCTTGATCGTGAGGACATCGTCGATCTCGCCAGCCGGCTTGACGACTTTGTTGATGCCATTGAGGAAGCGGCGCGGAGGATCTGGCTCTACCGTATCGATCAACCAACCACATATGCCACGCGGCTGGCTCACATCATTCATCAACAGGCAACGCTGATCGCCAGTACTGTGCCATTGTTAGAGAACAGGCGGCAGTGGGATAAGCTGCTGCAATATTCCATTGACATTAACCGTCTTGAAGGCGAGGCCGACGAAATACTCGATCAGGCCCTTGCCGGTCAATTCGATGGCGTGAGCGATATTAACGCCCTCATCAAAGCCACGCGCTGGGGAGAGATCTACCAGCACCTGGAGGATGCAGCCGACCGCGCCGAGGATATCGCCGACACGTTGGAAAGAATTGTGGTGAAGAATGCCTGATCTTGCACTCCTGATGCTGATCCTGATCATTGTCATCGGCCTTATTTTTGACTTTATCAATGGCTTTCATGATACCGCCAACGCCATCGCGACTGCTGTCGGGACGCGCGTTCTCAAGCCAGGTGTGGCCGTATTAATGGCGGGCGTGCTCAACGTTGTGGGTGCGTTGACTGGCACTGCTGTCGCTACCACCATTGGCAAAGGGATCGTTCCTCCCACCGTTGCTACCCAGCTCCTGGTCATCGCGGCGCTGCTGGCAGCCATTATCTGGGACCTGGTGACCTGGCGCTTTGGCATTCCTTCCAGTTCCAGCCACGCGCTCATCTTTTCTATTGTGGGAGCGGGAGTGGCGGCGGCGGGCTGGCAGTCCATTGGCTTTGGCGGCCTGACCAAAACATTTCAGGGACTGATTTTCTCTCCGCTACTGGGCCTGCTCGGTGCTTTTCTCCTTATGGTCCTGCTCCTGTGGGTGTTTGCTCGCATGCGTCCCCAGTTGGTGACACGCATCTTCGGGCGTTTACAGATCCTCTCGGCAGCATGGGTGGCCTTCAGTCATGGTGGCAATGATGCGCAGAAGACGATGGGGGTTATGACGATGGCGCTGGCGAGCTACTACGGCTGGACGGGGAGCCAGTGGAGCGTGCCCCTCTGGGTGATTCTGGCCGCGGCAACTGCGATGGGCATGGGGACGTGTATCGGCGGCTGGCGTATCATCCGCACGATGGGGCTCAAGGTAGTCGAACTGCGCCCGATCAACGGCTTTGCGGCAGAGACAGCCGCCGCCACCATCATCGAGATCGCCAGCCGCCTGGGTATTCCAGTCTCCACAACCCACGTCATCTCCTCCGCTATTATGGGCGTGGGAGCAACCAAGCGCCTGTCCGCCGTTCGCTGGGGGATCGCCGGGCGCATTATCGTGGCGTGGGTGCTGACCATCCCGGTCTGCGTTGTGCTCGGCTGGGCCATCTACCTGCTGCTGCATTTAGCAACCGGCATACGATAGATGGCCTGACCGTTCAGGTTAACAATATCGCCCGCTTTGTTGTGACAGGACCTGCTATTACCCTGCGTGATAGTGCAATACCGTTCCTGGAGCAACAAAAATGCTGTCTCCATTGGAGAGCACCAGCCTGTCGATGCGCGTTCCCCGGTAGACGATACCATTCACGCTTTCGGCATCTTCGATGATCCAGACGCCATTTTCGGCGTGGATGGTTGCATGCCTGCGCGATACGCGCTGATTAGGGATCTGGATATCGTTATTGGCAAGACGACCGATGGTGAGAAGAGGCCGGTCTAACTGGCGCTCGCCAATAATTTTCCCTCCCATCTCGATTGACACGCGGGCTGCTGGCGGCTGCCCTCGTTTTCTGTTCTCAATCCCGTTATCGCCAGGATAAACAGGCTTTGCGGCTAGAGCTGGAGGAACTGGTGACGGGTGCTGGATATCATGCGGGTAGGCATTTTGTACAAATGCGGAACGGATGATAGACTTCTCACCAGCTTTCTCTGCGCTATAGCGATTCTGCTCTTCTAGCAGCCTGGCAAAAACGCCTCCGGCCTGCTTCAGCTCTTTGAAGGTGCCCCGCTCGGCAACCTGCCCATCTTTGAGCACAATAATCTCATCGACATTGCCCAGTGTGCTGAGGCGATGGGAGATGGTCAATACTGTGCGACCGGTGATCAGCTTATCCAGCGCGTGCATCACTTCTGCCTCTGATTCGACATCCAGCGCCGCCGTTGGTTCATCGAGAATCAGGATCGGCGCATCGCGCAGGATGGCGCGCGCTATAGCCATACGCTGGCGTTGTCCGCCGGACAGATCTCGGCCCTGTTCGCGCACTTGCCTCTCGTATCCCCCCAGCGAATTGATAATAGTATCATGAATATTAGCTTTTTTGGCTGCGTCAACGACCTCTTCTAAGGATGCTCCTGGTTTGCCTATGCTGATGTTATCAAAAATCGAGCCCTCGAAAAGCACAGAGTCCTGCAAGACCATACTGACATTATTGCGTAATACCTTCAACGGATACATGCGGTTATCAACGCCATCCACCTTCACTGATCCATAGGAGATCTCATAGAAGCGCGGAATAAGCTTAACCAGCGTGGTTTTGCCTCCGCCCGAAGTGCCGACCAGCCCGACCTTGCGGCCAGCCGGGATATGCAGGGTTATCCCTTTTAGCACAGGTTGTTGTGCGCTATAGCCGAAGAAGACATTTTCAAAAGTGATCTCTCCCCGCAATTTCTGAGGCCCGGTATAGGGCGTACCACTCTCGATGACTTCTGGGGCCTGATCCAGGACCTCCTGGATGCGTTCGGCTCCCGAGGCAGCGCTACTCGCCAGATTTGCTAATTTGGATAAGTCGCGGAATGGCTGGTAGAGCAGCTTGAGGAAGGTGAGGAAGAGGACCAGCGTACCAATATCAACGCTGAACGAAGGAATGGTAAAGAAGCCGATGTTGAACGCATTGCCGGCAGCAACATAGCCGCCTACCCCCAGTACGGTGCCAGTGCCAAGTATGACCAGCATACTCACGATGGGCGTGAACTGCGCCTGTAAACTACCGGCCTTCAGCGACGCTTTGCGATTTTTGGAGACATAGCCGCCGAAGCGCAGAGCTTCCTTTTCTTCGCGCGTGAATACCTTGATGACGGTAAGCGCATTGATATCTTCGGTTGCTACATCTGCAACCTGCCCGGTTGCTTTAGCTGCTTTTTTGGATTCTACTTTGATGGTTTTGGTGTAACCGAGCACAATCATAAAGAGGGCAGGGGCAATAGAAAGCGAGATCAGCGTATATTCGCGGCTGATAAAGGTCATTACCAGGGCAATTCCCAGTAGTGTCATAATGGCTCCCAGCAGGTCAACCAGGCCGTCGGTCACCAGTTTCTCAATATCGGCAATATTGCCGGTGATGCGTTGAACGAGATCGCCTTTCTTCTGCTTGCCGTGCCAGTCCAGCGAGAGGCGTTGCAGATGCTCGAAGAGTTGATTGCGTAACCTTTCCGTCAGGTTCTGGGCGATATATACCGCCAGATAGAGGTCGAAATAAGCCAGTATCGCGCTCAGCGTACCAAAGACGATAAGCAGGAGCACAGAAAAGACAATCACGCCGTTGGTGCTATGATGGCTGGTGATCAATTGTGGATGCGGGTCGCCCGGCGAGATCGGACATTGTGTAAGCCCTGGCTGCAAGGGCGGCTTTGTTTTATCCAGTTGCAGCGAGGGGTCAATCTGGGGAATATCGAACTTATCAAGAATGGGATTCAGAAAAGGGAAGGTGCAGGATGGATCGTTGCCAGCATTGGCGACCTTGCTGGGGATGAATTTGAGCGGAAAAGCCGTGCAGATATCGCAGCCCACTTGTAAGATCGTGACGAGAATAGCGATCAATACAAGCAGGCGGTAGCCTTTTAAAGAGCGGAAAAGAAATTTGAATAACATAAGCACCTCCAATCATTAGCGGCTGCCATACAGTTGCGTGAGTTCAGCCGCTCCAACCCTGCTTATGCAAGCGATCCGCCTTCCCCGACTGCTAGACTAGCTGCGAGCTAGCGGCGTTCGCAACTGCATTTCAAGGGCACACTTGCAACAAGGTATTTTTAGGTAGCAAAAAGTTTGAATTGCGCGATGCGTCAAATGCCGTTCGCGTTATATCTGCCAATGCGCAGGATGGGCCGACCTCCAGCAAATTGAGGAAGGAAGATCTCCTGAGTGGCCTCGTTGATGGCAATAGTATGTGTTCCTTTCCCCAGAATATAGTCGCCGAGCTTGTGAAACTGTCCAGGACTTTCGTCGAAAAGCGAGATCCCCCCCTTACAGGCAACGAACAATACATGAGCAGCGTGATCGATCAAAACGATATCTGGGCCGCCTGCCAGGCGCGCCTGCTGAGGATCAAAGGGAATCACTTTCATCGTGCGCAAATTGACCCGGATCAGATTCTCAATCAGATTGTGAGCCGAATCAAAGTCAGTGCAGGCGATAAATGCAACCTGCTGGTCTGTATCAATATCCATCCCGTGGGGAGTGCTGCAATAGGCTGGTAGCACAATGCGCTGGACAATGGTAAGATGAACCGCGTCGATAGCGATCAGCTCGGCAGTACCGGGCGGTGGCAGGATAAATTGATTAGGACTATCGGCATCTGGCAAGATCTGCGACGTGATAAAGACGCGCCGCAAGGCCGGGTCATATTTATTATGCCCTGCATCATGACCAAAGGTGGGAATGTTACCTGGTTGGGTCACCGGCGCTTTCTCCCCTGGCAATAATGGCAGCAGGCCCAGGTTGACTTTTGTGATCACCGTATCGGTAAGCGCATCAATGACGGTTACATTTTCGTTTGCTCTGTTCGGGTTTAAGGTTTTATTTGGATCAGCCGGGGTTCCAGGGTCGCTGACGAAAATTCTATGATCGACGGGATCGTAGGACATGGCATCGGGGCTTTCGTTATCGTCAAGTTGAATGGGGGTGAACTTCAGCGTATTCACGTCAATAGCATCAACAATGTTATCTTGAGCGTCAGCGGCATAGATTTTGTGCAGATCGAAGGCATTGACCATCCCGGAGACTTGAGGAATATCGATCCGTGCGATAACTCTGGCCTGCTGAGTATCGAAGACGATGATGTGCCCGTCGTATTTGGGGTCGAACTTTGTATGGGCAAGCGTGAGCAAGTCAGGGCTTGGGCCGGTATGGGCGATAAATAGCCGGTGAGTGGGCGGGTCATATGCCTGGAAGTCAAAGGCGTCAAAGTCCTGCTGGGGTCCTGGGGCAAGCGGGTCTGCCTGACCAGGGCTGGTGGCCCCCAGGCCGCTGGGCAACGGAATGTCCTGGACGAACAGGACGCGCTGAGCTGGAGGGGGAACGGCTATTTGATAGAAAACGTGTGCAAGCATAAATGCCAGGAGGCCAAAGCTCACCAGGCCCATCAGCCAGGTGAATATGCTGGTGATGCGCAGTCCTCCAGTTTTGGATGACGGCGCTGGCGGTGCAGGCGGGGCAACAGCGGGTCCGGCCATTAGATAACCTCTCTTTGTTCATAAGTTGCTATATGGATAGGTGATATTTCCAATCTGCATATAAGTATGCAATACCATTAAAAAAATGGCAGTGAGCTATCTCACCAGATTACGTTGTAATTTTGCACACATCGCAGCTCTGACGGTGAGATAACCGATCAAATTACAGCATAATTTTGCATGCCACAAAGTAAACGCTTAATCTGATGGTTTCTCGATGAAAGCTGATGGGCATAGATGGGTTAACGTGCAGCGAGCGCAGGCCGGTTTACGAGCATGACAAACTGCACGACCATGATAAATCAAGAGATGCGAGAGGTCAAGCCAGTCTTTTTGAGGGATGAGCCGCATCAGATCTTGCTCAACCTTGACAGGATCGGTATTAGTGGTCCAGCCCAGGAGTCGCGAGAGGCGACCAATATGCGTATCTACGACGAAGCCCTCAACGATGCCGAAGGCGTTGCCCAGCACCACGTTGGCAGTCTTCCTGGCCACTCCCGGCAGCGTCAGCAGTTCCTTCATCGATGATGGCACTTCGCCGCCGTATTCTGTAATGAGGCGCTGGCAGGTGGCGCGGATGTTCCTGGCCTTGTTGCGATAAAAGCCCGTCGGTCGGATATCCTGCTCAAGCTCTTCCTGGCTGACTGTGGCATAATCTTCTACGTGACGATACTTTTGAAATAAATTTTGGGTGACGATATTCACGCGTTCATCAGTGCATTGTGCCGAAAGCTGCGTGGCAATGAGGAGTTCAAGCGGGTTGGAGAAGTTGAGGGTACAAACTGCCCGTGGATAAAGGTCGCGTAATGCAGCCACAACGGCCAGAGCCTGCTCCTTTGACCCTGGTTCCGGGCCTGAGTAAGCTGGCGATGATGCAAGTTCCATCCCGTTCCGTCCAATCCTCAAGTGCTGGCTCTGATCAGGTCAGGCTGTAATTAATTCCCGTATCGTTCACGTTGGAGCCGCAGGAGCGCGCGGAGCGCATCTGCCTGTCCCCGATTCCACGCCGCGGAATGCGCTTTGGAATGAACGACGGGGAGCGAACTTTTCTCGCGAATCCGGGCTGCTCGTTCGCGTTGAATAATTTCATGTACCAGTTGGCGGTCGGTGAACTTCCACCCCTGCGACTTTGCTCGTTCCGCAAACCACATCACTTTGGCAAAACCTGCCTGATAGTCCTGTTCTTCTAGCGTGTTGCGCATCGGTATATCCTGCATAATGATGCCTCCCGTTCGGTTCCTGACAGGAAGACGAAGACCGCTCTCGGAGATTCTCTTCGTCGGTTTGATTATCTCAGATAATATGGAGCAGCGTCAAGGGATAACAGGTCTATAGCAGGTTTTTTGAACAGTGAAGTATCCTTCACTGCTAGAGGGAACGGAGAAACCCACCCGGAATATGCAGCCTGCCGGACGGTTCTACGATTGAGAGACCGTCTGGCAGGCTGCACGGACATTGAGAAGGCATTGGTGTACATCGGGCCAGTTAACTACACTGTCCCGTGGGCTTAACGAGCTGCGAGGTCAGTTGATTAGGACCGGTGATTTGAATGCCGCCCAGTCCCGGATAGGTATGGTCGGCAGGCAGGGCGCCGCTCCAGGTAAAGGTATAGGTGCGAACAGTCTGTCCAGGGGCGAAGGTAATGCTGGCCGGTGTTTGACCGCGCCCATTGTTCACCGTATAGCTAAACTGGACCACACCACCGGGGCCGCCAGGAGCAACGTGGATAGTCGCCGTATAGGTCACAACGACCGGAGTGCCACACGCCATCCCTTGAATGGAGGCAGGACTGACCGCCATATCAACGCCCGTCACTTGAAACGCCGCCGCAGGCGTACACTGTCCCGTCGGTTTAACGAGCTGCGAGGTCAGTTGATTGGGGCTGGTGATTTGAATGCCACCCAATCCCGGATAGGTATGGTCGGCGGGCAGGGCGCCGCTCCAGGTAAAGGAGTACGTTTTTGTCGTCTCTCCCGGGTTGAAGGCAACGCTGGCCGGGGTCTGGCTGCGCCCATTGTTCACCGTATAGCTGAACTGGACAGCGCCACCAGGGCCGCCAGAGGCAACGTGAATGGTTGCTGTATAGGTTACAACCGCTGAAGTGCCACACGCCATCCCTTGAATGGATGCGGGGCTGACCGCCATATCAACGCTCGTGACCTGGAACGCCGCTGCCGTGCATTGTCCCGTGGGCTTAACAAGCTGCGAGGTCAGTTGATTAGGGCTGGTCACCTGGACACCGCCCGGCCCAGGATAGGTATGATCGATAGGCAGGGCACCGCTCCAGGTAAAGTTGTACGCTTTCGTCGTCTCTCCCGGGTTGAAGGTAATGCTGGCAGGAGTCTGACCGCGCCCGTTGTTTACCGTATACGCAAATTGAACTGTGCCGCCAACGCTATTGGGCCTGACGTGGAAGGTTGCGGTATAGGTCACAGTCACGTTTGTACCACAGGCCATGCCCGCAATCGAGTTCGGTGTTACTGACATATCGACAGCAGTGACTTTTAATGGTACATGAGTCGCTGCTGGACCAGGATTTGAGCCGGTGCCTCCATTTTGTAGCCGTGCCGCATACAAAACCATTGTTAGACTGCCAACCAGGGCGACCACGACGATCACCGCTGCCAATAAACCCAGCCGCTGCATAAGTTTAGTGCGCCGTGGGGACGATCCCGGCGATCTGCCGATAGTTCCTGCGTCGTTATAGTGCATGTGTGAATGTTGCATAGAAAATTCTCTCTTTTGTGCTGGTATCTCTTGTTCAAAAAAAGTTGCGCCTGCAATGCGATCCCAAATTCGATTAAGCGTGTTTTGCTCTTGCTGGGCGTCAGTCTGGTAAAAGCTGCGGAGATAGGCTAGTGCCTCCGCATCGCTGCGGTCGCCCTCTTTGAATCGGCTCACACGCTCAATTTGCCTGTCTACTTCTTCAGGCAAATAAAACTCATCCTTCTCCGCCACCTTCCTGCTCCTCCCTTCTTCGTCGATAAATCGTCCGTAAAAGGTTTAAACTGCGTGAAAGCGTGACACGTACGGCGTTTTCCTGCTTTCCCAGGGCGGTCGCGATCTCACGACAGGATAAATCCTGACCAAAGCGCATGCGCAAAATTTGTTGTTGAAGCGAGGGCAAGCTTTGCAGGTACGTGTGCAAATCCATATAATCTTCTTGCCGCAAGGCGCTATTTTCGGGGCTTAACATCTCATCTTCGAAAAGACCTTCAGCAACATGTTCAAGGGTGACGCTCTGGCGAGTTTTCGTGCGTCGGTAGGCGTCAATCACTTTGTTGCGGGTCACGCGCCAGAGCCACAATTGCTGCGCTTTCTCCGGGAGCGCAACAAAATTTGTCTGCTCAAGAGCCGCCAGGAATACATCTACCACCAGGTCTTCCGCGTCTTCTGGCGTGGGAACGTGCATACGGACATAGGAGAGCAGACCAGGGGCGTATCTCCTGTACAGGAGGGCCATCTCCTGTTCTACCTGTGCCGTGTGCCTGTTTGCTTGCATGATTTTCCTCGTGTTGTCTAGGTCCTCACCTTAACTATCGTTTGATGGTGGAAAATATTACAAACAATCTGTGGCTCTGCTCTCAACTCTACTATCTTCTCCAGGTGGAGAGTCAAGAGGTCATCATTGAGATATTGTAACACCGGCATGCACTCGCCAATTTTGGGGATTGACCGGCGTTCCACTCCAGTGGTACAATACGCAAACGCTCTGCGATAAATGTAAGAAGGATCGCAGACCGACACGGGATAGTTCTGTGCTATCCCGCATAACTGCGTGTGCGGCAAAATAGTGATGTAAGAAGACCAGTATCCCCTCCCCGGTGGATACCGGTTTTTTGTGTTGTCCTCTCTCTCGTAGAATTCAGGAGCATGCTATGTTACGTTTCTATGTCGAAGTTGCACGTACTGCATACCGCAGGCAGTTGATCTATCGCTGGGCCAATCTGGCCGGGCTGTTCACCAACGTCTTCTTTGGAGCCGTCTTTAGCTACGTCATCATCGCCCTCTACCACTCGCGTCCGGTCGTCACTGGCTACAATGTGCAGGATACCCTGCGCTACACCTGGTTGGTGCAGGCTATGATCATGGTCGTGCTGCCCTTTAGCTGGTTTGATTTGATGCTCACGATACGCTCTGGCGAAGTCATCACTGACCTGAGCAAGCCCTGTGACTTCTACTGGTACTGGTTCAGCCGCGAGGTTGGGCGCAACATCTACTACCTCTTTTTTCGTTTTCTCCCGACCTACCTCGCGGGTGCGCTACTCTTCGGCTTTGGGCTGCCGGGCGACTGGCGTTCCTGGCTGGGCTTTGGACTTGCCTTCTCGCTTAGCGCAATGATGGGGATCGCCTATCGCTTTTTGTATAATGTGGTCGCTTTCTGGATCATTGAAGCTCGTGCAATGATCACACTTGCCCAGGTCGTCGCGCTGTTCTTCACCGGATCCTATATCCCGCTGCCTTTTTTCCCATCGTGGTTGCGTGCCATTGCAGACTGGCTCCCCTTCAACGGATTGATGAATATCCCGGTTGAGATTGTATTGGGGAAGTTGGACGGGAGCATGCTCTGGCTCGCATTTGGTCGCCAGATGTTCTGGCTCATTATCTTGACACTGATAGTTCGTATGCTTACCTTACTGGCCTCGCGACGAGTCGTCGTGCAGGGAGGATAATATGCTAATAAACTCATGGCGTGCAATTCTTTATGATGTGCTGCTGTATCGGCGTCTGATCGCTCTACAAATACGGGCGCAATTGCAATATAAAATAAACATTTTGGTTGATATCAGTACCTATCTTGCCGTCACTGCATTGGAATTTGGCGCGCTGCTGCTCTACTTTGGTCCGTTTCCATCGCTGCTGGGGTGGAAAATTGGCGAAGTGGCCCTGCTCGCGGCCATTATGTCGATTGGCTTTGGTCTGGCCGAACTGACCGGCGCGGGCATCGATAACTTTTCCGATACGATCAGGCGAGGCGAGTTTGACCGCGTGTTATTGCGCCCGGTGGGGGCGTTTATCCAGGTGATCGGGAGCGATTTCCGCCTGCGCCGCTTCGGTCGCATTACGCAGGGGATCATCGCATTTATCGTCGCGCTGCGCCTGCTGCCCGATCTGCATTGGACCGCCACGAAATTACTGATCTTACCATTAAGCATTGTGAGTGGCGCTCTGATTTTCCTTTCCATCCTGCTGCTAGGGGCAACGTTATGCTTCTGGACGGTCGAAACGACGGAACTGACGAATATCCTGACCTACGGTGGTCGTGAGATGCTCAGCTACCCCATCACCATTTATAACCAGACATTACAGCGTTTTTTCCTGTTCGTCGTACCGCTGGCATTTGGTTCGTATGTGCCAACTTGCTATATTCTGGGACGGCCCCTGCCGTTCGGTATTCCTTCCTCCGTTGTTTTTGGGGTGCCGCTGATCGCGTTGGTTTTTGCCCTGGTCGCGGGCATGATCTGGAGCTTTGGCGTCCATCGCTATCAAAGCACCGGGAGTTAGTTGCTAAAGGAGGTATCATTGTGATGCAAATGATCGAAGTCGAAGAGTTATGCAAAACCTTCCGCGTGACGCGGCGGCGCTCCGGGCTGCTCGGCGGCCTGCGCAACGTCGTCAACCCGGAGGTACGGATTGTACCAGCCGTTAATGATCTTTCGCTGACGGTGGAACGGGGTGAAATCGTCGGCCTGATTGGGCCGAACGGAGCGGGCAAGAGCACAACGATCAAGATGATGACGGGGATTTTGACGCCGACAAGCGGGCGCGTCTGCGTTGCCGGGCTGGTTCCGATGCGCCAGCGGCGAGAACTGGCCGCGCGCATCGGCGTCGTTTTTGGGCAGCGTACCCAACTCTGGTGGGACCTGCCGCTGCTGGACTCTTTGCATCTGCTGCGTTTCCTCTATCGTGTTCCAGAGGAGCGGTATAATGCCAATCTCAAGCGTTTGCGTATGATGCTTGACCTGGACGAGTTTATGCATACCCCTGTACGCCAGCTTTCACTCGGTCAGCGTATGCGCGGAGACCTGGCGGCGGCCCTGTTGCACGATCCCGAACTGCTCTACCTGGACGAGCCAACGATTGGGCTGGATGTGGTGGCTAAAGCGCGCATCCGCGAGTTTCTACTCTCCATTAATGCTGAACGTGGGACGACTATCCTGCTGACCACGCACGACATGGATGATGTCGAGACGCTCTGCCCGCGCATGCTCATTATCGATCATGGGCGCAAGCTCTATGATGGCACCGTTGCCAACATCCGCGCACGTTTTGGAGGAGAGCGCATATTAATTGCGGTGCTGGATGCTGCCGAGGCCGCGGCGTTGCCTCTGGGGAGCGATGGTCAACCAATGTTGCAAGAGCTTCCTGTTGGGGTGCGTCAGGTGAAAGCCGATGGGCCGCGCCTCTGGCTCAGTTTTGGCAACAGCGATAGTAGCACGATACCCGCGCACGAACTGGTAGCGTGGCTGGGGGCGCGCTACCGCCTGCGTGATGTCACCTTTGAGGAGCCTGAGATCGAAGATGTTATCCGTCGCATCTATGAAGAAGGGTTGTTGCTAAAAAATCTTTGAACAGGGACGATGAATGCGGTGTGCAATGAGGTTGGGGCAGTTTAACGCACTCAAACGTTCCGAAAAAGGAGGCTCCTGGTCAGCGAGACTCGTCACGAAATCCTCCTTGCTATTCCGACATTTTCGTGCTGAGATCTCGCTGATGATTCTATCCTAGACCACCGCGATAGAGCCTCTCTAGAAACTGTTAAGACGATGCAACATCAGAAGTCCGGGACGATCCCTGAGCCAGGTAGAGGGACCAGAAGTCGCGCGCGTTCCTTTCCAACTCGTCATGGGTGCCCATCTCTGCGAGTTGTCCATCGACCAGCACCGCAATGGTATCAGCCTGGCGAATGGTATCATAGCGATGGGTGGCAAAGAGAATAATTTTCTCATGTGAGAGCTGTGCAAGCAGTTCAAAGATCTGGCGTTCTCCAATCGGGTCCAGACTTGCACTCGGCTCATCAAGCATAATCAAAGGCGCATCATGATACAGCAGTCGAGCCAGGGCCAGACGCTGCCACTGCCCTCCAGATAGATCAGCGACTCCACCAAAGCCTGCCCCAACCACCGTGTCTAACCCATCAGGTAATGCTTGCACTACCGCTTCCAACCCGGCCTGCCGCAGCGCTTCCCAGATACGCTCATCCTCTTCTGGCTGTTGCTCAAAACGCATGGTGACATTGTGGCGAATGCTAAACGGGAAATGGGCCGGTTCCTGGAAGAGGATGGCCCTGGCACAGGCGGCAAGAGATGTCTCCTCACCAGTAGAAAGCGACGCTGTCAGCCGTCCACTGGTGGGAGCGACAAGGCCGGAGAGCAGTTTGATCAGGGTGCTCTTGCCAGCTCCGTTGGTGCCAACAATCGCGGTCAGTCCTGGCCTGAATACACACGAAATGTCTGTGAGGGCCTCATGCTGGGTTTCTGGATAAGTATAAGAGATTCCTTCGAGCCGAATAGCTTCCAGACGTGAGGCCGGGGCCACCAGCGACGCTATTGCGGGTGAATCGGTAGGAAGCTCAAAGGAGGTGGTTAGAAAGTCGAAAAGGGCCTCAGTATACAGCAGAGACTCGCGCAGCGAACGGTACTGGTAGAGGAAGGCATTAATCATCCCAGAAAGCATGGAGATACCGGGAATGAGTACGGCAAAACTGGCGAGGCTTAGTTGACCGAGGCTAAGAAGCGCGAAGGCAGCGGCCAGTGCCAGACCCAGGCCGATGACCTGAGCCAGGGCGGCGCCGGTGCGCAAGCCTAGAAAACGCGCGGTGAGACGCTTTAATTCGGCCAGGTAGCGCTCAGCGAGCTGCGTGTATTCACTTGAGACCAGGTTGCTCTGGTACACACGCACGTCGCGCTGGAAGTCGGCGTCCACCTGCATATTGGTGAGCACATCCATACGTAGCTGTTGGGGAGCTGAGCGATCTTGCAAGGCATACATGGCATGGCTGAGGCGGCGCTCAGTGAGCAGGGCCGGAATGGCGATCACAAGAAGCGCAACGACCATCAATGGGGCCAGGGCAAAAAGCGTTGCAGCTAGACCAAGCACGCCCAGCAAAATCGGCACAGTGGAAAGTAGCGAGTCTACCAGCGTGATGGATCGCTGCGCCGCTTCGCGGATGACCAGCCCATATCGTGCTTGAAACGCATTGTTCTCGAAGAGAGTATAGGGAACCGAAGGCAGCTTGTGCATAATGCGGGCGCTAATCACAACCCAGGCTTGTTGGCGCAAAATGTTCGAGGAGCCATCACGGGTGATAATCGCCAGGCGCTGGATGAGTAGCAGGGCGATCAAAATGATCCCAGAGGTAGTGACTGCGCCGTTCATCTGTACGGCTCCTATCGGTCCAGTAATGGCTTGCAACATTTGATGCAAGATCAGAAGCAGGGCCGGATAAAAAAGTGGCTCGATCAGCGTTCCCACGGTACTGATGATAAAGGCACGCGGATGGGTTGTAAAGAGCAGCCGCACGGTGGCTGTAACCGCAGAGAGCCGCGTTGGCAAAAGCAATCGCATAAGTAAAACCTCCAAAGAAGCTAGGGGATAGAGCATAAGACATTAGCTTTTTTTCCAACTGGTAGTGTATGCGGGCCTGGAAACCGACCAGGAGAGCACTGCATGGAGGCGCGCGGACACGAGAAAAAGCACCAGGGGAAAGTGGTGCGCGAAAAAGAAATATGCAGCTTCTAACCCGTCTGTCAGGAGATGACCTTCGGGTAGCAAGCGTCTAGAGTTGTCACCAGTATGTGTTTCTCATGATGTCGTAAAGTTCCTGTGAGTTATTGTTCTGCATAGAGTATGGCATGGCGCCTCTTCTTTTGTCAAGCATGGTCCGACCAGGGCATGGGACTTTTCAGTGTTCTCTTTGCGCCGCCTAAGGTGGAGACCCTGCGCGCGCTAGCAGGAGCCTGCTGCCCTGTGCCCCTGCTTTTCTCCTAACGGGCAGAACGAGTACACTAAAAAACTTGCATGGGCGCACTCAGGGCTTTTCAGTTTTCGTCATGCTCGCAGGGCGAAGCCCTGCTCGCAAGAGGAGAGAGGTGCAGGCAACACCGCGACGCGGTATTGCCTGCACCTCTCTCCTCTTGCTCTGCGCCCCGTTGGGGGTGCGAATCCCGTCGGCAGGAGTTTAAGAGGAGAGGAACTCTGAAAAGCCCTGAGGCGCACCAGGGCCTTTTAATGTTCCGTCAGGGACTTGAGTAAGAGATGAACAGCGCGAAGAGGCTGTGCATCAAGGAGTCTCATATACTGCTTGACGTTAGGAACACGTAAGAAATCGAACAGAGCCAGCACAAAGGAATTGAGGA
>DASRHT010000122.1:0-86332 GCA_035650355.1 Ktedonobacteraceae bacterium
TAGTCAGAAGCAGCCGACAAAGGGGAAAGTGCAGGTAGGGGACCAGGCTCCAGATTTTACTCTTCCGACCCTCTCAGGGAAGCAGGTGAGCCTGAGCGAATTTCTTGGCAAGAAAGACATCGTCTTATACTTTTATCCAAAAGACAACACTCCAGGCTGCACGGCAGAGGCATGCGCGTTCCGCGATAGCTATGAGACCTTCAAGGACGCGGGCGCCGAAGTCATTGGCGTCAGCTCCGATTCCGTGGCATCGCATGAACAATTTGCCAAACAGCATCGTCTCCCCTTTGTGCTATTGAGCGACGCTGGTGGCGCTGTGAGAAAACTGTACGGTGTCCCTGCTACCCTGGGTCTGTTGCCAGGACGCGTGACTTATGTGATCGACAAACAGGGCATTGTGCGTTACATTTTTAACTCGTTACTGGGGGCCGAGAAACACGTCTCCGAGGCGCTTAAAACGCTCCAGTCGTTTCAAAAAACCAATGTCTGAACCTCTTTCCTGATGCTTAAACAGCCATCCAATCACATACTCGCATAAAGAGGCCGGGGAACGAAATGCTCGCTCCCTGGCCTCCTGTCATTGCTCTCCGTTAACATGATCTTAGCCACTACTTAACATAACTATGGTAACATTGTAGGGGCAGGTCTTGCATCTGCCCAAAAACGCACACCGGCCAGAAAACACGCATAAGACGTGCATGAAGGAAAGCGTCAAAGAACAAGAATGGAGGGAATCATTTGAAGATTTTGCGAATCAGGAACATCATGATCGCCGTATCAATACTGGCGATGTTGCTGTTCAGCTCTGCTGCCGCTGTGGCATCACCTGCCAATAATCGTGCGGGGACGGCGACTCCGATTAAACATCTGGTGGTGATATTTCAGGAAAATGTCTCGTTTGATCACTATTTCGGTACTTATCCCTTCGCTTTAAACCCTGCCGGGGAGCCGCACTTTCAGGCATCGTCCGATACCCCCTCGGTCAATGGGCTGACCCAGGCGCTGCTTACCAACAATCCCAACGCCGCCAATCCGCAGCGGCTCGACCGCTCTCAACCGATCACCTGCGACCAGGATCACACCTACACGGATGAGCAGAAAGCCTTCGATCATGGGCTGATGGATAAATTTGTTGAGTCGGTAAGCGGCGGCGGCTGCACCGACAAAACCACGGTGATGGACTACTACGATGGCAACACTGTAACGGCCATGTGGAATTACGCGCAGCACTTTGCGTTGAGCGATAATTCCTTTGGCTCCACTTTCGGTCCCTCCGCGCCGGGGGCGATCAATCTGATCTCCGGTCAGACTCACGGCGTTACTCCCGCGGCTATTCCAGGTCTGGTTTCTAACGGTACTCTCATTGGCGATGCCCGGCCCTTCTTCGATGCCTGCTCCGTAGGCCCGACCGTGGCATTTAGTGGCACGAACGTTGGCGACCTTTTGAATGCGCAGGGGGTCACCTGGGGTTGGTTCCAGGGCGGCTTCCGCCCATCTTCGGTTGTCAACGGCGTTGTGACCTGTGGCACTGCTCATCAGAACGTCGGAGGCGCGACCATTACCGATTATATCCCGCATCATGAGCCGTTCCAGTACTATCAGTCAACCGCCAACCCCAATCACCTGCCCCCTTCGTCTGTGGCAATGATTGGCAAAACCGATCAGGCAAACCACCAGTACGATCTTTCGGACTTCTGGGCCGCCGCCGATTCCGGTCATATGCCTGCGGTGAACTTCCTGAAAGCGCGCGCCTTCCAGGATGGTCACGCTGGCTACTCGGACCCCCTCGACGAGCAAAACTTCCTGGTGGATACGATCAACCACTTGCAGAAGCTGCCGACCTGGCGCGATACTGCCGTGGTAATCGCTTACGACGACTCTGATGGCTGGTATGACCATGTTATTGGTCCCATTGTGAACCATTCCAGCGATCCCAATGATGCCCTGACCGGCCCCGGACAGTGCGGCGCCGCTCGCGTGGGCGCGTTCGAGGGGCGTTGCGGCTATGGCCCGCGCCTGCCCTTGCTGGTCATCTCTCCCTTTGCTAAAGAGAACTTTGTCGATCACTCCGTAACGGATCAGTCCTCAATTCTGCGCTTCATTGAAGATAACTGGAAGACGGGCAGAATTGGCAATCAGTCGTTCGATGCAATCGCGGGCAGCCTGAACAATATGTTCAATTTCTCGCGTGATGACGAGGCTGGCAAATTGTTCCTGAATCCTTCAACCGGCGAAGTTGTCCAGCATGGTGATGATTAGTCGAGAAGAACGATAACGATTGGCAAAAGAACCTGGGTCGAGCAATCTATTCCCAGGTTCTTTTTTGATGGAAAAAGAGGTTTACTGCTGTGGACGGAACTCTACCGGCAATGATAGCAGTCCACGCAACGAATAGTTCGGACGGAACTCGGGCGTTTCGACCGTCATTGTGAGATCCTGCAAGCGCCTGACGATGGTATCAAAGGCGATCTGGCTTTCCAGGCGAGCCAGAGCGGCACCAATGCAGTAGTGAATGCCATACCCAAAGCCAAGCGAACGACCAGGAGGGCGGTTAATATCCAGCTTTTCGGGCTCGGGAAACTTTTCGGGGTCGCGGTTGGCCGCTCCGACCATAAGATAGATGCTGCCCTCTTTAGGAATATCGACTCCCCTGATAGTCACATCCTGTTTGGCCTGGCGAGCGAGCGTATGCACCGGGCTGACGTAGCGCAGCAACTCTTCGACTGCTGCGGGCGTTTTAGCCGGATCGGCGCGCAGTTGCGCTAACTGCTCAGGATTTTGCAGCAGGTAAGAGAGGCCGACGGCGATCAGATTAGCGGTGGTTTCATGACCGGCGAAGAGCAGAAAGTTGGTCGCGATCACAATTTCATCCTCGCTCAGCATATCGCCATTTTCTTCGGCCTGCACCATCTTAGTGAGCAGGTCTTCGCCCGGATGCTTGCGTCGTTCCGCCATCAAGCTTTTGAGGTATGTTGAGACGTCGTTAAAGATACCTGCCAGCTTTTGCCAGTTCTCGCCGCCCGCGAAGAGGATTGTGGCGACAAATTCATTGATGGCGTCTGCGCTGGCCTTGATATAGGGGCGCCCGCTTCTCGGGATGCCCAGCAGATCGAGGATCACGTTAGAGGGTAGGGGATAGGCCAGGTCGGCCACAACATCCATTTGACCTGTGGCTATCCGTTGATCAATTAATTCATCGACCAGCCTCTGGATCGTCGGTCGGAACGACTCCAGCATGCGAGGGGTGAACGTTTTCATCATCAGGGTACGCTGCCGCGTATGGCCCGGGGGGTCCATGCCCTGTAGATTATAAGCGAGAAAGGGTACGATCTGCTTCAAATACTGGCTTTTCTCATCATCGCCGGTAAAGCCGACGCGCTCTGGCATCTCTGACCAGATGTCGGAGGAAAAGCGCCGATGGTCAGAGAAGACCATATGCACATCATCGTATCTAGTGAGCATAAAGCAATTGAACATCTGGTTCCAATGTACAGGCTCATGCTCCCTTAGATACGCGTAGACCGGGTAAGGATCTTGAATAGTTGCGAAAAAATTGTCTAGCTCCAGCGTTGTTTCTGCCGTCATGATGTTCCCTCCATGCCTGATCGACGGTGATCTTGTAACCACCAGAACGAGGTATATCACTCTATACCCAATACTATCTCATGGACGATGGTATTGCAAAGCCAGCAGGGCTTTGCAGTTGTTTGGAATATGCTCAAGCTCGTCTCTACGGCATATGATATACTTGAGCATAGTCATGTGAAGTTCAATTGCCGACATAAAATGGGATAGGAGCAACAATCTGCATGCCGAAGTTCGCGGTGTATTACGTGCCTGAGCCCGAAGATGAATTTTATCATCTGGGTAGCTCTCTGCTTGGCTATGATGTCCGCACACGCCAGGAAGTGCTGCTCCCATCCGATCTCCAGGCGCAATTTGGACAGCTCCAGAGCGCAGCGGAGTGGACCATTCACGCGCGTCCCTTTGGCTTGCATCTGACCATCACCGATTCGCTAACCTGCGATTGGGCGGCGCTGCCAAAAGTTGAGCGCGAACTGGAGGCACTGCTCGCATGCTTTGACCCTTCTCACCCATTTACATTGCAGCGCCGCGAAGATACTCCGGTAGCGAGCTGGGGCAGGCCGGGGAAGCTGAGCATAGTGCTCCTCTATGAGCCGAACGAGTATTTGTGTATATTGCATACGCTACTGGTGGCTCGCATCAACGCGTTCGGCACGGGGTCGGGCTATCTCCAGAGCTATTTTGCTCATCCTCGTAAACATGAGATGCCATCGCATCGCGCGCAACAGATTCGCCTGTTCTACAGCCCGACCGTGCTGGACAACTGGACTCCCCACTTTACCATCTTTAATCCCTATACCGGCGATGAGCCTGAGCAGACTGCATCAATGCTCGCCAATATCTTCGCACCGTTCAAACGCTTTACCTTGCGTTCCATCTGCCTCTTCCTCCTGCGCGACGAGCAGTCGTCTTGGCAGATCTATCGCGAGTTCCAGTTGCCCTAATCCTCATTGAGACGCAAAGTCTGGCTGATTGAAGGACGCGAGACGATCCACGCCATTAACACCAGCGCCGCCAGACAGATCATTGCCAGCCCGCCCAACAGTAGTAATAGCTGCTGCTCTGGGATCTGCGTCTGCACAGGTGGTATATCGTAAGGGTTGAAGCTGGCGCTCGCGCCGGTAAGATCGAGCAGAGAAACGATAGGCGACACAAAGTTAATCAGCCCTATTCCCAGGCCAGCACCCAGCAGGAACGCCAGCAGATAGGCAAAACCTTGCTCCCAGAGCAGGACGGCAGCGATCTGGCGCGGCCTCATTCCCAGGGCGCGGATCACGGCGAAGCTGGTGCGTCGGCTAGCTGCATTGAGCCAGGACGAGAGTAATGTGCCGATCAGAGCCAGGATGATCGCTACTGCCACTCCTGCGCCCAGCATCCCGATGATATCAAGATGCGCTCCACTCTGCTGATTAGCTGTAGTAAGCATGCGGCGATCATTGAGATCGGGGAGCGCCTGCCGTATGCTGCTAAGCGAAGCGGTGTCATCGTCGCTGCGCAACCAGACGAAATTGGGCGAGAGCGTTTTGCCGCTATTTTTGGCGTACACGGTGGCATAGCTTTGATAATCGACCAGCAGGCCGATCCCCCGGTCGGGCGACACGGGTGTGTCATAGATGCTGGGAAGGTAGCTAACCTCCGCCTGCGCTATAAAACGCATGTGCAGCGAACCATCATCGCTCATTGGCAGCGTGAAGCTATCGCCCTGCGAAAGATGGAGTTGTTGCCACAGAGCTGCATCGACCAGGGCGTAAACGACATTGCCCGTGGAAGCGTCGGTGCGATGCGTAATAAGCTGCTCGGTCAGAGCAGAGAGCGATTGAGACGAATTCTGTGTGGACCAGAGCGCCGTACGCGCGTACGTATCGGCGTCAACCGCCATGATGCGAATATCCCCGGCGTCACGATTAATATGACTGGCATAGCCAATGGTGGCAGACTGAACCCCTGAGAGCTGGCTATATTGGGTCTTCAATGTGTCAAACGTTTTGCCGCTATCGGTAGCCGGAAGGAAGCCGCTAAAATCCGCTCCCACTGCGAAAGTGGCGGCATCGGGGCCGCGCTGATTGTTGGTTGCAATCAGTGTAAGACAGAAGCAGGAGGAGGCGATAGCCAGCATTAATAGGGCGATGATGCGCGCTGCAGGACCTGATGCGCGCTCCATCTGGGCGAAAGCCAGCACTGCCGGCGCGCTGCGTCTTTTCGTTACCAGAGCCGTTATCAGGCGCAGGATGCGAGGGAAGAGGCGCAGGAACAGCATGAGCAGGGCCGCGACAAGCAGCGGAGGCGCGATAAAGCTCAGACCGCGCAAAAGATTATAAAGGACGGGATCGAATGTCTGCGTTGCGGCGATAGTTTGCCAGAAGTAGACATAAACAATGGAGCCTACCACAATGAAGGCGATAGCCAGAAAATCCAGGTGGAGACGCCGCCAGAGCGGTATGCGTCTGCTGCGCGAGACCTCGTGGCGTAATGTGACGATATCTAACTTCGATGCGCGGCTGATCGCTACAATCATCACAAAAAGAGCTGCGAGCACCGCGATTATAGCAAACCACTTCACATCAAGCGCGGCCTGAATGGGATCGCTGGCAATCGCGTCCAGCGCTTGCTGGTTAGCAGGCGTAAGCAGCGCCTGCGCGGTCACGCGCACCAGTATGATCGCCAGTATCGGGCCGATCAGCAGAGCAGCCAGCCCCAATGCGACGCCTTGCGCGACGAAAGCGCCGAAAATGTGCTGCCGCGCTGCTCCCCGGCTGCGCAGCATCGCAATAATCGCAGCCTGGCGCTCCACCAGCATATTCGCTAGCATGCCAACCAGAAAAAGCACAATGGCGAGAAGCAGCAGCAGCAGGAACGTAGCCACAACCTCCAGCACTACAACCTGCTGGCTGTAGCTGCTCAAAATGTCGAAGAGCGCCCCGCCAGGGAAGGCAAATGTTACGCCGTTGATATGCGTTAACCCTTCGTTGATCTGTGAGCGCAGGTCTGAAGCCTGTTGCGCCAGCGCGGCTATGTTATTCGCATCAAGCCGCGAGGCAGCAAAGGGATAGCTCCAGAAGAGGCGAACGGCAGATTTTTCCGACCTGATTTGCAGATTGGCGAGATTCGCTCTGATAGCCTCGCTGGTTGCCAGCGCACTATACGCGGTCTGCCCATTGTCGAAGGTAAGGAGCGAGCTAAAGGGCGTTGCATCTGGCAGCCAGAAAGGATCATGGCTCGCTTTTTGCGCGATAATGCCAACAACCTGCAACTTCCATGCTTGAGCGTTAAATGTGTCGGGATAATGGCCCTGGATAACGCTGCCAACGTGTACATGCAGGGTGTCGGCGGCATTCTGTGTCAGGGCAACCTCTATAGTGTCGTCGCTCGTCTCCTGTGGCAGTCGTCCCTGTAGCACATCAGTATGTTGCGTGGTCTGCGCAGGATCGTAGCCGTCAAGGATGAGCGCGGATGGCTTCGTGCTGCCCACAACGAGCGTATCTAATGGCGGCGTTTGCAGCATCATGCCGGGCGAGCCTTGCAGGTAAGTGCTAAAGCTGCTCTGCTTCAGCACTTGATCAATGTGCTGCCCAATCTGCTGGATCTGCTGCTCCGTGGGGGCGATGCTGGCAACCTGAATCAGCATGTTCTGCCCATCGGCAGCCTGCGCCACGGCCTGACGTAGATCCGCGCTGATGGCTACCCGCGAGAAGAGCGGCGGCGCGCAGGCAAGCACAACCATCGCCAGCATGCCCAGCCATGTGACGAACAAAAATCTCCACATCTGCTTGAAACGCCAGCGAGCCAGCTTCGCAATCGCGGGCAACAGGCGCAGGCTATTCTGTCTTGCAAGCATTGGTATTGCCATAATGAGAGCACTCCTTAATCCTCGTTCAGACGCATTGTCTGGCTGATTGATGGACGCGAGACGAGACGTGCCATGAATAGTAGTGCGGCCAGACAGATCACTACCAATGCGCCCAGGATGAGCAACAGTTGCGGATAAGGCATAGTAGTTCCTATAGGTGGCACGTTCGGCGCGCCCCCGTTGCCGATATCCCCATGTTGAATCGTGAGCACCGAGACGGTGGGCGCGACAAAAATGCTGAGCATCGCGCTCAGGCCAATGCCGAGCAGCAGGGCGAGCAGATAGCTGAAGCCCTGTTCCCACAGCAGAACTGCGGCGATCTGACGCGGCCTCATGCCAAGCGCACGCAGGACGGCAAAGTTGGTCAGCCGGTTCGACGCGTTAAACCAGGACGCGATAAACGTGCCCATCAGTGCCAGGACGAGGGCCGCTGCAATGCCGATGATGAGCACGCCAATGATTCCCAGGTGATCGGGATTGTTCTGCAAGATGGTCTGGATGGCGCGTCGATCATTGGCGTCCGGCAATATACTGCGGATGTTAGCGAGCGTGGCAGCATCGTCGCTGGTCTTGAGCCAGAGATAGTTGGGAGCAAGCGTCGAAACTCCCATCGCTCTGGCCTTTACGGTCGTATAGTTCTGATAATCTGCTATCAGCCCGATACCACTCCATGCCAGGACAGACGAGTCGGAAAGCCCGGGAACATAATTAATCTGTGCCAGGGCAATAAAGTTGGCATGCAGGCTACCGGTGCTATCGATGGGCAGGCTAAACTGCTCGCCCTGCGTCAGGTGGAATCTTTGCCAGGCTGCGGCATCGACCAGGGCATAGACGACGTTATGGGCGATACCATCAGCGCGATACGACGCGAGTTGTCCGGTAAGGGTGGATAGCGGAGATGATGAGTACACTGACGACCATGCGACCGTCTGAGCGTACGCCTCAGTATCGACCGCGTTAATAGTGAGCGAGCCCTGTCCCCTGGTGCTCTGATCGGTATCGAGCTGGATAACGTCGTGGTAGCCGACCGTTGCCGATTGCACCCCTGGCAGTTTGCTATAATAGGTTTTCAACTGGCTAAGCGTTTGCGCGACGCCGGACGCAGGAAGCGGGCCGCTAAAATCTGCTTGCTCGGCCACAAAGCTGGCGGTATCGCTGACGCGCTGATCTTTGGTGGCAATCAACATAAACAGGAAACTGGAAGATGCGATAGCGAGCGCCAGGAGCACGATGATGCGCGCCGCCGGACGGGGGTTGCGCTCCATTTGAGCCAGCGCCAGTACCGCCGATGCGCCGCGTCTCCTGGTTGCCAGCGCGGTTGCAAGACGGACGATGAGCGGGAAAAAACGCAGGAAGAGCAACAGTATCGCCGCGACAAGCAGGGGTGAAATGAAGACGCCCAGATCCGAGAGCAGCACGAATATAGACGGATCGATCTGGCTGCCGGCTGTTGTGATGTTGGGCCAGAAGTAGACGTAAGCGGCATAACCCGCTAACAACAGCAACGCGAAGAAAAGGTCCAGATTGAGGCGTTGCCAGAATGCTCGTTGCTGCGCACGCGACGATGCGCGCCGCAGGCTCACGATATTCATCTTCGCGGCCCGATTGATCGCCACCAGCATAAAGCAAAGGCTGAGCGCAATGGCTATCATAGCGTACCACTGCACGCCCAGTATGGCCTGGAGAGGGTGAGCTATTACAGCAGTCAGGGCCGACTGTTCACTGATCGGAAGCAGCATCTGTACCACCAGACGCACAAGCAAGAGCGCCAGCAGCGGTCCGACCAGCAATGCAGCCAGCCCCAGGATGAGCCCCTGGGCTGCAAACGTGCCAAAGATATGCCGCAGCGTTGCCCCACGACTGCGTATTATAGCGATCAGCACCGCCTGTCGCTCAATCAGGATATTCGACATCATGCCCATCAGGAAAAGGACCAGGGCAAAGGTGATCAGCAGCAAATTTATCAGCTCGTTTTGCACCAGCGCAATGCGCCCGGAGCTAAAGTTTAGCGCGGTAAAAAGGGTTCCGAAAATGTTGATATTTGTCAGGTCGGGAATATTGTTCTGTAAATCGCCTGCAAGATGTCCATCGAGAAAAGAAGTTTGCTGCGAAAGGCCAGAGAGATCATTGGCATTGAGATGCGCCAGATCGAATGGATAACGCCAGAAAAAAACAAACTGATTGCTGGCGTCGTCTCGCGGCGCTGTCGATTGCAGAACGGCAATTTTAGGCTTGATTGCATCATTGGCTGTTATCACATTATACGAGGGTGAGCCTGCTGTCACGATATAATAACGCGAGTTTAAGAAAACTGTCGCTTTGGAGAAAGGATTGCCCATTGCCCAGAAGGGGTCTTGAGCCACTTTAGGCGCGATAATGCCCACCACGCGGAAATTCCATACCTGCGAGCCGAGCGCGATAGGATAGCGGCCCTGGAAAGTGGAACCGGTATGCAGGCCGAGATTGGCGGCGGCGTCCTGTGACAGCGTAATCTCTACGGTGCTGTCATTTGTTACCTGTGGTAGCCGTCCCTCTAAAAGCGTCGCATGCTGCGCTGCCTGACTGCTATCGTAGCCATCGAGACGGAACGCTGCTGGACTCGTCTTGCCATTGGCGAGCATATCAAATGGCGGCGTCTGCACAACGAGCTGAGAGGCGTGATGCAGATAGGGAGCAAGGCTACCCTGATGTAGCGATTGATTGACCTGCTGCTCTATCTGCTGCAATTGCTCTTGAGTGGGATGGGTGCTGACGGTCTCAACGGTGATATATGGCCCATCGGCGGCATTTGCCAATAGAGCAGGCAGATAAGCACTCGTTGCGACAAGCGAGAAGAGCGGACCGGTACAGATCAGCACAACCATCGCCAGCATGCCCAGCCAGGTGATCAGCAAGAAGCGCCACATCTGTTTGAAACGCCAGCCCATCAGTTTGATGACGGCAGGAAGCACACGCAGGCTGTTCTGACGCGTCAATGCGGGTATCGAAGCTGCCATAAGAAAACTCCTTTCAGTCAATGCGACCGTCATTGATCTGCAAGACGCGATCAGCTACGCTCACGACTGTCGCATCATGGGTGGCGACGAGCAGTGCAATGCCGGTCTGCTGGACAATGGAGCGGAAAAGATCCACGATTGTGCGTCCGGTCAGCGAGTCGAGATTGCCGGTTGGCTCATCGGCGATCACAAAACGAGGATTATGTACCAGCGCCCGCGCCAACGCGACGCGCTGTTGCTCGCCGCCGGAAAGCTCAAGCCCGCGATGCCTGGCGCGGGCGTCCAATCCGACCATTGCTAACGCTGCGAGCGCCCGCCGTTCGCGTTCAGCGGCAGGAGTCAATTGCAGACGCAAAGCAACTTCGACATTCTCCTGCGCGGTCAACGTTGGGAAGAGATGCGCATTCTGGAAGAGCAAACCAACGCTTTCACGCCGCAAGGATGCGCGAGCTGCCTCATTGAGACGCGCCAGGTCGCGGCCCAGTAAATGTACCTGTCCTTTTGTCGGATCGTCCAGCCCGACCAGGATATTCAATAACGTAGTCTTCCCTGAGCCGGAGCGACCACGCAGGGCCACAAGTTCGCCCGGCTGAATGCTCAGATCGATATCGCGCAGCACATGCACAACGCGCGAGCCAACCCGAAAATCCCGTTCCAATCCCTGCGCCTCCATCACCGCAGTAGCTATCGCTATGCTATTGTTGTTCATCATTTATTTTCCTTTCACAAAAAATGGTAAAAACGCCCATCATAGCGACGAGCAGGGCAAGCGCAAGGCCCCCACCCCATTTTCCCCCATCCCCTTGCCCCCTACCGCCTCCGCCCAACGTGAGAGAGCCCGTTCGATTTTTTTGTTGCGCAATGTCGGGGGAACGCTGGTAGGGGCAAGGGGCGGTGTGGGGACCGGGAGGGGGCCTTGCGCTTGCCCTGCGTCTTCCATTTTCTTCTCATCATCAAATCGTGCCGGCAGGCCATAATTCGACATGATAGCTGGCGATGCGTACATCAGCACGTCCGTTAAAGGGCAGGCGTTCCAAAGCTTCTCGCGGCAGTTGCAGGCGACCGGCGCGATCAACGAGAATTGTTTCATAGTGGGAGCGCAGGGAAAGACCAATGACGGCGCTGGTACTATGAACATCCTGCTCCTGTGCATGCAGCCCGTAAGGCCACAGTTCGACATGATCGGCTGCAATACGTACATCGGCGCGACCACGCAGCGCGACCTGCTCCATAGCTTCTCCTGGTAGCTGCATAATGCCTGACTGGTCGATAAAAATTGTCTCCCTGTATGTCTCGGTCGGCAGCCCGATCACGGCGCTTGCTCCCTGTTGCGCGCCTGGCATTGTTGCGAGTGACTGGCTGCGGCGAATCGTCTCAGTGCTGGTACGACCGTCGCGAATGGCAAGCGTCCGATCAACGATGGCAGCGACGGCAACGTCGTGCGTGACAATCAGGATGGTCACATTCATAGTTTTGTTTAACTGGCGCATAAAAGCGATGATCTCCTGCGTGGTGACGGAATCGAGCTCGCCTGTCGGCTCATCGGCTAGCAGCAGAGGCGGCTGATTGGCGAGGGCAACGGCGAGGGCGACTCGTTGCTGTTCGCCGCCGGAAAGCTGCGCCGGTTTTTTCTTCGCCATAGCGGCCAGCCCCACGACCTCCAGCAGCTCGCGCGTGCGACGTTTGTAGCTGGCTGCGCGCGTGCCATTTAGAATCTGGGGGAGATCGATATTGTCGGCGATGGTCAAGTCCGGTAAGAGGTTGCGCCCGCTTTGCTGCCAGACGTGACCGACGATGAGGCTGCGGTAGCGCGCCCGCCGTTCATCGTTCAGGCGTGTCAGATCGTGGCCCGCGACGATAATGCGGCCCGCGCTGGGCGTGTCCAGGCCGCCTAGAATGTTGAGCAGGGTAGATTTGCCGGAGCCGGAAGCCCCAACGATGGCAATCATTTCGCCGCGCCTCACCTCCAGGTCCAGCCCTTGCAGTGCGACCACTTCCAGGTCATCAACCTTATAAATTTTGATCAGATTATCACATAGTATCAGCGGATCTTGCATGAGTACTCCTTCTGCGGCTCCCTTGAAGGATGCCCTGTTGCGTTTCCTACCTCAGTTGCCTATAGGGAAACGGGACCAGGTATTATCTTGATAGTGCAGAATAACGAATACGTTATCCTCGTTACCAGTTATTGTGCGGCCCACGGCCCAGCCTTCATTTGCAGAGGGCAGAGCGATGCCGTACAGATTGACTTGCGAAAAATCGAATTTGGAAGATGGCGTGTTGGCTGAAAAGAAGCGCACGCTATCCGGCGCGCTCCATACTTCCGAGCGATAAGCCAGGAAATGTTCATCGCCGACGGCCCAGCCTGCTGTAATAGCGCTCATGGCTACCGCATAGAGATCCTTCCCCTGGCAGGCGTTCGGCATGCAGGCGACCTGCTCCCAGACGCCGGTTTCATCGCGATAATGCAGCACAGTGTCTTGCTTGCCCACGGCCCATCCCTCGTGGGAGGAGAGCATAAAGACGTTATTGAGCGCATTATGCGTAGAGCTATTGACAACGCTCCAGACGCCCGTATGATAGTGCAGAATGGTCCCGTTATCGCCCACAGCCCAGCCTTCCTGCGCGGAAGACATGGCAATGCTGCGTAAATCGAACGGGGTCGGGCTTGCTATCTGGCTCCACTGCTTCCCATCATAATGGAGGATGGAACCGCCGTAGCCGACGGCCCAGCCGTCCGATGGTGAGAGCATAGAGACGCCAAACAAATTTTTGTTGAAGTTCGCGGGTCCCGGCACGATTGACCAGCCATCTCCATTGTAATGGACAAACATCGCGTTATAGCCGACGGCCCAGCCATCGCCTGATGAGTCCAGCGAGACGGCGAGAAGCGGTAGCGTGATGTTGCGCGCCACCTTCGCCGGTTCCCAGGTTTTGCCCGTGTAGTGCAGGATTAAGCCGCTATAAGGCGTAATGGGGCAGCTTGTCTTATCCTGTGGGTTCTGGGTGCTACACGCTTTCGTAAAAAAGCCGCCAACCGCCCAACCATCATTGCGTGAAAGCATGGTGATGCCATAGAGGGCTGAACCTGCCCTGAACGGCGATAGAGCCCGGTAGACGGGAGCGGGCTGTCGCTGCCCCCATCCTGCTAAACGCAACGGTATAAGGAGGAGCGCCAGGAGCAGCAGCGGCGCGTAACGCAGTGAGTATTTGAGCATAACTGCCCCCCTTTTTAAAGCTCGATATCATCCAGTGAAATAATGCCGTGTTTAAGGGCGTAGATCACCGCCTGAGTGCGGTGGGCCAGGTGTAGTTTTGCCAGGATATTGCCGACGTGGGTTTTGACCGTTTCAGGACTGACCATCATCGTTTCCGCGATCTCGCGATTGGTATGGCCGAGCGCCAGTTGTCGTAGCACATCCTGCTCTCGCTCAGAGAGTGCGACCTCCGGCTGCCCCCCGCGTGATAGCTCCTGTAGCACGGCGCTGGCAACGGCAGGATCGAGCAGGGATTGGCCGTGGGCGGCAGCACGGACGGCGGCGAGCAAGAGATCGGGGGCGGCATCTTTGCGCACATAGCCAATGGCTCCCGCTCGTAACGCCGCGATCACCCGTGCATCATCGGTATAGCTGGTCAGGGCTACGATCTGCGTGTGCGGCGTAAGCTGGCGTACGCGGCGAATGGCCTCGATGCCATCCATGCCACCCGGCATCAGCAGATCCATCACCACAACATCCGGTAGCCATAATTCGATATGGCGCAGCGCCTCTTCGCCGCTGGATGCCTCACCGATCACCATCAGATCAGGAAAAGACTCCAGATACGTGCGTAACCCCTGGCGCACAACGCGATGATCATCGACCAGCGCCACACGAATGCGCTCCGTCATACAACGCCCCCTTTCTGTTCCTGGCTGGCACCTTCGTTTAACACGCTCAGCCTGCGTTGCCATTGGATAACGCGGAAAGACTTCATGAGTAGAGCGAGAAGCCAGACCGCGAGTAAGGCAAAGCTCATCCTTCGTAATAGCTCATCTGCCGGAACAACAGAAAATACATTCAGGAAGATAATCGTCAGGCCAAACGTGACGAGCCACACGATCCAATCAACAATAATTTGCTGAAGCTGGCGCTGGACCTGCTCTTGTAGCGCAGCGCGCGCCAGAACCTTGCTATAGCGGCTAAGGTTGCGCGCATACTCTATATAAGTAACTCCAATGGCGACAATCCAGGCAATGAGAAAAAACAGGACAATCCATGTACCGAAAAGGCCAAATTGTAATCCTTCATTATTAAAGATAAATAAAAGATAACCGGCGTAAAACATCATCAGTAACAGGATGCTGGCGAGTAAATAGTAGCTCTGCGCCAATAATAGAAGGTGCTGCTCCTGTTGTCGTCCAACGTGCAGTGAGATCTGGAAGCGATACTGTTGCGTCCAGAACCAGGAGATAAGGGCTACGATGATGCAGAGACCAACCAGCCACAGCGCCACTGTAACAGGCGTGTAAAGCAGGATGAACGCCGCAGCCAGATCTATACTATACATACCGGCGCGCAAAGTGGAGCGCGTTTTGCGGACTGTGCTTGTCAGTTCGCGGTTGGCATGTTCGCGCGTTTGTAGCTTCGGCTTGACGAGTGGGATGCACAGGTGGAGCGTCGTGCCCTGAGCCGGCATGCTCCAGAGCGACAGCGTTCCGCCCAGCTCCTCGACACGTTCGCGCACATTGGATAGTCCCATCCCGCCATAGCTGCTGGGACGCTCGTTCTCCTGCGCCAGTTCAAAGCCCTGTCCATTATCGCCAATCTCCAGCAATAACACATCTTCCTGCCGTTGTATACTGAGCCAGACCTGTGTGGCGCGAGCATGACGCGCGATATTGGCAAACCCTTCCTGTACAATGCGAAAGATCATTTCCTGCGTCCCGACCGGCAGCAATTCGTCGGCTGGCAGCGTGCCCAGCTCGGTTGTAATCTGTACGCCGATACGATAGCTCAGAGCCTGACATTGCAGGCGCAGCGATTCAAGCAGTCCAATGTTCTCCAGTGCGCCTGGCCGCAATTGCTGTAGCAGCGCCTGCATCTCGACCTGAGCCTCCTGTGCGGTTCGCTCAATGCTCTCGATGAGCTGGCGCACGCTGGCGAGATTATCTTCCCAGCGCGCTCTGGCTGCCGCCGCGCTGACGGCAATGCTGAAGATTTGTTGCTTGATCGAATCGTGCAGGTCGCGCGCGAGACGATTGCGCTCCTCCTGCGCCGCCGCTCTGCTCACTTGTTGCAGCAACTGGTCGCGATACGTATTGTTACGCAGCTCCACCTGTATCTGTTGCCCGCTTTGTTGACCGATCATTTTCACGAAGGTAAAGAGATACGTCAGGGGCCAGCGCAGGCGTAAGGCATCTGTCTCGACAGGCATATTGCGCGCGAGACGGGCAAGCATGATCTCAAGGGCATAGAAGTTGTAGGGAATATTGAGCATCAGCAAAAAACTGAGCAGGCCCGCGCCAAGAACGAAGAGCCATTGACCGCCGGAAATTATGGCAGCAAGCACAATCAGGCTATGGCAGACCAGCAATTGCAATACAAGCCCGTGCCGTATAACGCCAGCTTTGAACACTTTTAGCGGGATGCTTGCCATACGCCAGTCCTTTCAATGGGTAACGCGCTGTGGAAAAACTGCTGCTATCGTCCTTGCGACGATCATATGCACAGTATAAGCTGAAGTTACCGATTCGCAAACACCCGATCAGGTACATCTCTTTCCCCCATCTGGGGGAATACTGGCGACAATGGGTATGGTACTTATTTCATGACTTGCTAATCCGATTGCCGAGCGTAAAGAGCAGCAACCCGAACCATGCCATACCCAGACCGCCCTCGATGGTTGATAATACATCTCCCACGATAGAATCCTGAGCGGTATGAATGGTGTTTAAGCTCATAGTGAGGAATGTTGAGATGCTGTATATCAATGCTTCTATGTATTGTGGTAAAGATGATGAAGGCGGTATCGTGGCAACGAGCAGCCCGCTGGCGTTGAAAATGAGGGCGAAAATAGCGACAACCAGTACTCCCCACGCGATAACGTGTGACGGCAATTCGCCAAATCCGCTGACGCCATCGGCTATCCAGGACGCGAGCCAGAGGAACGTATATTTGGGAAAGAACCAGAATGGCTTGACTCTTTGGTGCCACCACCACTGGACCCAGGGAATTTCGGTTCTCGGCGTTTCATCATCGGCATAATATTTCCAGGCGTACCAGGGAGCAAACGTCTTGCGTTTGTAACGGCGCTCTTGAATATAGGCCCACCTGGCGTCTCCATAGCGCCCGATGCCATCGAAGTTGGCTTTAAGCGTATCATAAATTTCCCAGGTGTTCATTAGTTGTCCCTGCGCCTCCTCATAGAAGAAGCCTGAAAGAGACCTGCGAGACAGTTTTGTCCGGTCAAAGTTTGTCAGAAGGAGTTTGCAGCCCTTCAGGATGGCCTGGCGAAGATCGGTGCGCTCAAGATCGGCGGCTATCAGGTTTGCATCGCGTAGATCGCAGCCCAGTAGCGAGCCTTTCTGCAAATCGGCTTTCTGGAAATCGGCCTCGACAAAGTAGCTTTCCTCTATGATGGATGTGTGTAAGTCGGCGCGTGCGAAGTCGGCCTGGCTTGCATTCGTCTTTAATATGCGGCAACCGATGAGCCTGGCATCCTGGAACACAGCTTCCCGAAGATCGGCTGCATTGAAAAAAGCGGCGGTCAGGTTGGCCTCGGAGAAATCCGCTTTCTGCAGGTCTGACTGTAGAAAATAGGTCCCCTCAAGATCTGCTGCTTCGAGCTTCGTACCCTGGAGCTGGGCGTGACTGAACAGGCATTCGCGGAGATTGGCTTTACTCAGATCGGCGCCGTTCAGTTTAGTTTGCACAAAGTGCTTGCCTGCTAAGTCAACCCCTGCCAGCGACAGACCTGACAAATCATAATACGATAGATTAGATAGCTCTCTATTCCGCAGGCGATAGTCAAGCTCTTTTTGGGTCAGCGGTATCAGTACGGTGTTTTCGGATGTGTCTCTATGCTCTATGGGCGCGGCATGAACCGGGCAGGATGTTTGTCCGTTAGCAAGCCCCCTACCGCATACCTGTTGCCCCACCATTGCTGAACACGTTTGCTTTTTCAATAGCATCCCCCAAAGTGTCTACGATGATCAGCTTCCCCCGATTCTGCGGATACGTTCCTCTACCTCTTGCAGTCTGCTCTGCACTCTGCGAATGTCGCGCTGGATGCCGAAGTCGTCGATGCGTCCCGTTTGCCTGGCGGCTGCCTGGAGTTGCTGCAACTCCTCGCGGAGCTGGGCAAGTTCCCTCTGTGAAGCCTGGAGAGATGCGAGCTTCTTTTGCCGGTCCCCGCTGATATCTTGCTCAGGGTCATGAATCTTTACATAATATATGTAGACTTTGTGGTCAGAGTCGGCTGGCTGGCTGCAACCCGAGTTCTGAAAGTCGAGGGAAAATCTGAAATGAATAGCGGCGGCGGTCGGAGCCTGCATGCCATAGTCAATTGGCGGCACGTTATAGGTGCTTTCATGGACCGGTACCTCTTCCACCGTGGCGGCAGTGCCAGGCGGAGGGTTCAAATCGCGAAAGATCAGGCGGTCATTCTTGGTGCGTTTTTGCACATAGACAATCGGCTCAAAGACCAGGCGAATAGTCGAGGGGAAGATAAAGGGATTTTGTTGACTGCCGTCGCCGGATAAGCTCCCCGGGAGGCGGAGCGAGAGCGTGGCGTGCCCAAACGAAATGATCGGGCAGTCAATGCCGGGCATCGCGAGCGACATTGTGTAGTAAATTTCTTTCACCAGGAAAACGAAGGTGTATAACTCGCCCGTGATATCTTCCGTCGATAGCTGCTTGATCTTGTCTGCTGTCTGTGTGGTGGCCTCGCGGAGTTTCTGGCTCGTTTTGTGCATGGCTTTCGAGCGCGTGCGCGCCGTATAGGAGGAAAGCAATTGAACAAGGTCAACCACGCGCGCGAAGGCGACGATTTTTGCTTCACGGGCATATTCGGTATTACTCAACCATAGTCGGATGACGGCATTGCCTAAGATAGCCAGCGTCCTGAAGCTAATCACCAGGTTTTGCTCGGCGGGCGTCAAGCGCTTGCCGGTGCTTCCCAGATCGGCTATATCGACAAGATTGTACTGCTTATGGGCCTCGTTAAATTCATCGGCAACCCGTTTATGGTCCTCTTCAGTCAATGCGTGCCGAGAACGGCGGGTATGCCGAACTCTCGGGCGTTGATGGCGCTATGTTGCAGGACGCCGCTGCCAGCATTCGTTACCAGTCCCGCGATGATGGAAAATAGCGGCGTCCACGGGGGCGTGGTTCTTTGGCAAACCAGGATGTCACCCGGCTGCACCTGAGAGAACTTGTCGATATCGTTAATGATCCTTGCCGGTCCTTGCGCATACCCAGGTGACGCGGGAATACCAATTAGTCTCAAAGGCATTTCCCGAGTTGGATCGGGATGGAGAATCATCGAAAGGAAATCTTCAGCATCAGCATCAGGCTTACTGGCGGCGGGGAACTCTAACGGGGTGCCTAGCGTTTGAGGGGTGAGTAACCCCAGCTTGCTTTCGTATATCTCCCGCTTCCCTTTTACCAGCGCCTGTAGATCCGGCGGTTCAGCCAGCATGGTAATAGCTTCTATTTGATCGAGGGTAAGAAAAAAAACATCCTGAGGTTCAGCTATTACCCCAACCGAGCTAAGGCGCTGCCCCAATTCAAGCGCGATCCTGCGGACATTAGCCACTAGCGTCTGTTCAATCAGGTAATTGTGGTCCTCTAAAAAAACCGGCCAGGTTTGCGCCCGGCGCAATTGTCTGACAAATTTCTCCTGTGTTGCGGGCTCCTCCGCAAGCCCCCCTAGTAGCCTGTGTTCCTCCTCTATTCGCTCCTGCTCCAGGCGCCGTATCTCAGTCGTAGGATCGACCTGGCTGTTTTTTATGTACGCCACGATTGTCGTAAACAGAAAGGCCGGATTTTCGCGCCATGAGGGATGCATGAGGTCGTTTGGCCCGACGATCCGATTTCCCCACTGCTGTAGAAAGCTCTCAAGAGCGCGCAGGAAGTCAGTTGTCTCGACAGATGAGCGCAGGCATGCAAGACACTCATCAGCCGACTCATGTTCTAAGGCGGCAAGTACCGTCTCGGAGCGGGCGGCCATCTGGGCCAGCTCCCAGATGGCAGAGTTGATCTTCAAATTGGTGTTTTCGAACCCCTGGAGGAGACGAAGCGCCGTTCTCCATTCATCTTGCCCAAACAATTGCTTGAATAAGAGCGTAAACTGGTCGGCAACGTATTTCTTCGCGCTCATCGCTATGTTGTGAATTTCCCAATGGCGCTGCCAGATTGCTATTGCTCGTCTACTATACCCAACTAAATCACTGGCTGACGCAGCCTCCAGATCAAGCTCATTCAGATATTTGTTGTTCGTTTCGACTTCGGCGCGAAATCCGCTCTCCCACTTATCAGCATATTCATCGCACAGGGCCTTTGATCGCTCTGCGCGCTGCCCAGGCGTCTCATTGGTATTGGGCACATGCCGCTCGCCAACGTAAATATAGTCATTAAAGATGCTCCAGGTGTTCAAGGCTCGCAGGGCAAGCGTTTCTGACGCTCTTTCGCAGGCGGCTCCCGTCGTGGACCATACCGACTGAGCAAAGGGCACTAGAGGGATTCTGCCGATGTTATTGGATATTTGCCAGTACGCGTGTGGCTCTCTCTCTGCTACTTCCTGCTTGATGTCCTCAATTATTTTATTCGTAGCGTCGCTAAAGCCGGTGATGGGGCGACTCTGCAAAATAAAAAATTGCCCCTCTTTCATGCACCACTCAATATCCTGGGGCCTGCCTGCCGCCTGCTCAATATTCCACGCCACATGCGCTAAGGCGACTAACTGGTCATCGGTAAGTGCCGGACGAGCGCTTTCGGGGCCTGCCTGGACCGCTATGCTAATGCCTGTTGAGGCGTCCGCAACAACGGCTCGCTCTTTGAGCGCGATAATTTTTTTAACAATCGAGAAGTCGTCCCTTTTAACGAGATACATATCTGCAGCGATAGAGCCGGAAACGATCCCTTCCCCAAGCCCCCAAACGGCATTGACGACGAAACAGTCTTTTTGCGATGAGACAGGCCCTTCGGTAAAGATAACTCCCGAAGCGTCCGCCTCGATCATCACCTGGACGATGACCGCCATAGCTGCCTGCTCAACTCCTATTCCCAACTGTTGTCGCATATAGACGCTTTCTACAGTCCACAGAGAAGCCCAGCAAGCTTTTACCGCTTCCAGCACGCCTGTCTCGCCCTTAACATTTAAAAATGTTCTGTATAAGCCTGCAAAGCTACGACCAGGGGAATCTTCGGCTGTGGCTGAAGAGCGAACGGAGAAAGACGAGCCGTGGTGGTACAGTTGTTGCAATGCGCTCTTGATCTCTTCGGCGACGGTACCAGGCAAGGTCGCGCTGAGGATGGTCTGACGGATTTCCTCTATGATCGGAGTAAGGTGTATCAACTCCTGCGAGCTTGCATGAGCGTGAAATTTTTCTATTGCTGCTGCTATCGCGGGAAGTTCTACAAATTGTTGATAGGCCGTAGTGGTCACACAGAAAAATCTGGGTACAGGGAAACCAGATGACTGCAAATGGGATAGAGTTGCTGCTTTATTACCGACTATACTAGCTGATGGTTCGGCCTGGGGGTAAGTAATAAAATTCTCCATACCTAGTCCTCTTTCTTCCTCTATGCTTCTTGATAGCCCGGCAACCAGTTGACATTGCTCGAATTCTTTTTCTACCGCTACTACTCCTATCGCTGCAAGCAACATCTCTTAATGATCAAGAATGTCGTAGAGGGCGTTACACTATATTATACTGTATGCAATAAATTACTGACAATTCTTGATGCTGCACCTCCATCCCATAGGGCGGGTAAAAGGATGTTGGAGCGGCGTTCTCCGTGAAGAACAGCAAATACGTGCTCTGCTATCGTTGCTGAATCGGTGCCGACTAAGTGATTGGTTCCATAGTCTATAGAATCCGTGCGGTGCGTGACATCAAGGCAGGTGAAGCAAGGAATACCTAGATAGGTCGTTTCATCTTGCATACCAGAAGAATCGGTCAAAACGAATTTGGCGCTGCTCAACAAAGTCAAAAACTCGCTATATCCTAGCCTTGAAAACCATAGCACGTTGGGCATTGAGCGCAAATTCTGTTCAAGGCCAAAGTGTGAAAGGGCTTCAGTCGTCTCCTGATAAGCGAGAAAAACCAGCTTTGTTTGCTCTTGCACTCTTCTGACTCCTTCCAGCAAAGCCTCAAGCCTGCTCTTTAATTCCAGGTTACGCTCTCTGTGGAATGAGCAGATACCATACGACAGGTTTTGTAGCCCCCATTCGGCGGGCCGCTCTTTTCTAATATATGGAAGATGCAGCTTTAAGCAATCAATGATGGTATTCCCGACAAAGTATATTTTCTCTCTGGAATGTCCTTCCGCTATTAAATTCTTCGTACCTGTCTGAGAAGCAGCAAAAAGCCAGTGGCTGAATTTATCCGCTATCGTGCGATTGAATTCTTCCGTGTCCGAGAAATCATAATTGCGCAACCCCGCCTCTACGTGGCCCAGAGGTATTTTCAGGTGCGCAGTACAGATTGCGGCGGCTACCACAGCATTCAGATCCCCATATGTTAATAAAATATCTGGGGTGAGCCTTGTAAGGGCCTTAGCAAGTTCATGCGCTGTTTCCTTGATAGTGTCTATGTAAGAGGCGTTGCGACTGTCAATGCTCAAAATAGCTGCGGGCGCGGGAAGTTGCAGCTCAGCGAAAAGGGCCATGCCGTGGGTTTTCGTATACAGACCAACATCGATGATTGCGTGATCTACCCCTCTGTGCTGGAGCTCATAATGAATGGGAGCTAGCTTCATGAGATTAGCGGCCCCTCCCACCAGTGAGGCGATTTTTGGCATAGACAGTGCATTGACCTTTCTGAACCTTTTCGGACTTTTGCAACACCTCCATATGCAATTTTTTATCGCCTGCGGCCAGCGCCCCTGACCCTCCACCTACTTTCTTCCAGACAAATGAAACGCATAGAGCACATCGGCGCAAATATAAACGACGCCATTCACAACCGCCGGCGAGGTGCCAATCTCACCGCCTGTTGCCGCAGTCCAGATGGGTGCGCAGGAAAAAACTTTGCACGCAGCGTTAAATGCATATAATTTACCATCCGCCGAACCAATATAGACGACATTATTCGCCACAAATGGCGAAGAAAAACCTATGGTACCCCCGACAGGACCCTTCCAGAGAGGATTACAGAACGTCGTACCACTACAGCCAAAGGCGTTGAACGCATACAGGTTATGATCATCGGAGCCAACGTACAACATATCGTCAGTTACTGCTGGCGAAGAGGATATTGCTCCCTGCGTCTGGCCCATCCAGAGCGGAGCGCAGGTAGCAACCCCACAACCGGCAGCGAGAAAAGCGTATATCCTGCCATTATCGGCCCCTACATAGATAAGGCCGTTAGCGACCGTCAAAGCTCGGGCATGGGTGGTACTGCCAAGCGAACTGGTCCACAGCGGCGCGCAGGTCGCACTCCTGCAAGCTGCAATCGAAAAAGCATACAGGTTACCATCTTTGGCTACGGCATAGAGCGTATTATTCGCGATAGCAGGCGCTGTATAAATGATGTTGCTGAGTGTAACAGTCCACAGTGGTTGGCAAATAGACATGCCGCAGCCTGAAGCACTGAACGCGTACAGCCGATGATCAATAGAGCCAATGTATACGATGCCATCGGAAACCACGGGCGAGCTATAGATGCCATCGCCGGTGATGCCAACCCAGCTCGGAGCGCAAGAGGAACTTCCCCCGCAGCCAGAGGCCCGAAATGCATACAATTTGCCATCAATCGACCCAATATAGACCATCCCATTGTAAAACGCAGGGGCGGAACCGGTATGGTCCCCTAGAGATCCCGTCCACAGTGGCGGGCACATCGGCTCTGAGCAGCCTGAAGCGCGAAACGCGTACAGCTTTGAAAAATCAGAGCCGACATACACCATATCATCGGCGACGATAGGCGAGGAAATAGTTCTCACACCGGTGGAGGCCGTCCAATATTGCTTTAGGGTTGGAGCGTTGGTGGTATTGATTATCTGCTCATACGGATTCTTGCCCGTATGCGCGGCATCGAAGCCAAGCATCGTCCCATTCACAGTTACCGCGCTGCTATAACTACGAACTGCGGCGGTAGCTGCTACATCAGGCGGCCCTGCTGTGTCAGGCTGGCTATGAGGAGTAACGCTGCCTGAGTGGAAAAAGAGCTGGCTAATTGCCAGGACTATGACCAATAGTGCGACCAGCGGCATGCCCAGTTTGAAGGGCGTGCCAGCATTCACAAGCGGCGGCCTTTTGTCAAACGGCTTTGCAGATGAAGGCAGCGGCCTGACGAAGGAAACGGGTTCCTGTGCGACTGTGGTAGCCATCCTTTGAGAACGTACCTGAGGAGGGCGTACGGGTACCAGGACCGTTCGTTGGAAGCGTGCGGGTGGTGCTGCTCGGGCAGGCGATATCTGAGCTGGAGAGGCTGCGGGCGATAAAAATAGGGGAGTAGCTGCACCCTGGCTTGCCTGTGTCAGCGCGGCGGCGAAAGTTTGGACGCTGGCGAAACGCTCTTCGGGATCTTTTGCCAGAGCGCGCATCACTACCGCTTCGACCGCCTCCGGCACTTCTGGCAGACGACAGCGTAACGCTGGTGGCTTTTTATCGATCTGCTGCCACATAATCGCTCCAGGATTCCCTTGAAATGGGGGTTCCCCGCACAGCCACTCGTACAGGAGAACCCCCAGTGCATACTGATCGCTGGCCACGCAAGGCTTTCCTCTAAGCTGTTCAGGCGCGATATAGGTCAGCGTTCCGATGGCTTCCTGGGTCCTGGCCTGGGCGCTCTGGACCGTCAAAGCAATGCCGAAATCGCCTATGAGCAAGGTCTCGCGCTCTCCTAACAGGAGATTCTCTGGCTTAATATCGCGGTGAATAATGCCTTTCTCGTGAGCATAGTACAAAGCGTCCGCGATCTGTTTTATGTAGTGGACTATAAAGGGAAGAGGCAGACGGGAGCCTCGGGGATAGCGTTGCCGTAATGACCCTCCTGGGGCATATTGCGTCACCAGAAATGGCAGATGACCTTCGACGCCACAGTCAAATACCTGGACAATATGTGGGTGCTCCAGGGTCGCCAGCGTTCGACCCTCCTGGAGAAAATGGACCGTTTCATCGGTGGTTACGCGCGACTTAAACAGTTTTACCGCTACACGCTTATGCAGCATCATATGTTCCCCGAGATAGACATCGGCAAAGGTCCCTGCACCAAGCTGTTGAAGGAGGTGATATTTGTCTAAACGCTGATTAACATAGTTGTTCATCAAGACTCTCCTCAGTCGTAGGATGCGGAAAAACGTTTCTGTACCTGATGCTCGTTCTAAACGTAAGTAATATTTGCTATTGTATAGCACCTGTATATATAGCATCAACAAAAAAGCCGGAAGTATGCATATTTTGCTAGAGAGGCGTTTCTTTGAGGCAAGATTGGGAAGACATGATCATGTTTTCCCGATCTTACCTCTCATGGTGCATCATATGTCGGGGCTAGCCAGCTAGAGGATCTGAAGCGATAGAGCTTTGGAATGCTTTAATCTGCTCTTGCGAAAAACCCGCGATTCTTGCCGGGCTGAGTCCGTCCAGTTCGGGCACTGCATGACCGGTGAGCTGGTCGGCGACAGCCCGACCGACGGCGGGAGCGATGGCGAAGCCGTGCCCACAAAAAGCCAGGGCCAGCGTCAGATTGGCGAACTGCTCGGGTGCGGGGCCGATGAAGGGGATGCCGTCGATGCTTCCCGCTTCGAGCCCACACCAGGCTTGCGCTATTTTCTGCTGTGCGACGGCGGGCACGATGGCACAGGCGGTTTGCCAGTTGCCTTCGATGCTTGTCGCGCGCGTCGTACAGGCGAGCCTATCAGGCGCGGGATCGCCGGGCCAGCCACCTCCCAGGAAGAAGGCGCCGTTGGGGAGTTGTTTGAGCGAAAGGGCGCGCCCCACGGTACCCAGCACCGGATCTAAAAGGTGCGTAGGTGCCGGGGTTGAGAGCAGCATTTGCAGCGCGAGCGTTTTGATCGGCAGGAAAAGGCCGGCTGCGGCTGCCAGTTCGTCGCTCCAGACGCCGGCTGCCAGGACGATCTGAGCCGCTTCCACGGGACCGCGATCCGTCTCAACGCCCGTGACTCGTTGCCGGGTGACACGTAGATGTTGGACGCCGGTATGCTGCCAGTATGTTGCGCCGTGACGCTGTGCGGCGGCGGCAAAAGCACGCGTCGTCAGCGGTGGGTCAGCCTGACCGTCGGCAGGGCTGTAGCTGGAGGCACTGATATGGGCATTCAGAGCCGAAGCGATTTCATGCGTGGCTTTATGATCCAGCAGACGGACATCATGGAAGCCGAGGGTGTGCTGCTCACGAACAAAATCGACCAGTTGCGCCGCTTCCTCGTCGTTCTCGGCCAGCAGCAGATTGCCGCCCTGTCGATAATGCAGATCCGCTTCCAGCTCCTCCGAGAGGGCAGGCCAGCGCGCAATAGCCTCACTGGCTAGCAGCGCCTCAGCAGGATGGCGACCCTGGCGACGCACGCCACCCGCGCTGGCCCAGGAAGCGACAGGAGCAGTGGCGATATCGCCTCGCTCTATCACCAGGACGCGCTGGCCCATACGAGCGAGATGGTAGGCAATCGAGTTGCCGATGACCCCCGCGCCAACAATTACAACATCAGGAGAAGACATGCTCATTTTTCAAATACCTTCCTCTGGACCTGCGGCGGCGCTACATCACCTACATATAGTTTGAGTGTCGCATAGCTGAGAAAGAAATGCAAATAGGCCGTGCCTCTTCACATACGAGGAGACCGCGCCCAGACTGCTCGCGCCTTCGGTGCTCAGGAGGGGGAGGGGGTGCTGGCGAGCCGTTCTCTATGAAAAGACAATTTTTGAGAGGCCCTTGCGTTTTCTCGCTATCTCTGGTATCATTGTTACATAATCGATACGTTCTAGTATCGTATCGAAATAAGAGATCTTCCTGGCAGGAGGAGAGAGGAAGGACAATGGTTGCATCTGGCGCTGAACAAACAACGCGCAAGCCTGGGCGTCCACGCAGTACACAGGCCCATCAAGCCATTCTGGAGGCCACACTGGCCCTATTCGTTGAGGAGGGCCTCCAGGGTCTGAGCATGGAAGCGATTGCGGAGCGTGCTGGCGTTGGTAAAACGACAATCTATCGCCGCTGGTCTTCGAAAGAAGCGATGATCAAAGATGCCTTTGATCTTTTACGTGCTGGCAAGCCTCTCCCCAACACGGGCAATATTCGCGCTGATTTGCTCGTTCTCGCAAGAGAATCGCGGGAGGTCTTCGGCCACAATCCCTTCATGGCGCAGTTGATGACCAGGATGATCGCGGAACTCAAAACGACGCCGGAGATTTATCGCGCGTTCCACCGTCATCTGATTGTGCCGCGATTAGAGCAGTTTCTACAGATTATCAAAGGCGCTCAAGAGCGAGGCGAAGTGCGCCCAGAATTGGATGCGATGTTCGTCATCTCTCTGGTTTTTACCACGCTGGTGTATGGTCCTCTGTTCAGCGAGTTGATTGATCCAGATGCCCAGCACTTCTACGAACCAGAAGTAGCTGTTGACGCGCTCTTACGCGGCATCGGGACGCCATCCTTAGAGCAACACTGATAATGTGAGAACAACGAGAAACAAATGAGAGACGGGCAAACCGCCTCTTTCCCGTTGCTTTTATGAGCGTCACTTGCAAGATACACTGACAATAGCAGAATGCACGAAAGGAAGTATCATATCATGGAGAAAATCACCTTCGCCGATTTGCTCTCGCAAGCGACAAAACGCGACCTCGTCGCCTTCTCGACCCATCTTCGTGAGCAGGGGCCGTTGATCCGGTGTGGTAATCCCTTTGGAACAGGAGATTCCTGGATTGTGACCACCTATGAGGATGCTATCGCGCTGCTGAAAGATGCGCGGTTCGTCAAGGACCAGCGCAAAGTTTTCTCACAGCAAGATGCGCGGCAAACAAACGATGTGGTGCGTCGTTTCCTCACGTTTCGGCATGACATGCTGACCGCTGATCCGCCTGACCATACTCGTTTGCGCGGCCTGGTCTCCAAAGCGTTCACACCCCGCATGATCGAGCAGTTGCGCCCTCGGATTGAGCAGATTGCCGACGAGCTGTTGCGTGCCGTATCGGCTCAGGGCACGATGGACCTCATCGCTGACTTTGCCTTCCCATTGCCCATCACGGTAATCTGTGAGCTTCTGGGTATCCCCATAGAGGATCGCCAGCAATTCCGTGCCTGGTCGCAACTAATTGTGGCTGGCCCGCTGGGACCGCAGCCCGATCAGGCCCTTGCAGCCCTGGAGGCGTTTATTCAGTACATCAAACACCTGCTGGCCGACAAGCGAAGCCATCCCGGCAACGATCTAACGAGCGGCCTGGTGCAGGTAGAGGAGCAAGGGGATAGGTTGAGCGAGGATGAGTTGATTTCTATGGTCTGGCTGCTCATTATCGCCGGACACGAGACAACCGTCAATCTCATCGGCAATAGCATGCTGATATTGTTGCAGCATCCTCAGCAGTTGGAGCTGCTGCGCGCCAATCCCTCCTTGCTGCCCTCCGCCGTCGAGGAACTGCTACGCTATACCGCTCCGGTAAGTCTCTCCACGCCGCGCTGGGCGAGCGAAGATATTGTGATGCACGATCAGGTGATTCGCAAAGGGGAAACAGTGTTCGTCTCCCTCATTGCGGCAGATACTGATCCAGCTCAGTTTCCTGATCCCAGGCGACTGGATGTTACACGACAGGAGAATCAGCATGTCGCCTTCGGCAAGGGCATCCACTATTGCCTGGGCGCACCGCTGGCGAGGCTGGAAGGTCAGATTGCAATCGGTATGCTGTTGCAAAGCTTCCCTCATCTACGATTAGCGCAGAAGCCCGAACAACTGATCTGGGGACAGAATCCGCTCTTACATGGTCTTACCAGCTTGCTTGTAGCGTTTTAGGAAGGTAGTACATGACGGGAACCGGTCAGGTCAGGGGCTTCATGCCCCTGTACCCGAGAGATCTTCGAGGGGATGCTGAGAAACCATAGTTCAGGTATCTGGCGAGGTTTTTACTGCACCTGTTCGATCATGCGCGCCAGCCACTCAAGTTCCGCATATATTCTTTGATCATTGAAGGCATTCAACTTCTCAACATAGGGCTGTACTTTGCCCACAATGGGGGAATCAAGATATTTCTGGTAGCGTCCCTCGTCCTGAAAATGGGACTGGAGCGCCTGCATACGCGTTTGCAGGATCTTCACGCGATCCTCAGGCTCCAGGAAGCCGAAGAGGGCGAAACGCACATAGAATTCCAGATCGTTGCGTGCGATCTCATGCGGGAAGTCGCGCAGCATCTCGCGCAGTTCAGCCAGACCATGAGCCGTCAAACGATAAGTGTGGCGATCCGGCCTTCCTGGCTGCTCAATCGCTTCACTCTGCACCGCACCTATCGCCTCGAAACGCCGTAACGCTGGATAGAGCTGATTATGGTGCAGCGTTACCAGCCCGCCTAATGTCCGGTCGTACGTCTTCTTGATCTCATAGCCATGCATTGGGCGCGAAAGGAGCGCGGCAAGTATAAGCATATCTGCAAGCATATTCGTACATCCACGTTATATTCCACAAAAGGGCAAGAAAGACTGCGCTAGCCTTTCTGAAGCGTTGAGTCGTTTTTCCTATCGTATCGGGCAAAATCGGTGGGCAGCTTGTAAGCTCATAGTAAGCCTGCGCAGTCTTTCGCTACAAACCTCAGAATGATATATTACAGCCTCTGCCGCTCTGCTATCTTTTCATAAGCAGAAGCACCAGCAATGACGAACGGCTACCAGACCACCGGCAAGTGAGCCGGGCCCATAGTCGCCGAGTCGTTTGCACGCCAGGGCACTTCAGACGGCGCAACTGCCAGGCGGATATTGGGCAGGCGCTTGAGCAGGGTGGTCCAGAGGACCTGCATCTCCATGCGCGCCAACTGCTGACCCAGGCAGGCATGGATTCCGCGACCAAAGCTGAGAATGGGATTTGGCGTACGATCAAAATCCACCACCTCTGGATCGGGGAAAACCTCTGGATCTCTGTTGCCCGTGAGGAAGGACAGCATCAGCACTTCGCCCGGCGGGACACGGACGCCGCTGAACTCGATCTCCTCGCGAACAATGCGTGGTCGAGCGCCTGAACCCAGCAGCGTGGTGCGCATAATCTCCTCGATGGCAGACGCCATTGCCTCTTCGTCATCGACGCGCGCTTTCAACTGTTCCAGCAGGTCTGGGCGCTGGAGCAGCACGAAAGCGGAATTGGTAAAGCTTGTGCTGGTCGTCTCAAAACCGGCTGCGATCAACCCAAGCCCGAACGAGAGCATCTCCTGCTCAGTCAGCACCTCATCGCCCTGTTCGCGGTTCTTCACCAGCAGGCCCAGAACGGTATTGCTCGGATTAGCCCGCTCCTTCTCGATCAGGGGCATAATATACCGCACCATTTTCTCCCAACGCGCCTGTTTCTCCTCTGAGGTAGCGGTGCGTGAGAGCAGATCGCGCCCCCATTCGCGGAAAAGCTTCTCGTCTTCATAAGGAATACCCAGCAGTTCGCAGATGACGACCATCGGCGTTTTGATCGCGTAGTCCTCATAGAGATCCGCCGGTGGCCCCTTGCGCTCCATTTCATCGATCAGCCGATTGGTCAGTGCGACCACCCCCGGGCGCATCTCGTTGGCGTGCTTGACGGTGAAAGCCTGCGTGACCAGGCGGCGAATCTGATTGTGGCGCTCAGGCGTCACGGTAAATAGCGAGCCCTCGCGCGTCTGGGATGCGACCTCCTGGCGTGGCACCTCGCCGTCCGTGCTCAGAATGGTGCCACAGCGCCGCGCATCATTGGCCGCCTTCGTCACATCTGCATGGCGGGTCAACAGCAGCGCTTCGCCGCCATATGGCATCTTCACGCGCGCGACCGGACACTTTGCTTGCAACTCCATATACTCTTTGGGTGTTTCCAGACTATGATCGGCCAGCGGGAACGGAAAATGGAGCGGTGCTTCCTGTACACCCTGCTCCTGGACGCTTACGTCCTGTTCGTTGCTCATAATAGCTATCTGCTCCAATCTAGCATTTGTCTGTTTTTATCACTATCTCGCTGTAATGAGAGAAGCTTCACACTTGGGAGCGCCTGTTCCCCATGTGATGATGAACACCGCGCTCCCCATTGATCAAACTGCCTGGTCATTTTCTATAACGACGAGCTCTGCTTCGTTCGCTTCGTCCTCAATCGTGAAGACCTGGCCTGGACAGAGGTCTACAGCCTGTCGCACTTTTTTCAGCAGCGACAGAGCAGGTCGCTCGTTGAGAACATGAACGGTGCCATCGCTGTCTCGCTGATCAAAAACGTCGGAACAGGTGAGCACACAGTTTCCGCCCGCAATACACTTCTGGGTATACGCGATCACGCGCACGTCATCACCTCCTTTCTAAATATGTTACGTTGACATAGGTAATGGTAACATATTAGAAAGACAATCGACAAGATGAGACGAAAAGGACGTCGCTGCCAATCTCTGACATCCTCTGACACAATATGCGATTTCGGGCCCTTTCCTGTGCAATGCCCAGCAAAAGACACGCTTGCTGCCTCGTGTGTACTGGTTCGCTACTTCTTACATCTCGTTGCACACTTTGCGGGGGCAACGATAGCGTTAATCTGCTCCTGGGTCAACGGTACCCACGGGGAGTTATCGGGATTTGATGTTGCGGCGGCTGGACTCTGCCCCCTGTTCCACCATTTTGCCTGGTACGGTACCCCGTTGAATAGGACGCGGTCGCCAGTGTTATAGATGGCCGTGCCGGACCAATCAGGATAGGTGCCAGGGGGCAACGTCGGCTGTGGAATCGGCTTCTCACCTGGCAAGACTGGGCCAATCAATGTCCAGGGCGTCTGCCACTGCTGTAAAACAGGGTTATCTGGAACATCACCTTGCGTCCACCATTTTGCCTGGTAGACATTGTGGTGCCAGACAACTTTGGTTCCCTGGAGATAGGCCCCTGTGGGTGACCAGATCTGGTATGGACTGGTGGCCGGATCATCTGGTTGCTGGGCAAGTTTTGAGAGCGTATCTGCCGTCGTCACCAGGCCGGCGCTCAGGAAAATGCTGCCATCAAAGCCAGCGCCCAGGCGATTCGCAAAACCATACGCATCCTGCTGCACACCGCTACAGGCATCAGAGGCTACTTGCGTAAACACATAATTACTGCCACAGGCGAGATCTCGATTCGCCGACCACATCGACATACGTTCTAACTTATGAGAGAGCGCAAATTGGTTTAACTCGGTTGCATCAGCAAGGGTAAATACCTCGTCTGGCGTATCGTTTTGCCCAATCATAGGCGTTACGCCCATCTTCGCCCAGAGCGTAGCATCATTTAAGTACACACCTGCTAGCTGATACAAAACGCCAAGTTGATGCTCGGTCTGGATCAAGGCGCTTTCTGCTGCGCTGGCCATAGTTGCGCCCTTAGCAAAGCTAGAGCCGTAATTCATGGTCATGACGTTTACCCCTGCCAGGTCAACATGGTGCGTCAGTAATTGACTCACTGCGTTCGTGCCATCTTCATCTAACCCCTGTGGCGTAACAGGCAATGTCACCCAGACCGCCAACTGCTTCCCTGCTGCTCGTCGTTGTGATTGGAGCTGAGCAATAGCGGTGGCTCGCCTGCTGGCGGCGGCAGCATCCGTCAGGCCAGCTCCTTCAAGGTCAAGGTCGATGGTATTGATGTTATACTGATTGACTACCGATTGGTATGCATTGAAAAGCTTGTCTGGATCGGTACAATTGACGGCAAGCTCCTGGTTCTTCTGGCCGCCAAAGGATATCGCTACGCTTCCCCCCTGCTGTTGCAAGTGAGCGATGCGTCTTTCGAGATCCAGTGAGCCAGTGGCCTGGCTCAACGTATATGCTCCTCCCCACGCAGGGGTACACGCATCCACAGGTAATGAGACGATGAAGGAAAGTACGGCATCGCGGTTTGAGGTCATACCCAATTGGTCAAAGGCAAATTCAGGTGTAGCCGTAACATCAACATAGCTGGCAAACCACGCCTTATTAGAGACGGTTGGCTGGCTCGCGTGCCATTGTTGTAGGGCGAAGAAGGTACCGGCAGACAGGCTTACGAGCATAAAAACTGCAAGCATCACCCGCCAGGGTGATAGCCTCCGCTGTGGTTCGCTTGAGTATTGCTCATTTATTACGCTTGGCTTACCCATGATACTAACTGCCTCCTGTCTGACGCCTATCTGCGTCCAGTAATCCACTACCTACACGCATCTTCGTTGTAGGGAGCGAGCTTACATCCAGTAATCCATTACGTGCGCGCATCTTCGTTGTAGGAAGCGAGCTCACGTCGGCGTCTGCTAAACGTTGCTCGTTGATCACCGATTGGTACGATCCTGCTGCATCATGCAATGCCCTCAGTGGAACCCTCTCTTTGGCATTGCCATGATAGAGAACCGCCCTCCAATCAAGCGCCTGTTTCGCATCAGTGGCACCGATGGATGTCCTGGGAGGCACTTCTACATAGAGCCAGTCTGTTAAGCCATGCCATATATCGACCAGTGCATTTCCTATACCGATATAGGAGAGTATAGCCCATGATGCTGTTACTGTATTAAAACATTCGAAGGCAGCATTTACCCAATTATGGGCTTGCGCGTCTCGCCAGAAGGTAAACGCCGAGAAGGCAACGATCAATAAGGGGACGATGATATAGAGGAGCGGTGAAATGGTGCGGTTTTTGACCTTTGGCGTCCGTGCAAATGGTATCTTTTTACTGGTGAGTGCTTGCTGGAGCGATTTCAAGACGCCAGCGAGGTTGACAGGTAGCAAGATTAAGTTAAATCCATAGATACGTAGTATATCAGTTCGCTTATAGCCGCAGTATTTGAGATCACTTGCCATAGAGATGAAGTATGGTAGTGCTGCAAGCACCACAAAAGGACTCAACAACCGGCCATCGAATGGATATGCCAACATGAAGATCAGGCTGAAGCTCGCCCATGTGATGGAGGCCATGTAATTAAGACGGAGCAGAATCTCAGTTCGAGAAACAAGTTCGCCGCGATGTCTGCGCTCACGCGTTTGCGCCCATAATTTTGGTAAAATCAGCAGACCACCATTTGCCCACCGCCGGCGCTGCACAATCAGGGAACCGAAATCTGGTGGTGTGGCGCTATAACTCAGACGCTCAGGATAGTTCACCAGCGACCAGCCATGAAGTGTGAGATCAATACTAGACTCAGTATCTTCAATCACAGTGCGGTCCTGGATGAAACGGCGCACCTCGAAACCGCCGACCCATTCGGTCTCAGCAATATCGTCAAGTGCTCGCTTACGAATGACCGCGTTGGCGCCAACCCAGAAAGTTGCACCATAATGGCTCATTCCCTGGTGGAGAATGTGCTGGATGTCTGTGGTTGCACCTGCCAGGCGTTCAATGCGGGTCGCAGCCCCCCGGAAGGACGAATATGGAGTTTGCGTCACCGCTACCCGGGCATTATCTGGCTGCTGCAAGAAATAGACAAGGCGCAGACAATACTCACGTAGCAAGATGGAGTCTGCATCAAGGGTCAGGAGGAATTCGCTGTCAGGGAACGTCACATCGCCTTTTTGGCCCGCGGCAACCGGAATCAGGATCAGCCCATCCGGGGTCTCACGCTGTAGATACGTACCGCCCATCAGACCAATGCATGAATTTAGATTCATCGCTTTATTGGCTTCATGGGAGAGTGAAGCGTACTTCTTGCGTTCAAAAATAGTTACCTCGGCATCAAAAATCCAGGCCAGCCGACGGTATAGTTGCCGTACGCGTTCGAGAGGGAGCTGGACGCCTTCCTGGAAAGAAGTCATCAGTGCCTGGCCAACGAGGCGCAATTCATCGGCAAGGGCATTAAGCACTTGTTCGACAAAGAAGATATCTACATGGTCATCAAGCTCTTCTTGATCCGCAAGCGCATTGAGCCACGTTGCCGCGCATGCATATTGATGTGCAAGCTCGATAATCGTCGTCTGCGTAACCGGCATATTGCCTGCGTACTGTTGTTCGAATTGGTAGAGTGCAGTATTGAAGCGGGCGCGTGGTTCAGCAAAAAGCCTCATGATATTGTTGCCAAGCTCACGAGTGGCGTTGAGTCTGGCGGCAACTGCTGGATTTGAGGGAGCAGGCTTATCGTCAACCAGTAGCACAACATGCATACCAGGATATTCCTGTAGTGCTGCCGATATAAGGGTCTTACGGACAACTTCTGGCTCTTCGCTATATGAGGGCACGAGCACTGTGATCGAGGGTTGCTGCTCTGAGAAATGTCTATCAAGCTCGGCTCGTGGTACGCGTACGTGCTTACTAAACCTCTGAAGTGCCCCCTGACGTGCTACCAGGTACATGAGCGCGGAGAATGTTAGCAACGTTACGATGATCAGGTAGCCAATAGCTTGCATTGTAAATGAAAACGTTTTTGGCCCGTCGAAGAATTGACGAATAATGGCCGAGATAAGATACATTATCCAAAAAACTATTGTTAATACGATTGCAAGACGACTATAGGCGATTTTCAAAGTTGATGGTTTCTCATGCATCATTGGCAATGGCAGTGTGCGGCGTTCTGCCCCCCACTGCCGTTTTCTAGTAGGCCGCTTTTTCTGTTTTGTATTTTGCATGCTTATCGCATGTCCCTTTCATTGTCCCTTTAATAGTCTATTCTCGTTCGATCCGATTTCCCCCTCAGGGGAGCCATTCCAGTAAAGTAAAAGTTATCGGTAAACAAAACCTCCCATGCAGAATACTATACACTACAATACTAATTGTGCTGGTCTTAGCTATTCAATTAAATAGTACCAATGGTTGAGATATTGCTGCTCGAAAAGTAGTGATTTTAGTTTCATGAAATAGCTCTACAGACCGATTGAAGCTGGTTAGAGCGACCAATGATTTGCACATAATCGCAAGCAGATGGCTCCGTGATTGTGAACAAAGGCTTGACCCTGGCTGGCATTCCTGAAGCCTGTTTCCGCTACCATCTGGGCAATCGTTCGGCGCTGGAATGGGTCATCGATCAGTACCAGGTGAGCAAAGACGCCCGCAGCGGGATTATCAGCAATCCCAACCGCTTGGATGACCCGGAGTATATCGTGCGCCTGCTGACTGGCCAAAGGCGAAGAAGGAGCGGATACAACGCGTTCTTCGCCTCTGTCCATTACTCAGGCTCAGAAGAGCCAGGACCCAGCATCTGCTCCACGGTAGCGAGCAACTCTTCCACGTCAAAGGGCTTGTAGACAATAGGAATGCCCTTTTGGGCCAGAATCGGCTCTTGTTCTCGGACGTCGGAGAGCGCCGCGGTACAGAGGAAGAGCGGGATGTGTTTCGTCGGGCGGTGCAGCTTGAGCTTCTGGAGGAAGGTCCAGCCGCTTTCACGCTCACTCATTTTGAAATCCAAAATAATGAGATCAGGCTGAAGACGTTCAACATCCGCCAGGTCTTCCAACACGACCAGAGAAGTCGTAACGCGATAGCCTTCCTGCTCCAGCAAGAGCTGGATCATGTCCAAGATCGATGGATCATCATCCACCACGAGAATGTGTGCCTTACTCATCGTGTCCTCCCTGGTGATCGCCTTTGGAGAGTTGGAAAGAAGTGGAAAAGCTCTCCAGGAACCTCCAGTGGTGCCTTCAGAAGAGTATAGCAAAGGCAGATGTCAGGTGCAATATTTTTGTCTCGACCGAAAAAGGTGTGCATGGAAAGCGTTCGGGCGAAACATGCAGTCCTTGACGGGGCAGGTGGGATGACGAATATGAAACGAACTTGCCAGGTGCCTCAGTATTACAGAGTGAGAGGTGTGGCCCACCGATAAAAAAACTGAGGAGGAACGTATGATGCAAGCGCATGGTGAACAGACTTCACACGGGCCTTTTACCGCCAAAATGATTCTGGTTGTCGAAGACGATGCGATGATAGCTGAAATGCTTCTTCATATCCTACGGCAAGAAACACCCTACCAGGCGCTGCATGCGGCTGATGGACGACAGGCGCTCCAAATTACCAGCCTCCTGAGGCCAGATCTCTGCCTGCTAGATTATCGTCTTCCAGGGATGAATGGACTGGAACTCTATGACCGGATGCAGCAGGTGGAGGCCCTCAAGCAGATTCCCACGATCTTCATGAGCGCGTATCTGCCTCAAGAGGAGGTGAAAACCCGCCCGGTCGCTCTGCTGCACAAACCCTTCGAGCTGGATGAGTTGTTAGAGACCATCGAGCATCTGCTTGCGCTAGAGAATTTCTAGCGCCTTTGTCCTCCCGCAGCATGAAGGTTTGCAGACATTCAATACCTGTTTGCGCGCCAACTGCGAGGGAGAGCGCAGCAGATGTGATCTTGCTTACACTCTCATAAGGAAACGAGCAATTATTGTGACAAGTAGCTCCATATCAAAAGGTTTTTCCAGAAACTCATCAGCTCCCGCCTCGCGTGCCATTGCTTCGGCGCTTGGATGGGCTGAAAACATGATCACCGGAATCTGGCTGGTCGAGGCACGTCTCTTCAGCAATCTGAGCATCTCGCATCCATCTCTGCCTGAGAGAAACACATCCAGCAGAATCAGATCTGGCCCTTCCCCGTGCGGCAAGGTTTCCAGGAAATCTCCCCTGGTAGTGGTCTGCACTCTATACCCTTCCAGTTCCAGGAAGTCGTACAAAAGATCGAGAATATCAGGCTGATCATCTATGACCAGGATGTGTTTCTGCCAGTTCTCTCTTATCTGCATGTTGCTCTTTCATCCTTTCTCGCTTGCGGTTTCAGTGGGTTCAGTTGGGTGATCTGCCCTTTGTAGGAGAGGAAGGCTGAGGTAAAAGATGGCCCCCTGTCCACGTTCGCTCTCGACCCATAGACGTCCCTGGTGTCGCTTGACAATTTCGGAGGAAATGGTAAGGCCAATCCCCAGGCCAGGATAGGTTTTCTCGGCCTGATCGGTCACCTGGTAAAACCGCTCGAAAATCTTGTGGTGATGCTCTTTCGCGATGCCGAGGCCAAAATCCTGGACGCTGATCAGCACCTGTCGTCCCTCTGTGCTCGGATGGACGATGACGAGATGAGCATCGGGAGAATACTTCATGGCATTGGTGAGCAGGTTGATCAGCACCTGTCCCAGCCGGTCTCGATCTCCCAAAACAAAGGCCCGGCTCGCTCCTCTGATCTGCAACTGGTGGGTCATTGTCGTTTCCTGTACGCTCTCCACAACGTCTTGCACCAGAGCATCTACCTCGATCTCCTCTTCTCGATAGATGAGTTTGCCGGTCTGCATCCTGGAAATATCCAGCAGATCATTGATGAGCTTGGTTAACTTCTCGATCTGAGCATCCATGCGCGTCAGATTGCGAAGCACTTTTTCGTTGTCCTGGTTTGCCAGGAGTCGTTGTAGCAGGGTGAGGCAGCCTTTCAGACAGGTCACCGGAGTTTTGAGTTCATGAGAAGCCATCCCGATAAAGGTGTCTTTGCGCTGCTCAAGCTCTTTGCGCTCGCTGATATCCAGGACAAAGCCTATGTAGGTCCCACCGTGTGAGATACAGGTCACCGCGACCAGAACCGGGATAGCTCTGCCACTTTTGTGAGGTATAACCGTTTCTTGTGGAGCGTTTGAGCTGTGCTCCTGACTCGTTTGTAGCACCAGGGGACGCAAATGGGAGGCTGCGAAAGAGGCTCTTTCCATTTCTGCCTGCCATTCTGCTCGCGTGTAGCCCACCAGGTCCAGAAAAGCCTGATTGACTTCTTGCAACGTCCCGGCCCGATCTGCCAGAAAAATACCGATCAGGTTGGAGGCAAAGAGCTGCTGGGATTGATCTGCCAGGAGACGCTGCTTCGTGATATCGCGAGCGATGCTTGAGACGCCACAAATGACCCCGGCTTCGTCCTTGACGGGGGAGATCGTAATAGAAACCAGGAGTTCAGTGCCATCCTTGCGCCTGCGCCTCGTTTCATAGTGTTCGATGCGCTCATCCCGGCGAATGCACTCCATGATCTGTTCATACTCCTTATGACGGTCATGGGGAAAAAGTATCGTGACGTGTTGGCCAATCATCTCTTGTTCGCTATAGCCATAGATACGCTCAGCCGCGTTATTCCAACTGGTGATGAAACCGTCGAGATCTTTGCTGAGAATGGCATCGTCAGAGGACTCCACAATGGATGCTAGCACTCGCAGGTGCTGCTCTGCGGCTTTGCGCTCGGCGATCTCAGCCTCCAGGGAGTGCGCCTTTTGTTGGAGCAGTGCAAAGGCCTGCCCTCGCTCCCGCTCAGAGAGTCGGGTATAGCTTTCGGGGAGGACGATGTGAGAGTGCTGCCGGCAAATCTGGGTAAACTGGGCTTCATGCCTGCTCCCGCTCATTGCCTGGATGGGATAGGCGCAGAACAGCAAAAAGGAAGAACGGGTCAAGAATTCGTTCCACACGGCTTCCAGACGAACTGCTGCCGTTCGCTTTCCTTGCGCCCATAACAGAGCGACCATTTCTCCAAAGATGCGCACCCGGCAGTTCCTCTGCCCTGCCTCTTCGATAAGCGGCTTGATCACCTCTGCGAACCGGATGGGATCTGGCTCGCCATCGATAAGAAAGCATTCCAGCGTCATGGCAGCATCTCTGGATATAAAGATACCCGAATCGCGTGCGAGGGCCAGGTCGAACCCCTCGGCCTGCAAGCGTTGCTCCAGGCTTTGGAGATGAGATGGGGTGGTGATAAGAATGCAGACCTCTTCGGCTGCTAGGCCAGCGCCGATGAAGGTACTCACTGCGTCGATGAGCGAGGCTTCATCTTCGCTAAACTGGACCAGGTGTGTCCTCGTAAGTGGTTCAGGTTGTTGTGGGGCGCTGAACCCTCTCAATGTTCTAGTCATGGATTTCCTTTGAAAATTTCAAAGCCTGTGGGAGGCGGGGCGCTGCTTCTCTCTTCATGAAGCACCCACAATCTTGCTCAAAGCAACCTCTTTAGGGGCTACATCTAACTGTCGCTGATAGCACGCATGAGGCAAGAGAAAAGGAGACAGATTTTGGCGGGGAAGATTTTGTTTCTTATTCCTGACATCTTCTGACAGGGATTTCGTGTTATACTTACTCAGAGCTAATGCAATCTCACAGAATAGATATAAGGAGGGAGCCTTTGCGAGCAGATCGACTCCTTTCTCTCCTCTTGCTTTTACAGGCGAGAGGACGAATGACGGCGCAGGAGCTGGCGGAACGGCTGGAAGTTTCGGAACGCACCATTTATCGCGATATCGGCGCGCTCAGTTCGGCGGGGATACCCGTCTACACTGAAAGCGGGCCGGGCGGGGGCTGCGAACTTGTCGATGGCTATCAGACGAAGCTGACAGGATTGACGACGGCGGAGGTGCGGGCGCTCTTCCTCCTCAGCCTCTCCGGTCCACTCGCCGATTTAGGGCTGGATCGCGCGCTGGACGATGCGCTGCTGAAGCTCTCGGCAGCTCTTCCTATCACCGCTCGCTCCGATGCGGCTCAGGTCCGTCAGCGCATCCATATGGATACAACAGCGCAGGATCATGCCAATCGCGCTCTATCCCATCTCGGGCTTATTCAGGAGGCCGTGTGGCAGGATCGCAGGCTGCAACTGACGTATGGCAGGTATGTCCGTCAGGACTTTGAGCCTTATGGGCTGGTTTCCAAAGCCAATGTCTGGTACCTGGTGGGAACTACCGCGGGCGAGATGCAGGTGCTGCGCGTCTCTCGCATTCAAGCCGCAGAGCTAACCGAACAACGCTTCGTTCGCCCTGACACGTTCGACCTTGCTAACTACTGGACCGAGTGGAGCAACCGTTTCTTTGTCAATCACTCTTCGAGTTCCAAAGAAAAAAAAGCGATTATATTATTGAATGGCCGCGCGCAAAATAAAAAAACAAATTATGTTGACAAAAGTCAAAAAATAAAAAAATTTCGTTATTCGAGTCACTCCGCACGCCCTGGTGTGTCCTCCAATATAAAAAAAATAATTTTGAAACATACTGCGTAAATTAAGCCCCGTCAACCGTTCCCGCCTTCTCTCGCGAGTCCTTCGCTAATTAAGCATAATAAAGCCCCACCGTGAGCTAGAAGGCTCTGGTGGGACTCTTTAGAGTTGCGCCTACAGGATGCAAAGCTCTAGAAACTTAGGACAAGATGACTTCCTGCTTTGCCAGCGTTTCTGTGACAACGGCTGCCAGCGCCTTGATGAACAGAGGCGAGGTGTTGAGCGACTGGGTACGGGCGAACTGGATGCCGTGTATCTCCGCCTGCTCGCGAGCGCCAATTTCGATATCGTAGAGAATTTCAAGGTGGTCAGCCAGGAATTGCACGGGCGCGATCAGAACGTGGGTGTGTCCCGCCTGCTTCAATTCGGGGATCACATCAGCGAAGTCGGGTTTGAGCCACTCTTCGGGCGTGTGACCCGCGCTCTGATAGCAGAAGGACCAGCGATGATCCGGCAATCCCGCCAGCTTCGCCACGGCAGCAGCGGTCTCCTTGAGATCGTTAATGTAGTCCGGCTCGTTTTCGATGACGCGCTTGGGCATGCTGTGCGCGGTCAGCAGCACGGGAACGCGGTCTCGTACGTCGGGAGGGAAGTTGTCCAGGGCCTCTTTGACGCGGTCCGCCAGGGCCTGCAAGAAGAAAGGCTGCATATGCCAGTCTTCGGCAATTTTCAGTTCCATATCTGCGCGTTCCAGGTCGCTGAAGGCATCTTTGAGCATGCGCACGTAACCGCTCATAATAATGGGCGAGTACTGGGGTGACATGATGATGCCGACCAGCGTGCGCGCACCTTCAGCGGCCTCCGGCACGACATCGGCGATAAAAGGAGGCGCGAAACGCATGCCCGCGACCGCGTGATAAGTTGTGCCGTCGGCGCTCTGGCGATTGAGCTCTTCCTCCAGGGCCGCCGCCTGTTCGCGGGTAATGTGTAGCAAGGGGGAGCCGCCGATCAGATCGTAACGGCGTCGGAACTCGTCGATCACCTCCTGCGAGGCGGGGCGACCACCATAGACGTGTTTCAGGTAAACGGGGATATCATCGAGCGTGGCAGGCGACCCGTAGGTCATCAAGACCACACCAATATGCGAGTTTGCCATGCTGCTTTCTCTCCTTTATGCTCTTTTTGTGGCTGCATGTACGGCGTCAACGAGCTGGCGCAGCAGGCCAGGATCGGTGGGAGCAAGTACGCCGTGCCCCAGATTGAAGATATGTCCGGCGCGATTGTTGGCCCGACGCAAAATATCGTTCATCGCTTCTTCGATGACCGGCCAGGAGGTGAGCATCACCGTCTGGTCCAGATTTCCCTGAATGCCGTGGTCGTAGCCGATGCGGGCCCATGCCTCATCGAGATCGACGCGCCAATCCACGCTGATCACATCTCCGCCCGCCTCAGTCATGGCCTCTAGCAGAGCGGCGGTGCCGGTGCCAAAGTGGATGGAGGGCGCGCCGGTGGTCTTGACCTCTTCAAAGATGCGCTTAATATAGGGCTGGACATAGCGACGATAGACGCTGGGGCTGATCGCGCCGATCCAGCTATCAAAGAGCTGCACCACATCGGCTCCGGCCCGAATCTGCGCCACGAGATAGTCGGCCATCACCTTGCTCAGCTTATCCATCAGCAGGTGCCACGCTTCAGGCTGCCCGTACATAAATGCTTTGGCGAGGGCATAGTCGCGCGATGGCTTCCCTTCGATCATATAGCAGGCCAGGGTAAACGGCGAACCGGCAAACCCGATCACTGCCTGTTTCCCAGCCAGCTCGCGGCGCACCATGCTGGTCGCGGCCATCACATAAGGCGTTACCTCTTCGGCTGACGGTGTGCGCAACGCCTCGACATCTTTGAGCGTACGAATGGGGCTGCTAATGATCGGGCCGACCTCCGGCTGAATTTCGAAGTGGACGCCCATATCTTCCAGCGGCAGCATGATATCGGCGTAGAGAACAGCCGCATCGACGCCGAAGGTGTGTACGGGCATCAATGTGACCAGCGTGCAGAGCTCTGGCGTCTTCGCCATCTCTATGATACCGTATTTTTTACGCAGGTCGCGATACTCGGCAAGGCATCGGCCTGCCTGACGCATAAACCAGATGGGAGTCGCGTCAGGTTGCCTGAGGTGGCAGGCATCAAGAAAACGAGCGAGCCCGGTATGCGCGGGCTTAGAGGGTGAAGTTTGTTGCTGCATGCATTTTCCTTTTTCAAAAATATACCTTGAAATGTTCCCCCAACAGGGTCTGTAGGGGCAACTCCCACGATGCATCGGGGAGCTACAAGCGGTTGCCCTACCCCTGCGGAGTCGAAGTTCTTGGGCATGTCCTTCTATATAATAACGTGCCAACAGGTTTGTGGCAACAAGAATCTACAGGAATCTGCATAAAAATTGGTATCGTATGGAGATTTTGTGATGTTTGGACCTTGCGCTTGCCCTCGTTCTTTCTTTTTGGGCGCGTGGTTACGGGGTTTTGTAGAGCTTGAAGTTGGAGAAGCTGCCCTCAGCCGTGGTGATGGGGTCCAGGGTGCCGCTCGCCAGCGCGACCTCGCCGGTGGTATAGGTATTATCGTGGGCCTCTCCAACAAAAGTACCATTGATATAGAGCTTGAAGAGGTCGCCGTTGGCGCTCACAATCAACGTATTTTTTCCGTCCGTTGGCGCAATAGCCGGACTGAATGTAGGAGAGATCAGGACATGGTAGCTGGCATTCGCTCCTGAATCGTGGCGGCGAAAGAAAAATTGCCGCTGATTGTTGATCTCGAAATCGTAAAACTGGTCGCCTTTGAGACGCACCAGAATGCCTGTGTTGTAGCCTGTATCTAGCGTAGCGTCCACCTGCACGACTACATTATCCACGGGAAGAGCAAGCGGGCAGGGCTGCAAGAAGTTCGCTTGCGTGACGATGACATGATAGCTGCCGCCGCTAAATTTGCAGCTCGTGGCGTCTTCAGCCCAGAGGCTGTTGCTATTCTGCGCAAGGTCGTTGCTAAGAATGAGAGGGCCGAGGGCCACCTGCTGTAGCGAGATCGCCGTCGCGCTCCCCTGAGCTTGCCCGGTTGCATGATTCTGGGTCAGTCGCGCTATACTGGCTGATTGTCCATTGGGATCGGTTCCCGCGTGCGTCGTGCGCATAAGGTAAAGCGCGTAGATCAGGCTAAGGGGAAGAATAATGGTAATCAGTATACCTGTGATGATAATGCGCGTAGCTGTTACGCTTCTCTCTCTCTCCCTATCCGAGCGGCGTCGCAAAACTTTACGTCGTGGCACTGCATGAGGAACCAGCGTGTTTACTGCATTGTAAGAGCTTTGATAAAGTTCCGGCTGCACAGCGAACGGCGAAACCTCTGGCTGATCGTAGCTTTCCGCCGGAACGGCTGTTGGCCCGGTAGTGGGATCATCGGGCAGGATGATTGGCTGTGGTTGCTCAGATGCGACCTTCGTATGCTTCTTGTCCGGCTGCGAGATAGGTACTAGCTCGATAGGTCCAGAGGTAATGTGAAGCTCTGCTTTAGCCACTGTCTGCGGGAAATAAGGTCCTTGCGATGCGGATATAGCCAGGGCCGCTCTATAGGCGTCAGCCAGATCCTGAGCTGTTTGAAAGCGCCACTTAGGGTCTTTAGCCAGTGCGCGCAGAATTATCGCATCGATCTCAGGAGGAATCGCAGGGTTGAACTGAGAAGGCAAGGGTGGTTCGTCACGAATGTGCTTCCAGTAGACAGCCATGGGCGTCTCCGCGGAAAATGGCACAGCGCCCGTGATCATTTCGAAAAGCAGGACGCCCAGGGCATAGATATCGCTGCTGGCTGTAGCGGGACCTTCGGCGAGGTCGGGAGCCATATATTCGGGCGTTCCCAGCAGGATTCCTGTTTGCGTAACGGTATCTCCGCCCTCCATCGCCTTCGCCAGGCCGAAATCTGCCAGATACGCATAGTGATCATCACGTAGCAGAATGTTAGAAGGCTTGATATCGCGGTGAATGATGCCGTTGTCATGGGCGAACTGCAACGCGCTCGTGATTTGATCGAGCATCTCCCCCGCTTCCTCCAGGGATAGCGGTCCATCGAGTAGATAGTCATAGAGCGTCGTATAGGATATATACGGCATGACTAGATAATGATAGGGTTCTTGAATGCCAAAATCGTAGGCGGGGAGGATGTGATCATGATTAAGATTCCCGACCGCCTCGGCTTCGCGGCGAAAGCGTTCGAGATAATCCGTATTGCTGCTGGTCACAACCTTGATGGCAACGTCGCGGTTCATCAGCTCATCATGCGCCAGGTAAACCTCGCTCATGCCGCCGCTTCCCAACGGCTGGATGAGGTAATAGCGGCCTAACGTTGTTCCCTCTAGTCCTGACATAACTTCCCTGCTCTAGTCATCGGGCTACCGTTGTTACACATAAATGGTATACGGTTGCTACCATAAATGGTATACGGTTCTATAGAGGAAATAGTGTCAAGGTAGGATGGTTGCTAAAGCGGACGCGCCGTAGCTCCCCGATTGATCGTGGGAGCCCGCTTCATCGTGGGAGGTCTCTACGCTTTTCCAGCCACTTCTTGATGCTGGCTTCTTTTCCTTGATGACCAGGTTCATAATATCGTCGTCCCTTCAAACTCTCTGGCAGATAATCCTGAAGCTTTTCTGTCGGTGGTCTTTCGGGGTCCTCGATCTGCATATCCTTATAGTAATCATGCGCGTATTTATAATCTTTGCCGTAGTCAAGGTCTTTCATTAATTGCGTGGGAGCGTTGCGAATCCACAGAGGGACAGGCTCGTTGCGCGTCTGCTGAATATCTTCCTCCACGCGACCATACGCTTCATAGAGCGCATTGCTTTTGGGGGCGGTCGCGAGGTATACCACCGCCTGGGCCAGGGCGAGTTTTGCTTCCGGCAAGCCCACAAAGTGAACGGCCTGTTGCGCGGCGACGCACACCACCAGTGCCTGGGGATCGGCCATGCCGACATCCTCTGAGGCAAAGCGGATCAGGCGGCGTACAATATAGAGCGGGTCCTCGCCCGCCTCAATCATGCGGCCAAGCCAGTAGAGGCTGGCATCGGGATCGGAGCCGCGCAACGCCTTGTGCAGGGCCGAGATCGTATCATAGTGCTGATCGCCGCTTTTATCATATAGCAGCGCCCGATGCTGCATCACCTCTTCAACGATAGGTACCGTGATGTGTCGCTGCTCGTTTCCTCCCGCGCCAATGCTGCCCTGCGCCGTCATCTCCAGCACGTTCAGGGCTGTGCGCGCGTCTCCATTGGAGAACACGGCGATTTCCTGTAGCGCGTCATCATCGACCGTTAACGCCAACTGACCCAGGCCGCGCTCCTTATCGCTCAAGGAGCGGCGCAAAATGGTCAGCAGTTGCTCTTCCGTCAGTCCCTTGAGCGTGAAAACGCGGCTGCGCGATAAGAGAGCGGCGTTAACCTCGAAGCTGGGATTTTCCGTTGTCGCGCCAATCAGGGTGACGATGCCGCGCTCAACCTGTGGCAAGACGGCATCCTGCTGAGCCTTGTTAAAGCGATGGATTTCGTCGATGAAAAGAATGGTTCGCTGACCGGAAAACTGGCGCAGCTTGTTGGCCTCGTCCATCACTTTGCGCAGATCGGCTACCCCTGCGGAAACGGCGCTGAGTGTGACGAAACGAGCATGGGTCTGGCGCGCTATCACTTCGGCGAGCGTCGTTTTGCCGCTGCCCGGCGGTCCCCAGAAGAGCATGGAGGAGATGCGGTCAGACTCAATATTGCGACGCAGGAGCCGACCCGCTCCGAGCAAGTGCTCCTGCCCGACAATCTCATCAATTGTCTGCGGACGCATCCGTGAGGCCAGCGGCTCCCCCGGCGTCACGTCGGAAGACGTTTTCTTTGCCGGTTGAGGCTGATCTGAGCCGAAAAGTGATGATTGCTCTGGCATAACGAACTCGTTTCTCTCCAATGCCGCCCTGACGCATGCTTGAGGCTTATTGTGGCAGCAACGCCTCGATTTCCGCCAGCGTTGGTAATGATGCGATTGCGCCCATGCGTGTGACCGCCACCGCTCCGGCGGCGTTGGCTCTGCGTAATGCCGTCGCCATCGGCAAATCAGCAGCTAAACTGGCTGCCAGCGCGCCGCAAAAAGCGTCACCGGCGGCGGTGGCATCGATGGCCTTGACGGCAAACGCGTTCTCGATGTGATGCGCTATTTTAGCGTCGGTACCTGTGCTCCAGAGACAGCCCTGCGCGCCTAAAGTAATAATGATATGCTTCGACCCATGCATGATTAGCCTCTCCGCCGCGCTCTGAGCCGTCTCGACCGAAGTAACGGGACATTGAGCCAGGGAAGCCGCCTCGGTCTCATTGAGCACCAGGACGTCAACCAGCTTGAAAATGTCGTCGGGCAACGGTTCTCGCGGAATGGGAGCGACATTCCAGATCGTGGTCATCCCCAGATCGTGGGCCACGCGGACGCCCGTCTCGTACGAAATGGCGCTCGTCTCGCACTGCGTCAGGAAAATGACCTTCTCATCTCCCTGCCTCTGCTTATGGACCGCGTGCAGGGCCGCCTCTACTGCCTCTGCAGTGACAGAAAGATTGGCGCGCGGATTCGCCACAATCATATTCTGCCCGCTCTCCGTGGAGACAACCAGCAGCGAGACGCCGGTCCCAACGGTGGTATCGCGTGTCACATGCGTGCTGTCAATCCCTTCGTGCTTCAACACGGGGAAAAAGTTGTCGCCATAGGTATCGGTGCCCACGCGCCCAATCATTGTCACCTTTGCCCCCTGCCGGGCTGCTACGATAGCCTGATTGATCCCTTTGCCACCCAGAAAGGTTGAAAAGTCGTCGCCCAGCACCGTCTCTCCTGGCTGTGGCAGGCGCGGCGCGCGCGTCACCAGATCGGTAATCAGGCTTCCGAGAACTGCAACTATACCCATCGGCACTGCCCCCTTGTGCTATATATCGGCTTCCACATCGAAGTGCAGGACATAAAACTGTACATAGTATAACATGGAGGGATCGCATACCAGGCGACCTGCATCGGTGGCCCTGGCTTTTTAGCCATCAGGGGCAATGGTGCATTTCCAGGCGCTCGTTCAATAATTCCCATTGATCAAGCACCTGGAAGTAGCACAATTATTTCACTAGCAAGCTGCTAGCCGCAGGTCCGGCAGCAGCCAGTACCAGTTGCACAGCCACGGTGAGGACGAGCAGCGCAGCGGTCGCCAGCGTGATGGATGTTGCCAGGCCAATGGGAGTGACCAGGTGGTCTTCCTTCTTGGGGGCGTCAAAGAACATGACTTTGACGATACGCCCGTAGTAGACCAGGGAGACGACGCTGTTGAGCAAGGCGATGATGACAAGGCCGGATTGCCCAAGTCCCCAGGCCGAGGTGAAGAGGATCACTTTGCTCCAGAAGCCTGCCACGGGCGGGATGCCTGCCAGTGAGAGCAGACAGAGGGCCGTTCCAACGCTCAAGAGTGGCGCGCGCCTCCATAGCCCGCGGAAGTCTTCGATCCTGTCGCCGCCGGTCAGATCGGCCAGGGCGATAATGCCAGCGAACGCGCCCAGATTGGTGATAACGTATACCAGGATGAAGAAGAGCACCGCCGCGTTGCCATCAGGGCTATTCGTCGCCAGGCTGGCAATGAAGCCAACCAGGATGTAGCCTGCCTGTGCAATGCTGGAGTAGGCCATCATGCGCTTCACGTTCGTCTGGACGGCGGCGACAAGGTTGCCAAGCGTCATGGTGAGAATCGCGACAATCGACAATACCGTGATCAGCGAGGTCAGATTGACCTGTCCCAAACCGCCGTAGATGAAGACGCGGATCAGCGCGGCGAAGCCTGCGGCCTTAGAGCCAACCGAGAAGAAGGCTGTTGCGGGCGTTGGCGCGCCTTCGTAAATATCGGGCGCCCACATATGGAAAGGGACCGCCGAAATCTTGAAGCCGAAGCCGGCAATGATCAGCACATTGGCGATCAAAATCAGCATGTTCCCATCTTTGATGCCGTTTTTGATCGAGGTGGCGATACCGATCAGATCGGTCGTGCCGGTCAAACCGTAGAGCAGCGCGAAGCCGTAGAGCAGGATCGCGGAGGACATCGCCCCCAATAGCACGTACTTCACCGCGGCCTCGGCTGACTTCTCATTGTTGCGGATCAGCCCCGCCATCACATAGAGCGGGATACTGGTCAGTTCTAGCGAGATATAGATCGTGATTAATTCACCCGTACTCGCCATCAACATCATGCCCACCACCGAGAAGAGCATGAGGGTGTAGAACTCGCCGTCCGCCCTGACGTACCTGGCAACATAGCTATAGGACGCCAGGATCATCACAGCCGCGATCATAAGGAAAATTACTTTGAAAAAGATAGCGTATTGATCTACTACCAGCATGCCAAAGAAGGCTGTATGGGTACCTGACAGCGTCAGCGCCTGCGAGATCGTGAAGCCTATTGGCACGACCAGGCCGATCAGCGCCACGCCCGCGACCACGGCGCGCCGCTTCACGAACAGGTCTACCGCCATCACCACCAGCGCCAGCAACGTCAGGCTCAACTCTGGCGCCAGCAGGTAGAGATCAGACAATTGAAAAGGCATAGGAAACTCCTTACCCCACCTGGGGCCTCCATTGTGAGAACCCACTTTATCACACACCTATTGGATCGCTCGGATCGCCCGTAGGGACCCGCTTTAGCGCGTCCGAGCGCGATTTATCGCGTTCCCACAATGGAAGCGTCGCTATTTTATCATAGCCGAAGCCGCCTGCATAAGCTGGTGGAGGCTGGGCGAAATTACATCAATCAAAGGCTTAGGGTAAATGCCGACAATCACAATCACCACAGCCAGCGCCAGCAAGGGAATCAGCTCGCGCCGGTTCGCATCGGGCAGCCAGTTCCACTTAGGATTAAACGGTCCAAAGAAGACGCGCTTAATCATCCAGAGCAGATAGCCAGCCGTTAAGATCATCGTGAAGACCGCCACCGCCGTCGGCACGGTCCAGATGCGGAAGCTGCTGGTGAAAACCATATATTCAGCGACGAAACCGGCCAGTCCTGGCAAGCCAAGCGAGGCCATCGCCGCGAAGGTGAAGAGTGTGCCAAGCCAGGGCATCTTCTTCGCCACGCCGCCGAAAATCGCAATTTCGCGCGTATGAGCGTGGTCGTAAATGACGCCGACGCAGAAGAAGAGCAGGCCGGTGATGATGCCGTGGCTGAACATCTGGACAGTCGCGCCGGTCAGCGCCGCCTGGCGAAATGCCATATCGCCAATGCCAGCCGCCGCCGCCACACCCAGCAGGATCACGCCCATATGGCTCACGCTGGAGTACGCGATCAGCTTCTTCATATCCTTCTGCACCAGGCAGATGCCCGCGCCGTAAAGAATGTTGATTACCGCGAGGACGACCAGCCAGCCGGAGAACTCGCGCACACCCAGCGGGAAGAGCGTCAGGCAAACGCGGATCAGGCCGTAAGCGCCCATTTTCAGCAGCACGCCCGCCAGGATCACGCTGACCTCCGTTGGCGCATCCGTATGTGCGTCTGGCAGCCAGGTATGGAACGGGAACATGGGGATCTTGACCGCAAAGGCCATGAAGATCAGCAGGAATGTCAGCAACTGCAAGCTCATCGTCACGCCAACGAGCGGGATCTGTACGCCGCCGACAATAAAATGGGTCGAGAAGTACTGCATGCTTGCCGTGTTAGCGCCGCCCTTGAAGTAGAGCAGCAGGATACCGGCCAGCATAAAGATACTGCCGAAGAAGGTGTACAGCAGGAACTTCCAGGCCGAATAGATGCGTCCCGGCATGCCATGCTTGAGTACATCGCTGCCCCAGATACCGATCAGCAGGAACATCGGGGCCAGCTCGACCTCCCAGAAGAGGAAGAAGAGCAGCAGATCGAGCGCCAGGAAGACGCCCATCACGCCCGCCTCCAGGACTAGCAGCAGGGCCATATAATCCTTGACACGCGTCTTCTCCCAGCCGCCGATAATCGCCAGCAGCGACAGCAGCGCATTCAGGAACACCATCGGCAAGCTCAAACCGTCAACGCCCAGGAAGTAATTGATATTGAGCTGGATCGAGCCTGCCTTCGCTTGAATCCAGGGAATGTTAATCGAATAGGGCAACTGGCTCAGGCTGCCAAAGCCAACCGGGCTGGTAGCCACCAGATAGGTTACATATAGCGTTAAGGCCAGGACTAGCGCTGCCGTGACCAGGGCAACCCAGCGGGCCGCCTTGACAGGCGTCAGGTAGACGACTATCGCGCCGATCACCGGTAACAGGATAATCCAGGTCAGACCATTCGAGAATATCTCCATGACTTCTTATCCTCTCACATAGGTGACCAGCACAAAAACAATCACCGCTAAGACCGCAATGCCGCCGAAGAAGCCGATCATGTACGTCTGCACGCGGCCCGTCTCGACCTTGCTGGTATCGCGTCCGAGCGTCGTCACAGCTCTGGCAGCTCCATTGACCAGGCCATCGATGATGTAGGTATCAAACGCCTGCTCGATATGCGAGATGCCAAGCACGACGTAGCGCACAAACAGATCGTAGAGCTCGTCTATATAGTAGCGGTTGTACAGGATGCGGTGCAGCGTTCGCAGCACTACATTATTTTGCACAACGCTATGCAGCTTCGCCGGTTCCACCCGCGCATAGAGCACATACGCTACTGCCAGACCTACCAGAGAGACCACCACGCCAATCCAGGTGTCAGGAGTGGCAAGCATCTGACCGATGTCCAGCGAGGGAGAGTTGGGATTGAGGTAAGTAAAGAAGCCCACCCAGTAGCCTGCAATAACCGAAGGGATGGCGAGCAGGATCAGTGGGATCGTAATCGTCCGCGGCGATTCGTGCGGTTCGCCCACGCCGCGATAGGTTCCACCCCATAGGCCGCCGACACGACCTCCTTTGCCGCCAAACGCCTGAATATAGGCCCGCAGCATATAGAACGCGGTCAGGCCAGCGGTGCCGAGCGTCAGCGCGTATAGTCCCCAATCGCCGCGCTCAAACGTCAGCCCGATGATTGTCTCCTTACTGAAGAAGCCGGAGAAGAAGGGGAAGCCGGAGATCGCCAGCGTCGCGATCAGCCAGGTAATCGCCGTAATCGGCATGCGGGTAGCCAGGCCGCCCATCAGGCGCATATCCTGCACCTCTTTATGAGTTGCGTGGTGCAGCGAATGTAACACGCTGCCAGCGCCCAGGAAGAGCAGAGCTTTAAAGAACGCGTGAGTGAAGAGATGGAACATGCCGGGGCCAGATTGCAATTCGGGACCGGCCACGCCCAGACCCACAAACATATAGCCTAGCTGACTGATCGTCGAAAAGGCCAGCACGCGCTTGAAGTCCGTCTGCACCAGCGCGATAGTCGCGGCGAAGGTTGCCGTGATTGCGCCAACCCAGGCCACCACTTCAAAAGCCGCAGGATCGGCTGCGGCGAAGAGCGGATAGGTGCGCGCTACCATGTAGACGCCAGCCGCCACCATCGTCGCCGCGTGGATCAGCGCGCTCACGGGCGTCGGACCTTCCATAGCCGACGGCAGCCAGACGTGGAGCGGAACTTGCGCCGACTTACCAATCGCGCCGCAGAAGACCAGGATCATCGCCACCGTCAGCAGCGTCTTATCCATCGTCTGCACCCGCGTCACCAACTGGCTAAACTCGAAGGTGCCGGTGCTGGTGAAGAGGATCATGATACCGATGATAAAGCCGACATCACCAACGCGGTTGACCACAAAGGCCTGCAACGCCGCGTTCGCGGGCGAGGGGCGCTGCTCCTCCGGCTTGGCGCGTTTATTGATCCAGAAGCCGATCAGCAGGTACGAACTCAGGCCCACCAGTTCCCAGCCGACGAAGATCACCAGAAAGTTGCGCGCAAAGACAATTACCAGCATCGAGAAGGCGAAAAGCGAGAGGTAGGAAAAGAAGCGCGCGTAGCCTGCGGAGTCCTCCATGTAGCCCTGCGAATAGAACTGCACCAGCAGCGAGACCGTCGTTACCACCACCATCATGGCAATCGCCAGGTGATCAAGCTGGAACGCGACCACGTAACTGGCAGAGCCCTGCACCAGCCATTCGTATTGAAAAACCGTAATGCCTTGAGGAGGAAGCGTTTGAGGATCGATGAGCGTACTGATGAGTAACACCCAGGAGTAAATACAGGCCAGGGCCATAATAGCAATAGCCACATAGCCGCTCACCTTAGCGCCCCTCGTCAGATACGGCACTTTAGGATCATCATCGTCATCCTGACCATGCTCCCCATGATCGTCACCTGCCGACCCATGAGCCTCGACCGCGTGCGCATCGGCGTGCGAGCTTGTGGAATCGCCCTCACCCCCGTAGGGACCCGCTTCAGCGCGTCCTGCGCGATTTATCGCCTTCCCCGATTTATCGCGGCTGAGCAAATCCCAGGGGCGGGTTCCGAAAATAATCACAGCGAACGCCAGCAGCGGTGCAAGCAGGATCAATCCAGAAAATTGATACAAAGCCATAGTTTCACCACTTCATCATATCTATCTCGCCTACATCCACCGTGTCACGCTTGCGATAGATCGCGATAATCATCGCAAGGGCAACCGCCGCCTCGGCAGCGGCCACGGTGATAATGAAAATAGCGAAGATCTGTCCGGTCAGGTGAGTCGAATAGGGCCTGACCTGGTCGAAAAACGAAAAACCCACCATTGTGATATTGACCGCATTCAGCATAATCTCAATGCCCATCAATACAGCAATAGCATTGCGCTTGGAGATCGCCCCATAGAGGCCGATGCAGAAGAGGATGGCACCAAGCACCAGGAAATGATTGAGAGTCAGCATAGCGTTAATCCTCCCTACCAATGACTATCGCGCCGACAATCGCCACCAGCAGCACCAGGGAGGCAACTTCAAAGGGCAGCACATAGCTATAGGTTGTGGGACTGTAGAGCAATTGACCAATCGCCACCACATTATTAATGCCGGGCGGCAACTGTCCGGCTCCATTGCCCACGTTGGCGACCGCGCGCGGGCTATAGGCTGCGGCATACACGATAGTCGCGCCGACCAGAGCGCAAATCACTACCGCGATCCCCCAGAGCCTGTTCGTCGGGTTTGTTCTCGCCTGCCCGCCAATACGCGTCAACATCAGCGCGAACAAAATCAGGATCGTCACCGCACCTGCGTAGATCAAGATCTGCACAATTGCAATGAATTCGGCATTGAGCAGCACGTAAATACCGGCTGCCATCGCAAATACCACCACCAGCGCAAGCGCGCTATGCACGATATTGCGCAACCCCACCACCGCCAACGCTGCCCCCACCAGGATGACAGCGAAGATCCAGAATATGAGGGTGGCTAAGTCCATAAAAATATTCCTCCGGGTTATATCGGATATCGGATCGTTCTTCTCCGCGCTCGGTAGGGGCAACTCCCACGATGAAGCGGGGAGCTACCAGTTGCCCGGGAGCGCGGGACGCTTTCAAAGGTATATTCCTATCCTCGTTGATGATCTGTTATTATCTGCTATATAGTATTGTAGCATCAAGATGCGACCCGGAGGTCCGGGTCGCAGTGCTACAACGCGTGATGAGTCCATTAGCGATTCTAGCAAAACATCCGTCATGTGGCAAGGGGAAAATGTGCTACCGGGCAACCGATAGCTCCCCGCTTCATCGTGGGAGTTGCCCCTACCGAGCGCAGAGTCGATGTATCTCTACCGCCGTGAAGATACGTGTAAGTATATACATCCTACCTAATGGCCCAATCTCACATGACATCTAACATGGTATGTATGCTATAATTTTCTCTAGAGCTCTAATCTTTTTGTGTAAAAGGCGTATTAAGGGGTAATGAGCGTAACACGAATGACTCCTAACTATAGTCAATCCAGCAGCCAGTGGTGTAACCGCTGCCATATTCCGAACCCACGCAACGCAACGTTCTGTGGAACGTGCGGAGAGCGTTTTGATAAACAGAACAGTACACAATTACTGAACAAGGCCGATATCACAGACCGTTACCGTATCACCTCTCTTGTACGTCGGCGTCCCTATGTGCAACTCTTTATAGCCCTTGATCATCTGCGACCACAACCCGTGGTCATTCGCGATATCGATGTCAGTAGCCTTGATGAGAGCGGACAGGCACGAGCGCTTGAGGCGGTGCAGCAAGAGCATGATTTGCTGCGAAAACTCTGCATCCAGGATGTTATGCCGGTAATCGACCTGCGCTCCTTCCAGGGGCATCTTTACACGATTGCCGCCTGGCCTTTCGGGTTTCACCGGAACGAGCGCGGACAAAGCGACATTCCACGCTATACCCTGCAAGATCTCTTACAGAGCGGGATCGGCCTGCCCGATGAGCAAATTGCCATCTCATGGCTCTATCGCCTCTGCCAGGCCGTCGCACGGTTGCATCAGGAAGAGATTATTCTCGGTGATCTCGATCCCTACGCTATTATTGTAAGCGATCAGGAATATGATGGGCTACCCGCACTAATGATCTCATGGCTGCCGCTGTCATTGCGGAACCTTTTACCCTATATATCGACAGCGACAAATATCGTACCTGCTAGTGTCACAAACAATCTACGCGGCACAGTAGAGAAACAGACTGACATTTATAGTCTTGGAGCTCTTCTCTACCTGTTACTCACCGGAACATCGCCCGAAGAGCCTCTTGTATCCACGCAGCATCTCTTGCGACCTTCACGCACCCTCACTCCTGGCATTAACGGCAACGTTGATACGATTATTAAGCGAGCGCTGGCACTGAAGAGTGAGGAGCGATTCCAGAGTGCTGCCGAGATGGCCGATGCGCTGCTTGAACTCTGTATTGGTACGAGAGCGCAGCAGGCAAACAGTGTAAACAACCAGTCCAGGCAAACCAGAGTCCTGAAACATCCCCCCATTCCTGAACCGGGTAGAAGCCCGAGTGCTGGTGATCATGGCGATGCTACCATTATTGCTCCGCTTCCACAGCTACGGCGTAAGATCACAAAAGTTCTTACCAGCAGTCTTAAAATGCGCGTAGCTCACATGAACGAAGCATCAGGAGCCTTAGCAAACGCAAAGCATCCCAATGAACCCCAATCTATTATAATCGAGGAATTATTCATGGGAACGGAACCTACAACGGAGACTGAAGCTATGCTCGAACCATCCGCAGCAAAGATGGAGACAGTAGTCGAACCTTCTGCCTCGGAGACAAAGACGGTGATGGAGCCATCTGCCACCGAAACCGGAAAAGGGCCAGTGTCCTCTTCCGCCACGGAGATGGCTACTCCCCCTATCACAGAAACAGAGATGATTGTTGAACCTCCCTCTTCCGACGCAGAAGCGACGACCGACCCTCCCGTCCCAGAAGCGGAAGAAACGGATGACCCTGCTGGAGAGCCAGAGACGATCACCGGGCCGTTGCTCGCAGAAGCAGAAACGGCGGAGGCCGAATCAGCTTCTCTGGAGCAAGCAGCGGAGGTGCAAACAGCAACTGCGTCCTCCCCAGCACTGATTGAGATAGAAGTTTCGTCTTCAGAAGATGAAATGAACGAGCTGACTGAGAGCGTTATCAAGCTTCCTGAAGACGAGGCTGTTGTGCCTGCTGAGACCATTACCGGACCTCTGCTGCCTGAAGTTACCGCGCAGAGTGAACCGTCCAATGTTGAAGTGGAAACAGCGAACGAACTCTCCGAGCTGGCGGCAGAGGAGCCGAATGCTAACACTCCTTCAGCGCAGGTTGAGGAGCGCATTGAGCCAACGGTGCCGGCCACAATAGAAGAACAATTTTTACAAGATGCTCAAGTAATCGAATATCCTTTAGAGCAGACGGTACCGCTACAGAATGGTCATACCGTTGAAGCGGCTCAGGACGTGGATGTGCAGGCTGAGGCTGTATCCGCGCCTGCGGCTGAACAAACGGCGATAGAGGCGGAGCCTGCTCAGGAGGAGCAGCCGCCAACGCAACCTTTGCCAGATTCGTCTGCTGCTACGCTACCGGATAGCGGCGCAATCTCCGGCGTGCATCCATCGCTGGTGCAGCGTATGTTAGGGCGAGTGAGCGGCGTACTACCGGCTATGGCGCGTCCGACGCCAAAAGAGGCAGAGACGCAGGAGGAGCCCCTGCTCAAACGCTTGCAACGCTTTGTGCTGGGGGAGCAGCAGCATGTCACCACGGCGGCGGCGCTGATCGAAACGCCGTTGCGCATCCAGCCCAATCAGATCTATTCCATTCGCATCCATATGATGGGTCGCGATGAACCTGACCCGGGCTCTATATACGGGGGATTAAGCGCTGTTACGAAGGGCGAGACGGTCCATATTGAGGTGCGCTCAGCCCTCTACCGCAATTTTGCCTATATCGTGCAGCAGACGGATGTGACGATGCCGGGGAAGGGCTATGCTGCAGAAGTAACGATGCCCATGCAGGCGTTCACGCAAGGCCCAAGTGGACGGCGCGAACGATTGCACATCTTCTTCACGGATGAGGCGCGTCGTCCGCTGTATGAAAGGCCATTCGTCATTGAGGTATTCATCTCACACCTCGTACAAAGCGGGCGCGAAGGGCATAATGTGCTCTCTATCCCGTTGTAATCGCTTACGAACCAAACAGAAAGACGGTACCGCCCATCATTGCATAGAGTAAAATTAAGAGTAGACCTTCCAGCCAGACGAGTTCACCATCCCTGGTGATCTCGCTGAAGAGGAAGGTCGCTAACCCCAGCACAGCCAGTTCAACGGGGCTGAAAACTAAATCAAGGTGCTGCGGCATCAGCAGGCTGGCGAGGATCAGGATCGGAGCTACCAGCAGGGCAATCTGAATAGATGAACCGGCGGAAGCGGCCAGCACCATGCCTATGCGCTTGTCCAGCGCCATTGATATGGTGTTGAAGTACTCGGGGAGCGCGCCTATCAGGGGTACGAAGATCAGTCCCACAAATGCAGGATTCCAGCCCAGGATGGTGGTCATTGGCTCTATGGCCCCGACCAGGATCTCCGAAAGAATGGCAACGCCCACCGTTGCTACCAGCAGTAAGAGCAGCCCTCGCCACAATGGCGGTTTTTCCATTGCCTCTTCTTCCTTTTCCTTCTGGGGTACCTGATCTCGCTTCGCCTCTATCGGTGCTGCATCGGTTTTCTCTTGAGAAGAGGGAGCTTTCTCCTGCGTTATATGCTGCCCATGTTGCCCTGTTTCATGCTCGATAATGGCATCAATAGCAGTATCGAGGCGGCGCAGCACGCCACTTTTTCCCGGCGTCGCGCTCTGAGCCAGATGCTTACGGTAGGCTAGCAAGCGCGAGAGCGCTCCGGCAGAACGCATGCTGCCTATCGGGTCAAGCTCATCCTCCTCCCCTCCGGTGCGATTGCGAACGCGGAACACGCTGAAGAGAATCGAAGCCAGGTAGCCCGCCAGGAGCAACATAGCAATAAAGTTGGAAAGCTCCCCTTCATGCGCGCTTGCCAGCGCCGCATGTGAACTGGACGCCAGGAACATCGCGACGGTTGGCAGCAACAGGCCGGCGACACAGAGCGCCAGAAGGGCTGAATACTGGCTCGCCGGTCGCGTCGGGAATTGCAGGCGCCCATGCTTGAAGCTGCCAACGCAGATCGCCACGCCGAGCACCAGTAAGGCATTGCCCAGGATCGTCCCGATAATAGACGCGCGCACAACATCTACCAGCCCCTGGCTCAGGGCAAAAATGCCAATAATCATCTCGGTGGCATTGCCAAAGGTAGCAAAGAGCAAGCCGCCAATACGCTCCCCGGTATGCTCTGCGATATCCTCTACTGCCTCGCCGATCAGGGCGGCTAACGGCACGATCCCCAGGGCTGCGACAATAAACAGTACTATTGGCGGCAGATGCAAAAAGTCCAGAACGGGAGCCAGTACGGCGAAAACCAGTAGCATATATAACCAGCGGGGCACTGCTATTCCTCCAGACCATTACTCAAACTTTTGCTGCGACGCATCTCAATGGTATACGTACAAGCGGGTCATTTGGGTATGTTTTTTGCTCTAAGTCCCATCTATTGCGGCCAGGGTATCGACTCCATCGTTTAGCTTGCTGCTTTAAACCGGTGATATCGTCCCAGGTACCAGCGCACGGTCATGACATATTCGGCATGGCTCCAGGTCAGGGGGGAGACGCTCAGAGGCTCGCCGGTAAATGGATGTACCTGTTCAGCCATTACTCCGCTCGGCAAAGCATGGACCCGCGCCCACTCCAATAGAGGGAGCGCCTGATGGAGATCGTCAAGCGTATTGGCGTGAGCGATCCGATACTGAGCCAGCCACAGCGTACAGATAAACCACGGATTGCCTTCCGCCTGGCTCATATCCTGCGTGACCTGGTGATAATAGTCATTCTCGTAGCGCGCCATACCGCCAATTGCTGTTTTTACCCATAGCGTCTGCTCCAACATTTGCATTGTGCGCTCCATATGGGGATCATGGGCGGATAACATGCCAAACTGGAATAGCCCGCACACGCTGCTATCCAGGGTCGCGTCTTTGTGGATGATGCCGTCTTTATCCACCGTAATCATGCGCAGAAAGTGGCCTCGCTCCTCGTCCCAGAGGTAGCGCAGCGCAGCTTCTTTAATCTCATTCGCCGCCTTTCTATATCTGTCGGCCAGCTCCACTTCACCGAAAAGCTCCGCAAAATTGGCGGCTGCATCCAGTCCGGCGTAAACGGTTGCCGTCGTATAGGTCAGGATGCCATGCCGTTCCTCCCAAAGATCATATGATGCTTGCGGCAGGTTGGTAGCTGCATCGCGATAACTCATTAAAAAGTCGGCTGCTGGCGTGATTAGCGTGCGAAAGTGGGGGGCGACGAACTCAACATCATGAAAGCGGTCATAGTGCTGCCACAGGCTATAGGCGACGAGTGCGGTCTCATCTTCCTGAATGGGCAGTTGTGGCCTGCCCTCCTGATCCACCCAGGGTTGCCAACTGCTGCCCCAGGAGCGGTCCGGGTTATACTTATGCAGCAGATAACCGCCTTCGGTCAGCACAGCATTGCAAAAGTCGTAGAAAGCGCGGGTAATCTCCGAATAGCCGGCATGGCTCAAAGCGTTAGCAACCAATGCTCCATCGCGGGGCCACATGTAGGAGTAGCTATCTCTTGAGAAAAACCGTACATCAGCGTCGTTGGCGGCAATAATGGCCCCGTCGCCATCAATCTGGGTGCGCAGAATCAGCAGGCTGCGTTTATAGAGCGCCACCAGTTCGGGCGAGAGATCGGCAAAATCCTGCTGATCCTTGTTCACCCAGCGATGCCAGTAGTTGCTCGTGCGCGTCAGAAACGTCTGGGGACCGCGCTCATTGATCATTGCTTCCAGCACAACGACCTCGGGCAAATCGTTACCTGCTGCCAGCCAGTGATAGACTTCATTGCTGGCCCCGGCAGCGATGGCAGGAATGTGGAAAGCAATCGTACCATCAACCGAACCCTGGGCAATTGGATTGCGTCCCAGTTCGCCATCTTCGGCGTCGCGCCACGTTCCTTCCGCGCCGTTAAACTCCTTGATGCCGGTGGCCCAGCTACTGATGCCAATCTGCGCCTGATCTCCGCTCCCAATCTGTCCATCCATCAAAAAATAGGCCATTTGCTTGTAAGCAACCAGGGCGCGCACGGGAGGATAGTAGAAGACGGTATTGCCGCCCGCATCGTTCCAGATGTGCCAGTCATAGTGAAAGAAGAGGCGCACCTCGCGAGCATGATCGGCCTGATTGGTCACGACCACATGGCGCAGAAAAATCGCCCGGTTGAAATCCACAACATCATTAAACACCAGCTCGATTTGCAGTCGGGAATGCTTGAGCGTGACACGCGTCACCAGCGTCTCTTCGTCGTAGATCAATTCACGCTGCCACTCAGGGCTATCCAGCCAGCTAAATTGCCCCTCAACCCAGACGCCCGTATGGGAAATATCGCCAGCGGTCTGCAGCTCTTGCCCCACATGAGGCCAGTAGATATCGCGCAGATCGTAGTTCTTATCAAAATTTACCAGCAACCGGCCATTGCCCAAAGGTAGATCTCTCGGCATACCATATTCCTCTCTTCACCTGGATATTTGTAAAATTCTATCACGAGCATTATAGTAGGGTACATATCTCCCACCGATAGGAAAACGGTTTCGTAACATCCTTAATTGCAATTCCGCTTGACATCGTCGGGGTTGATGCCTATACTTCCCCTCAAGTGGCGGCGCGAGCTGATGGCGAACTCGATCCGCTGAAATTATAGTATATGAAATAGCGAAAGCACAGAACAGATGAGGCGCGACTTACTATCCAGATTACGCACCAATGGAGTTTTTTATCTGCTTGGTGCGTTGCTCCTGCTGCTGGGGATTCCGCTCTACCAGCTTCTGATTCTGACGCCCCTGAGCTATAGCCTCGCCCTCGACGCGACCCAGGCCGGGAATTTTACGCCCTACCTGAGTTGGATCGCCACCCATAATCTCCCGTTTCTGCTCTACCGCATACTGCTCGTCCTTGCCTACGCACTAATATTGACGCTGCCCTTCTCCCTTTTTCGCATTATTATTGCGCAGGAACTGATGGATCAGCGGGAGCGGGAAGAGCAGGAAGGGGGAGGAGCTGATGCGGGGCTGGCGGAGGCGTGGCGCGGCAAAGGCTTCGCGGTAATCGCAGCCTGGGCCGGACTTTTTGGCCTGATTGCCTACATCCTGGGCACACTGGGCAGCACAACCTACCTGCTGTTCGTGAGCAACGGCTTTACGCCAGGCACGCCGGTGCCAGGAAATTTCACGACCATCGCCAGTATTTTCTCGCTTATCTCGAATACGGCTGGCACCGGACTGCTCGCCCTCTCAACGCTATTTTTTGGCGCTTTTATCGCCCGCAGAGGACTTCAGCTCTGGCCTGGGATCTGGGTGGCCTTTGCTTATACGGCGCTGGCGGTCGCAGCCCTCTTGAGCGGAGCCGCCGTAGAGGTTGCCAGCGCACCAGCCACAGGGCAGGCGGCGCTGGTCGCACCGGCAACGGTATTATTCGCGCTCTGGGTATTCTGGCTGGGTTTTATGCTGGTGCGCCTCAAACCCGAGGCATAGCAAAAAAAGCTGAGCGTCCCCACAGGGCAACCGCGAGGGATTGCCCCTACCCAGACGCCCAGCCGTTGGCCCACTACCCCCTCGGCCCTGTGGCGGTGCCTGCCACCCCCCATCGCGTCTTCATTGGCTAAAATCCGCCAGAAGGCTATTTAGCGGGTAGCCAGGGACGCGCCGCCTGAGCAATCTGGTCAAGCTCTTCCTGCGTCAAACGCCAGCCGATGCTGCCCGCATTTTCTTTTGCCTGCCTGGCATTTTTCGCACCAGGTATCGGGATAATACACTCATCCTTGCTCACAAGCCAGTTCAGCGCAACCTGTGCGAGCGTTTTATCGTGCGCCTGGGCCACCTTTGACATTACTTCGAACAGCGGCTCCATCTTCCGTCGCTTTGCTACGCTCGTCGGCGCCATCAAGCGACGAATGACGGGGGGAACCGGTGCAGATGGATTGCTAACGCGAAACTTTCCGGTCAGCAAGCCCTGTTCCAGTGGGCTATAGGCGATCAAAGCCACATTCAGTTCGCGACAGGCGTCCAGCACGCCGTTTGCTTCTGGCTTGCGATACAAGAGGCTATAATGCACCTGGTTGGAGGCCAGAGGAATATTATGGCGGGCGAGGCGCTGATGAGCTTTATGCATCAAACTGGCGCTATAGTTGCTCACGCCCACCGCTCGCACCTTGCCGGAACGCACCGCCTCCGCCAGCGCGTCCATCAATGGATTGACACTTATCACCGTGTAAGGGAAATGGATCTGGTACAGGTCAATCTGCTCGACGCCCAGCCGCTGCAAGCTGTTATCCAGCGATTTGAGCAGGGTGCGAGCAGAAATGTGACCGATGGGCGCAAACTTGCTGGCGATAATGATCGGGCGTTCGTCTGCCCGCTTGCACTCGCCTAAAATACGCTCTGACTCGCCGCTGCCATAAATCTCGGCGGTATCAAAAAAGTTGAGGCCCGCGTCCAGGCAAGCGCGATACGCCTGCGTAATATCGTCTCGCGTATGATCTTTGCCGTAGTTCCAGAAGCGCGTATCCCCCCAGCTCCATATGCCCACCCCCAGCGCCGGAACCACAATGCCTGACGCACCAAGCTGACGCTGATCGAGTTGTATCATCAGTAACCTCTTATCTTATGGGATGAGAAAATACATCGGATTAAGTAGAGTACCCATTTCTTATCATAGCACTGGCAACGGTTTCCAGACAAACGCCGCCCATGATCAGGGCTTCTCAAACGTTGTCTTTTTATGCAGAACGGCTCGCTTGCGAGCCGTTCTGAGAAGGTGCTGGCGGTGGGCGCAGCCCACCGCCAGCACCTTCCTCTCCTTATGAGATGAGCGCCTTTGGCGCGAGCAGTCAGAGCATGCACCGACGTTTGAGAAGCTCTGAGATCATGATAGACAACAAAAAGCCAGGATAGACAATGTATTGCTGTATCCTGGCCGCTATCAGTTGCTTGTACACAACGTTTCATTTTTCCACAAGTTGCTTTTTAGATAACGCTTCATAACCGGAGCGCCAGCACTCGATGGCTTCCTCCACACGTCCCAACTCCTCCAGAGCCTGAGCGCGATAGCCGTACACTTCAGCAATATCGGGGTAGGCACGAGCGATAGCCAGTTGAACCCGGGCCTGATCGAACCAGGCTGCGGCCTCTTCCAGCAATTCTCTGCGGCGCGTATCATCGGAGCGGCGCGCCTCCTCCAGAGCCACTTTACCGATCACGTTATAGGTGCCACCCTGGCAATAGGGGTCTTCTACGTGGGCCAGCACGTCAACGGCTGCGTGACTATAGCGCTTAGCCTCTTCTATCTGTCCCTGGGTCAGGCTTAGATCGGCCAGCGCCGCACGGTTTAATACTATCATCTGGAAATTATTATCGCGAGTGGCAATAGTTAACGATTGCGTATAATGTTCTGATGCTTGTTGATAATCTTTAGAGGAGAAGCAAATCCGCCCCAGAAGGTTATGCGTACGAGCGATCATTAGCTGGTCCGCCTGTTGCTCAAAGATCCGGAGTGCCTCTTGATCTGCGTGGGAGGCTTTAGGATAATCGCCAGCGCGCAAATAAGCATCTGCTAGTCCGAAATAAACGTGGGGGATTTCTTCTTCGTGATTGTAATGCCGGCATTGCCGCAGTGCCTCTTCATAGTGCTGGATGGCGGGGGTATACAACCCTCTCATGCTACAGGTCATCGCAAGCGAGCAACGTGCTTTAATACGTACGGCAGGGAGATGAACACGCCGGTCATGCAAAACCTTGAGGCAATAGGTAAAATGCAACGAGGCATCTTCAAAATGAGCAAGGGCAACCGCGGCGAGGCCGAGGTACAGCAGGCAGAAAGCAATGCGTTCTCGCTCTAAGAGCGCCTCCGGGGCATCCCACTGCTTTATCAGCGGTCTAAGGGCCTGGAGTGCTTCATTCCACTGTTTTCGCTGAACATAACACCATGCTAACAAGTATGCAACATCCTGTTGCTGTTTTTCATCTTCCACCCGAATTGCCTGGATCGCTTCCAACGCTGCATCGTTCTGCCCCTCTTCCAAAAGGAGGCGGGTGCGATACAGCAACATCTGGCCATCCGCATTCTGGATCATGAGCGCTTTCCTCCCTGATAAAATAAGTGCCATTATAGCACACTTGAGGAGGATGAAGTAGCCCTTATGGGGGATAGGGAAGAAATTGCTATAGGTAAAAACTCCCAAAAAAGAATACAACGGGAGATCTTGGTTTCCCACCACCGCGCCCACAAAGTGGAGGGGAGATTCCCGTTAGACACAGTATAACGTAATAGTCGCATTTACACAAGAGCTTAGTACTTACAGTTAATAAATTTCGTAGTTCTCATTGCGGCATATATGCCAACTGGTGGGGGAGGGTTGCGTTTTTATCGCTTGCGCCAGTGGTAGGCCCGTGGTAGACTGTTGAGTGTGGACCATGAATCTTGATAGCTTCCGTGCTATAGGGCAACCGCAAGGGATGGCCCCTACGATGTGGGTTGGGTAATCGCAAGGGATGATCCCCAGGACCACGGCAGGGGCAGGGCAACCGCAAGGGATGGCCCCTACAGAGCGCGGAATAGACGTACTCAAGATAGCCTTACCTGAAAGGATTGCATATCTGTGACGCCCTAGCTTATTTAGTAGTTGGTGAGCTTGCATTGGTCTTCGTCTATTCGTAGGAATGTATCGTGTAGGAAGAGGATTGTATTGTGGAAATCAAACCTGGAATCAGTCGCAGGAGATACACCGTGCAAGGGAATCATCGTGCCGGAGACAGATTTGCAGGACGCCGGGTGGTGACGATTGGCGGGGGATCAGGAACATTTTCTGTTCTTTCACATTTAAAAAAATACCCCATGAACATAAGTGCCGTAGTGACAATGTCGGATAGCGGGGGGAGTTCCCGTCGTCTCATGGATGAATTCCGGCGGCAGCTCCCATTAGGAGATTTGCGCATGTCGCTGGTCGCACTGGCGCGCAATGGCGCACTATGGCGAGAAGTGTTCATGCACCGTTTTGAGCGTACCGAGGAACAAGAAGAGGAGCCAACTAACGGAGGTGTTGCCGGGCATAGCCTGGGCAATCTCATCCTGAAGGGACTTCAGGATATTAATAACGGCGACCTGTTGCTTGCCATTGAAGATGCGCAGGAGCTATTAGATACGGCGGGCAATGTCTTGCCAGTGACATTGACTCAGACCGCCATTTGCGCCGATCTGGAGGATGGCACGGCCATTTGCGGCGAAACCGATATCGATACACGCGGCAAGAAAGCGTTAGCGTCACATTCGCCCATGCCCTTATCCCCTATTGTGCGCTTGCGTATGGTACCGGAGAACGTCCCGGCCTGTCCTCAGGCTGTACGGGCAATCCGTCGTGCCGATACTATCATCATCGGTCCTGGTGATCTTTACAGCAGCCTGCTGCCCAACCTTCTCGTGCCTGAGATAGCGCGGGCCGTGCGCGAATCGGACGCTGAGAAAGTCTATGTGTGCAATCTCATGACCAAATATGGTGAGACCTATGGTTATAAAGCTTCCGATTTTGTGAACACGATCCACCAGTATCTGGGGGCGCGGATTGACCGGGTGCTGGTGAACGATGGGCCATTCTCGTCGGAAGTGCTAAAAACGTACCTGGAGGAGAAAGATGAACCGGTGACGGTAGATCGTTCGCGCCTGGCGCGGCTCGTGCCCAATATCGTCATTGAGCATCTGAACCTGGAAGGCGATACATTGGCACGTCATGATCCCGAGCGGCTGGTGCGGGCAATCTTTCAGGCCGATTATTAGCGCGTGCGGAAACGTCTCGCTACGTTGTTTCCCGCACCATGCCGGGTGAGATCAGCTTTTCTCTGCCGTAGCAAGACGTTCTCCGGTCAATATCAAGGGCACATGTGTTAGCGCAACCCTCTGGCGATCTGCTCGAACTCCTCGCGGGGAAAGGCGCGCATCGTCTGGGTACGCATACTGCCTTGCGCTATCGTGCTCAGGATCAGGCGGGCGGCTGTCTGGTCGTCGGGAGCTTCGGTAATGACAATATAGTCAAACTGTCCCATCACCAGATAAAAGCCCACTAATTTTCCTCCAGCCTCTTTCACGGCCTTATCAAAGGCTTGCAGGCGCTCGGGAGCATTTTTCGCTTCCCGCACTCCCTGCTCAGTCAGGTTGACTAAACTGATATAGGTCGGCATCTCTTCTCCTCCGGCTTGCGGCTGAATGGCGAACAACACTCAGAATGGTTCAGTAGAGGCTCTAATGCATCCATTGTACACGCTTTCCGTCCTATGGTACAAGGGTCTATTTTCGTCTGCCTCCACCATGCAAACGCGCCAGCACAATGTGCTGGCGCGTTTGCATGGACTCGATCTATATTGCTCTCAAGGGAGGCGACGAGAATGGCTATCTCAACCCGCTGGGGATTGAGACTTAAAGAAAAGCCACCCCTCACACAACCCTGCCAGCGCGCCGACGAACAGGAACAGCGTATGATGCCGCACCGAGTCGTCGGTGATGATAAAGAAGCCGCTGGTAAAGAGCAGGTAGGTCAGGGTAGCAAGCACCGAGCCGATATAGGGACGGGTAAACCAGGTGATGATCACGTAGAGGGGGGGATTGGCCGCACGGTAGCGCCCCAGCGTGATGATACTGCTCACGCAGCCACCCAGTAAGCCGTAGACAAGCACCAGCACCGGCACGCCCAGCGGCCTGAAGCCATTTGTAAGATCGCCATTGCCAAAGCCTTGCAGCATAGCAACAGTCAGCACCGCTAGCAGCACAATCGCCAGGTAGAGCGCAAACACGATCAGCCAGCGATTCGTCTGCTGCTCCTGCGCTACCTCGGGAGTCTCTGCTTTAGTACCCGCTGCCTGCTGTTCGCTATCTTTTCCCTTCACGACCGGCAACGGCTCGGTATCGGGCATGTTGCGTAACGGTAACACCGCTTGCTCTACATCCTGCACGCCACGAAGCTGCAACCCGACCGGCTCGGTATCGGCGGGTGGCGTATGAAATGGGAAAGGCGTAGTGGATGGATAGATGCTCAGATACTTCTCTGGCAACTTCTGTTTTCTGGCAATCGTCGCCAGCCGCTGGGCCAGCGCTGTCTGATCTCCCCCCTGTTGCCAGGAAAAGAGGCGAAGGTGCGGGCGCACAGCATCGGAAACAAGATACGTTACGCAGGCAATCTCACGGTTACGATAGGTTTCATGGACAACGATCTGCATGCGTTTAAACAGGGCATCATGGGTCCCGGCCCCATGAACGGTATCAAGCAAGGAAAGTTGATGCTCGCTGCTTTCAGCGACTCGGCGCGGAATGCGATACAGCACACCCCATACTTCGGCCTCAGGCTCAGAACGGGGGACGATAGTGACAACTGTTTTATCGGCGGCGCCACGCCCATCATATGCCGCGGCGGAGCCAAACATAATGCTATATCCTTTAAGCATTGCTGGCCCGTAAAGAAGAGCAAGCCCATCCAGCCGCTCGGGGCTATTCAAGATCGCCGCATCCATCTCCAGGCCATATTCAAAGAGCCAGAGAAACTCCTGCGGATCTTCGGCCACCTGTTTTAAGGCGCCTGAGGAGGAGATAGGGACGACCGTTGCCGGAAGTTCCTCCTCTTCCTCTTCGCTCAACTCCTCTGGCAGAGGAGGGGCGGAAGGGGCCTTACTTGGAAAAGCAGGCAGGGGCGCAGTTTCGCTCTGCTGCCCGCTTTGCGATTGTCCCTCGGGGGGAAACATCGATTCGAAAGAATGAGGACGCGGCGTATTGCTGCGCACAACAAGCACGCCGGGAAGGACCTCTTTCACATCATGATTTTCACGCTTTTCATGGGCGACAGGGAGCTTGATTGCTGGCATCTTCACCGTCCTGGACAGCCCACGGTCATACTGATATTGCTGGTTTTGATTCGTTCCCACTGCTCTCTCCTTCTATACACATACCCACACATCTCAAAACAACAGCCTTCTATCATCTCAGGATACTGAAATCATCCTCTTTCACCAAATTAATAGGACTTAGTGGTACTTCTGCTCAAACAGCTTTTGCCGATCCTCTTTAGCCCTGGCGGCAATTGCGCGAATATCGCTGCGTTGCAGCACTCCGCGTTCAGAGATAATCTGGCTCACCAGCCTGTTTGGCGTGCGGTCAAAGTAAAAATTGCGCACCGTGACGCCCGGTATTTCCTGCTCTAATACCTCTATGGCCTCTTTCTCTTCCAGCATCTCCAGATGATCGCCTCGCCGCTCAGATTCGGCAGACCAGCGTTTGGGAGAGATTTTCAAGCTCTCGCAGAGCACGTAGAAAGGAATGCGATGCCCGCGAGCAGCCCAGGCCAGCAGCGCGGTACCGGCCTTATTGAGCACGTCCCCATTGGCAAGGACGCTATCCGCACCAACGACCACACCCTGGCACTCTGGCAAGAAAATATCCGCTTGCGCATCGGTAATCAGGGTAATAGCGAAGCCGCGCTCGCTCAATGCCCGCGCCATCTCACGCCCCTCATAGCGCGGTCGGCCTTCCAGCACAATCACGCCCCGATCTGTTGGCGCAGAGTCTGCAAGACATCCAGCACGGTGCCAGAAATGCTACACGTCATCAAGCAGCCATGCAAAAATGGCTCCGCGTTAGCAGCTATGCGGGCGGGAGCCGCGTCGTATTCTGCCAGCAAATGCGTGGCAGCTTGCGCAACCGCGTCGGGTCCGCCCTGGACATTGAGCGCCCGCCCCACAGCTCCGGTGAGCGCTGCCATTGCGGGACGAGCCTCAGCCAGTTCTTGTCCGGCATGACGAAGCAGACGCATCTGCTCAGTTTGTGACTCCATAGAGGTTTGGGCCAGATCGCGTAGAATGCCTATCGCCTCGCGCATCAACCAGCGCGAGCCATGTTCACGATCAGCGCACACCGTTGCAATGCGTTGTTCCAGATTTTCCATCACGTCATTTTACCATCCTGCTTTACACCCCGCCATCTATGATGGAACGTGTACAGGGCTTTTCAGTTGTCCTCTCCTCCTGACTCCTGCTGCCTGGGCTCGCGCCCCCAACGGGGCGCTGGGCAAGGGGAGAGAGGTGCCGGCAAGGCCGCGACGCGGCCTTGCCGGCACCTCTCTCCCCTTGCGAGCAGGGCTTGGCCCTGCGAGCATGACGAAAACGGAAAAGCCCTGGGAACGTGTATAAAGGGGGAGTTTTTATTAGCAAGATGTCTAATCGCCAATGATGAAAGAGGAGGCCATGAACACTACAACAACAGTAAAAACATTGATAACGGCGCTGCAAGCAGGCGATATGGAGATGGCAGCATCCATCATGTCCGACGATTTTCTTATCAGTGGTCTGACGCCCAGGCCGCTTAACAAGGGAGAGTTCCTTGCATTCCAGAGCGAGCTGCTAGGGGCCATGCCCGATTTTTCCTATAGTCTAGATCAGATTCAGCAGGGGAACGAAGTCACTGCGCTGATCCAAATTACCGGCACGCACACGGGCAATCTCTCTTTACCATTGTTCGGTCTCCGGTCCATTCAGCCCACAGGCATAGCAATCGTACTGCCACAGGTACCGTGCGAGTTTCAAGTTGACGATGGCAAAGTCGTAGGAGTTCGTGTTGAGCAGGTACCCGGCGGCGGCCTTTCGGGGCTGCTCCAGCAGATAGGATCTGAGTTACCATAGCGTCCATGTCCGGTCAGGTTGGTGTATAATACCAGGTATTGTACGGCACTTGTATTTATACACTATAACGAAAGGCAGGCAAGTATGGGAAACGTGGATACCAATGTTCTGTCACAGCTACTAGAGGAATTGAACTCCGGTCGCCTGAAGGTTGTTGACCTGACCTCACCGCTGGGGCCAGAGACGCCAGTGATCGACCTGCCACCTATTTTCGCACCGTCGCCCGGCGTTACCCTGACCGAAATTTCGCGTTACGATGAGCGCGGCCCCGGTTGGTACTGGAATATTATCAATATGGGCGAGCATACGGGGACGCACTTCGACGCGCCGATTCACTGGGTAACGGGTAAGGATCTGCCCAACAACGCCACCGATACGATCTCTCCGCGCAAATTTGTCGGTCCCGCCTGCGTCATCGACGTAACCGCGCGGGTACAGCAATCCGAGGATTTCTTGCTGAGCATCGAGGATGTGAAGGAGTGGGAAAGCAAGCACGGTCGCATTCCAGCGGGAGCATGGGTCCTGTTACAGACCGGCTGGAGCAAGCGCCAGAGCCGCGAGGAGTTTCTCAATGTACGCGCTGACGGCGCGCACTCGCCCGGCTTCCACCAGACCTGCTCCGACTTTCTGATCAAGGAGCGCGATATCCTCGGCGTTGGCGTGGAGACGGTCGGCACCGATGCCGGACAGGCTGGCACCTTCGATCCGCCGTTCCCTAACCATACGTTCATGCATGGTAACGGGAAGTTTGGCATCACCAGCTTAACCAACCTGGAAGCGCTGCCGCCCACCGGCGCGCTTATCATTGCCGCCCCGCTCAAAATCGTGAACGGCTCAGGCAGCCCCCTGCGCGTTATCGCCATCACACCGTAGGGACCTCCCACGATCAATCGGGGAGCCACAGCGCATCCGATTTATCGCATCATCATGCCGTGGCGACGCGGTTTACCACGTCCGATTTATCGCAATTCAATGAATTGGACGCGGTTCACCGCGTCGCCACAAAAGTTGCGTCGCCACATTCTTATCCCCATAAATCTTCCTGGAACGCCGATCTCTCTTTTATCACCCTCTTCTTCACCGCGCGTCTCTCACCCGTTCGCTTCCCTCCATTTTCAGCAGCTCCTGGCGGCCCGCTCACCGCCACGGGTTGCGCATCTTGCGCTATCTCATCACTCGAATCCACGTTTTCAACCAATTCAACCTGCACGTCAAAGATCGAATCGCGCCGGATCTGCACCTCCGGCCAGAGGTTCAATAACGCCTCGATGGTTGTATCTTCGCATACTTGAAGGGCCTGATTACGGCTTTTTAGCTCGTATAAAACTTGCGACAGGGAGGCGGACTGCTGTTCGTGCATCCAGGCAAGAAATGTCTGTTTTAGCTGCTCGATCCAGTTGAGATGATACAACCCTATCCCCGGCAAAAACGCAATTTCCTCGTCAACGATTAGTTCCGCCGCTCGTTGCAGTTCTGAGCGGCGGTAACAGCACAGTGCCTGATAGCTGGCTTTTTCCGATAGCAGACCTTCGCGCCTCACCTGTTCGCGTACTATTGGCACGTCAATGCGCGCCAGTCGCTCAGCAAAGTCATCGTAACGGCTGCGCAAAACCTGGAGCACATCGGTCGCGGAGAGCTGATCCTGGTAAAAAACTATCGGAAAATCCTGCGCAATGCTGACAAAAGCCTCTTTTGCCTCCACAGGAATCGCCAGCAGCAGGTCATCACGCCCCCGCAGTTGCTGCAACTTCTGGATTTTGCGTTCGCGGTACGCGGGCGTCCAGAAGCCGAGAATTTCAACATAGATGCGCCTGTTAGCGCGGCTCAGAGCGAAATCAGGAATGAAAATGCTCTGGGGGAGCAGCAGAGGCTCCGGCTCGCGCTCCAACTCCCAGCCATCCATGCCCCAACCGCCCGCTAGAGACTGGAATGCCTCCGAAAAAGACTGTTCAATGCTGCTATCGAAGAGGGTTGCAGTGGCTTGCGATGCTGCTGTAAGGTCATTTTGCGCGGACTCCTCCCCGGGCGACTCGATAAACTTGAGAACGTGGCTATCCATAGCGAAAGTATACGCGCGCTGCAAGAAATGTATTTTTGCCGCAGCCTCCACAATTGCCGAGGCCAGCAACGTTCTGCCCTTGTTTCTGGCGTGTCCCCGTTCAGCATGGGCCACGCCATAGCCTAATAGCAAACGACAGAGGCGGGCAAGACGCAGACCATAATGCTGTGGCGCGCCGGTTACTTCCTGGGGACCATAGAGCGTCAGTGTCAACAGCGGAGCAGTCGCTCCCGGCAGTTCCAGGGCTGTTTTCTCTCCTGGGAACGCCGCATCATAGGTAAGATCGTAGTACACCCCAAGCTTGCGCGCCAGATAGCTCAGCCGCTTGATCACCGCACCGACGCCCATGCCAACCGCACCCGTCGCAGCCTGCCCCGCTTTCTTGCTAAATGCCTGGCAGTCAATGACGAAACTCACGCCAGAGGCATTGAAAAGGGCCGCCTCGAAGACCCACTGATTATATAAAGTCGCAACATCTTGCACGTTGGGAGCCTGAGGAGTCGCGCGCGAGAGTAGCGCCTCCTCTTCACTATCGAGAGCCAGCAGGTACTCCAGATCAGCAACGGCGAGCTGATAGTTTGCCGCAAACGCCTGCAATGCCCCGGCCCTCTCCTGTTCGCCGAGAAAGCCCTGATGCTGTTGATTGACATAATTGTAGAGGGCCAACCGCAACTGCACGGATGAGGTAATATCGGCCAGGTCGGGCGAGACGGTCAAGATCTGTAGAACCGCAGCCCATTCGCGCTGTTGCCAGCTATACCAGTGGCTCAGCGTAGCAATCAGGCAGTGGGCAAGACGGTAATCGCCGATATACGAGCGGGCATCGTCAAGCGAGAAGTTGCGCTGAGGCTGGCCCAGGAGTTCTTCATGATAGGCAATGAGGCGCGCAATCTCTTCCTGCAATTCTCCAGGTCGAAGAAAGTGCAGGGAGACAGACAACTCGCCATCGCGCCGCTGAACAGATTTTTTTACATCTTGCAGACTGAAACGCACAGGGTTGCTCCTCGCTGATGTTTACTACCCTCGTATTATAGCGGATTTCCAGGGTGCAACATAGAGCGTTATACAAAAATGCCGCCTCCAGACCAGACCGCTCTGTTTTTACAGTATAGCACATTCGTTCTATACAGCAGCAGTAATATCTGCTATAATGCACCGGATCGGATGAAAGTAGGACATGCATCCTAGCAAGATTGATCCTCAGCCATTTATCTGATATGGTAGTAAGGGGATGTTATAACATCCCCGTCAGCATATTTTTCGGGAAACTGGAGGATGCGAATGAGCACTATCCCAAAACGCCTGGGGAGATACGAGTTGCAGCAGCAACTGGGGCGGGGCAGCGTCGGCGAGTTATGGAAGGCTTACGATTTACAGGAGCGCCGGGATGTTGCTGTGAAAGCGCTTCACACCGACTTCCAATCCGATCCGAATTTTCTCAACAAATTTGCCAAAGAGGGCCAGGCGATTACTTCTCTGCATCACTCCAATATCGTACAGGTTCACGAAGTCAATGTGACGCGCCCGGGCAAATCGAACGAGACAACGGCCTATATCGCGATGGATTATATCGAAGGGCAGACGCTGGCCGACTATATTCATGCCACCTCGCATCAAGGCAGATTTCCCCCGGTTGACCAGATCGTCTATCTTTTTACCACCCTGGGAGTCGCCATCGATTATGCGCACCAGCAGGGCGTGGTGCATGGCGATCTTAAACCGACGAATATCCTGCTCAACCGCCTGAATACGAGCAAGTTCGAGGCAGGAGAGCCGATGATCAGCGACTTCGGCCTCGCCCAACTTTTAGGGAATAACGCCGAAGTTGCTTCGCCCGCCTATATGGCTCCCGAACAGGCTAAGGGGCAGACGGCAACCAACCGCAGCGATATCTACTCGCTTGGCATTATCCTGTACGAAATCTGTACGGGCGTGCAGCCATTCCGTGATGAAAGTTCCGTCGCGGTCATGATGCAGCATATCAACACGCTGCCCACCCCACCCATATTAATCAACCCAAATATACCGCCCGGGCTTTCGGAAGTAATCTTGCGCGCAATCGCAAAAGATACTGCCACGCGCTTCTCGCTGGCATCGCTGCTGGCGACCGCGATTGCTGACGCCTGTTCCATGCAGCCGGGCATCTCTATGTTTCATGAAGATAGTATGCCATCGCAGAGGACTGGCGCTTCCATACCAATTCTCGGCGTCTCGCAGCCTCTGCCCAGACAGTCGCAGCCATTCTCTCAGATCTCTGCCCCACTGCCAGCTCTTCAGAGTCAATACTCACCTGCCATTGACAGATCTATGGCTATGCTTCCGAGTACCACCAGTAGCATGCAGGTAACGCCCTCAATGGGCAGATTGCCCGTGCCTTTTGAGGGTGATCGTAATGCCATGCCATCGCAGCGTCCCTCATCTTTTACCTCCTCTATGCCGGTGATACCGACAGCACGCCAGCGAGGATGGTGGAATATTACGGATAGCCCCATCTATATTGTGGTCGTCGTGCTGGTATTATTGCTATTGATCATCGGTGGCGCTATTGGTCTGAGCCTTGCAAGCAACAAAGGGCAGGCGGCAAATGGTCCCGTGGTCCTGACAGGACATGTCTTTTTCCAGGACGATGCGCTCGGACGCGCTGATGTGCTGCGCATTGAGATACAGAATATCGCAACGCCTCCCACCAACAAAAGCTACTTTGCCTGGTTACAGGACACGACTAACCATATCACACCGCTCGGTCAGCTTACCGTCAGTGGCAATTCAGCCTCGTTGCTTTACCCTGGAGATGCCCAGCACACGAATTTATTGTCCCTCATTAGCGGCGTTATCATTACGTTGGAGGATGCCAACACCAACCCGCAAACGCCAGGCAATCAGATCGTCTACCACGCAATGAGCGATCCCGCCACCCTCCAGTATATCAAGAACATTCTCTACCAGACTCCTGGCCTGCCCGGCAACCAGAGCGCCGTCGCGAGTTTGCTTGACGCCATCAAATCGATGAACGATAAAGCCAATAGCATCGCCGATATTCTGCAAGGGACAACGCACGACTTCCCCCTTGTCGGGCGGCAGGCAACGCGCATCATTGAACTGATCGACGGCTCAGCCCACGCCAAAAGCAGCGGCGATTTACCAGTTAACGATCCCATCCTGCTCAATATAGGTGTCGGGCTGCTCTCTTCACCAAATCAGGCTGGCTATATTGACGCGATGGACGCGCAGCTCACAAAGCTTAAACAAGCAGCCGGGAAAGACGCGGCTCTGCTCCAGCACTTGCAGAATGTAGAAAACGCCCTCACTGACCTGCGAGACTGGATTCAGAAAATCCGCACGTACGATATGCAAATTCTCAGGGCCAACAATCTCTTAGATCCCGCGACCATTAATACCGCCCTCCAGCTCAAAAATACGGTCGCCGACGCCTACACCGGTCGCACCATCCCGCCCAATCCGGGGCCGCTGCCTATTCTCAATTCCGCCGGGGCTTACCAGGCGTATGTCGAGTCCCAATATATGGCAGCGCTCACTATCACGCAAGCCTGAGAGTCTGAACAACGGAAATCAGTAGCGGTTACAGCGTAATAGATGTAGCCGCTATTACACGGTAACTCTCTCGTTTCCTGGCATGTTCCCCCACAAAACTCAGGGCTTTTCCGTTGTCGTCATGCTCGCAGGGCCAAGCCCTGTTCGCAAGGGGAGAGAGGTGCCGGCACCTCTCTCCCCTTGCTCTGCGCCCTGTTGGGGGCGCGAACCCAGGCAGCAGGAGTCAGAGGAGAGGAACACTGAAAAGCCCTGACAAAACTCCCTTTTCTTGAAAAAAAAATGGTGAATATGCTACGATTAAGAGAATCGATGCTGTACTCAGGCTAAGATATAATAGAACATATGCAAACTATCGATGGCGCAGACAACCTTGAGGCTTTAGAAGAACTGCTCCAGGTGCGGTTTCATGACCGTACACTCTTACAGCGAGCGGTCACTCATCATTCCTGTTGTGTGGCTACCGCCGTGCGCGATTCGTACGATACTCTCGAATTCCTCGGAGATGCCATTATCGGTGCGCACGTCGTGGAGCATATCTATCGTATGTTCCCTGAAGCCTCTGAAGGTGAGATGACAGCATTAAAGTCAGAAGTTGTGAGCCGCCGCGTCTTTGCTCAGATTGGGCAGCAGCTAGGGCTTTTTTCTTTTATTCGCGTCGATCTTGCCAACCTGCGCACATTCAACGAACGATCTCGCGATTCGCTGTGCGCCGATGTGCTTGAAGCCATCGTTGGCGCGATCCATATCGATCAGGGAGCGCAGGCAGCGCGCGATTTTGTTGCGCGTATCATATTCCCAATGGTGGAGCATATCAATCACCAGACGCTTGATACCAACCCTAAGGGCCGTTTACAAAAGATTGTCCTGGAGCGTTCAGGAAGCCTGCCGCGCTATCGCGTGCTGGAACAGAGCGGTCGCAATAACGACCGTGTTTTCCTGGTCGGCGTCTATGAGCATGATGTTCTCCTGGGTACTGGCAAAGCATCCAGTATCAAGGAGGCAGGTCGCCTGGCTGCTCGCGAGGCCCTGGAAGTCTTGTTCAAGAAAGATACACATTAGGCTTGTTAATGGTGCCAGAAGATATCTTTAGCTGGTATGAGGCAAATTTGCCGCTCAAAGAACGGAAAGTGCGCGGCCACTTCTCAACTCCACCGCCGCTTGTAGAGCGCATATTGGACGCCTGCGGCTATTGTCCTGAATATGATCTTTCTCAAATACGCGTGCTCGATCCCGCCTGTGGCAGTGGCAACTTTCTGGCGGGCGTTGCTCGTCGCCTCGTCACCTCTGTGAGCCATCTCAATCTGGGCCGCGCCGCGCTCCTCTCTGCGGCTCAGCGTAACATCTGGGGCTTCGATCCCGATCCCGTGGCTTGTTTCCTGGCTGAGATGCAACTGCGCACCATCCTCGTGGACGAGCCTGGCGTATGCGAAAATACCAAGCAGGCAACGCCGAGTACTGACATTATTGAAGAAGACCAGTTCTCGCTACACATTCATCAGGCTGATGGGTTGGCTTTTCCCTGGGGCGAGTATGAGGGCATTGATCTTTTTCTCGCCAACCCTCCCTATCTTGCAGCCAAAAATAGCGATTTGAGCTGCTATAGCTTTGCGCACCGTTGCGGGCAGGCCGATAGCTATTTATTATTTCTCGATCTCGCCTTGCGCGTTGTGCGTCCGGGCGGTTGGATCGGCCTGGTATTGCCCGATCCCGTGCTGGCTCGCACCAATGCTGCTCGGGAGCGCCGGCGCCTGCTGAAAGAGACGACGGTGCATGCCCTCTGGCACCTCTCCGGCGTCTTCTCCGCGTCTGTTGGCGCCGTCGTGATTGTCGCGCAAAAATCCCGCCCATCATCTTTACATCAAATATGCTGGTCGCGAGAAAAATGGGCTGTAGGGGCAGGGCTTGCCACTGCCCTCAACGGACCTGCCTCTACCACGCTGCCCCGATGTATCCTGCAATCGTTGCTATTACAGCAAACCGGCGCGGAATTGCGTTACCTGCTCAGCGAGGTTCGGGGGACGTTGATCGAGCAACTGCATGCCTTGCAGTACGAATCGTTGGAAGCTGATGAACGGCGGAATTTTGCGGCGCTGGGCGATCTGGTCGCTGTGCGGCGTGGCGAAGAACTGGGGAAAGCGCATCCATCGCTGTTGAAAACGCTGCCTGCCGACAGGCAAAACTGGCATCCCGTCTTGCTCGGTGGTATCGATGTGCGACCGTATGCGATCCCGGTTGGGCATAGCTGGATAGCGCGCGACAACATCGCCAAGCCGCTTGAACGTTATCTTGCCCCTAAGTTGCTCGTAGTGAAGAGCACCGGCTATTTGCAGGCGGCGCTTGATTTACAGGGTTATATCGTGCTACAGACGTTATACCTGCTCAACTTATATCCAGGTGGAACAGAGGACGACCTCTATTTTTTGCTCGCTCTGCTCAATTCTCGCTTGCTGCGGGAATATGTCTACGTATTGTATACCGCCTACAAATGGGTGCAGCCGCAGATAGAGCAGCATGTGCTGGCCCACTTGCCGGTGCCGGTGATCGACATCCCTGAAAGAAGCCAGATTATCAGGCAGGCAAAGCTCTTGATACATGCTTGCAGCCAGCAATCCTCCGTTGTAGAATTTGAGAAGCAATGCAAAGAAATGTACGAAGAACAGGAGCGCGCAATCTGCGCGCTCTATATGCATGCACTGTAGGGGCAGGGCTGGCCCCTGCCCAGGTAGAAAGGCCCTATACACATGCACTGTAGGGGCAGGGCTGGCCCCTGCCCAGGCATACCACGCGATCTCGTAAGGGCGGGACTTGCTCCCGTCCTGACACGGTGACCTGTCCCATCCGGGCATAGAATCACAGTATAATAAGTACAACAAAAACAATCTGACAAAGGAGTCATAGTGATGGCTGAAACTCGTCCAATTCGTGTCCTGGTGGCAAAGCCGGGGCTAGATGGGCATGATCGTGGCGCGAAGGTGATTGCGCGCGCCTTACGTGATGCTGGTATGGAAGTAATCTACACAGGTATTCGTCAAACGCCTGAAATGATCGTGGAGGCGGCGATCCAGGAAGATGTCGATGCGATTCTTTTGAGCATTCTCTCCGGCGCGCATATGGCCCTCTTCCCCAAAATTATGGAACTGCTCAAACAGAACGATGTTGATGATGTGCTGGTGGCCGCAGGGGGGATTCTGCCGGATGAAGACATTCCGGCGATCAAAGAACTGGGGATCAAGGGCTGCTTCGGACCTGGCACCCCGATGGAGGATATCATTACCTTTGTGCGTGAAAATGTTCAGCCTGATCGCCTGGCTGCTGAGGTATAGGTGCTAGCTTGCAAAACATCGTTGAACGACTGCTGAACGGAGATCGTCGTGCGCTGGCGCGCATGGTCACACTGATTGAGAACGAGGCCCCGCAGGCTCGTCGCTACCTGACAGAACTTCACCAGCATAGCGGGCGCGCGCACATTGTAGGCGTCACCGGCTCCCCAGGCGCGGGCAAAAGCACCCTGGTCACGCAGATGGTACGTGAATTGCGCAGCCGCGAGCGCAAAGTTGGCGTGGTAGCGGTTGACCCCAGTAGCCCCTTCTCCGGCGGCGCGATTCTGGGCGACCGTATTCGCATGATGGAGCTGGCGGGCGATCCGGGAGTCTTTATTCGCAGCATGGCGAGCCGTGGCAGCCTGGGTGGCCTCGCCGCCTCGACGCGCGACGTTGTGCGCTCGATGGATGCCGCGGGCTATGACCCCATCATCATCGAAACAGTGGGCACCGGACAGGCAGAGGTCGAGGTCATGCGCACCGCGCAAACCGTCCTCGTCGTGGTTGCACCAGGCATGGGAGACGACATTCAGGCCATCAAGGCGGGCATTCTAGAGATCGCCGATATCTTCGTTGTGAGCAAGATGGATAAGCCGGGGGCCGACCAGACCGTGGCGGAACTGGCGATGTTGTTAAGCCTCGACTCTAACCGGCGCAAAGCCGCGTGGCGCATCCCCATCGTCAAAGTTGCCGCCCTCAAAGGGCAGGGTATCCCTCAACTCATCGATGCCATCCAGCAGCACCGCGAGTATCTCACCGAAAGCGGCATGATGGAGCATCGTGCCCAGCGCCAGGTGCGCAGCGAGCTCCAGGTACTTATCATGCAAGCGGTCGCCAACTCCCTCAAGGCTACTGTCAGCGAAGAAGAATGGAATGCCCTCATCGCCGATATCACCAAACGCGAACGCGACCCCTACAGCGTAGCGCAAGAACTGGAGGCGCGCATCGGATTGAAGCGGTAGGATTTACAATAAGAACCAGCCTCTCAATATCTCTCACATATCTAGGGGAGTTTTGGGAGGCTGGTTCTTAGTTATAGCGACAGATTGGGAAAAGCCGGAGTTGTCCATAGAGCCAGAACCAGCGGCACCTGAGGCAACTGGCGGTTACAAGAACTTCATGTCTAGCATTGTTCTGAATATCCATAAAATACTTCTTAGTGTTTGAGTGCGTGCCAAAACTCGGCCTAGTTCTCATTTGAAAGAGACATTGTCTGTGGCGAGCGCGAGTACTGATGAGTATAACATGATTTTGTGGTGACTGTTCAGAATTTCGCTTCCCACTATCTTTTCTTTGAAAAAAGTCTGAACACTTACATATCTCTCTATGTATTGACAAAAAAGCAATAAAATACATAAAATGCTATTCATATATGGGTGGTAATAGATGTAACATGGTTGAAAGTTTGCTAAGGGGGAATTGGAGGCATGGTATTAGAATTTCGCTGGCAGGATTGTCCGCCGGAAAAACTGCTAGAAGAGCGTTTTGGCATTGCGACTGGCTTTTATCCAGGGCAACGGAATATCATCGAATTGCTCGTCCAGGGAAAACGCGTTTTAGCAATTCAGCGTACAGGCTGGGGAAAATCGCTGTGTTATCAGATGGCAAGCCTGTACTACCCCCATCTTACGATTGTCTTCTCGCCGTTGAAAGCATTAATGCGCGATCAATGCCTGCGTTGTAATAATGTTTATAGCATTCCTTCTGCTATTGTAAGCTCGGAATTTCCAGTCGAAGCTAATCGGGAAACGTTAGCGCAAGCTATAGCAGGCGACGTTAAAATATTATTTATTGCGCCTGAACGTCTAGATAATCTAGATTGGCAGATGAGCGTCATTCAAATGCGTATTAGCATGATAGTAATCGATGAGGCGCATTGTATTTCGGTCTGGGGCCATGACTTCCGAACCAGCTATCGGCGTATCGTGCATCTGCTTAACGCTATTCCTCAAAATATCCCTGTACTGGCCCTTACCGCCACAGCAAACCAGCGGGTTGAGGCAGATATTCTCCAACAGATTGGCACTGCTCAGATTATACGAGGAACGATGCAAAGACCAAATTTGTCTTTGGATGTTATCAAAGTGGAGGGGGAACGGGAAAAACTGAGCTATCTAGCTGAAATACTACCGCAGTGGGATGGAACGGGGATAGTTTACACTGCTACCAGAAACAATGCTGAACTGGTAACAGCGTTTCTGGAGGATCAAGGCATAGATGCGGTATATTATCATGCCGGGTTAGAGGATGATAAAAGACACGATATTGAGCAAGGGTGGATGCAAAATGCCTATAAAGTGATATGTTCAACCAATGCTTTAGGCATGGGTATAGATAAGCCTGATATACGTTTCGTGGTTCACTATAATATTCCTGCCTCGTCTATTCATTATTATCAGGAGATAGGGAGGGCTGGACGTGATGGCAAACCTGCAAAATGCGTGTTGTTGCATGACTCTACTGATCTATCTATACAACAGCATTTTATCCAGAGCGCAAAACCTGCAAAGCAGTACTATGATAGCGTTTTCTTTCATCTGCGTACTGAAGCACTTGGTGAACGTGATCTAATGCGCAGAACTGGCTTCTCACAAAAGGCTATCCGGGTTGTCCTGGCCGATTTAGAGGAGCAAAGACTTATCGAGCGTGGGACCAGAAATAAAAAGTATACTATTCTTAGGGACATTAGAGCGCTTGACCTTTCCATCAATGAAACCGTCAGGCTTCAAAAAGAGCGAGAGCTTCAAGATATGGAGAGGTATGCTCAGTTCGAAGGCTGTTATATGGGGTATTTAACGGCTTACCTGGGAGATCAACCTGACTATTTTTGTGGAACATGTGGACATTGCCAGCCACAGAATTTTCCACATCTTATAGTGTCAGAAAGAATACAACAGGCAGCCGTTCAATTTCTGGAAAAGGGTTTTTTGCCTCGTATTGAGAAGCGGGACGGAAAGCACGAAGCTGGATTATCTCTTTCGTACCATGCTGGACGACGTATTGGAAACCTTGTTCGTTTAAGCAAATATGAGGAAGGTGGCCCATTTCCAGAGGAGTTGGTGTTACGAGCCGTGCAGGTGATAAAAGAACGCTATCTGGTCAACATAATCAATGGGATCGTTAGCGTTCCTCCTACCAGGAGCGGCTCTCTTGTCGAAACTTTTGCACGTAAAGTTGCCGCTATGTTGCAAATAAGTTATATTCCAGTGTTGGTCAAGATACGTGTAACAAGGGAACAGAAAGATTTTACAAACTGGGTACAGAAAGCGGATAATGTGAAAGACGCGTTTGTTGTGATGTCGCCCGAACTTATTGCCGGACGTACGCTGTTATTAATTGATGATATCTATGATTCAGGATATACCATGCGTGAGATTGGACAGACATTGATGCGAGCAGGCGCGCAGGTAGTGTATCCTTTTACAATCACACGTACTGTCCACTCAGACGACCAATAACAAGGAGATGTTTACGAATGGATCTACGAGAACAAGCCTGTTGGCTCCTTCTGGTATATGAAAGTGGACTTTCTGTACGTGTTGTCAATGATATTCTTGTAATATGGTGCAAACAGCTCAATCGCACCTTGCAAGATTTTTTCACGGCGGATGAGCAAGTATGGAACGCAACCTGTCACTTGAAAGCAGATGTGATTCAAAAGCTTCGACGAGCGAAAGAGAAGCTTGTCGGGCTGGCTTTTCTGGCAGAGCAGCTTCAGCATGACCATATTCGCCTGATTACTGTGCTTGATGCAGCATATCCTATTTTGCTGAAAAAAGATCTTACACGTAGTCAGATACCATCTACTCTCTTCTCACTGGGCGATTTGCAGATTTTGCAGCGGCAAACCGTTGCCATTATTGGCTCGCGTAACGCGGGTGAGGCTTGCCTCACCTTTACACGCTCGGTCGCTCGATACCTGGCGCAAGAGGGAGCCAATATTATCAGTGGCAACGCTCGCGGGGTGGACCGCACAGCCTATGAGGGGGCGATAGAAGGGGATGGATATACGACGGTTGTGCTGCCACATGGCATTCGTAAGCTAAGCAAAGTTCAGATGCGCGCTTTGTTGCCGCACATTGAAGCTGGCAAAGTATTGTTATTAAGCCAGTTTCATCCCGATGCTCCCTGGTTGGTTAGCCGCGCCATGGAGCGTAATATGGTTGTGACGGGTCTGGCTCAGACGGTGATTGTAGCAGAGGCAGATAGTAAGGGGGGAACGTGGGAAGGGGCCAATGGGGCGCTAAAGCAAGGCAAACGCGTATATGTGCGCGATGCAGACGAAAGCGAGGCGCTCCCAGGCAATAGGCTGTTGCTGGAAAAAGGCGCTAGACCTTTGAAAGGAGCGATAGAACATATGGCTGACCTGCTCTCACCTTTATTACAGGAAAGCCGGACATTATATATAAAGCAAAGCGATATAATCGAGCCTCCAAGCCAATTATCGCTGCTGGCGCTGCCTCATGAGTAAACCTATGTCCACAATCACCATCGACCTGCGGGGCCGCGATCTCATTATCACGCCGCCTGTGGAGTGGCAGCGTCTGCCATTGCCGGAGCTGCTCTCAACCCTCTTCGGGCAGCATCTTCCGGCTTATATACGCAACAAAATTGCGCAGGATAAGCGGCACCGCTTTTTGCGTACGCTGCCGATCCACTTTAGCACCATCAAGGATGCTTTGCGCCGTCAGCAGGTCCCCTTCACCGTTGCTTTTGAGGCGCGACCGGCCTTACCCTTCACCACAAAGCTGGCAATGGAATCGCGTCCTTACCAGGATGCCGCGCTGGCCGGCTGGTTGGCCGAGAGCAGTGCGGGCGTGGTGGTGCTGCCCACCGGAGCTGGCAAAACCTTTGTGGCGGCAATGGCAATCCACGAAACGGGCTTGTGGACGCTGGCCGTCGTGCCAACAATCGATCTTTTACAGCAGTGGCGTAGCGCACTCGCTGCCGCGCTTTCGTTAGCAGTTGATGAAATTGGGGTCTTCGGCGGCGGCGAGAAAGATCTGAAGCCGATTACGATCATCACGTACGACTCGGCAGCCCTCTATCCACGCGAACTGCGACACTTTGGCCTGCTGATCTTTGACGAGTGTCACCATCTGCCCGCGCCTACCTATCGTCTAATCGCGGAAAGCTCGTTTACGCCCCTGCGCCTCGGTCTGAGTGCGACCCCTGAGCGCAGCGATATGGCCCATGCCGATCTGGTTGAATTGATCGGACCGGAGGTCTACCGGCGCTCTCCATCGGAACTCACCCAGGAGCGTTACCTGGCGCAGTATCGCGAGCAGCGGATCAATGTTGCGCTCAGCAGTGAGGATGAGGAACGTTACAATGAGCAGCGGCGCGTCTTTCGCTCGTTTTTGCAGCGCCGCCGCATCATCTTGCGCAGCCCCGAAGATTTTCAGCAGAAGCTCATTTTTATGAGTGCGCGCGATCCCGAGGCCCGCGCCGCTATGCTGGCCTGGCGCGAAGCTCGCAACATCGCGATGAACGCTCCTGCCAAGTACGCAGAGATCGAGCGCATTTTGCACGATCATGGCGGCGACCAGGTAATCCTCTTCTCCGAGTACAATTACGTGGTCGATGAGATCAGCCGCCGCTTCTGTATCCCCAGCATCACGTATAAAACGCCCACTGAAGAGCGGCGCACGATCCTGGAACGCTTTCGCACAGGGCAGTATAGCAAGCTGGTAACGGGGCGCGTGCTGAATGAAGGGGTGGACGTGCCGGATTGCCGCGTGGCGATTATTGTGAGTGGCAATAGCACAAAACGCGAATATATTCAGCGCCTGGGGCGAATCTTGCGTCCGAAAGAGGAGCAGGCTCTCCTTTACGAGCTAATCACTAGTGGGACAACAGAGGAGCATATTGCGAAACGTAGAAGATGATCCAGAGCAAAAACAGGATCAGAAGCGTGATAACGATCATGCCCGGCAGTGGTGGCATAGTAAATTGCTGGAGGGGTTGGGCATAAGTGATTGGTGGATGAGCTATGATCTCTAAGGGGTCTTGTGGCTCTGGATAGGCATCTTGATGGGCTTCGATCTGGAGGGGGATGGGAGGAATGGGCGGAGCTTTCAGGATATCATCTGACGGTGTGATGGGGTCCGCGTTTTTCCCCGGCTGAACGGCAAACATGGCCTCTCGTTGGACGGAGGGTTGCAACTCCTGTGATGCCAGTGAAAGAGGGGCGGACACAGAGAGCGGGGACGCGGTTGGCGTTGCGATACTATACTTTGTTTCACTCAGTACCTGAGGCACCGGAATGTTAAAGGCCTCGGCGAGCGCAATCGTCATCTCGGCGGCAGTAGAGAAACGGTCAGCAGGCTTCCTGGCAATACTTTTCAAAATTACTTTCGAAACCTGCGCGGGGAGTTGTACATTAATCGATTCCGGTGGCACCAACACACCTTGAATATGTTGCATTAAGATTGCGATAGCTGTATTGCCGCGAAAGGGCGTGACTCCGGTCATCATTTCGTAAAGGATGATGCCGAGCGAGTAGAGATCGCTACGGTTGTCTCCCGGCTCCCCCTGGGCCTGTTCGGGCGCAATATAGTGGGGGGTGCCGAGCAATGTCTCGATCACTCCCCCGGGTGCCGTTTCCTGGATCTGAGCAATGCCGAAGTCGGTAAGAACAGGCTCCCCCATCGGCTTTGCCGTCGGCAAACGCTGATCAAGGAGGATATTTGCCGGCTTGATATCCCGATGGATCATGCCTTTCTGGTGGGCATAGTCGATAGCCAGGCTGATGGCGGTAAAAAGATAAATGATATCGGAAGCTGAAGGGAATTGTCCCTGGCGCGACGTATTCTGAATATAGTCAGCCAGTGTCTGCCCTTGCACATAGTCCATCACCATGTAAGCCTGGGCCGGGTTTGACTCCGGTGGTTGTGAGATGCGGAAATCGTGGATCTGCACGATATTGGGATGGTGCAGCGAGGCGATGAAGCGGGCTTCACGCTCAAAACGGGTCACAAAATCAGGATCGTGGCGTCGATCTGTGCGCAGCAGCTTAATTGCTACATGGCGTTGCAGTTGGGGATCGAAGGACTTCCAGACCTCGCCCATACCTCCATATGCCAGGCGTTCCTGCAAAACGTACTTCCCCAGGTAGTGTGGAGCCGTGCTCATGCTCTCTCCCATCCATCACAGGCTTGGTAACAGTTCCGAACGGGCTTCCAGGTTTTTGCGCTATACCCTCACTTTAGAGATTCTGCTGTTATATAAAATGAGTGAACACTAGCATAATTATCGAGAAAAAAAGGTTTACATGTCAACGGAACATTTCGTAAAAATACGTGACTGGTTATGGATTGCCACTTTTGCAGCACTTCTTCTGACCCGCGTCTGGGCAGCAGCTTGAGCGAAGAGCATACCGCCAGGGCCTTTTAATGTTCCGTCAGGGACTTGAGTAAGAGATGAACAGCGCGAAGAGGCTGTGCATCAAGGAGTCTCATATACTGCTTGACGTTAGGAACACGTAAGAAATCGAACAGAGCCAGCACAAAGGAATTGAGGA
>DASRHT010000123.1:0-44797 GCA_035650355.1 Ktedonobacteraceae bacterium
GCACAAGAGAGCAGATACACGCCCGCTGATTTCCCGCTGGCGATGTTGGATGAGCAGAAGCTGAGGAAACTGGAGAAACTGCTGAGTAAAGAGAAGCATTCGCGGGAGGTGACAGGATGAGCCTGAACGGTGTAGAAGATATCTACCCACTTGGACCGATGCAGCAGGGCATCCTGTTCCATATGCTCTACGAGCCACAGTCGAAGATGTACTTCAGCCAATTCATCTGCTCCATCGAAAGCCAGCTTGACGTGGCAGCTTTGCGGAGCGCGTGGGAAATGATGCTTGCCCGCCACCCCATCCTGCGCACCGCCTTTCTCTGGGAGGGCCTGAACGAGCCGCTTCAGGTGGTCAGCCATCAGGCGGATCTCCCCTGGCAGCAGCACGACTGGCGAGAGTACGCAGCTACAGAGCAGGAGCAACGCTTGACCACGTTGCTTGCCGAGGATCGGGGGCACGGCTGGAACCTCTCAACTGCCCCACTGTTGCGCCTCTACCTGATCCAGACAGGAGATCAGGCCTACACATTTATTGCCAGCTCGCCTCACCTCCTGCTGGATGGCTGGTCGCGCGCCCTGCTGTTGCAAGAAGTGTTGACCGCCTACGAAGCGATTACGCATAGCAAGACGCCGCGCCTGTCGCGAGTGCGCCCCTATCGCGACTATATAAGCTGGATACAACGCCAGAACCTTGCTGTGGCTGAAGCTTACTGGCGCAATGCATTACAGGGTTTTACTACTCCCACTGTTCTGGCCCAACATGGTACGTCACCGTCCGCCTCTGAGGAGGCATATAGGATCGAGGATGTCTATCTTTCGCCAGAAGAGACAGCCGCGTTGCAGGAGTTCGCGCGGCAGCAACATCTTACCCTGAACACGCTTGTACAGGCGGCCTGGGCTAGGCTCTTGAGCCTCTACAGTAGCAGCGAAGAGGTAGTCTTTGGCGTCACTGTTTCAGGTCGTCCCGCCTCGTTGATGGGCTCGGAGCGCATGGTGGGGCTATTTATCAATACCCTGCCTTTGCGTGTGGCCGTGCAGCCTGATTGTTTGCTTCTGATGTGGCTGAACCGGTTGCAGGAGCAGCAGGTCGAGCTGCTTGAACAGCAACATGCCCCGCTGGTAGAAATTCAGGGATGGAGCGAACTACCGCGCGGCGAGCGGCTTTTTGAGAGCATCCTTGTCTTTGAAAATACCGCCCATGCCGTTTCATGGGACGAGACGGCTTCCCTGCGATTGCTCAATATGCGCGGCGGGGTAGAGCAGACAAACTATCCGCTGACACTGATTGCAGCGCCTGATAGCGAGTTGTTGCTGCGTCTATTGTATGACGCCCGGCTCTTCGATGCGGAGACTATCACCCGCATCCTCGCGCACCTGCGTCAGATCCTGCTGAGCATGATTGCTCCTGCTACAACCTTCGTGCGCGACCTCTCGCCGCTTTCAACTGCTGAACGTCATATGATCCTGGAAATATGGAACCAGGATCAAAGCGCCGCTACTGAGGCTGAAGCTGTGAGTCTTCACACGCTCTTCGAGGCTCAAGTGCTCAGGACACCCGATATAATTGCGCTGGTCTATGAAGATGAGCAATTGAGCTATGCTGAACTGAACCGTCTTGCCAATCAGTGGGCGCATCGCTTACGCAAGCAAGGGATAGAGCCAGAGCAGCTTGTTGGGATTGGGATAGAACGTTCTCCCGCCCAGATTATCGCTATTCTGGCAGTCCTCAAGGCGGGCGGGGCCTATCTTCCCCTCGACCCGGCATATCCACAGGAGCGACTACACTGGCTGCTACAGGATGCGGGACTCAAGCTCGTGCTCGTTCAGCAGAGCATGCAACACCGCTTCCAGCACGATCAGCTAACGGCGCGTCTGTTGTGCTGGGAAGAGTTTGCCCGTGAAGAAGTTCCGCCCACCGCAAGGGACGGTTGCTACACGGGAAACATGACACCTCACCCCCAAAGCCTGGCCTATGTCATCTACACCTCTGGCTCAACCGGGCGCCCTAAAGGAGTGCTGGCAACACAGCAAGCAACTATCAACCGGCTGACATGGATGTGGAACACGCTGCCTTTTGAGCAAGGAGAGGTGTGCTGTCAAAAGACTTCCATGAGCTTTGTCGATGCGGTGTGGGAGATCTTCGGGCCACTGCTACAAGGCATTCGCAGCGTCCTGATCGCCGATGAGATAGTGAAAGATCCGGCATCGCTGCTGCCCTTGCTGGCGCGCGAGGGGGTGAGCCGCATAGTGCTGGTGCCTTCGCTGTTAGCTGTCCTGCTGACGAACGAAGCCGCGCGCGCAACGCATCTTGCAGGCATCAAATATTGGGTGAGCAGCGGCGAGGCCCTATCAGCAGAGTTAGCCAGGCGTTTTCTCACATATCTACCCGCAAGCCGGTTGATCAACCTGTATGGCTCCTCGGAGGTGGCGGCTGATGCTACGTATTATCTGGTTCAGGGGGATGAGAGGTCGAAGGAAATTCCTTTGGGGCGTCCAATTACAGGGATGCAGGCGTACGTGCTTGACAGGTGGGGCGATCTTCTGCCTGTCGGCATAGCGGGAGATCTCTATCTTGGCGGCGTCGGTGTCGCAAGAGGATATCTTTCCCGTCCAGACCTGACAGCAGAGCGCTTTGTGCCACATCGCTGGAGCCGGCGAGCGGGTCAGCGCCTCTATCGCACAGGGGACAGGGCGCGCTACCGCGCGGATGGGCAGCTAGAGTTTCTGGGGCGTCAGGATTATCAGGTCAAACTGCGTGGTTTGCGCATAGAATTGGGCGAGATCGAGGCGGTGTTGTGTCAGCACCCGGCGGTCCAGAAAGCGGTGGTCGTAGTGCAAGAGGAGCAGCCAGGGGATAAGAGATTAGTGGGCTACGTGGTGGCTCAACCGGGAACGGAAGTAACAACAGCGGCCCTGTACACCTATCTCTCGGAACGGCTCCCCGCCTATATGCTTCCCGCGCCCATCGTCCTGCTGGAAGCCCTCCCATTAAACGTGCATGGAAAGCTAGATCGGCAGTCGCTTCTCAGGCCACAGCGTACCCCGTTGGATCAGAGCAGGGGGCAGCGAGAGCCGCGCACCGCGACTGAGCAGCAAGTGCTCCAGATCTGGCAAGAGGTTCTCCATCGAGCAGATATCAGCGTTGGCGATAATTTCTTCCAGCTCGGTGGTCATTCGCTGCTGGCGATCCAAGTCATTTCGCGAGTACGGGAAGCCTTTGCGCAGGCTGTCCCGCTGCGTCTGCTCTTCGAGACTCCCATCCTGGAGCACTTTGCCGCCGCTCTTGAACGGGAGCAGGTTGGGCCACAAACGAGCGCGATCCCGCTGGCGGCGCGTGAAGGTGATCTGCCTCTCTCCTATGCTCAGGAACGGATGTGGTTCCTGCATCAACTGGATGGCTGCGAGAGCAGCGCCTACACTATCAGCTCTGCCCTGCGTATGAGGTGGCCTGTAAACCTGGCACAGCTTGAATGGTGCTTCAATCAGATCATCCAGCGTCACGAAGCCCTACGTACCTCGTTTGTAGTCATTGATGGCTACCCAAAACAACGTATTGCCACCCATCGTCCCTTGAGGCTCCAACTCATCGATCTGAGCGGATTGGCTGAACCGGTAAGGAGCACTCTTGTGAAGCAGCTTGCCCTGGCAGAGGCGCAAGTTCCCTTTGATCTAGAGGGCGATGTGTTGCTGCGGGCGAAGGTGCTCAGAAGCAGTGCTCAAGAATATATACTGCTGCTGTCGCTGCACCATATCATAGCAGATGGCTGGTCGCTGGAAGTATTGATACGCGAGTTATTAGCTCTGTATCGTGCAGTTTCTACGGGAGCAACGGCCTCATTCGCCGCTCTACCTGTTCAGTACGTTGATTATGCGCTCTGGCAGCGTGGGGAGTTGCAAAGTGGACGGCTGGATGGCCAGTTGAGCTACTGGAAGCAGCGTTTGGGCGGGACAGCCGACCTGCTTCAACTACCCACCGATTACCCTCGTCCCGCTGAGCAAACCTATGCCGGTGGCCGTTCCCGTTTTGTGATCACGTCCGAAGTCAGCCAGCAACTGCATGAACTCAGCCGGCAGGAGGGGGTCACAATGTTCATGGTAGGGCTGGCAGCCCTTCAGGTGCTCCTTATGCGCTACAGCGGTCAAAGCGATATTGCCATCGGGACGCCGCTCGCCGGTAGAACGCATACCGAACTGGAAAAGCTGATCGGCCTGTTTGTAAATACCCTCGTTCTGCGCACCGACCTCTCCGGTGATCCAACCTTCCGCGCTCTGCTCAAGCGTGTGCGAGCGGTGACATTGGAAGCCTATGAGCATCAGGAGATCCCTTTTGAGAAGGTGGTGGATGCGGTGCAGCCTGTACGCAGCCTGAGCCACCAACCGATTTTTCAGGTGATGTATGCCTGGCAGAATATCTTGCTTGACGAGCAAGAATTGCAGCAGGCGGGGCTGGAAGTGTTAGAGATCGGGCATGAGACGGCGAAGTTCGATCTCACGCTCTATCTGTGGCAGAGCGACAATGGCCTTTCAGGGACCTGGGTCTACAAGAGCGATCTTTTTGCTGCCTCAACTATCGAAAACATGTCCAGGCATCTACAAACCCTGCTCCAGAGCATTGTCGTTCAGCCCGACCAGCGCATATCACGTCTGTCGCTACTCGATGACGACGAGCGTTATACCCTGCTGACAAGATGGAACCCCCAACCACTCACCTCGCGCGCTGAGTATGGTTTGCATCAGCTATTTGAGCGTAGGGCCGAGGAGACACCGGATGCGGTGGCGCTTTGCTGCGATGATAGCGTCCTGAGTTATGAGCAGCTCAATACGCGGGCCAATCAACTGGCACACTATCTGCGGTTGTTAGGAGTTGGGCCAGAAGTGGTGGTGGGAGTGGCTCTGGAACGCTCGCTCCTGCTGAGTATTAGCTTGCTGGGTATTCTGAAGGCGGGAGGAGCTTATCTGCCGCTGGATCGCTCCTACCCGGCAGAGCGGCTGGCCTTCATGGTGCAGCAGGCTCGGGTACCGCTCTTGCTCACCACAACTAAACTGCATGCCGAGCTTGCTCTCTTTGAACAAATTACCCAGCAAGAAGGTGGATCGGCATGTCGGGTGCTGGAATTAGACCAGGAGTGGCAGCCACACAAAGCGAACTCTCAGGATGTAAAAAGAGATCAGGCACTATGGGTTCAGCCAGGTCATAATCTGTCTGGTGAGATTTTTGGGGAGCAGATGGTGTATATGATCTATACCTCAGGTTCGACTGGGCGGCCTAAAGGCGTGATGAACACGCATCGCGGCATCTGTAACCGCTTGCTATGGATGCAGCAAGCCTACAAGCTGGAGCCGACTGATCGCGTTTTGCAGAAAACGCCGATCAGCTTCGATGTCTCGGTCTGGGAGCTGTTCTGGCCCTTGCTAGTGGGTGCGCAGCTAGTGATGGCTCGCCCGGAGGGTCATCGCGACCCTATCTATCTGGTCGAGACGATCCAGCAGCAAGCGATCAGCACCCTGCATTTTGTGCCCTCCATGCTTCAGGTCTTTGTGGCGGAACCCGGTCTGGAGTCCTGCCAGAGCATTCGTCGCGTCATCTGTAGCGGAGAGGCCCTCTCGTTGGAACTGCAACGCTCCTTCTTTGCGCGCCTCCACACCCAATTGCACAATCTGTACGGTCCCACCGAAGCCGCAGTCGATGTGACCTTCTGGGCGTGTGAGCCTGGTGAGGAACGAGCCAGCGTGCCGATAGGCCGTCCCATCGCTAATACACAGATCTACCTGCTCGATGACCACCTGCAACCGGTGCCTATTGGGGTGCCGGGCGAGCTCTATATTGGCGGCATCGGGCTGGCGCGGGGCTACTGGGACAATGCTGCGCTGACAGCCGAACGTTTTGTGCCCCATCCTTTCGTAGGGTCCCGATTTATCGCGACCGGCGATTTATCGCCTACTGCGTCCGAACTGGGGGCCAGGCTCTATAAGACAGGGGATCGCGCACGGTTTTTGCAGGATGGAACGCTGGTGTATCTGGGGCGCGTTGATCGACAGGTCAAACTGCGAGGGTTCCGTATCGAATTGGGCGAGATCGAAGCGGCTTTGCGTGCCTGTTCCCATATTCGCGATGCCGTCGTAGTACTGCATGAAGCCGCCTCGGGGGAGCATTCGCTTGTAGCGTATATCGTGCCTGAGCAGGCTGGCACCCTGTCAACGCGCGATCTGCGCAGCTCTCTACAAAGCTCGTTGCCAGAATATATGGTGCCAGCGGCCTTTGTTGAGATGCAGGCTTTCCCGCTCACCATGAATGGGAAACTGGATGTGCGCAACCTGCCCGCACCTACCTGGAAGGCTGTCGCCGCCCAATCCTACGCCGCGCCCAGGACGCCAGATGAACGAACCCTGGCCGGAATCTGGTCCGCTGTGTTGGGCATTGAAACAGTGGGCATCCATACCAACTTTTTTGAAATAGGAGGCGACTCTATCCTGAGCCTGCTGGTGATTGCGCGGGCGCGTCAGGCGGGGCTATTGCTTACTCCCAGACAGATCTTCCAGCATCAGACCATCGCAGGATTAGCTGCCGTGGCCCTCAAGCGTACTCCAGAGGTTGTTAAAGAGGAGACGAGCCAGGGCAGCTTCCCACTGCTGCCAGTGCAGGCATGGTTTTTTGAGCAGGAACTGGCAGATCCCCACCATTGGAATCAGGCCGTCTGTCTTGAAATTCCCGCGCGCAAGCTGGTGTCTCCCCTTTTACAGCAGGCTCTCACCTATCTGATCGAGCAGCATCCAGCACTGCGCTTGCGCTTCTCTCGTCATGGCTCGATGATCGAGCAGTCCATTGTCCCGCAGGAACATGCAATCTCGACACTGCTACGCACACTCGATCTGTGCGCCCTGGCAAATGACGAGCACGAACGTGTCTTCTGTGAGGTTGCCAATCAGATGCAGGCGAGCCTGAACCTGGAATCAGGGCCATTGCTGCGACTCTTACACGTTATTCGTGGCTCGCAGCAGCCGGATCTATTGCTGATCGTGATCCATCATCTGGCGATAGATGGCGTTTCATGGCGTGTTCTGCTAGAGGACCTGCAACGGGTCTACGCTCAACTCTCGCGTGGCGAGAAAGTACAGCTTCCTGCTCATACGACTTCATTCAAGACCTGGAGCGAGCATCTGCAACGTTACGCCGGGTCTGCAATATTACAGCAAGAGCGGGCATATTGGTTGGCTTCGCGGCGGCGCGATGTCCCTATCCTGCGGCCCGACCTGGATGGCAGCCACGAGGCCAACTGCGAAGCGTGGCTGGAGAATATTCATGTCTCTCTGGATGCGGAGAAGACAAGACAGCTTTTGCATGAGGTTCCTGGCGTTTATCACACCCAGATCAACGAAGTGCTCTTGAGCGCGCTCTTACTTACGTCAGGCCCCTGGCTGGGTCGCTATATGTTGCTGGTGAATCTGGAGGGTCATGGTCGCGAGCACCTGTTTGACGATCTCGATATCTCACGCACTGTAGGCTGGTTTACTACTATCTTTCCTGTGCTGCTCGATCTTGAAATGCTGATCCCCGCGCCCACCTCCCGCATAGATCTGGGTCAGGTTTTGAAGCTGCTGAAAGAGCAGATACGCGCCATACCTCAACATGGCATAGGCTATGGGGTGCTGCGCTACCTGGGTAGTGAAAACGAACTCAAAGCACAGTTCGCAGCACTGCCTCAGGCGCAGGTGAGCTTCAACTATCTGGGCCAGTTTGACACACCACAAAAAGGGCAGGAAGAGGCGCTCTTCCTGCCGATCCAGAGAGACATGGGCCGCCTACATAGCCTGCGGGCACGGCGTAGCCATCTGCTCGATATTACTGCTCTGGTCAGCAACGGAGAGCTTCAGGTGAGCTGGGGCTTTAGCACGCGCGTCTTTCGCAGGGAAACCATTGAGGTGCTTGCTCTGCACTATAAAGAATGGTTGGAGAAACTGATCAACCATTGTCTGAGCGCCGACGCCAAAGCCTATACGCCATCGGATTTTCCCGACCTTGAGATCTCGCAAACCCGATTAGATAAAGCACTCAACAAGTTACGTGCAGTACAGCGAAGGGCACAGTAATAAGCGCCTGATTAGATTTGTCACTTTGCATGAAGGATATAACGAAAGAGGAAAAGATGGAAACAACCGCGCCAGAAACGACACCGCTCAATGAAAAGTCCAGTTCGCTTTTCAATCGGCTTTTGATCAATCGCAATCACGCGCTCATGTGGGCCGGTCTGGGCATCTCCAGAATTGGCGATATTATTTTTACAACAGCTATGCTGCTCTGGGTGGCTACCACGCTGGCGCGCAATGCTCCCTGGGCGGCCTTTGCTGTGGGGGCACTCACGTTTCTGCCTCAGATCGTCTCCTTCACTTTCGGGACAGTGGCCGGGGTTTTTGTGGATCGGTGGAGCAAGCGACGAACGATGTTATGGGCGGATGGCCTGCGCACGCTGCTGACGCTGCTGCTCGTTTTAGTAACTGGCGTTGTGGCGCTGCCTTTCCCGGCGGGCAGTGATGCCGCCGCCCTATTTCAGTTGATTTGTCTCTTTGTAATCATCGCTTTGATCAGCATCTGCTCTCCTTTCGTCAATGCCGCTCTGATTGCGCTGCTTTTCGATATCGTGGATCAGGCTGATCTACCCCGCGCCTTTGGGCGTGCTCAAGTGATTGGCAATATCGGCATCATTCTTGCTCCGCCGCTGGCAGCGGCTATCTTCTTCACCATAGGAGTGCAGTGGACTATCGTGCTTGATGCGCTCTCCTTCGCGGTGTCGTTTCTGGCAATTTTTGCTATTCGCCAGCCGCCACAGCCTGAGGCTGCACCTGAAGCTGGTCAGGCGGGGGCAGCCAGATCCAACTTCTTGAAGGAGCTGCTTGAGGGCCTGCGTTTTGTGGGGGGCAATAGCGTATTGGTGGCTATGGGCCTCTCAGTGGTGCTGACCACGATGGGCATTGGGGCTTTGACTATTCTTGGCATCTTCTTCGTGACCAATAACTTATATAGCCCTCCCCAGTTCTATCCGCTGCTGGATGTGGCCTTTGGCGTTGGTGCGATGGTAGGGGCATTTGTGGGGCCGTGGCTGAGAGCAAAGCTGGGATTGCTGAGAACATTCTGGATACCTGGCCTCGCGACGGGCCTGCTGGTAGTGATCCTCTCGCGCCTGACCAATATCTGGGCGGGCGCCGTCCTGATGCTGCTGATAGGGGTCTCCGAGTCTATTCTGGTGGTTGTGCTGGCTCCGCTGGCATTGCAGGTCACTCCTCGCGAACTGGTGGGACGGACCAACGCCCTGTTGGGTCAACTCACGACGCTGGCATCTATGATCTCTATCGTGATAGCGGCGTATCTGATCGCGACTCCGCTGCACAATAAGCATGTCCAGCTTGCAGGTCTGCAATTTAGCCCGATTGACACCCTTTTCCTGGCTGCCGGCATTTTGATTATCACCAGCGGCCTCTGCTCGATGATAACGCTTAATCACTATGTCGCCGTCGAGGAGCACAAGGTGGCTGAGGATAAACCTCGTACCAGAAGAAGACAGATAGCAATCAGCGCATCTGGCATGCTCCTGGCTATAGCCTTGATTCTGGGCGTCACCTTGGCTGCTCCTCCATCGCAGCCTTTGCTTGCCCCCCGGCTTGCTCAAGGGGCGCCAGCCAGTGGTCAGCCGGTAGATGGATTGCAGTGTTTGCCAACTGTTGGCACTAAAACCCATATTACCGTTCATTTAAGCATCTATATGAATGATCAGCCACTGACGATACCTGCTGGTATTGGCATCGTTGCACCTCGTCAGCCGGGGGTGGCAGCACTTGCCTCGCAGGGAAAAACCAGTTGTCTCTATCCCTTACATGTGTATGAAAATGACAACATTATCCATGTCGAGTCACCCGATGGGCGTGTGAGCAATCTGGGTCAGTTCTTTGCTCTCTGGGGTCAGCCTCTCAATGCTACTCAGGTGTTAGGCTATTCTATCGACGGAAGCCAGAATCTGGTAATCCAGGGCTTTGATGCAAACGGGAATGCGTTGCAATTACAGCGCAACAATCCCGGGGCCATCCCCTTGTTTGAGCACGAAACCATCTACATCCTGCTCAATAGCCCGCACGTCCAGGTAGTACCCTTTACCGATTGGAATGGCCTCTAGTGCAGAAGACACGCTATTTCTTTAAAGGAATAAAGGATGGATCTTGAAGATATTGAGGATCTTTATGAGCTTACCCCCATGCAGCAGGGAATGCTCTTTCATACCCTCTACGCTCCCCATTCAGGGGTTTATCTTGAGCAGATCGTCTGCAAATTAGATGGTCAGCTTGATGCCGGGCTGCTCTCCGAAGCGTGGCAACGGGTGGTACTGCGACACCCTCCCCTGCGGACAGCGTTTCTGTGGGAAGATATGGAGGCTCCCTTACAGGTGGTCTATCGTCGTGTGCAACTTCCCTGGACGCAATACGATTGGCGCGGCTTGTCGCAGGAAGAACAGTATCAGCGCCTGGAGGCTCTGCTGACAGCAGATCGGGAGCATGGATTTGAACTGTTGCAGGCCCCTTTACTCCGTTTTCACCTTGTGCAGCTCTCGCTCACAACCTGCTATCTGATCTGGACCCATCATCATTTGTTGCTCGATGGCTGGTCGTTCGCCATTGTGCTGAACGAGGCCCTGGCTACCTATAACGCCTTGTGCCAGGGAAGGGAGCCTGAGCTGGTAGCGCGTCGTCCTTTCCGCGAGTATGTCACCTGGCTGCATCGACAGCGGCTCACCGATGCGGAAGCCTTCTGGAGACACTATTTACAGGATTTTAGAGCGCCGACGCCGCTCCCACTCACGCGTGTCAAGACAGAACCCTTTTCAGGGCAGGAAAACGCCAGGAACTGGCAGGAGGGGGAGGATGCTGCGGAGTTCGACGAGCAAGGAGAGCACGCTGTTTGGGAAGATATGTTACAGCAACGGGTGTTGCAAGGCGGAAGACCCGTGCAATTGCGCGGCTTCACCTTAGACTCCGATGCTGCTGCGGCGCTACATCTCTTTGCTCGCCGCTATCAATTGACGCTGAATACACTAATTCAGGGGGCCTGGGCGCTACTCCTGAGCCTCTATAGCAGTGAGCGAGATGTGGTCTTCGGCGCGGTCGTTGCCGGTCGTCCGATAGATCTCGTCGGCTCGGAGAAGATGGTCGGTAACTTTATTAACACGCTGCCCGTTCGTGTCCGCGTTGCGCCCCAGGCTGAACTTGCTGCCTGGCTGATGCAATTGCAGGAGCAGCAGGCTGAAGCTCGTCAGTATGACTATACGCCGCTGGTGCAGATACAAGGATGGAGTGAGGTGCCGCGCGACCTCTCCCTCTTCGAGAGCCTGGTTGTCTTTGAAAACTATCCTATTGATACCGACAAGCGAACTGATGAGGCGCATGATGGAGAGATCATGCTTACCGGGCTTCAGACACTGGAGCAGACAAATTATCCGCTGGTGGTCATCGGTCAGGAAACGCCAGATGGAGGAGTGAGGATACGCCTGGGGTATGAAACGGCCCGTTTCACACCTGAAAGTATCGAGCGTCTCCTGCGTCACCTGACAAAAATTCTGGCACAATATTCTCAGTCGCGTGTGGATGCAATTACGCTGGTAGATGAGCAGGAACAACAACTGCTCTCTGAGTGGAACGCAACACAGAGGCGCTCATCCTTGCCGGGATCTGTGGCGACAGCTTTTAGAGCGCAGGCGTTGCATAATTGGGATCGGATCGCGCTTGTCTGCAGTGATGCACACCTCAGCTATGGAGCGCTGGAGCAGTATGCGAACCATGTCGCGCATCTGCTGCGTTGCCTGGGTGTAGGGAGCGAAGTGGTGGTTGGCGTCTGTCTGCCGCGCTCGCCGGGAATGGCAATCGCACTGTTAGGAGTCTTGAAGGCTGGCGGGGTCTACCTTCCGCTTGATTCCCAGTATCCTGAAGAGCGGCTCACCTGGATGCTGGGCGATGCTGCTGTCGCTGTTGTGCTGACTGACGCCCGTTCCCGACATCTCTTCTCAAAACAGACTGTCGCTCGTGTAGTCTGTCTTGAGGATATCATTGAGCGTGCTCTCAATGAGCCTGTTTGCAAGCCTCCCTCTGTGGAGAGCCATCCAGCCAACGCCGCCTATATGATCTACACCTCCGGCTCAACAGGGAAACCAAAGGGCGTGGTGGTACCACAGCAGGCGCTGCTGAATCATCTCGTTGCAGTCAGTACAGCATATGCTTTGCAGCAGGAAGATCGACTGCTTCAGTTTGCATCGCTGAATTTCGATGTATCACTGGAAGAGTTGCTGCCTTCATGGATCAAGGGGGCTAGCGTTGTCGTCTGGCCGGAGCGGATCGCGCCCTCTCCGGCAGAACTCTCGCACTTTATCAATCGAGAGCGTCTGAGCGTGCTTAATCTTCCCTCCTCGTACTGGCATCAATGGGTGCTTGAACTGGCACGAACTCCTTTGCCCCCTGATCTGCGGCTCGTCGTCATTGGCAGTGAAAAGGCTCAGGCTGCCCGTCTTGCACTCTGGCAGGCCAACGTCAGAGAGCGAGTCGAACTTTATAATGCCTATGGCTTGACGGAGACAACCATTACCTCGCTGCTCTATCGTAGCTCGCTACAGAGCACGACCCACCAGCAGACACAGCTTGTTCCAGTGGGGCGTCCCATTAGCAATATAGAAGCCTATATTCTGGATGAGACACTGCAACCCGTCGCCATAGGATTGCCGGGCGAACTTTACCTGGGTGGCGCTGGCCTGGCGCGAGGATATGCAGGCAACCCGGCCCTGACTGCTGAACGTTTTGGGCCTCATCCCTTCGCACAGGCGCCGGGTGAACGTCTTTATCGCACTGGAGACCGCGCCCGCTATCTGCCCAATGGAGAGATCGAACTCCTGGGGCGCCTGGATAGTCAGCTCAAGATACGAGGCTTTCGGATCGAGCCTGCTGAAGTGGAGTCGCGCTTGTTGCAACATCCTGCGGTGAGCGCAGCAATCGTGGTTGCCGGCGAGGATACATCTAGTGAGGCTACATTGGTGGCTTATATTGTTGTGGGCCAGCAGTCACCATCGCTGGTTGGCAGGGTGCGCAATTATCTGGCGCAGACGCTTCCGCCCCATATGGTACCGGGCGTCATTATACCTCTGAAGTCCTTCCCACGCACCGCCAGCGGCAAGGTTGATCTGCGTGCCCTTCCCGCTCCTGCTCAACGACTCACGGAGGCAGAAAGCTATCATGTCCCCCGTACCCAGGTTGAGGAGGTGTTGGCGCGGATCTGGAGCGAGGTGCTGCACCTGGAACGCGTTGGGCGCAGCGATCACTTTTTCAAGCTTGGCGGTCACTCGTTGCAGGCTACTCAGGTAGTCGCCCGCTTGCGTGAAACACTCCAGTTAGAGCTACCGGTGCGCGCAATCTATGATGCCCCAACCGTAGCCGCTCTGGCAGCGAAGATTGAGCAGATATGGCGAGGCGGGAGCCAGGATGTGATGCCTCCTATTATCCAGGCTGCCCCGGCAAGCTGTTATCCGCTCTCGTTCGCGCAACAGCGGATCTGGTTTTTTGATCGTTTCCAGCCCGGTGTTCCTTGTTATCACATTGCTCACATGCTCTCTCTGCGGGGCGCGCTCTCGGTACAGACGCTTGAACGAAGTTTGCAGGCGCTGGTGCAGCGTCATGATGCCCTGCGCACCACATTCGCGCTCGTCAACGGCCAGCCCATGCAAATGGTCAGCCCGACGCTTGATCTCCCGATGCCTGTGATACAACTGGCAGAGGAGACGAGCCTGATCATGCAGGAGCGGGCGGTGATGGAGCTATCGCGTACAGAGGCCCGACGACCTTTTGATCTGGAGCGCGGCCTCCTGATTCGGGTGAGTCTCGTGCGGCTGAATCCAGAGGAACACCTGCTGCTTTTGACCTTGCACCATATCATCGCCGATGGCTGGTCGGTGGAGATCTTCTTACAGGAGTTGAGCGCCCTCTATGCCGCGCAGAGAACCGGTCAGCCTCTGACCTTGCCGCCTCTGCCAATCCGCTACATTGATTATGCTCTCTGGCAACGCAACTGGCTCCAGGGCGTGGTGTTAGAGCGGCAACTGGCCTATTGGAGAACGCAGTTGGCCGGTGCGCCTGCCCTTTTAGACCTGCCTGTTGACCATCCTCGTCCTGCTGTCCAGTCCTTTCGCGGTGCGCTCTATCCTTTCACCTTCCCGCTTGAACTGATGCAGCAGTTGCAGGTCCTGAGCCGCGAAGAGGGCGTGACGCTCTTTATGACGCTGCTTGCGGCAGTGCAAACGCTGCTTTATCGCTATACGCATCAGAGCGATATCGTTGTCGGCACTCCTACCAGTGGACGCGTACAGCGCGAGACCGAAAGTGTGATCGGACTCTTTCTGAACCTGCTGGCCCTGCGTACTCAACTACATGGCGCGCTTAGCTATCGCGAGCTGCTTCAACGCGTCCGTGATACCGTCCTGGGCGCATATATGCATCAGGATGTGCCCTTTGAAAAGCTCGTAGAGGAGCTTCATCCTGAGCGCCACCTGAGCTATGAACCGATTATACAGGTCATGCTGGTGCTGCAAAATATCCCTGTCACTTACAAAGACGCGCCAGATCTCTCGATGGATTTTTTTGGGGCAGAGAGCGGGACGACGAAGCTTGATCTCACCTTTGCCTTTCGCGAGACTCCACAAGGTCTCAATGGGCTGGTGGAATATGCTACCGATCTCTTTGAAGAGGCGACGATTGAGCGTTTGGTAAGGCATCTCCAGACGCTTTTAGAGGGCTGTGTTGCTAATATCCACTGCCCGCTGGCCGAACTTCCGCTTTTGAGCAAGGGTGAATATCAGCAGCAGGTTGTTGGCTGGAATGAGACGCAGGCCGACTATCCCCGTGATCGTTTCATCCACGAACTGTTTATGGAGCAGGCTCAACAGACACCCGACGCCATTGCCGTGACCTTGCAGGATGAACATTTGACGTATCAACAGTTGAATGAGCAATCTACCAAGCTGGCTCATGTCTTGCGTAGAGCTGGCGTGGAGGCAGAGATCTGCGTTGGCCTCTGTTTGGAGCGTTCTCCTGCGCTGGTGATTGGACTCCTGGCGATCCTCAAAGCGGGAGGTGCCTATCTTCCCCTCGATCCTCTCTTGCCTCCTGATCGCCTGGAACTTCTCTACAGCGAGACACAGGCGCCGGTGCTGGTTACGCAATCGTCGTTGTTGCAGCGGTTTACAGCTTTCTCGGGGCAGGTCGTCTGCCTGGACCGCGATTGGGATCTGCTAGCATCTCAGTCATGCATTCCTCTCCCGGCCAGTCGTGCGACAACACATTTAGCATATGTCATTTACACCTCTGGCTCAACGGGAGCGCCTAAGGGCACCCTGGTCACGCATCATGGGCTGGTCAATCTGGCAATGACATTGATACGCAGGCTGGCCGTTGATGCTGAGAGCCGGATGTTGCAATTTGCTTCCATCAGTTTTGATGCAGCCGTCCCTGAATTCTTTACGACATTGCTTGCGGGCGGTACACTGGTGCTGCTACCTGAGGATATCCTGCTCGATGGGCCGGGGCTAACACATCTGCTGGCTACTCAAGCTATAACCGAAATGTTGTTGCCGCCCTCCTTGCTGGCGGTTCTGCCGGATGCGTCCCTGCCCTCGCTGCGTACTCTGGGGGCTGTTGGAGAGGCATGTTCCGCTGCCCTGGTGAGACGTTGGCTGAACGAGCCTGGGAGACGCTTTCTGAACGGGTATGGTCCAACTGAGGTGACGGTTGGCGCGAGTAGTGCGATGTGCAGTGTGGATGATGAACAGCCTCCTATTGGCACGCCCTTTGACAACGTTCAGGTCTATGTGCTAGATGATCGGCTTCAGCCCGTTCCGGTGGGGGTTGCAGGCGCAATCTATGTTGCCGGTCCGGGTCTGGCGCGCGGCTATCTGCGGCGGCCCGATCTCACCGCCGAACGCTTTCTTCCCAATCCCTTCCATGTACAGGACGGCGGCGCGCGCATGTATTGCACTGGCGATATGGGACGCTATCGCCCTGATGGGGTGCTTGAGTTTGTGGGCAGGGCAGATCGGCAGGTCAAGCTACGAGGCTTCCGCATTGAGTTGGGAGAGATTGAGGCGGCGCTGGTGCAGCATCCATCGGTGCGCCAGGCTGCCGTCTGTCTGCGCGCTGATCAGTCGGGAGAGCCACGTCTGGTTGCCTATGTTGTGCCGCAACAGCCAGATGAGATACTTGATAGCAGCCATCTACGCAATCATCTTCAGGAGCGTCTCCCTGGCTATATGGTTCCGGTGGCAATCCTCGCGTTGCCCGATCTGCCGCACCTGCCCAATGGGAAGCTCGATTATAACGCCCTGCCCGCTGTAGAGGTGCGCGAGGAGCAGCAGGTTGTAGAGCCTCGCACGGCATTGGAGCAAACACTGGTAGACATCTGGGCAGATGTGCTAGGTCGCAAGCAGGTGGGGATCTACGATAATTTCTTCGAGCTAGGAGGCGATTCCATCCAGATTATCCAGGTCAGTGCCCGGGCTCATCAGCTTGGCCTGCGCTTTACCCCTGCTCAGCTCTTCCAGTATCAGACCCCTGCTGAATTGGCCGCGGTCGTCAATATGGCCCCTCCTATCGTAGCTGAACAGGGGGTCGTGACAGGGCCGGTGCCACTCACGGCTATTCAACGCTGGTTCTTCGAGCAGGAGTTGCCAGATCCAGCCCACTATAATCAATCAGTGCTGCTGGAAGGACCCGCAGGACTGGAGCCTGCTTTGCTTGAGCAGGCGCTGATCCATCTGCTCCATCACCATGATGCGCTGCGTCTCCGTTTCACCCGTACAGAGCAGGGCTGGCAAGCATACAATGCAGATCTCATCGCAGCGGAATCACTCTCTCTGCTCCGTTTCGATTACGCCCATCTTGACTGGCCGGAACAGCGCCGCGCAATAGAGGAGGCGGCAACCACGCTTCAGGGCAGTCTCTCGCTGGAAAATGGGTCGCTTGTGCGTGCGGCGTTTTTCAATCTGGGTGCGCGCTGCTGCCTGCTCCTGATTATTCACCATCTCGTCGTAGATACCATCTCATGGAAGCTCATTCTGGAGGATCTTGAGGCCGTCTATCGGCAACTGAGCAGGGGAGAGAGTGGGCAACTGCCAGCAAAGACCACTTCATGGCAGCAGTGGTCTTTGCGTCTGCGTGAGTATGTCATGTCGGATCAACTCCGCAGGGAGGCTGATTACTGGCTGTCGGCGGTCAGTCAGGCCGCAGGCGCCCTTCCACTGGACTTCGCCAGAGGCAGGGAGGCGAATACTGAAGGGGCGGCGTGCAGCGTCACCATAGCATTGAGCAGCGAAGAGACCTTGCTGATGTTGCAGGAACTGCCCAGGACGCATCGCACCCAGATCAACGACCTGCTGCTCACCGCTCTGGCCCTGGCCCTGCGTGAATGGAGCGGGCGGGCGCGGGTGCTGGTCGATGCAGAGGGACATGGGCGAGAACAGGTCATCGAGGGCGTCGATCTCTCACGTACTGTTGGCTGGTTTACCACGCTCTTTCCGCTGCTGCTGAACCTGGAAGGCATCTCGCGGCCCGGGGAGGCGCTGGCAGCTATCAAAAAGCAAATACAGCAGGTCCCCATACATGGAATGGGCTATGGCCTGATGCGCTATCTTTATGAGGAGCAGGAGCTTGTTACACAGTTCAAATCGCTGCCTGCTGCTGAAGTGAGCCTCAATTATCTGGGGCAGTCCAGGCGTGCAACCGCCGACAACCTGCTGTTGAGATCAATGGACGGATCGACGGGCGCAAATTTCAGTCCGCTTGGACAGCGCCGCTATCTGCTAGAGGTGGTGGGACATGTCGCGGCAGATCAGTTGTACCTGACCTGGATTTATAGCAATCAACACCATCGGCAGGCGACAATCGAACGGTTGGCCCGGCGTATGGGCGAACTGTTGCGCGAACTGATCGCCTATTGTCGTACACCTCTTGTGGAGACCGCAACGCCGTCGGATTTTCCTCTGGTGCAATTGACCGAGCAGACCTTGAGCAAGATCGCTCAATTTATAGATGAGGATTGATCAGGATGAAAAACGTACAGGATATCTACCCTCTTTCACCGATGCAACAGGGATTGTTGTTTCACACATTGGAGGCATCCCTGGAGGGGATCTATTGCGAGCAGTCGCGCTTTACCTTTCATGGCCTCGACGTTGCACGCTTTCAGGATGCTTGGCGCGTGGTGATTGAGCGCCATCCAATCCTGCGCACAGCATTTATGTGGGAGGGTCTGGATGAGCCTTTGCAAATTGTGCGTCAGCAGGTTGCGCTCCCCTGGGAAGAGCAGGATTGGCGCGCAACTCCCGTAGCACAACAGCCTGAGCGTCTGGAGGCGTTCCTGCTTGCCGATAGGGCGCGAGGGTTTACGCTGGGGAAGGCTCCCCTGATGCGTTTGACCTTGCTGCAACTCTCCTCTGATACCTTTCACCTGATCTGGAGTCATCACCACATGCTGCTCGATGGCTGGTCTATTGCCTTACTCCTTGATGAGGTGTTTACGGCTTATCAGGCGTTTCGGCAGGGCCTCCCTCTCTCGCTCCCTCCTGCTCAACCCTTTAGCAATTACATTGCATGGCTGCGTAAACAGGATATGGGTGCCGCCAGAACGTTTTGGCAGCAGCGACTGTCCGGCTTTACAGCCCCTACGCCGTTGATGGTGGATCAATTGATGCAGGCTGTCTCCCAGCAGGGAGAAGCAGGCTGTCTGGAGTATGACCTGCGTCTCTCGCGTGCTGCCACCGGCGCAATTCAGGAATTCGCACGCCGCCAACAGCTTACGCTCAACACCGTTGTACAGGGGGCCTGGGCCTTGCTTCTCAGCCGCTACAGTGGCGAGAATGATGTGGTGTTTGGTACAACTGTCTCGACCCGGCCTGTGGAGCTGCCAGGAATAGAGACGATGGTAGGGATCTTCATCAATACCTTGCCCTGCCGTGTGCAGCTTGCACCTGAGATGGAGCTGGCGTCGTGGCTGCGGCAGATCCAGAGGGAGCAGGTAGAGGCGCGCCAATACGACTATACGCCGCTGGTGCAGATTCAGCAGTGGAGCGAGGTCACTCGCGGTCAGCCACTGTTTAAGAGCGTCCTCGTGGTTGAGAGCTATCCGCAGCATACTCGTGGAGAGGCGGAGCAGACAGAACTGACGGCGGAAGAAAGCTGGTATGCTACCTCGCAGACAAACTATCCTCTGGCAGTCCTGATAGGTCCGGGCGAAGAGCTATTGCTGCGTGCCTACTATCAGCAGCACTTTGAGGAGGAGACGATAGCGCGCCTGCTTGGGCACTTGCGGGTGATCCTTGAAACGATGGTGAGCGTGCCAGGGCTGCGTCTGCGCGAGATCACACTATTGACGGTGCGTGAGCGTCAGCAATTGCTCAGTGAATGGAATACGCAGTTTGGGGAGTATCCTGACAAGGGAGTTCAGAAACTGTTCGAGGAGCAGGTAGAGCGGACACCCGACGCGATTGCGCTCGTCTACGCAGACCAGCATCTGAGCTATGCCGGGCTCAATATATGCGCCAATCGGTTAGCGCATGCGCTCCGCAGGCAAGGAGTAGGCCCGGAGGTGGTCACAGGCATCTGTATGGAGCGTTCACTGGAACTGGTTGTGGCGACGCTTGGTGTGCTCAAGGCGGGAGGAGGTTATCTGCCTCTTGATCCGCGTGTGCCTCTTGATCGCTTGCAATTTATTCTGCAAGATATCCAGCCGCCGGTGATCGTGACGCAGGACCCCCTTGCTCATCTGTTTCCTTCGGCGAGGATGCATGTGCTCTCTCTGCAAAGAGATTGGTCGCAGATTGCTGAGGAAAGTTGTGCCAATCCCTGTCTCGTCAATGCGCAGACCAATCTGGCTTACGTCATCTCAACTTCGGGGTCCAGCGGCGCTCCTAAAGGGGTACAGGTCTCTCATAGCGGCCTGAGTAATCTGGCGGTTGCGCAGATAGCGGCCTTTCAGCTCACTCCCTCCAGCCGCGTGCTTCAGTTCGCTTCCTGGGCCTTTGATGCTGCTGTATCCGAGTTGGTGACGACGCTGCTTTCGGGCGCTGTTCTTTGTCTGGCCTCAGCAGAAAGCATCAGACCGGGTGATGATCTGGCGCAGACGCTCAATGAGCAGGCTATTACGACGGTGACCTTGCCACCTTCGGCCCTCGATACGCTGCCGTCACCAGACCAGGAGGCCTATCCCTATCTTCAGACACTCATCAGTGCCGGTGAGCCTTGTTCTGGTGAGACTGTAGGGCGCTGGCTCGATCACTGTCGCGTGATCAATGCGTATGGGCCAACTGAAGCGACGGTCTGCGCGACGTGGCAGCTTTGCGAAGCGGGCTGGGAGCGCCCGCCAATTGGTAAACCTCTGACCAATGCCGAGATCTATGTACTGGACCCGAGGTTGCAGCCGTTGCCTGTGGGTGTGCCTGGGGAACTGTATATCGGTGGTTCTGGTCTGGCGCGCGGCTATTGCAAGCGGAGCGATCTGACCGCAGCCGCTTTTGTGCCCCATCCTTTCGGCGTTGTGCCTGGGGCGCGGCTCTACCGCACTGGCGATCTGGTCTCCTATCTGCCAGATGGGTCGCTGCTGTTTTGGGGGCGTTGTGATAGCCAGATCAAACTGCGCGGATATCGCATTGAGCCCGGGGAAATTGAGGAGACCCTGACGCAACATCCGGCTATTAAGGCAGCAGTGGTAATGCTGCGCGAAGACCCTCCTCATGAGAAGCGACTGGTTGCCTATGTCGTGACCGAGCAGGGCGAGGCGCTCGCCGCTGAACTCAGGTCCTATCTGCAAAAATGGCTGCCAGAGTATATGATCCCTTCTGCCTTTGTCACTTTGCGCGCCTTTCCTCTCACCAGTAGCGGCAAGTTGGATCGTCGCGCACTACCGCCGCCGGGTCAGCCTGTCACCGGCGCGCCCTTTGTTGCCCCACGCAACGCCGTTGAAGAGGCTATAGCTCGAACATGGTGTGAAGTCCTTGATCTTGAGCGGGTGAGCGTGCATGATGATTTCTTTGCGCTGGGTGGTCACTCGTTGTTGGCAACTCAGGTGATATCGCGCGTGCAAGAAGCCTTTCAGGTAAAGTTGCCGGTGCGCACCATCTTTGACGGCCCTACGATTGCGCAATTAGCTGAGGCCATTCTTACAAGAAAAAGGCTGCAAATTGAACAGCGACGAAGGGGAAGTACGACGCAAGGATCAGATGCACAGCATGGTACTCCTACAACATCGATAGCGCGTGTCAGCAAGGAGAATACACCATTCCCGCTTTCCTTTGCGCAACAACGCCTCTGGTTTCTGGAGCAATTCGAGCCTGGCACTCCCCTCTATAACATCCCCGAGGCATGGCGCTTCACTGGGGACCTGAACATGGCCGCGCTGCGCCTCGCCTTTGAAACGATTGTGACACGCCATGCGATCCTGCACACCACTTTTGTAACGATAGATGGGGAGCCGAGACAGGTCATCGCCCCCCCAGCAGCGGTGGCGTTTCCACTGGTTGATCTGAGTGCGTTACCCGAAGAGGAATGCGAGGCTGCGGTTCAACAACTGACGACGCAGGAAGGGCTGCGACCCTTCGACCTGGGGCGAGATCGTCCCTTACGCATCACATTGCTGCGATTGTCCGTAGATGACCATGTATTACTGCTTGTCGTCCATCACATTGCCTCCGATGGCTGGTCGCTGGGAGTATTTGTGCGCGAGCTGGTCGCGCTCTACTCTGCTGCTCTGGCGGGAGAGCCTGCGCCGTTGCCCGCTCTACCCATCCAATACGCTGACTTTGCCCTCTGGCAGCGGCAGTGGTTACAGGGAGAGGTGTTACAACGACAGGTTACCTACTGGAAGGAGCAGCTTGCCGACCTGCCCCGGCTCCAATTGCCGGTAGATCACCCACGGCCAGCGATTTACACCATTCGCGGCTCCTGGGTCTCGCAACAGGTGCCCGAGCATCTGGCGCAGCAACTGCTGGCCCTGGCACAACAGGAAAATGTCTCGCTCTTTATGCTGCTGCTGGCAATCTTTGCCACACTCTTTGCACGCTACACCGGCGGGGACGACATCCCCATCGGTACAGTGATTGCGAACCGCAACCGAGCAGAGATCGAGTCGCTGATCGGCTTCTTTGTCAATACGCTGGTGATGCGCGTTGATCTGGCGGGAGATCCCACATTCCGCGAGCTGTTGCAGCGCGTACGTGAGGTCTGTCTGGACGCCTATGCTAATCAGGATCTGCCCTTTGAGCAACTCGTTGATGAATTGCAGCCGGAGCGGGATTTGAGTATCACTAATCCACTGGTGCAGGTCTTGCTGGTGGTTCAGAATACGCCCGGCACTGTTCTGAAATTGCCGGAGCTTGAACTGCAACCCCTGGTGACAGCGACGGCAACCTCAAAGTTTGACATGACGCTCTTCCTGATCAGTAATGAGCAGCACACGTATCTGGAGATCGAGTACAACCGCGATCTGTTTGAAGAGACAACGATGCAACGGTTGCTGGGGCACTTTTTCATGCTTATGGAAGCCGCCATTACCAACCCCAAGCAGCAGCTTTCTCGCCTCTCCCTGCTTACTCCTGACGAGCGCCATCGTCTCCTTCATATGCCGAGCGACAACGCCGCTACCGCGTCTACCTTCGGTCAGTCGCTCGGCAAGGAGGTCCTTCATGCATGGAATGCTACCCAAATGCCTTCCCCTCAGGAACAGAGCATTACACAGTGGTTTGAGCGTCATGTAGACTGTTCGCCCGCTGCCATTGCGCTGGTATGCGAAGAGGGGCAGTTGACCTATGGCGCCCTGAATGTCCAAGCCAACAGGCTTGCACACTTGCTCAAGGAGAACGGGATTGGCCCGGATCGGTTGGTGGGCATCTATATGGAGCGTTGCGTTGAACTGGCGATCTGCATCCTGGGCATTCTCAAAGCTGGCGCGGCCTATCTTCCTCTCGATCCGGCCTATCCCGCAGGTCGCGTGGGCTTTATTCTGGAACAGAGCCAGGTGCCAATTGTACTCACGCAGACAAAGCATCTGGCAACCCTGCCCTCTACTGCGGCCCGAATTGTGTGTCTTGATACCGCATGGGAGCTGCTAGCTGGCTATGATGTGTGTAATCTGCCCGTCTCAACCAGCAGCGAGCACCTTGCATATGTGATCTACACCTCTGGCTCCTCCGGCGAGCCTAAGGGAGTAATGGTGACACAGGGAAACCTGCTCCATACCACCTCTGCTCGTTTGCACTGGTATCAGGAGCCGGTGGCGCGTTATTTGCTGGTCTCCTCGTTCTCCTTCGATAGTTCGGTTGCCGGGTTCTTCTGGACCCTGTGCCAGGGCGGGAGCCTTGTCATGCCCGCAGAGGGAGGGCAGTCTGATCCCGCTTCCCTCCTGCATCTCATTGAGGAGCAGCAGATTTCTCATACGTTGGCCGTTCCCTCGCTCTACATGCTGCTGCTGAATGCGCCCGAAGCTCGGGCGCTGGCCCATCTGCGCGTGGCGATTGTGGCCGGAGAGAGTTGCCCGCAGGCACTGGTCGAACGGCACTACCAGCTCGTACCACATACTGATCTCTTCAATGAATACGGACCAACTGAGGGCAGCGTTTGGAGTAGCGTTTTCGCTTTCCAGCCTTCACCGGCGGGAGCGAAAGTCACCATAGGTCACCCCATAGCAAATGTTGCGACCTACCTGCTGGATAGCAGGATGGAGCCGGTACCGGTGGGGGTTGTGGGTGAAATCTATCTTGGCGGCGCAGGCATCGCACGCGGCTATCTTGCACGCCCGGATCTCACAGCCGAACGCTTTATCGCCGATCCTTTCGGGCGGCAGCCAGGGGCGCGCCTCTATCGCACCGGCGATCTGGCGCGCTACCTTCCTGACGGATGCATCGAGTATGTAGGCCGCAACGATCATCAGGTCAAACTGCTGGGGTATCGTATCGAGTTGGAGGAGATCGCAGCGACCCTGCGCCAGCATCCGGCCATCTCTGATGCTGTTGTTATTGCCCAGAGAAGAGGCGGAGAGCAGGCGTCACCTGGCGAGAAGCGGCTGGTTGCTTATGTTGTCCCTCGGCTCAACCAGCAGGAGAACGCAAGCGATCAGACAGATGAACAGGTCAACTACTGGCAACAGGTCTTTGACACCTCCTATCAGGATGCGGAAGCGCCCCAGGACCCGACCTTTAATATTCAGGGGTGGAAGAGTAGTTATACCGGCCAGCCCATTCCAGCCGATGAGATGTACGAATGGGTTGATGCGACAGTGGCGCGTATCCTGGCACTGCAACCGCGTCGTGTACTTGAGATCGGCTGCGGCACCGGCCTCCTGCTCTTGCGCATTGCTCCATCCTGCGAAACCTATTGGGGCAGCGACTTCTCGCCAGTTGTACTTGAGGACCTACAAAAGCTCGTTGCGGCGCAGGGACTCGCAAACGTTGAACTGCTACAGAAGAGGGCCGACGAGTTTGGTGAGCTGGCGCAGGAACGGCCCGGCTACTTCGATACCATCATCCTGAACTCTGTGGTGCAGTATTTCCCTGACATCGACTATCTTGTACAGGTGCTGGAAGATGCCTCTCGTCTGCTTGCTCCCGGCGGCTCAATCTTCATAGGCGATGTGCGCAACCTGAAGCTGCTGGAAGTCTTCCAAACCTCGGTTCAACTGCGTCAGGCTCCACTCTCCCTCTTCACTGAACAGCTAAGAACGCTGATCCAGAGGCGCATGGCGCGTGAGCATGAGCTAGTGATTGACCCCGCATTCTTCACTGCCCTGCTATCGCACCTGCCCCAGATCAAAGAGGTTGAAGTGCAACTCAAACGGGGGCGCGCCCACAACGAACTGACGCGCTTCCGCTATGATGTCGTGCTGCGCAGCGCGGACGCCTGCGGCTCACCCCAACACGGCCCTACTCTGGATTGGCGCAAGGAACAACTCACCCTATCAGCCCTGCACCATCTGCTGAAAGAAGAGCAACCAGCCACACTGCATCTTGTGCATATCCCCAATGCCCGTGTGCTGGCCGATGTCACCGCTCTCACTCTTCTGGCAAAGGGACAGATCGAGTACAGGCAAGACCTTCCTGAAAGGGTGAGCGCGCTCTGGGAGCAGTTGCGTCACCAGAACATGGATCAGGGAGTCGAGCCGGAAGACTTTTGGACCATGCAAGAGCATCTGCCCTATCGCGTCAGCGTAACATGGTCTGATGCAGGCGCTCCCGAATGCTTCGATGCGTACTTGATCCATCAGGAGGCGCAGGTCAGTGCCGATCTCTCTGCTTCAGCAGACGCGTTTGACGGATCGTGGGCCAGCTATGCCAATGAGCCATTCCGCGAGCAGCAAAGCAGCCATTTGTTGCCCGAGCTACGAGCCTATCTGAAACAGCGCCTGCCAGCGTATATGATCCCTCATGCCATCGTGGAGTTGAAAGCGCTTCCCCTCCTGCCAAATGGCAAGCTCGATTATAAAGCCTTGCCTCTTCCAGATGGGGGCAGGGCAGCTTTGAAGAGCGAATTTGTTGCCCCTCGCACCGCCGTTGAGAAAGCGCTGACCGAGATCTGGAGTCAGGTGTTGGGCTGCGAACAGGTCGGCATCCACGACAACTTTTTTGAACTGGGCGGCGACTCGCTGCTCACCATTAGAGTTGTATCGAAGGCCGGTCAGATGGGCTATGGTATCACCGTCAAGCAGCTATTCCAGCATCAGACAGTGGCGGAACTGGCAGCGGTGGTCGGCACCGTTGCCATTCTCGCCGAGCAGGGAATAGCGCGTGGCCCGGTGCCGATGATGCCCGCCCAGCGTGCAAATTTAGAGCCGGGCATGGGCGACCCAACCAGCCATAGCATGGCCTATATCGTCGAGACGCCAGAACCATTTGATCCGCGACTCATGGAGCAGGTAGTGGACCATCTCTTGAGCTATCATGATGCCCTGCGCTTACAATCTATTCAGGAAGCAACGGGCTGGAAGCTCGCTCTCACCGATCTTCCAAAGCGCCTGCCCCTGTGGTATGTTGATTTCTCGTATCTGCCAGAAGTAGAACAGGTTTCGGCTGTGATGCAGTTAGCAACGCAAATGGTGTTACATTTCAAACTCGCCGAAGAGCCATTATTACGAGTAGCCCTGTGTCTGCTGGGGCCAGGCAGGCCAACGCCGCTGGTCGTGGTTGGGCATAGTCTAGTGGTTGATATGCAATCCTGGCAGATCTTGATCGAAGATCTCAAGATAGCGTACCAACAACTGCGTGATGACGGCAAGATCCACTTTCCACCAAAGACGACCGGGTATAAACAATGGGCAGATCGTTTGAGTGAGCATGCACAATCTGCTTCAGCAAAGGCTGAGCTTGCCTATTGGCTCTCCGATGGCCGCCAACATGCCCCTGTTTTCCCCCTCGATTATCCAGAGGGCAGAAACGATGGCAGTTCACTGCGGGGCAGCTTCGACATGCTCAGTCGCGAGGAGACCGCACAGCTACAACGGCTCGTCTCTAAGCGAGATAACCTGCACATGCATGATGTATTACTCACGGCCTTGCTTCAGGCGTTCACGGCATGGAGCGGTCAGTATGCACTCCTCGTCACGGTTGAAGGCTATGGGCGCGAACCGATCTTCGACGATATTGATCTCTCTCACACGCTGGGAACGCTGGCGCTGGACTTCCCCCTGCTGCTTGAGAGAGACGCAACCGCAACGCAAGAAGCTCTGCTCCACTACGTCCATAGCCAACTCCAGCAAGTGCCCAACAAAGGACTTGGCTATAGTGCATTGCGCTACATGAGCAAGGATACAACCATCGTAGAGCGGCTAGAAAAGTTGCCGCAACCGACTGTCTACTTTAATTACTTAGGATCGCTGCTCGTTCCAGAGATCGGTGAATTCAAGATATCGGGGCCTTACAACGGAAGAGCATATACAATGGATCTCACAGAGATTCAGCCTGCCCCACTCATCATCACGAGTTTCATAGCCGACGGTCAGTTGCAGGTGAATTGGATCTATAGCATCAACCAGTATCGTCCTGAAACGATAAAGGGGCTGGCAGCAAAGATCATGGAGGCATTGCGCGCAATTATTATGCATCTTCTAGAGCACTAAACCATAATGAGAGAAATTGCCCTGAATCTTGAGCACTGGACTGGGCCAGTGCTTCTCAAAAGTTGTCTTTTCATCCAGAACGGCTCGCAAGCGAGCCGTTCTGGAGAGGAAGGTGCTGGCTGTGGGCTGCGCCCACAGCCAGCACCTTCCTCTCCCTTTGAGCGCCGAAGGCGCGAGCAGCCAGAGCACGCACCAACTTTTGAGAAGCCCTGTGGACTGGGCAAACTTTCCTGGACAAAACCGCTTCTCCTCTGGCATACTTTCTGGAGGAGTTGTAAATTGCGTTCGCGCATCGCGAGCTGATTGATCGTGGGAGCGCTTGATCTACACTTACTCAGGAGGAGGGCAGGCCGTGAGCAGGAATCCCACCCACAGGGAATCGAAGGAGGACAAGAGAACTGGGTCGGAAGCGAGACCTCGCCTCCAACTTCCCATGCCAGACCTTCAGTTGGTCTGCCTCGACCACGCGCCAGCCCTGCTTGAGTTCGAGCGGGAGAATCGGGCCTACTTCGCGGCGGTGATACCGGATCGGGGGGACGAGTTTTTCGCCGAGTTCGACACGCGGCATGCGCAACTGCTCGAGCGGCAGGCCGCCGGGACGGATTACTTCCATGTGCTGATGACCGAGCACGGCGAGGTGGTTGGGCGGGTGAACCTGGTCGAAGTGGCAGACGGGTCAGCGGAGCTGGGATATCGGATCGCGCAGAAGGTCTCGGGGCGGGGACTGGCCACAGCGGCGGTGGGCAAGGTGCGCGAACTCGCCGCCACAAAGTACGGACTCACCAGACTACGCGCGAGGGTCACACTGGACAATCCGGCCTCGCGCAAGGTGCTTGAACACAACGGCTTCGTCGTCGTCGGTGAGCTCACGCTCAACGGCAAGCCTGCCATGTCCTACATTTGCGAGCTCCGGTGAAAACGATAGTCACTACTACCATTCACCGTATTGATACTTCGTTTCCTGCTCTACTAGAATGGAGATGCTTCTGGTTGGTCAACGGATTTCACGGCATATTCAGCAACGGCTCCCCAGCGACTGCGTTCTACATCAATATCATAGAAAAGTGCAGTTCCCAGATGCATCAGCGACTGGTACTTTTCCACGAACTGCCGACGCAGTTCTTCATACGCCGCCTCTTGTCGCTTGACTTCGCCGATGGTATTGCCCGGTATCAGCTCGATATTGCTCATAATATCCAGCGCGCTGTGAAGCTGTTGCCGGAAGCCCTCGTCCTCTAACATAGAGAACTGCCTGAGTTCTCCATCACCTTCACCGTTTTTGCTCGCATCCTCCTGATCAAGCCATTGCTCGCCGCGCTGCTTTGCCAGCTTCGTCCTGGGATGTTCGCCCGTCGCCGCTTCCTCTAACCAGACACCTACCAAGGCATTGCCGGGACGAAGATGATGATCCAGGAAATTGAGCGGATATCCTTTGGCGGCGGTGGCTAACCAGAGGGAAAGCTTTGCCAGTTCCACAGCGAGGGGATTCATGTCCACGCCATAGATACACTGCTGGGCCACGCGGCGCTTCCAGTAGTACAACCGAACAAGGATCAGTCATAGGAGAAGGAGCGTTTCTCCCCAAACCTGATTGTCCGTCCGGCATAGATCATGAACTCCATATCGAGCGCGACCCAAACATATCACCCTGATCCAATGCCTATTCGTCTTACAAAATCTCACGAGAACGTGTACCTTTGTGCTATAATAGGCCGAAAATTTCTGAAAGTATGGAGAGAGGATGTACCGATGGCAAAAAGGCATAGCACAGATGGGCGCCCGACCATTACGCAGATTGCGCAAATCGCGGGTGTCTCAGTGCCAACCGTCTCGAAGGTGTTGAATGGCCGCACGGATGTGGCTCTGCCAACCCGTGAGCGGGTTGAGCGGGTGATTGAAGAGTATGGCTTTGTACGCAATCGCGCGGCTCGCGCCTTACGGCAAGGAAAAACTGGGCTCGTGGATCTGATCTTACCGCGCCTGGACGATGAATATTTTCTGCCTATTTTAGAGGGAGTGGCCCAGGTGCTGCGCGAAGCGGGAGTACGCATGGTGCTGACCTCGACCGGCTATCGAGCAGAACAAGAGGTGCGATGGATCAATACCGTCACCGATCATTCCACAGATGGTATTCTGTTGGTCCTTCCATCCGACGAGACCGTTAAGCACCTCGAACGTTCGGGCCACCCTTTTGTGCTCATTCACAATCAGGGCAGCCAGCTTAGCAAAACCCCTTCAGTGAAAATTACCAGTTGGGAAGGAGGCTTTGTCGCAACCACCTATCTGATCAAACTTGGTCACCGGCGGATCGCCTATATCGGCAAGACCGCGCCGGCAAGAGATGCCATCGAGCGTATTGCTGGCTATCGCGCGGCCCTGGATGCAGCCAATCTGTCGCTTGATCCGCAGTTGGAGTGCGCTGGGAACTTTACCGAAGTTGATGGTTATACAGCAACCAGAACCCTGCTAAAACTGCCAGCGCCGCCCACAGCCATCTTCGCGGGCAACGACCGCCAGGCCGCAGGGGTTTATCGAGCACTGCATGAACTGGGCTTGACAGTGCCTGGTGATATGAGCGTGATCGGCTTCGATAATCTCCCCTACACCGAAATCATGAATCCTCCGCTTACCACTGTGCATGTCCCACGCCTGGCATTGGGACGTACGGCAGCAACAATGCTTCTGCGCCTGATCGACGGGGAAGGGCTGGAATTAACGCGCGTAGTGCTGCCCACCGAGTTTATCGAACGCCAATCTTGCCAGCCACTCTCACTGTGAGGACCCCCCACCCCGAGATCAGGAGGGGCTAAAATCTTCTCACGCGTACAACTTGACAATTGGCGAAAAATTCATTATATTCCAGAATAGCTGCGAAATCGTTTTTGTAAAATTTCGAACAGGGCAGATCAGCAAAGCATCCTGCTCCAATCGAGCTGTCTCGTGTAGATGCGTACTTTACCAGCATGAGGCAAGGAGCGCCACTCCTTCAGTGCAGGAAGAAAATCTTCATGTTCCTTCATCCTTTGCAGCACAACAGCGATCATCTACCGCTCTCCCCTTTACATTGCGGCTATATTTTCGTAAATTATCGGAAGTCTGTTTTCCAGTCGAGCCTTTTATGGAGTGATGCCTGTTTTCTCAACCAATGAGATAAGGAGATGTCATGGATGCTAACTCTCGCGGAGTTCCAACGCGTCACAAACGTATTCAACGGCTGATCGGGATGATCATGCTCCTGTGTTGCGTGATCGGACTCTTTTCCGCTTCTCTCCTCTTCACGCGTTCCTTTATTGCTCATGCAGCGGGCAATGTGCAGATCAATGCTGGTGGTCCAGCAGTTTCGCCCTTCGCCGCTGACACCGACTTTAGCGGCGGCTCGACTGCCAGCGTCAGCAACACTATCAATACCAGTGGAGTGACCAATCCTGCTCCCCAGTCGGTCTACCAGAGCAATCGCTTCGGCAACTTTACCTACACCATCCCTGGTCTGACGGCCAATGCGTCCGTCACGGTGCGCCTGCACTTTGCCGAAACGTTCTGGACAGCAGCAGGCAAGCGTATCTTTAACGTCACCATCAACGGGACTCAGGTGCTGACCAACTTTGACATCTTTGCCACCGCCGGGGCAGCCAGTAAAGCGGTGGTAGAGCAGTTCACCGCCACAGCCAGTTCCAGCGGGACCGTCACCATCCAGTTCATCACGGTGACCGACAACGCCCAGGTCAACGGCATCGAAGTGCTGAGTAGCGGCTCACCTCCCACGGGGAGCGTGCAAATCAACGCTGGCGGTCCGACAACCTCGCCGTTCATCGCTGATACCGACTTTAGCGGCGGCTCGACTGCCAGCGTTAGTAATACCATCGACACCAGCGGCGCGACCAATCCCGCTCCGCAGGCGGTCTACCAGAGCAATCGCTTCGGCAACTTTACTTACACGATTCCTGGTCTAGCGGCCAATGCGTCCGTCACGGTACGCCTGCACTTTGCCGAAACGTTCTGGACAGCGGCAGGGAAACGCATCTTTAACGTCACTATCAACGGGACTCAGGTATTGACCAACTTTGACATTTTTGCCACCGCAGGAGGGGCCAGTAAAGCGGTGGTGGAGCAGTTCACCGCCACGACCAGTTCCAGCGGGACCGTCACCATCCAGTTCATCACGGTGACAGATAACGCCCAGGTCAACGGCATCGAAGTGCTGGGCGGCGGTTCACCCACGCCGACCCCTACGCCAACCTCGACTCCAACCTCGGGTCCTCCCAACTTTGGTCCCAATGTCTTCATCTTCACCCCCAGCATGCCGCTGAGTCAGATCCAGTCAACGGTCAACTCGGTGGCAAACCAGCAGATCTCCAACCAGTTCGGAACGCAGCGCTTTGCACTGCTCTTCGAACCCGGCACCTATGGGTCCAGTACCACCCCGCTCAACTTTCAGGTCGGATATTATACCACCGTGGCGGGTCTCGGTCGCTCCCCGACCGACGTTGTCATCAACGGGTCCATCGATGTCTTCAATCAGTGCTTCGGCACCAATAACTGTACCGCGCTGGTAAATTTCTGGCGCTCGTTGTCAAACTTGACCATCAATGTGACCACGCCGAACGCGGGCTGCCAGAATGGCGAATTCTGGGCGGTGTCACAGGCCGCGCCGATGCGCCGGGTTGAGATCAACGGAACCACGACGCTTCAGGACTTTTGTACCCAGCCGAACTTTGCGAGTGGCGGTTTCATCGCCGACTCAAAAATCACGGGTAGCAATATCACCAATGGCTCGCAGCAACAGTGGATAATCAGGAACAGCCAGATTACCGGCTGGAGCAATGGCGTCTGGAATCAGGTGTTTTCTGGTGTCGTGGGCGCGCCCGCCCAGTGCTTCCCCGCTGCGTCTTCGTGTGGCGGTCCATTCACCACGCTGGGAACCAGTCCGGTAACCCGCGAGGCGCCATACTTGTTCACAGATTCCAGCGGGAACGACAACGTCTTCGTCCCTTCGGTGCAGACGAACACCTCCGGCACGACCTGGGCGAATGGCCCAACGCCTGGCTCGTCTCTCCCGATCAGCAAGTTCTTCATTGCCCAGCCGAGCGACTCTGCGGCGACGATCAATAGCGCGCTAGCGAGCGGTCAGAATCTGATCCTGACTCCTGGTATCTATAATCTGAGCCAGACTATCAACGTGACGAATCCCGATACCGTGGTACTCGGCCTCGGTATCGCAACGCTACTCCCCCAAAACGGGATCGTGGCTATGCAGGTCGCCAATGTGCCAGGGGTCATGATCTCCGGCATACTCTTTGACGCAGGCACAACGAACTCGCCGGTGTTGCTTCAGGTTGGAAGCAGCCCCATGAACAACAACCAGTTCGCCTCTGATCCGCCGACGCTTAGTGATGTGTTCTTCCGTATTGGCGGGGCAGCCGTGGGCAAGGCAACGACCAGTCTGGTTGTCAACAGCGCCAACGTCATTCTCGATGACATCTGGGCGTGGCGGGCCGACCACGGCACCGGAGTCGGTTGGACCAGCAACACCGCTAATACTGGCGTCACTGTCAACGGCGACAACGTCATCGCGTACGGCCTGTTCGTCGAGCACTACCAGCAGTTCGAGGTGATCTGGAATGGCAATGGCGGCACGGACATCTTCTTCCAGAACGAGATGCCCTACGACCCACCCAGTCAGGCGGCGTGGATGGAGGCTCCCGGTGTTAACGGCTGGGCTGCCTTCAAGGTTGCCAGCAATGTGACCAGTTTCAAAGGGTTTGGCATGGGTAGCTACAGTTTCTTCAATCAGGGGGTGAACATTCTGGCAGCAAACGCCTTTGAGGTTCCCACGACCTTGCCGGCGGGCAGCCTGCATGATCTGCTCACGATCTTCCTCTCCACGTCTGCGTCCGGTGGTATCCAGAACGTGATCAACGGCATTGGTGGGTCGTCAACCACAGCCAACCCGGATAAGCCGGTCACTGTGGTGAGCTATCCCTAACGGCATAACGCTACCATAGGGTACGTATCCACGGCGGCAGATGTGATCGAAGCAGGAAGCGTAGCGCGCGGGTCTGTTGGCCCGCGCGCTTGCTCCTCGACCGAGTTCGAGGGTAGTTGCGCACCTGCTGAACGCTGATTCCTGCAACTCTGGCGAGATCAATAGTACGTAAAATATGACGAAGCTCCATGTAAAACCCTCAAGTCCGTTATGGAGACTTCTCTCAAATACATCTCTCTTTATATCACATGGCACAAGAACATTACCCTCGCTAACCCTCCAATCTTGCATCGGTGTTGTAGATTAAGCATGTGATCCAGAAAAAGCATGTGATCCAGAAAAAGCCTGGCCAGCCTGGATCGGAGATGCATGCATGCAATTGAAGGCATTTACAGCGAAAATAACGGAGGGTAGACTCATGACGCACGCAGCAGAAGTATATGCGACACTCGACGACTGGATTGCACACGAAGCGATCCCCTGCTCGCTTGATTCTCGCCCGGACTTCAACGCCGCCGTTGATAAGGTGATCGCTTCACTTGGCGATTCGGTCTCATTGCTTGGCTTTGGAGAGGCGCTTCATGGAGGGGAAGAGCTGCTGGTCCTTCGCAACCAGCTCTTCCAACGTCTTGTCGAAGCCCATGGCTACAGCGCCATTGCCATTGAGAGCAGTTTTCCTCGGGGACGCATCGTCAACGAATACGTGCTTGGCCGCGGTCCAGCATCCTATGAGGAGGTGCAGGAGACTGGATTGAGCCACGGGTTCGGAACGTTCGAAGCGAATAGAGAACTTGTCGAATGGATGAGACGCTACAATGCTGATCCAGCGCACCCTATGAAACTTCAGTTCTATGGTTTCGATAGCCCGACCGATATGAGCACAGATAGTCCCCGCCAGACACTCCACCTTGCGCTTGATTACCTCAGTTCAGTTAATGAGGCCCTCGGCCAGGAGTACCGAAGCCGGATCGACCCGCTGCTCGGACAGGACGCTGCCTGGGAGAATCCGGCTGCCGCGTTCGACCCGACGCAAGCGATAGGTCGATCACCGCAGGCAACCGCTCTGCGGATCGAGACAGAGGATCTGATTGCAGAACTGCATGTGCGTCGTCCCGGACTGATCGCAAAGAGCGACGAGAGCCGCTATCTGGAAGCTGTCCACTATGCTGTGACGGCTCGGCAACTCCTGCACTATCATGCTAAGCTCGCGCAAACATCTGAGCAACGCCAGGCCATCCTGCTCGGCATACGAGCCGCGATGATGGCAGAGAATCTGGCGTACATCGTCTCCCGTGAACAGGATCGAGGCAACATCTTGATTTTTGCCCACAATAGCCATCTCAAGCATGAAAAGGTGCAATGGCAATGGGGGAATGAGACGGTGATCTGGTGGCCCGTTGGAGCGCATCTTCATACAATGTTCGGTCGTCGCTATGTCGTCATCGGCTCAGCCGTAGGCGAATCGTCTGCCAACGGGATCGGCCAGCCAGAAATCGGGACGCTTGAGGCACGACTCACAGCCGCTCCCGGGCCGGTACGGTTCATTCCCACCCATCAAGGGCAAGGGCTTCCTGCTGAGGAAATTGCGGCACTTCCGATTCGCTCTGGCAGTAAGAAAAACAGGTCCTATGTGGAACCGCTGGGCGCCCACAGCTTCACCGATTTCGATTGGTTCGCTGTCCTGGATACAACGGCCTACAACGGGTGGGGCCATTTCTAGAGCACTGGAGCGCACGTTCCGAGCAATAACGACCCCACCTTTGAGATGCGCGGACGCTCTCGTTAGAAAGAGACCATGCCAATGCAAAAGATGTCGTATACTGAAACACCATTCCCTTTCTCCAGTGGCTGCGTTTCGTAAGGAGGAAACCAATGGAGCTCGATTGGACACAGTATCGTCCGGCAGAAGGGACCATCTTGCTCAGGACCATTGATGCTCATGCCGCTGGTGAGTCGCTGCGCATCATCACGGGTGGGCTGGCCCCTTTATCGGGCGCAACTATGCTAGAGCGGCGACGCTTCATGCAGGAGCATTACGACCATCTCCGCAAGGCAGTGCTCTGGGAGCCGCGTGGGCATTTCCATATGTACGGGGCGGTGCTCACGTCGTCCGTCACGCCGGAGGCCGACCTGGGCGTGCTATTTCTGCACAATGAGGGCTATAGCACCATGTGTGGACATGGCATCATTGCCCTGGTGAGCACACTCGTGAAAACCGGAGCGATCCGCCCACAGGGACCGCAGACCTCTGTCACCCTTGACACGCCAGCCGGGCTGGTGCGCGCAACAGCGCACCATGACAGCACTGGGCAGGTCGAGCGTGTCTCTTTCCTCAACGTCCCTTCGTTCGTGTATGCGCGGGAGGTCGAAGTTGAGCTGCCGACCTATGGGAGGGTGGTGGTCGATATCGCCTTTGGTGGAGCATTTTATGCGATTCTGCCGGCTGAACGCGTAGGATTGCGGGTAGTGCCAGAAGCAACGGCACAGCTCGTTGCTGCGGGTTCAGCCATCAAGGAGGCGGTAACTACCAGGCTCTCGATCACACATCCGTTGGAAGAGGACCTGGGCTTTCTCTATGGCACGATTCTGACCGATGTCCCGCAAGATCCCGCACACCAGAGTCGCAATATCTGCGTCTTCGCCAACGCGGAAGTAGATCGCTCCCCAACCGGGACGGGCGTATCAGCGCGTCTGGCGCTCCACGCGGCCCTGGGGGAAGTCGCCGACGATCAGCCTGTCGTGATTGAGAGCATTTTAGGGGCCAGGAGCGTCTTCAGCGGGAGAATAGCAGGTCGGACAACGGTGGGGCCCTTTGAGGCCATCATTCCTGAAGTTAGCGGAACAGCGTTTCTCACCGGTCGCCATGAATTTCTCATCGAGGCCACAGATCACCTGGGGCAAGGGTTTTTGCTTTCCTGAGGCGCCACCCTGGAGGAGGGAGAGAGTGATATGCAGCATGAGTACGATGTCGTTATTGTAGGATCTGGCAACGCAGCTCTCTCGGCTGCATTGGCAGCGCGAGAGCGTGTAGAGAGAGTCCTGGTGCTGGAAAAGGCGCCACAGGAGTGGAGAGGTGGCAATAGCTATTTCACGGCAGGCGCTTTTCGCCTGACATTTGAGCACCTTGATGATTTGCGCCCACTGCTCAGTGATTTCACTGATGAGGATGCCGCTGAAATTGACGTGTCGCCTTATACGAAGAGCCATTTTCTGGCTGATATGCAACGCATCACCCAGGGGCGTTGCGACCCCGAACTCACCGCAGTCCTGGTCAATGAGGCCACTGAAACGGCGTACTGGCTGGGGAGCAAAGGCCTTCGCTGGACGCTGTTATCTACTCGTCAGGCGTTTCGAGTCGAGGGGAGACTCCGTTTTTGGGGGGGGCTGGTCGTTGGAACCGTTGGTGGTGGTCAAGGGTTAGTTGAACAGCAGTTTGCCGCCGTGAGTGCTCGTGGTATCGAGGTGCGCTACAACACAGCGGTGGTTGACTTACTACACCACAATGGGAGGAGCGTGAGCGGCGTTGTGTGCCTGCGCGGGCAACAGCGCGAGGAGATCCTCGCACCAAGCGTTATCCTGGCATGCGGAGGATTTGAGGCAGATCCACGCCTGCGTGCTATGTATCTTGGCCCCCAGTGGGATCTTGCAAAGGTGCGTGGCACTCCCTATAACACCGGTGATGGTTTACAGATGGCTCTCTCACTGGGAGCGCAAGCCTATGGACACTGGAGTGGATGTCATGCCACCGCCTGGGATGCCGCCGCTCCGCCAACGGGAGATCGAGTGTTGACGAATCTGCTCACGAAACAGTCGTATCCTCTGGGTATTGTCGTGAACAATGAAGCCCGGCGCTTCGTGGATGAAGGGGCCGACTTTCGGAACTACACCTACGCAAAATATGGGGCTGAAATCTTGCGTCAACCGAACGCAATAGCCTACCAATTGTTTGATGCCAAAACGGAGCCGCTGTTGCGTCAAGACGAATATACCGCTGCTGGCGTCTCACGCTTTGAAGCGCCGACGATCCAGACACTGGCTGAGAAGCTTTCACTCAACGCCGCTGCCCTAGAACGAACTGTCGCGGAATTTAATGCTGCTATCCAACCGGGTTCCTTCAATCCTGCAATCAAGGATGGAAAACACACGAAGGGTCTCTCACCCGCCAAGTCCAACTGGGCCTTACCACTTGATACACCGCCTTTCTATGGTTTCGCTGTCACCTGCGGCATTACGTTTACCTTCGGAGGACTGCATGTTGATACAGCAGGTCGGGTCCTGGACAGAGATAATCATGCGATCAATGGACTCTATGCCGCTGGTGAACTTGTTGGAGGCCTCTTCTATCATAACTATCCAGGCGGCAGTGGCCTGATGGCCGGCGCAGTCCTGGGCAGACGAGCCGGGGCCAGCGCAGCCAGTTATGCACAAACACACTCCGGTATCACGATCAATCATCCGTAAGAGAGCAAGAGTAAGAGAAGATATCGCTCTACTCTGTTGTGATAGAATGGCCGGTAGAAGGGAGTGAAAAGCATGGAGATAGCAATTATTTGCGTTCCTTATCAGAACGATGTGGCGCGCTGGGGAATGGCGCGTGGTCCTCAGGCATTTCTTGATGCAGGCCTGGTTGATGCCCTCCGCGCTACTGGGCATCATACTCTCGAACCGGTTTGGATCGAGTTGCCGAGAAGCGAACGGACCCGTGATACCGTGACCAATCTTGGCAACCTTGCCAGGCGTACCGCTGCTGAGGTGGAGCTCGCCTTGCGCCGTCCTGATGAGACGTTCGTCGTCGTGTTGGAGGGAAACTGCACCCACGCCCTCGGCCCACTTGGAGGTCTGGCCCAAGTCAAGGGCACACCGGGGATCGCCTGGTTTGATGCCCACGCAGACATGCACACGATGCAGACAACTACTACCGGACTGCTGGGCGGGATGCCATACGCTGTGGCACTGGGATGGGAGTTTCCCGATTGGCGAGAGGCCGCTGGTCTGGACCACCCGGTGCGCCCCCAAGCTGCCGCTCTCATCGGCACGAGCGACCTCGATCCAGAAGAAGTTGCCGCCCTGACCCATCATCCCATCCTTCACATCGATGCTTCCGCTTTGATGGAGGCTGGCGCTAGAGAGCGTGTGGCTCAGGCGATCAGGCCGCGGGCCAGGGAAGCCGCGACCTGGTACTTACACATCGATCTCGATGTTGCTGGCCCCCAGGTCGTCCCCGGTGCCATGACCCCTGCACCCTACTGGCCTCCACGCCACCATCTCGTTGAGGCCGTCGCTGCTGTCACGCGTTCGGTTCCCGTTGCTGTCGTCTCCCTGGCTGCCTATAATCCCGAGCAGGACCAGCAGCGGCTCGGTGCCGCCTTTGGCATCGACATGCTCATGGCCGTCATCGCGAACAAGGAGTAGGAAAGATGCGATGAGAACCTCACTGCCGCCAGGACGAACCGTATCACTTCAGGATATGCAGATGTACTACGTTGATGCGGGAGAGGGCGAGCCATTGCTCTTGCTGCATGGCTACACCGGCGCGAGCAGTGATTGGGCCATCTCTTTTGACGAACTTGCTCGCCAGTATCGTCTGATCATCCCTGACCTGCGCGGGCATGGACGCTCCACTAACCCATCGGGACAATATACGCAGCGACAGGCGGCGCGTGATGTGTGGGCATTGCTCGATCATCTTGGCATTGGAAGCTTTCAGGCAATTGGCGCCAGTGGCGGGGGAAACATCCTGTTGCATCTGGCAACGCAACAGCCAGCGCGCGTTGAGGCGATGGTGCTGATCAGCGCTGTCAACTCTTATCCTGAACAGGCGCGCCAGATCATGCGCAGTTTCTCCATCGAGCAGGTCTCCGCGGAAGAGCGGCGGCGCTTGCAGCAACGTCATCCGCAAGGAGATGCGCAGATCCAGGAGCTGTTCCGACTGGGACGCGCCTTCGCGGAGCAGGATGATGATATGAATCTCACCGCTTCCTCCCTCTCTACGATCACGGCCCGCACGCTCATCATCTTTGGCGACTGTGACCCATTCTACCCGGTCTCTATCGCGCTCGACATGTACCGTGCGCTGCCGCACGCCTATCTCTGGATTGTGCCCAACGGCGGACACGTTCCTGATCTGCATGCGCCGTTTGTTCCCTCACTGCTGCCATTTTTGCGCGGGGAATGGGAACGGCGATAGGCAAAGCCGCTTTCATAGCCAGGTCGTACATCCTCTAGCAGTCACACATGGGTGCGCAATCATAAGGTATCAGAGGCATTTTTTTCTGTTCACAAGACATAATTATGACACACTCTTATGGCAGCAACAGCCACGGCAAAGGCCAGCGTGGCGCTATAGCGCGGCGTCCAGGTTTCTGTTGCCTTGAGTTTGGCATTAGAGGGGACGACTGCTCACGGCACAAAAGAGTGCCCGGTTGAGTGGGCTGCGTGTTTCTGTTTGTGTTACACTCTAGGCAGACAGACCAAATAAAGCGGTGAGTTCCGGCAGGATTGCGGAGTGCCAGAAGAAGTCGCCGGTCCTCTAGACCGTGCGGGGTGTCACCGACTTCCTCTATTGAGATAGAGACGTATATTACACTTTAGCTTGTGAACTGGTATGAAAGGGGACCGCGCACTGATGGATGAACGAACTGGATATGTGATTACCGCGGAGCAGTTGCCGATGCAAACTGAACCAGATCTCGGCATAAGCTGGCGAGTCGCCATTGATCGGAGGGTGGGCTGCCAGAATCTGGAACAGCGCATTTTTTGCTATGAGCCTGGCAGCAAGCTTGAGATGTCGCATGACGGCAGCGAAGACATCATCTACATTGTAGCAGGGCAGGGACGAGCAACCATCGACGGGAAGGTGTACCCTCTCAAGCCAGGCATCGGTATGCTGGCACCGCCTGCGAGCCGTTACAGCATTGAAAACCTAAGTGAGCAGGATTTACTGCTGGTCTCGGTTCTTTCTCCCCAGCCCGGACAACCAGCTCCCGGAGCGGCAGAGTGCGAAGTTGCTCCCTTGAGCGAGCATACCGTTGATGAGGCTGAACAGAAAACATTGCCAGCAGGTGATCGCTGGTTTAAGCTGCTGGTGAACCCACGGATGGGCTGCCAGAACGTGACGCAGTTCGTTGGCTTCATTCCGCATGGCCGCGCCCCTTTCCATACGCACACGTATGAAGAAGTCATCTATATCATAGAGGGCGAGGGTGTGGTCCACATTGGGGCAGGTGACTTTCCTATCAAGGCGGGCAGTAGCGTCTATTTGCCGCCGCTGCTCCCCCATTGTATTGAGAATACTGGGAACGCTCCAATACGCTTGCTGGGCGTATTTTGTCCGGCGGGCGATCCCAGCTCAAAAGCCTCTGAGGAGGAACGAGCAAGGTAAGTACGATGATAGCGGCTCGCCAGCGCGCCCATTAGATACCGCCAACCTACCGTCGCGAATCTGACGGTCAAGTGACTGCTACCTGTTCTGGCATCCTCTGCTTCTCTCTTCTACACTAGACTCAAGCGAACAAAAATGCACGTTTACTCTCTCTGGCGAAATATGTCTTTCCTCCATTGAGACGAAACGGATTTCGCTCAATGGTACCTTTTGTTTTTGAGAAGGAGATCCTCCTACCTTGTGACGACCTATACAACAAGCTAGAAGAAGGAGCAAAAAGACATGCTGCCTTTGCAAACTACATCAAGGAAGCCTCAACAATTTCATCGAGTGGCAGGGACGCTAGGAATTCTTGCGTTGCTCCTGGCATCGCTGACGCTTTCTTTGCTGACGACGCACGCCACCACGAACGCTGCCGGTGGTTTGATTCTGGAGTATGCCGATGGGACAACGTCCGCTACCACCAACACGCCTCGTCCTCATTTTGAGATTGCCAATAATACCAGTTCCAGCGTCTCATTGAGTAATCTGACCATTCGTTACTGGTACACTGCCGATGGCACTCAAGCCCAACAATTCGCGTGTGACTACGCGCTGGCTGGTTGTAGCAACGTCACCGCGTCATTCGTCTCGCTGACCAGTTCAACAAGCACCGCGGATACGTATCTCCAGGTCGGGTTCACCAGCGGGGCGGGTAGTATCGCTGCGAACGGAAACAGCGGGGAAATACAGACGCGCTTTAATAAGAGTGACTGGAGTAACTACAACCAGGCCAACGACTATTCCTGGAACCAGAATCAGACGAGTTACGCGGCCTGGAGCCTGGCGACGCTCTACCTCAACGGCCAGCTCGTCTGGGGGACTGAGCCTGGCGGCCAGACCGCCCCGACGCCGACGCCCACGTTCACGCCGACGTCGATTCCGACGGCAACTCCAACGGGCACGCCCATAGTGGGCGGATCAGGAGGCTGGACAACCAGCGGGACAAAGATCCTGGCCCCAAACGGAGCGCAGTATCTTATCAGTGGGATCAACTGGTATGGGTTCGAGACTCCCGACTACGTGGCTCATGGCCTGTGGTCGTACGATATCCCGACGATCCTCAACCTGGCTAAGTCCTACGGTTACAATACGTTGCGCATCCCCTATTCCAATCAGATGTGGGAGTCCAATCCAATCCCCCAAAACGATGTTGGGTGTACATCATGCGCTGGTTTGCACGCACGCGATATTCTGGCGAAGGTCATCAATTACGCCGGCTCAATCGGCCTGCATGTGATTCTGGACAACCACCGCTCTGAAGCAGGCGAATCGGCTGAGCAGAGCGGATTGTGGTATACCTCGGCTTATCCAGAGAGCAGTTGGATCAATGACTGGATAAGCGTCCAGCGCTGGGTACATGGCATCGCGCAAACGCAAGGAGCTGCGGACACGGTCACGGTCAATTATCTGGCATCCGATGGCCTGCCGATTGTGTTGGGGTATGATCTGCGCAACGAGCCACACGTTCAGGGGACGTTCCCCAATCAGTACGCTTCAGGAGCATCATGGGGCTCGGGCGATGGCATCAATCCCGTCACTAACCCCAACCCCAATCCATTCGCACCATCCTGCGTGAGCAGCTCAAGCTGTTTCGACTGGCGCCTGGCGGCAGAGCGAGCTGGCGATAGTATCCTGGCCGACGCTGTAGCGCATAGTTGGAGCAACCCATTGCTGTTTGTTGAGGGAGTTTCTGCGTATCCTACTGCCAGCGGCACACAGGCTGCCGGCCCGTACAATGGAACATGGTGGGGCGGTGAGCTCCAGGGAGTCAACGGGAACAGTAATAATGCCGGGGCGCCAGTTGTGTTCAATGCAGGTGGCAACGCCAGTAGTCTGGGTACAGCCGTGAACAACCAGATCGTCTACTCGGCCCATGAGTACGGACCAACGCTTTTCCAGCAAAGCTGGTTTAACAGCAGTACCTGTTATAAAAGTGGATGCTCAAGCTCCAGCCTGGTGGATGTCTGGAACAGCAACTGGGCTTATATTGCTTCACCAAACGGGGTCAACCCGAGCTGGCCAGGCCATTCCAGCTATCCCTGGGGAAACACGGGGGCAGCGCCATATACGTCAGCGCCCGTATGGATCGGTGAGTTTGGCACTGGCAATGGGGGCAGCGATCTCGTTTCGAGTGGAGCTGGATCGCAGGGGCAATGGTTCACCGATCTGGTCAACTTTATCAAGAGCAGCTATGGCAGTGGTGGGTCTGGCATAACGGTCAGTAACCTGAATTGGACCTACTGGGCACTGAATGGGGAAGACAGCTTTGCCCTGCTGAATGGCGCGTACAGCGGACTGGCCACCCCGAGCAAGGAGTACAGTTATCTGTGCTTCATGGAAACCGGCCCGTTAACAGTGCCGCAAGGCAACGGCGCTGGTCAATGTGGGTCTACCGGCGCATTGCCCGCCGCACAATAGCCAGGGCAAATGCAGCTCCGTCTGTCTGGTAAGATGTGAATAAGCAAGCCCATCGTGCTTCATCTGCATGACGGGCTTGCTCTTCATTCCTCGCGTTTCTCTCATTGGCGCATAGATTTATCATATCACCAGCTCTGTCAGGAACGATACTGGCAATATCCCAAATTGGCTTGTCTGTTTGCTTAAAACTTGCCTATCAGGTTCATTCACCGCATAATAATTGGAGAGAATAAAGGCCGGGAGTTTTTATGAACGCGAAACAAGGCGCTGATGCTTCCCTTCGTAGACAGCCAACAGACGAGGATACAGATCATACATCCCCAGGTTCCAGGAATGGACAGACAGGACGTATCCTGCGCTTACTGCAACTGCTGATGTTCAACGAATGTACGCGCAAAGATGTTTTTGAACGTCTCGCCCCCTACTACAAAATCGATCCAGTAGCTCCTGATGCACAAAATGGTTCGCGAAAGGCAGATAGGACATTTGAGCGGGATATCGAGTTTTTGGAGGAGCAGGGATTCGAGCTGAAAAAGGTGAAAACGAGCGAGAAGTCGATCCGCTATAGCCTCATGAAAGGCTCAGGGCCGCGCGTGCCGCTCCTTTTCACTCCAACCGAAGTAGATGGTTTGGCATTGCTCTACAATATGTTTGCAGATCCCACCAGGTATGCTCAGATCGATCCAACGCAGCCGCTGCCGATGCAGTCTCCAGGCAACCCATTTACAGAAGAGATATTGTCATTGATTGAAAAATTTGTGACCGCGCTTCCCCCAGAACAGAGGGGACAGTTTGACCGCTGGGTTCGTAAGCCGTTTGTCTACTTCAACCTCTCAACGGTAACGAATTATCTTCCCTGCCGGGCGACCATAAACAGTATCGTGCAGGCAATCTTGAATCGCCAGCAAATTCAATTCGAGTACACGCCCATACGTCGCGAGCAAGCGATGATTTTTCATGAACGTATTGATCCCTACTATATTACCTATATGGAAGGTCATTTCTACCTCATCGGGTACAGCCATAAAACCAACCAGTTTCTAGAATATCGTCTTGATCGCATTAAAACCGAGAGTCTCAAACAGCAGCCGAACATGATTGACGTGATGCGCCGCAGACGCCCCATAGAATTTCGCTTCTGGATTGATGGAGATATTGCCAGGCGTGGTCTGAGCCAGCGCTGGTTAACTCAGGTGGAGGAACGCGAGGAGGCATATCTGGATGAGCAGGGAAAGGAGCATCGTCGCGTGCTTGTACGTGCAACAGCTTATAGCGCGTGGCGCGTGATCCAACAGATGCTGAAATACGGGGATAAAGCCGAACTGGTAGATCCGCCGCATTTACGCGAACAAATGAAGGCAACGATACAACGCATGGCAAAGTACTACCAATAAGCCTCTCTCTTGTTGAGAAGCTCTTTTTATGGTATTCTTCCTCTCAAGGTCATCCATGCATATGGTCTTTTGTATGTCTCACCAAACCTGGTGATAGAAAAACTGGTTTTTAGCGGTGATGGGAGGGAAACCCACTTGAGGGATTATCCACGCAATCAGAGCATCAATATCACTCTGCCCGAAAAATGCTACAAAGCATTAGCATTCTCGCATTCCTGATGCAATTTTTAGCCGTATCCAAAATTTCGTCGAAAAACACCGGTAATGCGACATGTGATGTCGCATACATCATCTATACTATACTCTGTGTCAGGAGAGCAGATGTAGGAATAACCCATATCGCTTTCCGCTCAGGAAGCAGACATCTTTATGTCTAGTCAGGAGGTTGTCTATGCCCTTAGATACCGGCAGTCTCGA
>DASRHT010000124.1:0-9161 GCA_035650355.1 Ktedonobacteraceae bacterium
GATATCGGCGAGCTTGCCGAGCATATGGTTGCACATGCCCGCCTGTTCCACCATCACTCCTTTGGGCTGCCCCGTCGAGCCGGAGGTCGAGATGACGTAGGCCAGTTGATGGCCATGCCAGTGCCAGCGTCGATACGGCTCCCCCTCGGGCGCCCCTTGCGCCAACAAATGAGGCAACACCAGCAGTTGCGGCGACTCTGCCGCAGACTGCTGGTACGCCTGTCTGAGCGACGGCAGCAACGTTGGGCTGCTGAGCACCAGGGACGCTGCACTCTGCTGCATCACCTGCTGCCAGCGTTTTGCCGGTTGCTGCGGGTCCAGCGGCAGGAAGGCCCCTCCGGCTTTCCAGATCGCCAGCACGCTGATGACCAGTGCCAGTCCCCGCTCGGCCAGCACCGCCACCAGGGTTTCTGGCTGCACGCCGTGTCGTTGCAACTGCCCTGCCAGGGCGCTGGCCTGTGCATCGAGCATACGATAGCTGATCGCCTGCTCTCCACAGACCAGTGCCAGGGCATCGGGGGTACGTTGCGCCTGCGCCTCGATGGCTTCATGAACCGTCATCCCTGCCGGCAGGGGACGCAGCGGGCCGGTCCCCTCCGAGAGCAGATGCTGCTGTTCCTCTGCACTCAGCAGGGGCAGGTCGGCCAACCGTTGCAGCGGTTGCGCCACAATGCCTTCCAGCAGAACGCGCCAATGTTGCAAGAAACGTTGCATGCTGGCATGTGTAAATAGATCGGTACTATATTCGATATGGCACAGCAGGCCATTACTGCGCTTCTGCACTGTAAAGGTAAGATCGAATTTGGAGGTAACGCTCGTATGTTCATGGCCATGCAGCGTCAGGCCATGAAAGGAAAGTGTGGCATCCGGCTCATTTTGCAAAATGAACATGACCTGGAAGAGGGGTGAGCGGCTCAAATTGCGCTCAGGCTCAAGCACTTCAACCAGTTTCTCGAATGGCACATCCTGGTGCGCATAAGCTTCCAGCGCCACTTCGCGTACCCGGCTCAAGACCTCGCGAAAGGTCGGATTCGCCGAGAGATCGCTGCGTATGACCAGCGTATTGATAAAAAAGCCGATGAGTCCTTCCAGCTCACTATGGGTACGATTGGCGATGGGAGTTCCTACGCTGATATCCTGCTGGCCACTATAACGAGAAAGTAGCACCTGGAAGGCAGCCAACAAGGTCATAAACAGGGTCACCCCCTCTTGCCGACTGAGCGCCATCAAGTCCTGGTGCAGGGACGCAGGCAACTCAAGCGCCTGTGAAGCCCCCTCAAAGGTTTGCACCGGGGGACGAGGATAATCGGTGGGCAGTTCGAGGGGAGCCGCCCCGACCAGTTGTGTGCGCCAGTAAGCGAGGTGCCGCTCAAGTACTTCGCCTTGCAGCCAGTTGCGTTGCCAGAGGGCAAAATCCGCGTACTGGACCGGCAGAGCAGGAAGTGAAGGGGACTGACCCGCAGTAAAAGCATTGTAGAGTGTTGTTACCTCGTACATGAACACCTTCATGGACCAGTCATCTGAAACGATATGATGCATGGTGAGCAACAATGTATGCTCATCCTCGCTCATGCGTACCAGCCGCACACGCAACAGGGGGCCAGTAGCCAGGTTAAAGGGCTGATGCGCTTCCTGAAGTGCCAGGCGACTTATCTCCATCTGACATTGCTCTAGGCACAACAATGTCAGATCAACTACGGGGAAAGAGAACGCTTCAGCACTTGTGACAACCTGCACCGGTTGGCCTGCCTTGACCTGGAAAGTCGTGCGCAGACTCTCATGCCGCTGTAGCAGTTCTCTCAGGCTCCGTTCAAAAGCTGCTCTATCCAATCTGCCGCTCAGTCGCGCCGCGTGGGGAATATTGTAGGCGGCACTGTGAGGCTCTAGCTGGTCAAGAAACCAGAGACGCTGTTGAGCAAATGAGAGAGGAAAGTCCTGTTCTCGTGAGAACGGCTGAAGAGGGGGAAGCTCCAGGCCCCGCTCCAGCCGGAGCATCTGCTCAACTTGCGCACTCAATCCGGCAATAGTAGGAGCATCGAACAGGCAGCGCAGCGGTACATCGATCCCCAGAATCGTACGGAGCCGTGCCACTAACTGCGTTGCTAAGAGCGAGTGCCCCCCCTGGGCAAAGAAATTATCATGAATACCTACCCGTTCTCGTCCCAACACCTCCTTCCAGGCCGTGATTACGATATCAACTATCGGACTATATACGATCACACTACTCTCACTATGATCTTCTTCCGGTAGAGGAAGGAGGGAGAGTGTACGACGGTCTGCTTTCCCGCTGGGAGTTAAAGGCAGAGACGAAAGCATGTGGAAGAAGGAAGGAACCATAGACTCGGGCAGCTTTGCCTGCAAAAAGATTCGCAGAGCAGACGCAGTGAGACGAACAGCTTCCTCCCCCTGGACTGCAACCACGAAAGCAACCAGGCGCTTGTCTCCCAGAACATCCTCTTTCGCTGCAACTACGCACTCGCGCACTCCTGGATGTTGCAGCAATACCGCCTCGATCTCCCCCAGTTCGATGCGCATACCTCTCAGCTTGATCTGGCTATCAAGACGCCCGAGAAATTCCAGATGCCGATCAGCGTTTAGCCGCGCCAGGTCGCCGGTCTTATACAAGCGGGCGCCCGGGCAGTCGCTGAATGGGTGAGGCACAAAGCTGGCGGCGGTGAGATCAGGGCTATTGAAATAACCGCGAGCCAGACAGTCGCCGCCAATGTAAATCTCTCCTACGGCTCCAGCAGGCACCAGTTGCATCTGCGCATCGAGTACATAGATATGAGCATTGGCAATAGGCCGACCTATCGGTATTATCTCTGAAGAAGGTGTACGCGCAGAAGCTTCATAGATGCCACATCCAACCACTGCTTCAGTTGGCCCATATTCATTGAATAAGCGTGTAGCAGGAGCATATCTTTTCCAAAGCTCCAACGTTTTATCATATAATGCCTCTCCCCCGATGACGAGCGATCTTGTGCTGGCGGCAAGCTCTTCTTGCGAGAGCAATCTATTCAGCACTTCGAGATGTGCGGGGGTTAGCTTGACCAGACTATAGCCCTCCCCAGAGCCAAGTGCTTCACGTAACGCATCTATTTTTTGATCATTGGCTAGCATCTGTACTTTTTGCCCGACGAGTAATGAGGCAAACAGACTGGTTACAGTGAGATCGACGCCTATTGACGAGTGTAGCAGGGTACCATTCCCCTCAGTAAGAGGATAGGTCTTGACGCACCAGCTAAGGTAATTGACCAGTCCCTGATGCGCAATCATCACCCCTTTGGGCAAACCGGTAGAACCAGAAGTAAAGATGATATAGGCCAGATGCTGAGGACATACACTGCTTACCGTATTCTCGGTGCTTTCCTGAGAAAATACTGCGCACTGAGTATCTAAGCAAACGTAGGCGGTCTCGCTCTCGGGCAACATCATGGCCAGAGATTGCTGCGTCAACAGCATAGTGGGTTGAACCTGTTGTAGCAGGGTTACCAGCCGTTCACGAGGAATCGCAGGATCGAGAGGGACATAAGCACCACCAGCTTTTAAAACGCCAAGCAGAGCTGCGATCAGGTTAAGATTATGTTCCAGGGAAATGGCCACCAGCACATCGGGTCCCACGCCCTGACGTTGTAAATAATGAGCAATTTGATTGGCTCGGGCATTCAGTTCTCTATAGGTCATACGCTGCTCATCGAGCTGTACTGCAATGGCTTCAGGAGTGCGCGCTACCTGCTCCTCAAACAACTGGTGGAGGCAAAGATGAGCCGGATAGGGTTCAGCCGTAGCATTAAAATCTCTGAGTAAGTAGTCTCGCTCGCTATCGCTGATGAGATACAGGTGACTTATCAATTGCTGCGGCCTATCAAGCGCATCCTGGAGCAGTACCAGGAACCGCTCAAGCAGGCGTTGAATGTAGTCGCAGCTAAACAGGTTCTGGTTATAGTGGATCTCTAATGTAAGAGCATCCTGCTGATATTGAGCGCAGGTGAGCTTGATCGCAAAGGACTCTGAGTAGACGAAATGCTTGAGTATAGTAAAAGACATATCCATGCTATTGATCGGCTGCTCATGGGTTCTCGCCTCAAAGCCCAGCAAGAAGTCCGGTCTTGCGCCTTCAACCCCATCCACAGAGTCACTACTGATAAATTCTTGTAGTTCATCAGCTTCACGGAGTAGGCTATCGATCTCATCAAGGATGGCATTAAAGCGGCCCTGCTCGCTAAAGTTGGAACACAGGGGCAGGTATTTTGCGTATAAACCAATCCCGTTGCATAACTCTTCATACTTGCGCCCATCGAAAAGTGTGCCCACCAGGACATTGTTGCACTGCGTTAATCGCCAGAAGAGTATCTGCCAACAAACGAGCAAGATCGTCTCTTCCTGTACCTGTTGTGCCTGGGCGAGATCCCTGATTTTTGTGAGGATTTCAGGCTTGACTGACTGAGCCAGTGAGCCATAGAGAACGCGATCAACTGCGCTGGTATTTACTGTATCCGATAGTTGTATTGCTGCTGCGTGAGCATATTGCTGCTGCCAGAACATTTTGCCAATTTCGGCCTGATCTTCTTCTAGCAAAGCATGTTGCCATTCAGAAAATTGACTATACTGAATTAACTCTTCCAATTCGTCACCGGTCTCGCCTGTCTCGATATGGCGATAACAGTTGGCAACCTCCTTTATTACATTATCAAGGGCGCCGCTATCAGCACACAGGGCTGGTAGCGTGATAATGAGTTGATGCTGGGAAGGAGCCAGCTTACAAAGCGTAAGCCTTACAGGGCTACCATGCTCTAAATCGCAGGGAAGCTCCCTCTCCTGCTGCGCGATCTGTGCTATTGTTGTGGCTTGCTCGCTGATGCTCTGCTGGCTCACATCAATAGAGTTCCACACTGGCTGCAGATAGGCGGAGACAACCTGGATCGGGAATTTCATTCCGGGTATACTTTTGTAGTTTGTGCGTAAAATGTCATGACGCTCAACTACTTTTCGGAATGCCTGTTCCAGCATGATGAGATTCAGCATGCCGTCTAGCTGTACAATACACTGAGCGCAGTGCTGGACAGCTAACTCCTGCAAGAGGAAAAGACGTCGTTGCTGAGGGGATAACTGATACCCTTGAAGCTGGCTTGCCATGATACTCCTCGTTACTTCGCTAAGAGCCTGTCCTATGCTTGATACGCCGTATAATCTACCATTTCACCCATAGCCACCAGTATTTTTCGCTCGCCCTGGAAGGGATTGCGGGCATGGGCCGTCAGGATATTGTCGAGCATGACGACGTCGCCGCGCTGCCAGGGGAAGCTCACTTCCAGTTCACGATATACACGGCAAATCTCTTCCATGATGCTATCTTCGATGGGCGTGCCGTCGCCGTAATAACAGTTGCGCGGGAAATCCTCTTCCTTAAAGAGGGAGCTCATGGCGGAACGCGTTTCAGGGTCAAGGCAGGCTGGATGCCAGTGTTGTGCCTGATTGAACCAGCTCAGCGCCCCCGTTTTGGGATGCCGCAGGATAGCAGGACGCACGCACCAGGTCTTTAACTGGTTCCGGTCTTTGCCTCTCCATTCAAACTCCATTGCTTCGGCTCTACAGCGCGCTTCCACCTCTGCTTTATCCGTCGTCCTAAAAACTTCTTGCCAATTCAGGCCCAACTCGTCGCTATAATTGCGCATATACATAATATTTTTCTGTAAAAAGCGTTCCCAAATCTTTGGCTCTATACGCTCAAACACTTTGCGGCTGTCAACCAGAGGCGTTTCCCCTCCCTGATCGGCTGGCCTGGCGCAAGCGAACCAGATCTTTAAAGGGCCACGCTGGTTAAAGGAATTTTCGTTATGCCATAACAAATGGCTCTCAGGTGGATAAAACACAGGCGTATAGACATTGCCGCTCACCGAAACGCGTGGATGCTCGCCATTCTCGTTGAATAACTGGTCAGTAAATGCAAGGGCGAAGCGCTCAAATACGGGGGGAGTATCGATGCCAAAGCCACGAAAGAGGATCGCACCGTGCTGCAACAATTCTTTTTCGAGATATTCCCGGTTGCTCCGCGCCCACTCGGCCAGATGAATGTCTTCTTTATTCGGCTGTATCAGCAAAGGTAGAGAAGAGTCTGGAGCAAAGGGAGTCACCTTAACAAACTCCTCTGGCAAATAAGAAACCATTTTAGGAGTAACACTTTTCAGTGATTGCATACGCTTAGGCCCCTGTTGAGTAGGCTGAGTTTTCACGGTTTGTTTTCTCCTTTCGACTTCTGTGATACGCTGCAATTTACTCAATCTTTCCTGTGGATGAGCTACGATGCTGGCGAGCAATGCCTGGTAGTGTTGAGCCAGTCCTGCTATCGCTTCTTCGCTGAAGAGATCTGGTTGATATTGCCATACAGTGGTCATCTCTTGCCCATCGTCTAAGAGGAAAAGGGTGATGTCCAATTTTGACGTATGCTGCTCAATATTTACCGGACGCACAGTAAGGGCAGGCAGAGAAAATTGCTGCTTTTGCAGATCTACAGAGACGATTTTCACCTGAAACAGCGGTGAGTAACTATTGCTGCGCACCGGGTTCAGCAACTGAACAAGATGCTCAAAAGGCATATCCTGGTGAGTGTATGCATCAAGAGTGATCTTGCGTACGCGTTGCAGTGCCTCCTCGAACGAGGGATCGCCTGATAGATCCGTGCGCAACACCAGTTGATTCACAAAAAAGCCAATCAATCCTTCTGTCTTAGGATGCAACCGATTCGCCACATCTGTTCCAACCACAATATCTTGCTGCTTGCTGTAGTAATGGAGCAGCAGTGTAAACGCAGCCAGAAACGTCGTAAACACTGTTACGTTTGCTTGTCTGCCTAATTGTTTCAGGTCGTTTACCAGCACAGATGGGAGGGTACTGCGATAGTTCTTGCCTTCCCCGCTTTGCACCTGTGGTCGCGGTTTGCTGATAGGCAAGGTTAGCAGCGGCGGAATATCGGCAAGCTGCCGCTGCCAATAATCGGCTAACCGGGCAAGGACATCTCCTCGCAGCCACTCTTGCTGCCAGAAGGCAAAATCTGCATACTGGATGGGCAAGGGGGCCAACGGCGAAAGTTCGCCTGCCGCAAATGCCTGATAGAGGGTGGTTAACTCCTGCACCAACACCTCTATTGACCAGCCATCGGCGACGATATGATGCACGCTCAAGAGCAGGATATGTTGCTGGAGCGTTATCCTGAGCACCAGCGCACGCAGCAGAGGTCCCTGTTCCAACTGACAAGGTTGCCTGGTTGCCTGTGCGGCAAGCTGCTGCACCTGCTGCTCTCTAGCAGGACCGGCCAGGGCGCTGAGATCCACCACGGGCGCCCATACCGTCTGTAGCGGATGAATAACTTGCACGGGCTGGCCCTCTCGCATCTGGAAGGTAGTGCGCAGGCTCTCGTGCCTGTTGACCAGTTCCTGCAAGCTGCCTTGCAAAGCCTTGAGGTCCAACACGCCATCAAGATGCCAGCCACCTGCTATCAGGTAGGCGGCATTGCCCGGTTCCAACTGATCAAGGAACCAGAGCCGCTGCTGAGCGAAGGAAAGGGGAAGGGCGCGTTCGCGTGAAACCGCCTGCAAAGGCGGCATCTGAAACAGGGGCCTGCTCCCTAAAGATAGCTCCACCTGCCGGGCCAATTCTGCAACCGTGGGGGCCTCAAAGAGCGTACGCAGCGGCAGCTCCACCTTCAACAGTTCGCGCAAGCGCGACATGACCCGCGTGGCCAACAGGGAATGGCCGCCCAATTCAAAGAAATTCTCCTCAGCCCCTATATTCTCCCGCTGCAATAGCTCTTGCCAGATAGAGGCAATCACGCGCTCGATCTCTGTTTGCGGTGCAACATAAGGGGACGCCAGCTCAAGATGAGCGTTATTGACCTGAGAAAGCGTACGTCGATCTAATTTCCCGCTCGGGGTCAACGGTAGCTTGTCGATGAGCACATAAGACGCCGGCAGCATATAGTCAGGCAGCTTCTGCTTCAGATGCTGACGAAACTGTGACGCTGTATACCCATCCTGTTGCCGGGTCTGGTCGCTGCCGTCTTCTGAAGCTGTTGTATCAGAGGATACTTGCTGTTCCTCCGCTTCTGGCATAGAGACGGGGACAATATAGGCCACGAGACGTTTGGCGCCCTGGGCATCCTGTTGCTCCACCACAGCGGTTTCACGAATCAGCGGATGTTCCGCTAATGCTGTTTCGATCTCTTCCAATTCAATGCGGAAGCCTCGCACCTTTACCTGGGTATCCCGCCTGCCGAGGAAGGCGATAGTCCCATCAGGGAGATGGCGCGCCAGGTCCCCGGTCTTATACAGTCGCTGACCGGGCTGCGTACTGAATGGGTGCGGCACAAATCGCTCTGCCGTCAATTGAGGCTGATTGCGATATCCCCGGCTAAGGCCAGCGCCGCCGATATACAGGTCGCCAATGGTTCCAACGGGTACAGGTTGCAGGTGCTTATCCAGCAGGTAGATCTGAGTATTAGCAATAGGGCGACCAATGGGAGGCAGCACAGGCCAGTCGTCCGGGCAACCCGTAAGAGTAAAGGCAGTCACTACATGGCTTTCGGTCGGCCCATACTGATTATGCAGCGTGCAATCCTCTAACCGGTGCAGGAGGTACAGAATCTGTGGATTGATCTGCAATTGTTCACCTGCGGTAATGATCGTCGAGAGATGAGGCGGCACGAGTTCATACGTTTGAGCCACCTCAGCAAGCTGATGGAGAGCAATAAAGGGCAGAAACATGTTTGTGATGGCTTCATTGGTCACAAAACGCAACAGGGCCACCGCATCTCTGCGTATATCTTCTGCAAGCAAGACCAGCGCGCCGCCAGAGCACCATGTAGAAAAAATCTCTTGAAACGAGACGTCAAAGCTAAGCGAAGCAAACTGTAGCGTTCTCGGGCCATTTACCAATTTTGCATCTTGCAGTTGCCAGGCCAGCAAGTTCCAAAGGGAGCCGTGATTCATGCTGACGCCTTTGGGTCGGCCCGTGGAGCCAGATGTATAGAGTATGTAGGCGAGGTTTGCCGCGATTACAGCACAAACCGGATTCTGGCTTGAGCCAGCAGCAATCGTTTCCCAACCTGTATCCAGGCAGACCACCTGTGTCTCCTGGCAGGGCAGGCCTGTCAGCAATGCTTCCTG
>DASRHT010000125.1:0-164170 GCA_035650355.1 Ktedonobacteraceae bacterium
TATCTTCTACACCGTTCAGGCTCATCCTGTCACCTCCCGCGAATGCTTCTCTTTACTCAGCAGTTTCTCCAGTTTCCTCAGCTTCTGCTCATCCAACATCGCCAGCGGGAAATCAGCGGGCGTGTATCTGCTCTCTTGTGCAGATTGACAATGCACAATAATTGTGCGCAGGGCCTCCAGATAGGCGGCGGCGAGGCGCTCAATGGTCTCGCGACTATGCAGGCCCTCGCTATAGGTCCAGTGGAGCGCAAGCGTACCCTCTACAACCTCGCCAATAATCTCCAGCCAGTGATTGCGCTCTCCCTCAGGGCTACGCGCGGGTCCCCAGGTAGCGTGAGACAGCTCAAACAGCGATCCGGTATCCAGACGCCCCACATAGTTAAAACTGATTCTTGCCTGGGGCAATGCTTGCAAACGCGCTCTCGTCTCCTGATCCTGGCTCAGATAACGCAGCACGCCGTAGCCGATTCCGTGATGAGGAATGCTCTGGAGCTGCTCTTTCACCGCCAATAGCACATCGCCCGGTTCGCCACCATCCGCCGGCAGAGTGAGCAGGACGGGATAGCGGCTGGTGAACCACCCGACGCTACGTGAAAGATCGGCCTCCTCGAAAAGTTCTTCGCGCCCATGTCCCTCCAATTCGAGCAAAAGCTGCTCCTCACCCGTCCAATCCGCGTAGCTCTGAAGCAGTGCAGCCAGGAGCGCATCATTGATGCGGGTGTGATAGGCCGCAGGAACGTCGTGCAACAGGGCATGCGTCTCCTCAGTGGTTAGCCGCACTGTCACGGTACGGGCCAGTTCCTCGACGTTGCATCCTGCGGTGAGAGGCAGGTCCACAGGCATCTCGACCACATCCTCCCAGCGGCTATCCAGCCAGTAGGTGCGTTCACTCTCTAGCTCTGCTGAACGGGCGTAGTCTCTCAGCAGATCGCTCCAACGGCCCGCTGCTGTGGTGACCGGCAGCAGGTCGGGCTGCTGTCCACGCTGTAGCGCCTGATACGCTATCTGAAGATCCTCCAACAAGATGCCCCACGAAATGGCATCGACCAGCAGATGATGAATGATCCAGAGCAGGTGACGCTCTTGCTCCCCCCTCAACAAGACCGCACGCCCCAGCGGCCCCTCGGTGAGACGTAGCTGTGCCTGTACGTTGCTTGCTTGCTCATACAAGGATCGATCATCGCCGCAGAGTTCTATCCAGGGCCAGGGAAGTGCTGCCTCGCTTAGCATCAGATACCAGCACTGCTCATCGGAGACGCAGCGTCCACGCAAGATTGGATGGTGCTTGCAGACATGTTGCAGCGCTGCTTTTAATATGCTCTCGTCAATATCATCGCTGAGTTTGAGGGCGAGCGGCAGGTTCCAATGCTGGGGGTGTGGCAGGCGCTTCTCAAAGAACCAGCATTGCACAGGCGTGCATGACCACAGCCCCGTCTCTGCTCGCCATGCTTGAGGACGCTCAGTTTGCTGAGGGCCAATCAACGCTGCCAGCGCAGCAATGCTCTGGGCCTGGAAGAGCTGCCTGGGAGTTAAGATCAGTCCGAGCTGACGCGCGCGAGCCACGACACGAATGCTCAAGATCGAGTCGCCGCCCAACTCAAAGAAGTTATCATGTCTGCCTACCCATTCCAGTCCTAGCAGTTCCTTCCAGATCGTCGCCAGCACTTTCTCAAGCTCAGTCTGAGGCGTATGCTCCTCCTGATACAGGGACTGTGCCGTCAGGTCTGGCTGTGGGAGCGCCTGCCGGTCTATCTTGCCATGTGGCGTTCTGGGCCATCGATCCAGGATCACCATTGCGCGAGGGAGCATATACTCCGGCAGTCTCTCTCTGGCAAACTCCATCACCTCCTGACTCAGTCCCTCTACCTCTTGCGCCAGGATATAGGCGACAAACTGTTTCCCTTGCCCCTGGCTCTGTCGCGCCAGCACCAGCGCCTCGCGCACCAGCGGATGCTGGCTCAGGACCGCTTCGACCTCGCCCGGCTCGACACGATACCCTCGTATCTTTACCTGCTCATCGCGGCGTCCCACAAATTCCACGACGCCATCAGCACGATAGCGGACGACATCACCTGTGCGATAGAGTCGCGCGCCCGTTGTTCCTCCATAGGGATCGGGCACAAAGCAGGCGGCTGTCAGGTCTGCTCGTCCAAGATAGCCCCGCGCTACTTGCGCTCCACCGATGTATAGCTCTCCCGCTACACCTACCGGCACCGGTCGCATCCAATCATCAAGGATGTACAGTTGGTTCTGCGCAAGTGGCCTGCCCAGCGGAGTAGGGCCACTGCATGCGACAAGGTCCGGCTCTGAGAGCGGATAGACCGAGACGCCGACAGCAGCCTCCGTTGGGCCATAGTGGTTATACGCCTTCCCATCCGCCATGTACTGCGCCAGATCGTATGCTAACTGCCCGCGTAACGGCTCTCCTCCCACGATCAAGGCTCGACGCGGCAGGATCTGGACCGGCTCTCTTCCCGTTAACAGCGCAGCCAGATGCGAGGGAGCAATCTTGAGATATGCTATCGGCTCCCTGGCCAGACGCCGGCTCAGCCCCTCTGCATCCAGACTCTGCTCCTTGTCGATCAAGAGCAGGCGGCCACCGGTGAGCAGCGCCCCCCAGATCATCGTCAGGCTCGAATCAACCATCAACGGCTGCAACAGTCCATAGCTCGCATCTCCCTCCAGCTCGATCTGCTGCTTGATCGCCTCAATGTAGTTGAGTATCTGATGATGCGTGACAATGACTCCCTTTGGCCTGCCAGTCGAACCCGATGTATACAGGATGTAGGCCGCAGCCGTGCCCGGGATCACACACGCCTCAAGCTCCGGTTCGTGCTCCCAGCACAACGCCTCCAGGCAGCAGATGGGTACTCCCAGGTCGCGATCAATCCCCTGCACGAAGCTCGTGCGCGTGAGTAAAACCTGTATAGCCGCGTCCCGAGTCAGAAAGTGCAGTCGCTCGACAGGGGTTGCAGGATCGAGGGGAAGATAGGCGCCACCGGCCTTTAAAACGGCAAGCATGCTGATAAACAACTCAAGCGAGGATTCCATCCACAAACCCACCACCCGCTCCAGTCCAACCCCCAGACCACGCAGATGCCCTGCAAGCAGGCTCGCGCGCCGCTCCAGTTCGCCATAGCTCAGGCTCTCTTGCTCACCGACCAGCGCCAGCGCATCCGGCCTGCATCGCGCCATAGCCTGAAAGCTCGTCACCAGATTATCCCTCTCGCCTATGCAATAGTTCGCAGCCGTGCTATTCCACACAGAGAGTTGCACATGCTCCTCTTGCGCCGATAGCAGCGGCAGATCAACCAGCCGCATATCGGGATCGGCTGCCACAGCGCCGAGTACGGTATACCAGTGCGCGAGCATGCGTTTGATCGTCTCTGGAGCAAACACATCGGCATTATAGCGGAGATGGCCGGTCAGTTCCTCCTGTTCCCAGAGACTCAGATTCAGGTCAAATTTGACTACCTCTAACTCCAGGTCGAGCGGCGTAACCTGCAAACCTGGAAGTGACAGACTCAGATCGGGCAGGTTATGGAGGGCAAAGAGGACCTGAAAGAGCGGCGTATGGCTCAACTCGCGCTCGGGTTGCAGCTCCTCCACCAGTTTCTCAAATGGCAGATCCTGATGCGCATAGGCTTGCAAGCAGGTCTCGCGCACACGTTGTAACAGCGTGCGAAAGGTGGGATTGCCACCCAGATCGGAGCGCAGCACCAGTGTGTTCACCAGGCAGCCAATGAGCTGCTCGCTCTCGGCGTGATTGCGGTTGGCGACGGGCGTTCCTACAGCAATATCGTCCTGGCTACAATAGCGCCAGAGCAGCACCTGAAACGTTGTCAGCAAGGTCATAAAGAGCGTCACGCCCTCGCGTCGGCTGAGCGCCTTTAGTTCCTGGCTCAGAGAAAGCGGTATATGGATAGCCTGGATGCCTGCTTGCCAGGATGGAAGCACGGGCCGGGGATAGTCAAGCGGAAGAGCAAGCGGAGTAAGATCGGCCAATGTCTGACGCCAGTAGGAGAGCTGTGCTTCCAACTCCTCTCCCTGAAGCCATTCGCGCTGCCAGAGCGCATAGTCAGCGTACTGAAGTACGAGAGGAGCCAGTGGTGATGATCGATGGGCCGCAAACGCTTCGTACACGGCGGCCAGTTCTCTGAAAAACACACTCAACGACCAGCCATCGCAGATACTATGATGTAGACAGAGCAACAGTACATGCTCTTCTGCGGCTATGCGTAGCAGCGTACAGCACAACAGCGGAGGCGTGTGCAGATCAAAGATGCGGCTTGCTACTTCACCGGCAAGCTGCTCCTGCACCTTCTCGTAAGATGCAACATGCCGTAGATCGATCACCGACAACGACAGATGCAAGTCGGGCAAGATGAACTGGATTGGTTGTCCAGCGTGCAGGTCAAATCCGGTACGCAGAGCCTCATGCCGCGCCACCAGCTCTTGCAAGCTCTGCTCCAGTGCCCGCACATCCAGAGCGCCCACAAGCCGGAGGCCACCAGCCAGATTATAAGCGGGATTATCGGGCAACAACTGGTTCAGGAACCACATGCGTTGTTGGGCGAAAGACATTGGCAGCAGATCATCCCGTTGCCGCTTTCGCAGTGCAGGAACACTATATGCACCCGTTGAGGCTCTACGTACTGCGCTGCTCAGTTCAGCGATGGTGGGAGATTCAAAGAGCGCCCGCAACGGCAATTCAATCTGAAATACCTTGCGCACGCGCGACATGACCTGGGTAGCGAGCAACGAATGTCCACCATGTTCAAAGAAATTGTGATGGATGCCAATATCCTCTCGCCCCAGGATCTGGGTCCAGATGGCGTGCAGCATCTCTTCAACTGGATCGCGGGGCGCCGCCCGGCTATGCGTCTCATCGGCGGCGTATTCCCCTCGTGGAGCAGGCAAGGCCCTCCTATCGACCTTGCCGCTGGCAGTCAGAGGCCAGGAAGCAAGCGGCACAAAGGCGGCGGGCAGCATGTACTCCGGCAGGCGGTCAAGGAGCCAGCGACGCAGATCGCTGGCTGACGGTTTCTGTTCTGCCGTCGGGATCAGATAGGCCACAAGCTGCTGCCTATCAGCCTGTTCCCTATTGACCACCACCAGGGCCTCCTGAACGCCAGGATGCTGCTCCAGTCGGGCCTCAATCTCTCCTGGCTCGATGCGATAGCCACGCACTTTCACCTGGAAATCGGCCCGACCGAGAAACTCAATATCACCGTTGACGAGGTAACGCGCCAGATCGCCGGTACGATACATGCGTGCGCCCTTCTCTCGACGCAAAGGATCGGGCAGGAATCTCTCGGCGGTAAGATCCGGCTGATCGAGATAGCCGCGTGCTAACAGCATTCCACCCAGATAGATCTCGCCGGGGACGCCAACAGGCACCGGATTGAGGTAGTGATCCAGCACATAGATCACGCCATTGGCAATTGGACGCCCGATAGGTGGCAGATAGGGGCAGGTATCGAGCTTTGCAGGCACAGTATAGGCGGTGATGACATGGGTCTCTGCGGGACCATAGTGATTATATAAACGACAGTCAGGCAGCCTGCTCAACATCTGGCGCAGAGATGCAGTGAGACGCAACTGCTCACCTGCGGTAAAGATATGTATCAGGCTTGACGGCTCGCTACTTCCCTGTTCAAAAGCATCTGCCAGAGATTGCAGGGCCACAAAGGGGAGAAACAACTGCTCGATCCCCTGCTCACTTACCAGTGCTAACAGCTCCTCTGGATCAAGGCGCTGCTCCTGCGTTGGCACAACGAGCGTTCCGCCTGAGCATAGCGTTGAAAAAATCTCTTGATACGAGACGTCGAAGCTCAATGGCGTAAATTGCAGCGACCTGAAGGTACCCGGATAGGTTGTCTGCTGCCACAACACTAGATTGGTCAAGGTCAGAAGAGACAGCGCCACGCCCTTTGGATGTCCGGTTGAGCCTGATGTATAGATGACGTAGCCCAGGTTCTGCGCATGCCCCAGCGAAGGCAGGGCCTCTACAGGCTCCAATGCCAGGGCAGGCCAGATCTCTTCCAGGTTGAGGCTCTGCATGGACGATTGAAGCAGCTCACGCGCTGAGGCCAATGCGGCGCGTGCTTTTGCGGTTTGCGTTGAGGTCAAAAGGATCGCTGCACGGCTATTGGAAAGCATAAACGCTAATCGTGCCTGGGGGTAGTCTGGATCGAGGGGCACATACGCCGCACCCGTTTTCAGCACAGCCAGCAGAGCAATGATCATCTCCAATGAACGCTCGATGCAGAGGCCAACCCGCGTCTCCGGCCCCGCCTGCCGCCGACGTAAATAGTGGGCAAGCTGGTTCGAGCGCCGGTCGAGCAGCTCATAACTCAGCGCCATGCCTTCAAAGCAGACTGCGATCCTGTCGGGCGTCTGCTGTGCCTGGGCCTCAAAAAGCTGATGTGGGGCGCTGACCGCCGGATGGCTCATAGCTGTCTGATTCCAGTCGTGCAGGATCTGCACGCGTTCAGCCATTGTGAGCAGTGGCAGATCGGCAATGCGGGCGTGCGGGGTTGTGACTGCACCCTCTAAAAGCGAGCACAGATGTCCCTCCATGCGCTTGATCGTTGTCGCGGTAAAGAGGTCGGTGCTATAGACCAGATCGACCGCGATCTCCTCTCCACGTTCCTTAAAGAAGATGGACAGATCGAAGGGGGCAATGCCTTCATCAAAAGTCACCATCTCCAATGTCAGCCCAGAGATATGTTCCGGCTCCATCTGGATATTCTGGACTGCGAACAATATCTGCACCAGCGGCGTGTGGCTCAGGCTACGTTCGGGCTGTAGCTCTTCAACCAGCCGCTCAAATGGCAGATCCTGGTGCGCATAGGCTTCTAGTGATACCTCTTTTACGTGCTCAAGCAGGTCCCAAAAAGTGGGATTGCCGGCAAGCTGAATGCGCAGGGCCAGCGTATTGACGAAGAAGCCCACCAGCTTCTCTATCTCCGGGCGCGTGCGGTTCGCTATCGGAGAACCTACAACCAGATCCGCCTGTCTCGTATAGCGCGAGAGCAAGACTGCGAAGACCGCCAGCAAGACCATGAAGAGGGTTGTCCCGGTCTGGTGCGCCAGCTCTTTACACTTGCCGCTCAGATGCGCTGGAAGGACGAAGGGATGAAGGGCGCCACGAAATGATTGTTGGGTAGGGCGCGGAAAATCGGCTGGTAGCTCTAACAGGGCCGGGACTCCCTGAAGTTGTTGCAGCCAGTAGGGCAGTTGCGTCTCCTGAACTTCGCGCTCTATCCAGTCCCGCTGCCAGAGGGCATAATCGGCATACTGAATGGAGAGATCGGCCAGAGGACTCCCTTCACCTTTCCTCAGCGCCTGATACAGTGCTGCTAATTCATGGAAGAAGACGCCCATCGACCAGCCGTCGCAGATGATATGATGCATGTCCAGCAAGAGCAGAAAGTCCACCCGACCACGCTGCACCAGGGTGATGCGGATCAGAGGCCCCGTAGCGAGATGAAAAGGCTGACGCGCCTCCTGACGGATCAGTGCTTGCGCTATTGTCTCGCGCTCCTCCTGGCTCAGCCCCCCGAGATCGATGACCGGCAACGTGAGTTTGAGATGAGGAACAATGACCTGGTGAGGCTGCCCGTTGTGCTCAGGAAATGCCGTTCGCAACACCTCATGCCGACGCACGATCTCATTGATACTCCGTTCAAGTAACGAGATCACCAGCTCCCCACGTATCTGAATGGCACCCGGCACGTTATAAAAAGGATTCCCTGGCATCAGTTGATTGAGAAACCAGAGCCGCTGTTGGGCAAACGAGAGCGGTGGGTTCTCCTGGCTCTCTCTGGGCGCGATGCGATCCTGCTCCTCCAAAAGAAAGCCTTCTTCGGCTAACCAGAGAGCCAGCAATTCCTCCCTGGTTGCCTGCCTGTCGATGGCATCGTAGGGATGGCGTTGTTCCATAGCTTATCTGCTTCGTTGCAGCCTCTTGCGCTGCAACGCCTCCTGAATCTCATCGTCTGACATGGTGTTGAGCTGTCTTTTCAGACGTGCAAGTGTCATGAGATAGCCGGGGCGAGGTTCATGCTGACTCAGCGCCAGCACCAGGCCCTCTACTGTTGGGGACTCAAAGATGGTGCGCAATGGCATCTTGCTCTGAAAGGTGGCGTTTATTCTCGCGGTCACCTGCGTTGCCAGCAGCGAGTGGCCGCCGATCTCGAAAAAGTTATCACGCACTCCTATCTGTGTGATCCCCAGCACCTCGACCCAGATATCGGCTACGATCTCCTCTACTGGATTGCGCGCTGGCAGATAGGCAACGCTCTGGGAAGGACGAGCCTGCGTTTGAACCGGGAGCGCCTGACGGTCTACCTTGCCATTTGCATTCAGCGGTAGTGCATCCAGCAGGATAAAAGCGGAAGGGATCATATACTCTGAGAGGCGAGTTTGCAGGTAGCTTCTCAGTTGTGGCACAAGTCTGGAGTTCGCTTTTACTTTTTCTCTTAAAGGCTGATTAGCGTAATCGGTCCAGGCGTATGTCTGCTCAGGTTGGGGCCAGGGCAGGCTCTGGACCTCTCGCTGGGCAGATGGCAGCCAGAAGACTGTGTCAAAGCCTCCATCAGTGTGGCAGCCGGACCAGCGTACATCAACGTGATACCCCTGTCGCTGCCCCAACGTGAAGAGCGCTTCAGGCGTGCAGGCCACAGTCTGTTCGGTCAGAGATTGCCGCACATCATCCAGCATCAACCCGGCTTTTTTCGGGTGCGAGAGGATGCTGATGACTGCATTCTCCCTGACAAGTCGTGCGTTGGGGATGTGGGTGAAAGTCAGGATGCTCTCCTGCTGCTCCACCAGGATGCGCTCTAAGGCGGCGAGCGAAAGCCCCTCATCTCGCCAATCTCTCCATGTGACCGCGCTGGTTGGCGCTGCTATGATGGTCCCAATCTTCAACTGCACCTCATAACGAAACGTCGTCAACTCGTTATCTGCCCAGCCGCGTTTGGGACGAATGCAGACCTGACTAATCTGAGGGTAGCGCCGTTGCAGGGCGTAGAAGAAGGCGGGATCGATCAACAATTCACTCTCCTGCTCCATCTGTGCCTGAATGCGGCGGTGCAGTTGTTCGAGCGGCAGGTCTCCAGGAGCTTTGTACAGCTCTATTGAAGTGTGAAATGCCTCCAGCAGTTGTTGATTGCGAATATCACCCACGAAGATCGTGCCGCCGGGGACGACCTTCTGCAAGGCTCCCTCCAGCACCTGCACCAGATACTCGATGCTGGGGAAATATTGGATGACCGAGTTGAGGATAATGGTATCAAACGTCTGCTCCTCCAATCCGGTAAAGTCATCGGCAAGGCGTTGCAGCAGTTGGACCTGGGATAGACCCTGTTTCTGGACCTGGCGCTGCACCATCTGCAAGGCTTCTTGCGAAAAGTCTGTGCCCCAATATTTGCTACAGTCCGGCGCCAATCGTAGCAGCAGCAGGCCGGTGCCACAGCCGATCTCTAGCACGCGGCGGGGATTACACGCTCGTATGCCCTCCAATGTGTGCTCAACCCATTCGCGCATCTGTTCATAGGGCAGCGCCTGTCCTGTATAGCTGCTATTCCACCCCACGATATTGAAATCGCCGCCGCTCTCCTCACCGGAGGAGCGATAGGTCTCCTCAAACAGCTCTTGCCAGCTTGCCACATGGGCATCGGGAAGCTGCTCTCCTCGCTCTGCTGCTTCGCTCTTGAGCGCAGGCACCACATAAGCAATCAGACGCTTATCGCCGGGGATATCCTCGCGCACTACCACAACGGCCTCTTCTACCGCCGGGTGCTGCTGCAAATTGGCCTCGATCTCGCCCAATTCAATGCGGAAGCCGCGGATCTTCACCTGGGAGTCCACGCGTCCAAGAAACTCAATGGCTCCGTCGGGAAGCTGGCGCACGAGGTCACCGGTCTTATACAAACGCGCACCTGGCTGGGATGCATGTGGATGAGGGATATACCGCTCGGCAGTCAAAGCTGGCTGCCCCAGATAGCCGCGTGCCAATCCATCGCCACCAAGATACAGCTCTCCACGCACACCAACAGGAACGGGTTGCAGGTGTCGATCCAGCACGTAGAACTGAGTATTCGCAATGGGGCGTCCAATAGGGACCGTTACGGCATCTTCAGCGAGACTGCACACCTCATTCCATGTGGAGAAGGTGGTATTCTCCGTTGGTCCGTACACATGCAACAGGCGTTCGGGACGCCCCCGCATCAGCGCCATGCTGACCCAATGAGGATCGACCGCTTCCCCTCCGAAGAGCAGACAGCGCAATGATTGAAACGCATCTGGCACCTCTTTCACGCTCTGGTTGAAGAGGGCGGTCGTTACAAACAGCGTCGTGATCCCCTGCTCTCTCAGCAGATGCCGCAGCGCCTGTGGATCAAGCGCCGTCTCTTTGGCGATCCCCACCAGCCGGGCGCCATGCAGCAACGCGCCCCAGATCTCAAAGGTTGCTGCGTCGAAGGCGGCGTTTGAAGCCTGTGCGACCCGCTCATCTGGCGCTAGCCGGACATAATCGGTGTTACATATCAGTCGATTGATGGCTCTGTGTGAGACCGCCACGCCTTTTGGTTCTCCGGTTGAGCCGGAGGTATAGATGACATAGGCAAGGTTTTGGGTCGATACAGCACTTTGGGGATTGGTACGCCGCGAGCTTGCAAGCCGCGACCAGTCAGTATCGAGCGCGATGATCTCTCTGGCACCTGCTGGCAGCTTCTCCCGCAGGTGCTGCTGCGTCAGGAGTGCCACGGCTCCGGCATCGTCCAGCAAAAAGGCCTGTCGCTCAGCAGGATAGCTCAGGTCCAGCGGTAGATAGACCCCACCAGCTTTCAAGATACCAAGCATGGCAATGATCAGGTCGGGCGATCTCTCCATGTAGATACCTACCGTAACCTCTGGTCTCACCCCCATCTGCTGCAATGTGTGCGCAAGTTGATTGGCGCGGCTGTTCAGCACGTCATATGTCAGGTGCTCTTCGTCATAGGCCATAGCCACAACATCAGGCACCTGCTCGACCTGTTGCTGAAAGAGTTCATGGACGCAGCAATGCTCAGGATAGACAGTGTGCGTCTCATTCCAGATGTTGAGTATCTGTTGGCGTTCATGCGAGGTGAGAAGAGGCAGCATTGCAAGCGGACGATCTGGATGCGTGGTGGCCTCACGAAGCAAGACTTGAAAGTGCCCAACGAGACGCTCAATCGTAGGGGCCTCAAATATATCAGCGTTATACTCGAAGGAGCCAACAAGCTGCTCCCGCTCATCACGCATAAACAGGATCAGATCAAATTTGGCGGTCCTGTTATCGATATCGAGCAAGGAGAGCGAGAGGTCAGCGGCCCGCAGCGTCTTGATAGGATCGTTTAAAAGGGCAAAAGCGGCCTGGAACAACGGCTGGCGGATCAGATTGCGCTCCGGCTGAAGTTCCTCAACCAGTTTTTCAAAGGGAACATCCTGATGCGTGTAGGCATCGAGTGCGGTCTGACGTACCTGTGCCAGCAGGTCTGTGAAGGTCATCGTGTTGGTCAGGGTGCTGCGGAAGACAAGTGTATTGGCAAAAAAGCCGATGAGATCCTTCACTTCGGCGCGTGAGCGATTGGCGATAGGTGAACCAACTGCAAGATCCTGCTGCCCACTATAACGTGAGAGCAGTGCCTGAAAAGCCGCCAGCAAGCCCATAAAGAGCGTCACCTTCTCGCGCTGGCACACTCCTCTCAGCTCCTCTGTCACCTCAGCATTTAGCGCAAACTGGAACGTTGCGCCGTGATGACTCTGCGCAACGGGATGGGGGTGGTCACTGGGGAGCTGTAAGAGTGGCAGATCCTGAAGTTGATGCCGCCAATACGTTACCTGATCCTCAAAGCGTTGACCTTGTAGCCAGTTTCGTTGCCATGCCGCATAATCAGCATACTGAAGCGAGAGTGCGGGCAGAGGCGAGGGCTGTCCATGACTAAAGGCGTCATAGAGCAGGCTCAACTCGCGAAAGAAGATCTCAATTGACCAGTCATCTGAGACAATATGATGCATACTCAACAGTACCAGATGAGCTTCTTTATTGAGGCGTAGCAACCTTGCTCTCAATAAAGGGCTTTCCGTGAGTTGAAAGGGCAGCCTGCCCTCTTGAATCTCCAGTACCTTCACCAACTCCTCGCGCTCCCGTTTTCCTGGCAGCGCGCTCAGATCGATAAGAGGGATCGTTACAGCAAGTGGGGGAGCAACCACCAGACCCGGTCTCCCGTCGAACACTGCAAACGAGGTACGCAGAACTTCGTGGCGCCTGATAATCTCGCTCAAACAGCGTTCTAGCAGGTTCACCTGCAAGCCTCCCTGTATAGAGATGGCCATCGAGATATTATAAAAGGGATTGTCCGGCTCCAACTGATCCAGGAACCAGAGGCGCTGCTGCGCAAATGACAGTGATAAGGGCTGGTCATCGTGCAGGGACAACAGGGCTGGGGTAGGAGGCTGTTGTCTCTGGTGCTGCACCTGCTCTTCGATAACGGCAGCAAGTTCGGCGATAGTTGGCGCTTCAAACAGGCTGCGCAGGGACATCTCCACCTGCCAGGTCTGCCGCAACCGTCCTATCATTTGCGTTGCCAACAGCGAGTGCCCCCCCAATTCAAAGAAATTATCATTGGTCCCCACTCGCTCAACGCCCAGAAGCTGGCTCCAGATCCGGGTCAACGTCTCCTCTGCGGGAGTACGCGTCTCTACAAGGAGGTCAGGGACAACCATCTGGCTCAGATCATCCGTCGGCAGCGCCTGCCGATCTACCTTCCCATTGGCGGTCAGCGGCAGATGTTCCAGCAATACAAAGTGAGTGGGCAGCATATATTCGGGGAGCCGCTGGCCCAGGAAGAGACGGAGTTGGGATCGCAGCAGCGAGGCGGCATCTTGCTCGTTTGTTGATGCAGCAAGCAACTCGCGGGTAGGAACAATATAAGCAACCAGCCGCTTCTCTCCTGATCTCTCCTCGCGCAACACTACCACCGCCTCCTGAACCGCCGGATGCGCCGTCAGCGTGATCTCAATCTCCCCCAACTCAATCCTGTAGCCGCGTAGCTTGACCTGCTGATCGCTGCGTCCCAGGAAGTCCAGGTTGCCATCGGGCAGAGTGCGTACCAGGTCACCGCTGCGATACAGTCTTGCCCCGGGCTCACAGCTAAACGGGTGGGGAAGGAAGCGTTCGGCGGTCAAGTCGGGCCGATGCAGGTAGCCACGCGCCAGCCCTATTCCCCCAATGTACAGTTCACCTGCCGCCCCAGGTGCTACTGGCTGCAAGGCATCATCCAGCACATAGACCTGGACATTATCTATCGGCTTTCCAATCGGCGGCGCTGGATGTATCTGTGTTCCAGCCTCAAGATGGATGTAACTCGTTATGACTGTATTCTCACTTGGCCCATATAGATTTCCCAGGACAAAGCTCAGAGATGCTGACGGATAGTGGTGCAGCCTATCGCCCCCTGTATACAGGGTTCGTAGCGCCACGCGTGCCGCATTCGGCCAATCGAGTTGCAGCAACTCCTCAGCTATCGGGGTGGCTACAAAACAACACGTAATAGCGCGCTCAATTAGCCAGTCTTGCAGCTTGAACGGCAGGACACGGCTCTCTTCGTTTGGCAGACATAACGTTGTGCCACATGCGAGGCTGGTCCAGATTTCGTAAGCAGCGGCATCAAATGCAAGCCCCGCAGTCAGGGCTGTGCGATCCTGCCTCGTGAGTGAGGCCGTACGCTGGTACCAGAGAACGAGGTTCAGCAATCCTTCGTGCGTGATCAAGGCGCCTTTGGGCTGTCCAGTCGAGCCAGAGGTATAGATGACATACGCCAGATTGGGGCCAGCCACTCCATCGGGAGGAGCCTGTTCACTCTCCAGCGCAGTCTCCTCCCACCAGGCATCGAGCGCGATTGCTGGAACTTGCAGTTCTGGCAGACCTGGCAGCAACCGTCGCTGTGTCAATACAAACGGCGTCTGCGTCTCGGAGCAGATGAAGGCTAAGCGTTCTTTGGGGGTAGACGGATCGAGGGGAACGTAGGACATACCTGCCTTGAGAAGAGCTAGCAACCCGATAAGCATCTCCAGCGAACGCTCCATGTAGACAGCCACAGGCTGCTCCACACCTGCTCCTTGCGCCTGCACATACTGGGCTAGCTGGTTTGCTCTGCAATTAAGCTCCTTGCAGGTAATATGGTGTCCTTCAAAGACTGCTGCTATCGCCTCTGGCATACGCTCAGCCTGACTTGCGGTCAACTGGTGAACATATCTTTCTCTGCGAGAAGCGACCTGAGTAGCATTCCAATGGGGATGCATCTGATGCGGTTCACTCTCTATCAGGCGTGACGATCCTGAGCTATGATTGAGATCATCCATGATTTATCAAACCTTGCGTCCTATTTTTGAATAATAGTAGTAGTTTACGCCAGAATGGGGAGAGACGAGATATACTCATGTATATGGTTTGTACCAGCATGAACACCTTGCAAATGCTTTCATATCATAGACGAAGCAAGCGTCGAGGTCAAGGTTTTTCAGCATTTATTTAGAAAATTAGTACTTGCGTCCCAACATTCTCAGATTGTACGAGTTTCTCTGAGCAAGATTTCGGGCTTAACCTCCTTTCAGGACCATTTGTGCTTATCTCCTCTATGCTTGATACCTTCGGCTGAAACATGCTATAGTAGTACTACGTCTTTTTTAACAAAATACTCTCTAAGCGAGTGCCTGATTCTGAGTGTCTTCACCCTTGCATAGCGGATCTTGCGTGGCGAAGCCGCGCAAGGCGTTGTGGAGGGGGTGTGGGAACATGCGCTTCGCGCATGTTCCCACACCCCCTCCACAACGCTGCGAGCGTCTGCGACATGAGCGTGCGGTGCTGAGCAGCAGACACACACTAAACAATCACCAAACATCATCGAGAATTGGGCCTATCAAAAATGTCCATATGTAGGGGTCGCATTCTATGACGTACGCGTTAACAGCAGATAGATCGAAGCCGCAAAGAACATAGACAGATCATGCAAGAAGGAAAGGCAGCACTTATGGAAGAAATCAAGAGAGGAGGTCGCAGCCGTTTAAGCAGCAAGTGGATCATCGCCGGGCTTCTGTTCCTCCTTCTCCTCCTGTTTGCAGCATCGTTCTTGACCCCGTTCTCTCCTCTGCTCCTGCTGGCAGGTGGTAGACATGTCCCGCCGGGGGCGCAGCTAACCTCTGCACCGGCTATGTTTGGTGGCGATCCCTTGCACACACGGGTGTTGCGTGGTGAGCAGCAATTGACAACGGCAAACGTTGCACATCTGAAGTTGGCCTGGCATTCGCCTATGACTGGTGGCAGTATCTTCTCCTCGCCAGTTGTCGTGGCCGGACGCGTCTACGTCGGCTCCTTCGATGGTCAGCTCTATGCCTTCGATGCCAACGGGTGCCAGAAAACAACCTGCGAACCGCTCTGGGAGATGTCGACCAGTGACCGGATCTTCTCCTCGCCCGCAGTGGTGAACGGGCTGGTTTATGTCGGTTCATTTGATGGCAGGCTCTACGTCTTCAACGCTTCAGGCTGTGGAGCAGAAATCTGTGCCCCGCTCTGGACCTCGTCGCCGCTTGGTGCGCCCATCAAATCGTCACCCATCGTCACTAACGCTATCGTCTATATTGGGGCCGAGAATGGTCAGCTCTATGCTTTCAACGCAGGCGGGTGCGGTTCAAAAGTCTGCTCCCCGCTCTGGACTACCATACCTGATAGTCAGCATCCTTCAACCACGTCGCCCGCAGCCGCCAATGGGACTGTCTTTATCGGCACTATCAATCTTCAGAACAATCAGGAGGCATTCTACGGCATCGGCTCACTCTACGCGTTCAACGAGGCGGGCTGTAGCACAGCAACCTGTACCCCGTTGTGGAAGGGCGTGACACTAGATGGCGTCGGTTTTTTCGCCTCACCAACCGTCTTCAATGGGATTGTCTACGATGCAGCCTATGATGGGCAATTTTACGCCTTCAACGCTGCTGGTTGTGGTCGTCCCACCTGCGGCCCGCTCTGGTCCACTCCCCCGACGCTGGCAATCAACGAATCCTCGCCCGCCTACGCCAATGGCATCGTCTACAACGCCTCCTGGGATCATCACATCTATGCCTTCAACGCTACCGGCTGCCACCAATCGGTCTGTCAACCGCTCTGGTCAACGACAGCGGTAGGGAGCATCTTTGAGTCATCCCCAACCATCGCCAATGGCGTCATCTATATCGGCTCGGATGATGAATCGCTCTACGCCTTCAACGCCGCTGGTTGTAGTCGATCTTCCTGCCCTCCCCTCTGGAAATCGCCGTCGCTCGGAGATGCAGTCTTCTCCTCTCCAACGGTTGCGAACGACTCGCTCTACGTTGGCTCGTTGGACCATAGGCTCTATGTCTTCCACCTGCCATGACACCCGTTGTATAGCTTCGGACAGCTTTTCGGTCGGTGACCACGGGCGTCATGACAGGTCGCCCTTGTGCGTTGAGAGATGAATGCGGCCATCATCTATTTTACGGCAGCGGGTGGGCCTGGAAAAATGCCCAGGTGAGGCTTGCTATGCTCTGGCTCCCGATGAATGGGGGAAGACCATGCCCGCCTCCGATGACAACGTAATGGGCGACCTCCGCTCCCTGCTGGCAGTGCGTCCACCGTTCACCTAAGAACTGGGGCTGATTCAGAAATACTTCTGGTTGCAGGTTGCAGCCGTCACGGGCAGCCCAGACCCGTAGCGTGTCAGGAATAGGGAGCGAAGGCCATGCAGGAACGGGGTTACCTGTATAGCTTTCCAGCGTATCGGCGCTGCCATGAAAATCCAGTAAGGAGACGGAGCGCCCTGGATGACAGCCGCCAGGGATATCATACGAGACACCGGAAATGGGGGAAAAGGCTGCAATACGTCCGGCCAGACGACAGGCAAGAAACCAGCTCATGATCCCGCCATTGGAGTAACCCGTCTCATAGATACGATGAGGATCGACACAGAATTGCCGCTGCATATCGTTCAACACATCACTTATGTAGCGTGTATCATCAATCCCCTCATCCATAGGTCCCTCACTCGCCCAAAAGCTCGATCCAACGGGCGAGAGCAGCCCTTGAGGATACACGGCAAAGAAGTCCTGCTGATCGCCCAATGACGTAAACTGGTTCCCCTGAGCTGTTCCCACCGCGCTGCCACCTGCTCCATGCAGGATGAGGATCAGAGCCTGGGGCCGCTGCGGATCATAGGTACGTGGGATATGAACCACATACATCCGGGTATGCGCCCCATTTGCCACCGCTGGATCTTCAGGAATGGTGACATTGAGCGATGTACCCACCTGTGCCGGAGGGGCTTTCCCACACCCTGTACTCGCAATCGGGTGATTGATGGGCAGGCTATAGCGATCACCCTTAAAAATCGATGGACCCGCAGGCTGAGGTTGTGTCTGAGCTGGATTGTTTGAGCACCCTGCTAACAGCAGCATCCCCAAAAATGCCAGCACGAAGAAAGAGTGATATGCGCGCATAGCTTCACCTTTCCTGATACGTCGTGATATCTTCCTGTTCATCTCTGGATACATGGCTCGGACTCCTCGCCAGGGGGAAGCAGACAACCGCCATCGGCGTTGGCCTCTTCTCGAAAGGCTGTGCTTTCACAGAATAAGGACTTTACCAGCCCCACACTCATATGCTACTCTGTGGGTACAAGGGCTGTCAAAGGTGTTACCAGCAGCTAGTACTTACTATCTAAACATGAAAAAATCGCATTGCGTCATCGCCCCCGATTGAAAATTAGGTGTTCATAACACGCGCTTTTTATACGCCCTCATTGCAAAGATGTAGGCCACAATCAGAATACCGACGCACCATGCAAGAGCAACCCAGATATCCTGAGACACTGGCTGTCCAGACAATAACGCACGGATGGTATTCACAATCGCCGTCACTGGCTGGTTTTCGGCAAAGACGCGGACTGGCAGCGGCATCGACCGGGTGGGCACAAACGCCGAGCTGATAAAGGGCAGGAAGATCAGCGGATACGAAAAGGCGCTTGCACCGTCTATCGATTTTGCGGTCAGCCCAGGAATCACCGCCACCCAGGTTAAAGCCAGCGTAAACAACGCGAGGATGCCGACGACGGCCAGCCAGGACAGGATGCCTGCCGACGAACGAAAGCCCATCAGCAACGCGACGAGTATGATGACCACCAGCGAAATTGCGTTGGAGACCAGCGAGGTCAGGACGTGTCCCCACAGCAGGGTGGAAGGGGCAATCGGCATAGAGCGAAATCGCTCCATAATCCCCCGTTGCACATCGGTAAACAAACGGAACGCCGTATAGGATATCCCGCTCGCAATCGCAATCAATAAGATCCCGGGCAACAAGTAATTGACATAATTCGCCGTCCCGGTTTGAATAGCGCCGCCGAACACGTACACGAACAGCAACATAAACGCAATAGGCATGATCGTGACCGTGATGATGGTGTCCATGCTGCGGAAAATATGGCGCATGGAACGGCCAAGCATCACGCTCATATCGCTGAAAAAGTGTTTCTGTATCGTGTCCATTTACTGTTCCTCCTTTTTGCCAATGATGGCCAGAAAGATCTCCTCCAATGTCGGTTGTTTTTCCACATACTCCACCTGAGCAGGAGGAAACCGCTTTTTGAGTTCCATGAGCGTACCGCTGGCGATAATCCTTCCCTCATGAAGAATGGCAATGTGATCAGCAAGCTGTTCCGCCTCGTCCAGGTACTGCGTGGTCAAGAAGATGGTTCTGCCACTATCAGCCAGCTCCTTTATCACGTTCCACACCTCGATGCGTGCCTCGGGGTCCAGCCCGGTGGTCGGCTCGTCAAGGAACAGGATCGGCGGCGTTCCCACCAGGCTCATGGCGAGGTCAAGCCTGCGGCGCATCCCGCCCGAATACGTAGACACACGGCGAGTGGCGGCATCGGTTAAACCGAAACGGGTCAGCAACTCGTCGGCCACCTGGCGCGGCTGCTTGAGGTGGCGGAGCCGGGCGATCATGATCAGATTCTCTTGCCCGGTCAACATCTCATCCACAGCAGCAAATTGCCCGGTCAGACTGAGGGATTGCCGTACCTGGTCTGGCTGTGACGCCACATCAAAGCCGTTGACGATGGCAGTCCCGCCGTCCTGCTTGAGCAGCGTGGTGAGGATTTTGACCAGTGTGGTCTTGCCCGCGCCATTGGAGCCAAGCAGAGCAAAAATGCTGCCCTGCTCCACAGCGAAATTCACGCCTTTTAAAACATTGAGCTTTTTGTATGATTTTTGTAGATCTACTACCTGAATTGAAATGGTTTGCATAATCATCTCCTTATTGCAGTTCCACTTGACATTTTCGGATGTGATCTCTATACTCCCTTCAAGGGGAGCGGTGCGAGTGGATGGCGAACTCGATCCGCTTGAGAATACTGAAATGAGGATACTGAAATCACGATAGAACAGTCACCTTCGAGACATCCGCCCCCAGACCTTTGAGTGCGGCGTACGTGAGCTTATCCATCCTCGCGCCGTCAAAGTTCATGGATTGGATGGCGCGCTTCAGGGACCAGATACCCGTCGGACGGAACGACACATTTTTGAGGGTTGCGCCCTGAAACGACACATCCTTGAGTGCCGGCAGGTCAAACGTGACACCGATAAAGGTCTGCCCATCCAGGCGCTGTCCGCTCAGGTCGGAATATTTGAAGTCCACGCCGAGAAAGGTACAGCGTTCAAACGTCGTTTTTCGCAGGTCGGTATATTTGAAGGTGACATCAGTCAGCTTCACGCCGATGAATTGCGCTCTGGTCAGCCCTGTGGCGCTGAAGTTGGTGCGCACAAGGTTGGCTTCACGGAAGTTCGCATCCGTAAGGTCAGCCGTGGAGAAGTCGCAATCGGTCAGATTGGCGCCGGCAAAAGTGGCTTCACGGACATTGCTGCTGCGAAACGAGCTTCTGGTTACGTCTGCGCCCGTAAAATCAGAGCCGCGCAAGGCACTCGCTTGAAAATTTCCTTGCCGCACGACCACGCCGGCAAAGTCGCTCTGTGGCAAATTGCTTGCACTCAAGTTTGTGACCACCTGCCGCTCCAGCGACCGGGAGAGGTTGGCGACCTCCCGAACAGTTTGCTCAATGTCGCCGATACTCTCAATGGTCATGTCAAAGGCGGTTTCATCATCCTTGCCCTCGGCTTTGAGTTCACGGAACCGCTCCTGTAGATCGGAGAGCAGATCCGCCTTTAATTCGGCGGCGCTTTTCACTCCCTCGTATGGAGCAAAAACGCTGTCTAAATAGTTGGTCAATTGCTCATTCATACCAACACCTTTCCTTTATAAGAGGTTATCTAGCACGCGCTTGGCGTACTCCCAGTTGCTTTTGTTGCAATCGTACGTTGCTTTCCCTTTTTCCGTAATCCTGAAGTATTTTCGCCTTCCACCCTGAGATTCATCGCCCCAATACCATTCGATATCACCGTCCATCTCAAGCCGCCGGACGCTGGAGTACATGGTGGCTTCCTTTAATTCATAGTCTCCGCCTGAGCGTTCAGCGATCAGCTTGACCATCTCATAGCCGTAACGGTCAGCTTCCGATAAGAGCCGTAAAATCATCGTATCGGTATGCCCGCGCAGCAGGTCGGAGGTCAGTTTGTTGTCACTCATCTCATCACCTCATAGTCGGAGTATACGTCATAGTACTATGATTGTCAAGATACTATTTCGATTGTGATACTTTGTTTGATAAATCAGCTTGCTGTGCTTTTATGTGCCGCGATTTATACTTTGACCTCGACTCAGGGGAATTCCAATATTACCAGGTTCTATATCTGTGCAGGCAAAACGACGAAGCTATTGGACGTGGAAGCTGCTCATAACCACATTGGTATGCACTGGGCGTTGTAGTGGAAGACAATACCAGGAATAGCGATCTTCATTATCGCTATTCCTGCTGAGGCGGAACGCCTTGAAGATCAGCGTGCTCCTTCCCTCGTAATTCCCTGAGTGCATCGGTAGCAATCCAGCGGGCGCTTTTCGCCTCGATGGCGTTGATCTCTGTGGCCCACTGCAATGCATATTGCCGCAGATGGACGTTGCGTTTTCCGATCTGGCGCAGTGCCCAGTTGACCGCCTTCTTCACAAAATTACGCTCATCGGTTGCATACTGTTTGATGAGCGGAAAAAATGGCAAAAACGCCTCATCGGGTGCGGTTTTGTCGTGGACGGCCAGTTCTGCCATCATCACAAAGCCCGCCCGACGTACAAACTCTGCCTCATGGTGGCACCACTCGCAGGCTTTGTGATACGCAAAAGGCGTTTTATCGAACACATTGCCACATACCTGGTCGCAGACATCCCAGGAATCAAAATCGCTGACCCACGCCTCCATTTCTTGTTCGATCATGAGCTGTGGCTCAGCCACCATTGAGGCGAGAATCCTGGCCTCATCATCTCTGGCGATGCGAGCCATTTTTCTCCTCCTCAATAACTGTTGCAACGCTCTATTTGTTCATCGATGATGTCATCGCGTAGTATAGCAGATGCGAGGAGAAAATATGTACGAGCAGGTTTTGTATTTTTGTATGGAGAAGGTTGATACAGGGACCATCCTTCTATAACTGCTCGCGTGCCGGGAACATCGGCTCCTGGTCCAACTTCGCCACCGGTCGGAAATAGACGTTCAGGGAGGCGAGTCGGGCCTCATGCATTGCTAATCGCTCGCGGAAGTCGGAGAACGCAAGGCGCTCCTTTGGCGTCCAGACGACCTCGGAGAGCGCGATGGCCCGTGGAAACAACAGATACTCTAAGTGCTGCGTCGTGGAAACATACTCGCTCCAGAGATTACATTGGGCGCCGAGAATATGTTGCTCCTGCTCTGACCGCGCCACGAGAAGCGAGGCAGATCCTTGATACTGACAGCCGGAAGAGACCACGTCCGGGGTGATTGAGAGGAATGCGTCCATGCATGCAACATTGCTCCTTCGAAAGAACAAGAGAGGACTCCTGTGAGCCAGTGCATTCAAGCTCTTGCAGTATCTGTAGATGGGATGGATACTGATGAGATTGTAGAATATCTGGCCGTCTCCTGTCAATAATCCAGAGCTGTGAGGGGGTGACTTATTAGTGCTCTCAAAAATACGCCCCGCTCTTGCGAAAAAGAGCGGGGCTGAGGTATAGACGCCGGACTGCTACTCCACCATGCTGAGCAGCGCGTCGGCCAGTTCATTGGGGTCGGTTGTCCCATTTAAGGGGATAACCCGGATGTGGTCGTTGCTCTGGGCGATGCGGGTATAGGCTCGGATCGCTGCATCGTGTTGGCGACCGTGGCCGATCACTGCCATCACGACATAAATCTTGCCTCCTGCACGCGCAAGCACTTCCTCGAACTCGCCCTCATCGGCAGGCTCGCCGTCCGTGACCATGAGCATCAACAGGTAGGGCGGGACTTTTTTCTGACCGGTAGCCGGGTCGATCTCAGCCTCGTCGATGAACTCCTTCTTGTATTTAGAGAGCAGCGAGTTGAACGCAGGGACGATCTTGGTGCCCCCGCCCCAGGGAATCGCTCCCATTTTCTCACGCAGGTTGTCACTATTCACGTCGCCCAGGACGTGTGCCTGGACGTTGAAGGCAACAGTCCAGACACCACCTTGATCTTCTTCATCTGCATTTTGACCTGCTGCGTGTCCCGCCTCTTCCTCTTCCGCCTGGCTGTCAAGCTCTTCCAGACGCTCGATCAGGGTGGCAAACGCCTCCGTCACAACCTCAAAACGTTTCGTGCTCTCCGTTGGAGAAGCGGTTTCTCCCATCGATCCAGAGCAGTCCACGGCCAACATTGGCTCGGTCTCGGCGCCGTCAGGTAGGTTAAACTTTTTAATTTGCATGTTGTTTTCCTTTTCTGTGTCTATATGCAGTTTTTTACAATAGGCGGTACATCGGCCAACCGCCCCATGGCATTCCCTGAAAAGGGCTTAGAATATACAGGGGGAAGATCACTTCCCCAAACGTGCGCGCATCGCCGCAAGCTGCTCGTCCACGTTGTGCGCAGACGAGACCTGCGCAAGTTGCCGGTCAAGGTCCGTCTCCCCTGATCCCGCGATCAACCCGGCGTTCAGCGCGCCAGAGTCCATCAGCGAATCGATGGCGTTCGCCCGCGATTGCATGTTCAGAACCTTCTCCTGGGCGCGCTGCATGGCAAGGTTCATCTCGTTCGAGTCTTTGGAGATACCGGTTACGACCTCGCTGATCGCGACTTGCGCCTTCGCCGCCTCGTACTGTGCTTTCACCATCTCCTTCTGGTTCTGGAACTGCGCAATAGATGCCTCGTATTGACCGACCATAGTCTCGATTTTCTGATGTTCAGCGCCGAGTTGTGCCAGTTGGTGTTTATACCCTTCCACCTGGGCGTTTAGCGCTTCTTTGCGTTGCAGGGCAAGACGCGCTAGATCCTCGCGGTTGCTGCTTATGGCCTGCTCAGCCTGTTGTTGATAGCGGTTCTGCTGAGCTTCGGCCTGGCTCTCCAACATCTCCACATGCTTCTCGTTCTGCACGATGGAGACCAACCCCTGACGAAGCTGCTGGAGATGCTCAAGTTGTTTGGTGTAGTTGTAGTCAAACACCTGACTTGGATCTTCCATCTTCTGCAAGGAGGTTTCGGCCTTCATCCCTGCCACAAATTTTAAATGCTCAAACAAACTCATTGATACATCCCTTTTCTTCTACTCATGCTTTTCCTCTTGCTTTCCCATGATATCGGAGAGCAAGTCCATCGTCTCTTCAACAGCATGCTCCGTCTTTTTGGGCGGCGTTTCTGTCTCACTCACGATTCCTTCCAATACATTGCCAGGGGAGGGCTTCTGGCCTGCTTCCTGGTTCTGAGATGCAGCCGTAATGTCTCCCAGCAGGTCCAGCGCATGCTGTTCCGGCGTTCTGGGCGGAGGAGTTGGCGGTGATGGAGGAAGCGGCTTTCGTGCCTGGCTCATCTGTTCATGCTCGCGCTCATGTGGAAGATATACCTCTTCATATGCTGGAATGGCGGTCTGCTTTCTCGCAGCGATGCCAAATGCTCCCGGCATCGCCACCAGTTGGATCGTCTGGTAAAAGCTCTCCATCGCCTCCCAAAGCATCCCTTCGGCCTTGATCGCAAGCATCTCCGTGGTCTGGCCCTGACTGAGTTGCCCTATCAGGTCTATCCCGGTACGCAGATGAAAGTTCCCAAGCTCGATGTCGTTGTGCATCTTCTTAATATGGTCAGTGACCGCCTGTGGAAGCGGTATTTGGGCGGCATTCATCGCCAGTTCGTACTGCGCCAATACCCCCTCTGTCCAGCTTTTTGCGGCCTCCACTGCGAGCATGCAGCCCTGGACATGCGCGCTGGAAACGCCCTGTTGATCGGTAATATGTGGGCCAAAATCCAAAGGTAGACGATGGACAACGTGGGGATTGGCGCTGGCTTTGAGAGACTCCTCCAGGTATGGCTCAATATGCTCACAGAGCGCCAAAGCCTGATTGTACGTTAAACGGGCAATCTTGCCTGCTCCAGCCTCTTTGTTAAGAGCACTGGCCTTCAAGATCTCCTGCACGAAAATCACATCCAGGCGACAGGCGCGCACATAGGCGAGCGCGTACCCCATAGAGGCATGCGCTACCCAGGGAGCCATCCCACTGAGAAGGAGATCGGCCACTTTCTCGTCGAGCTGTTGCCAGACTGTTTCGATCTGGCTGGCCGAGCGCAAGTACCCCTGAATCGTCGCGTCACTTACCGACCCGTACTTCGCGCCAGCTACAAGATGCTGGAGCCACTGACTCATAAAATCTCCCCCTTTCTAATTAGAGAAAACGGATAGACTTCTAATATATCAAATCAGAACGTACATTGCCTCACCAAAATCTTCCTCATCGGTCTTCCAACTCCCCTCCTCACTTGATGGACTTTGCAACAGCCCTGAGCGAGGGAACAGGGTTTCTCAAAAGTCGCTGCACGCTTTGACTCCTCGCGCCTTCGGCGCTCACAGGGAGAGGAAGGTGCAGGCGGTGGGCGCAGCCCACCGCCTGCACCTTCCTCTCGAACGGCTCGCTTGCGAGCCGTTCTGTCTGAAAAGACTACTTTTGAGAAGCCCTGGCGAGGGAATGCGACATATTGATTGTCTTGATGCGCACTGTTACAATATCTTCGTTAAGAACGATCAACATTGATATGTGCATCCAGGCATATACGATAAGAAGGCATCTATGACTGAATTCTCTCCCCACTGCTCAATGACACTTATTATAAATACCCTGCCTTATGAGTTTTTGCCACACCCGCTATTAGCAGATGAGGTGTACAAAGTTGTGCGTGAGCAAGCAGTCACCTATCAACTTCGCAGACAGGTGGACAATACATTGTGGGCATTGAAGGTTAGCAATCCTGGATACCGTTCCCCTCAAATTGAGCGGAAGACGGAGCAGCTTCGTCGATATGTTCACTTATCGGGACTCCAGGTTGCCAGGCGTATTTGCCTGACTCGCTCCCGCTTTCCTGAACTGATCTCTCTTCATCCCGGTTTAGAATATGCGCTCCTGATGCCCTGGATAGAGGGGAAAACCTGGGCCGGGTATATGGATGATGCAGCAGCCAGCGCGAATTATACGCAACAGGATGCGCAAGAACTAGCCTTGACCACGGCGCATGTGCTCTGGAGCCTGGAAACCAATCATCTCGTCCACGCAGATATTGCAGGTGACAACGTCATAATCATCAACTTCAGACATATCGAACTGATTGATCTCGAAAATCTGTGTGAGCAGGGTAGCACCTTGCCGGGCCAGCCGAGTCGGGGTTGGCAGGGCTATCAGCACCCCAATCTGGATGAACGCGGCAATTGTCGCCCCGAGGGTGATCGCTATGCTGGAGCTATGCTTCTGACAGAGATGCTCACCTGGTGGAAGCCTCTGGTGCGTGCCCTGACCGATGGAGATGCGCTTTTCCAGTTTCGAGATCGCGAGCCACCCGAGGTTCTGACGCGTCGTCTGAAGGTCGTACGTAGCGCCTTGCGCGAGATCAGCCCCGGGCTGCAATATCTTTTTGATCAGGCATGGAACTCCTCTGACCTTGAAATCTGCCCCGATTTTGCCACCTGGGTGATGTATCTGCTCAATGCAAGAATAGCTGCTTAGGCTTGCTCTCCACGTACTCTTGCAGGACGGACTTCGCTGGCTCGAAAGTGATGATGTTGGATACTATTAAGCAGTGATGAGCAATTGACGAGTGATGTGATGAGTGGTTGATGTGGCTGAATAGTGGACAATCGGGCATACTTTCATTTGCATAAAGCTATGCTAATTATGCGGCGCTACGTCAGCCTCCACACATTTTCGCAGAAACGTCAAGAGAAAGGCCAGCATGCAGACAGTTTTGCTTACCATTGTGAGTGCTCAGCGGATCATTGATCTCAAATTGCCCGCGGAGGTACCAATCGGCGACCTTATGCCCAGAATCAGAGAACTTTGCGGCATCAGTTTGCCTGATGGCGCTGAGCCTGCTAAACGCCTATCCTGGCATTTGCTGCTTCCTTCCTCTGGCAAGACGCTAGATGCTGGTCGTTCGCTGAATGAGGCTGGTATTATTGATGGGGCTATTCTCCTGCTGCGAAACACTGCCTCAATAGGGCAGCTCTCAACCCCGGTTTTTCAGCCGAAGATTATTCTACCCAGTGAGGAGTCAGGCGGTATTGGCGTGAGATGGTATGTTCCGCGTGAGTAGCAGACCATGCAGCCGGTTTTTCAGCTCACTCTATGACTGAGAAATCAACAGCAACATCTATTACCATACACAAGTGATAGTTTTCTATTTCAAGAATACTGCTGGAATACAAGCAAAGAATTTGAGGTGTGGAGAAGCATACGATGTCTATTTCCAATCCTAGAACGACTTTTTATCGTCCTGTCAGAAACTACCCTGAGCCTCTGCCAAATGAGACATTTCAGCTTGAGCCTCCCCCACAAGTCCCGCAGAAGGCCGGCGGAACAGCAGCGCTCACACAATTGCTGTATCCGCTCACCGGCGTCCTGACGACGCTTATTATGGTGTTGACCACTACCTCGAATAGCCATGCCTCTCTTGGCTCCCAACTCCCACAGATAGGCGCGGAGCTTGCGATTGTGCCTTTCTCCATTGGGCTGATGTTTCTCTCCAACATGATCCAGCGTCGCGGAGCCAGAAAAAACCAGCAGGCCGAACGGGCAAGCTATAAAAGCTACCTCGAAAGTGTGCAACGCCGATTGGCCGAGGTTGCCAAATTGCAGGTACAGTACAATCAACGCCTGTATCCCGAGCCTCGCTCGCTTCCTGTGATTGTGGCACAACGACAGTTACTATGGGAAAGGAGACCGGCAGATCGCGATTTTCTCCAGGTACGTGTAGGCACGACATCGATGGCGCTCTGCTGTGAAATCTCCTTCCAGGAGGATTACAAGGCCAACTATGTGTCCGACCTGCTCCAGGAAGCGCGCGATATTGCGACGCAACAGAGTTATATCGACACTCAGCCTCTGACCATCTCATTAGGCTCACTAGGGGTACTCTCAGTGGCCGGGCCACATACCGAATCCTGCTCGCTGGTGCGCTCGATCCTGGCTCAAATCATCGCGTTTCACTCACCCGGCGAGGTACGCATCCTTGCTTGTTTTCCTCCTCCGACCTCTCAGGAATGGGACTGGCTGAAATGGACGCCGCACACACGTCTGCTGCGGCCCATCAAAAAACTACGCCCAACTGACCCGGAACCGTACTGCCTGCTCGCCAGTACTACGGATGATTTGCAACGGCTGCTGGAAACTCAGGTCAAGCCGGAACTGGAACGACGGCAGAAATTCAAGAAAGAGAAGCTGGCTGGTCAATCAGAAACTGCGCGGAATCAGTACATTCCTCACCTGGTGATTCTCCTGGACTATTTCTCTCACTCTGGCCCGCTGGCTCGTGTAGCCGGTCTGGAGGAATTGATGGTCAGTGGACCTCAGGTGGGCATCACCGTGATCTGCCTGGTCACAAGTCAGGAGCACGAACCGGCAACCACGCGCGCACGTCTGAAGCTAACTCCTTTGATGGAACATCACCAACTGAGCTATAAGGAGACGACACCTGAGGGTCGGGAGACCGAGTTTATTACCCCTGACGCAATCGATACTACAGCCTGCCAGTCTATGGCTCGGGCGCTGACGCCATTGCAACTGATTGACCGCGAGGCCGAAATCGATTTTGCGCAGGATATCGGGCTACTCGCGTTACATGCCATCCCGTCAGTTGAGCAGCTTGAGATGGCGCAGTACTGGCAGAGGCGCGACGAGAAACAACTGCTGCGCGTCCCTATCGGCATACAGAAGAATGGCCCGTTGCTGCTCGACCTGAAAGAAATGGCTGCGGGTGGCTATGGGCCACATGGGCTGGTTGTCGGAGCTACCGGCTCAGGAAAAAGCGAACTGCTGCGTACCGCCGTGATCAGCCTGGCCCTCACCCACGATCCGCTGACGCTGAACCTGGTACTGGTAGACTTTAAGGCTGGCGCGGCCTTCGCCGACCTGGAGTCCCTGCCCCATGTGGCCGGAGTCATCACCAACCTGGAGAACGATCCGCAGGCCATCAATCGCATGTATGCCTCGCTGCTCGGTGAACAGCAGCGGCGTCAGAACATGCTCAGCCGGGCGGGCAATCTGGCAAATATTCGCCAGTATCAGGCGAAGTGGCGGCGCGACCCGGAGGGCATAGAACCCATGCCGTATCTGTTGATTATCGTGGACGAGTTCGCTCAGCTTATTGCCAGCTATGAAGATTTCCTGGCGTTGTTTGTGAAGCTTGGTCAGGTTGGGCGCAGCCTGGGTATGCATATGATGCTCGCGACACAGCGCATTGACGAGGGACGTATTCAGGCCCTGGAGGGGCACCTGCGCTATCGCATCTGCCTGCGTACCTTCCGGCCCGAAGAAAGCTCCTCGGTCATCGGCACGCCCGACGCGTATTATCTGCCCCCGGCTCCTGGTAGTGGCTACTTCAAGGTGGACGAAGATATTTACACCGCCTTCAAAACGGCCCTGATCTCGACGCCGTATGTCCCACCGGAGAAGCAGCAGGTCAACCCGCTCGATCTCATCTGCGTCTTTAACTCGACCGGGCAGTTTCTTCCCTATCAGACAGCCAACAATGTCCCGCGCCAGGAGGAAGAGGAGGAAACGGTCTCCGAAATGAGCGTCGTGGTAGAACGCATCGGTAGGACACCGGCTCCGGCAAAGGGCTGGCGTGTTCACGCGGTCTGGCAGCCGCCGCTGGGCACGGCTATTCCGCTGGGCTATGTCCTGGGCAAATATGGGACAAACGGGCAACGCAAGATGTTACCGGGTTCCCTGTGCGTACCCATAGGCATGCTGGATCGCCCGGCGGAACAGATACAATCACCGGCGGAAATCGATTTCTCCGGTGTTGGCGGCCACCTGGCTATCGTGGGCGCCCCCCAATCGGGCAAGAGCACCTTTTTGCGCACACTGCTGGCCTCTTTTATGCTGACGCATACGCCGCGTGAAGTCCAGATCTACGGGATCGACTTCGGCGGTGGCCTGCTCAGGATCTTCGAGGGAGCGCCGCACGTCGGCGCGATCTGTGGCCGCGCCGACCGCGAGAAGATGCGTCGTGTCCTGCGTCGTCTCACACAACTGGTCGTGGACCGGGAAATGCTCTTTGTCGAACGCGAGATCGATAGCATGAGCGTGTACCGCCAGATGCGCCGACAGGGGAAGTTGGATGACCAGGAATTTGGCGATGTCTTCCTGGTCGTGGATAATTTCGGTCAGTTGCAGGTCGATCTTGAGTCAAGCGATGCGGATATTATCGAAGATATCATCGCCTTGATTGCCAACGGCCTGACCTATGGCGTGCATGTTGTGCTGGCAACCAACCTCTGGTCGGAGATTCGTATGCGCCTGCGCAGCAACATTGGTACACGCCTCGAACTACGCCTGAACGATCCTACGGACTCGGACATCGATCCCAGGCTGGCGGCAATGATTCCAGCAGGCACGCCCGGACGTGGCCTGCATCCAGGCAAACGGTTCTTCCAGATGGCGCTTCCTCTTATCAAGAGCGTAAGCGACTCCGAATTCTCGATGCAGCAGGAACTGGAGCAGGTAATACAGCGCGCTCGCCAATCCTGGCAGGGACCGGTTGCGCCGCCGATCCGCGTGTTGCCGTCCGAAGTGCATTGGCAGGACCTGGTAAGCGTGAAGGGCCAGGAGCCGCCGGGGGTGCCCATCGGTTTAGAAGAACTGCGTCTCGACCCGCTGTACATTGACCTGATCAACGACGACCCGCATATGCTGATCCTGGGAGATCGAGAGTGCGGCAAGACAACGCTGTTACGCGCCTGGATGCGTGGGATCGAGCGGCGTTACACTCCTGAGCAGGCGCGCATTGTCCTGATCGATTATCGCAAGAAGTTGCTGGAGTTCAGCCGCAGCGAACATCTCCTGACGTATGCCGTTACTCCTGAGCAGGGGGAAGAGGCGGTACGTCTCCTGAAAGAGGAACTGGAGCAGCGTTTGAAACAAAGCATGCAAAAGCCGCTTGAACTGATGAATGAGTCCCCGGTATGGGACGGGCTGCATTACTACGTCTTTGCCGACGATTACGAGATCGTGGCAACGCAGTCGCCGCAAAACAGCAACCCGCTCAACCCACTGGAGAGTTTGCTGCAATCGGGGCACGATATCGGCCTGCACGTCGTACTGGCGCGCCGTGTGACCGAACTCTCGCGCAGCAGTTATGATCCCATCTTCCGCAGCATCAGAAACATGGAGTGTCCGGGACTGCTGATGCGCGGCGATCCTGCTGAGGGGCGGCAGGCGCTGCATAAGCAGAACGTATCGGGCGTTCTGCCTACGGGGCGTGCCTGCTACGTGCGCCGGGGAGTTGCACCGCTGATGGTGCAGGTGGTGCGGGCGGAGTAGCGAGATGTGCCCGGCATCTCGCTACTATCCCTGATGAGGGTTACTATCGTGTTGGGCAAGCCACACACGCAGCTTCCCTGCATTCGCAAACTGGGGATCGATTTGCAGCACCTTCTGGAAATCTGCTGCCGTCTTTGCCTCCTGACCTTGCATACCATAGGTGACCCCGCGCGACTCGTAGAAGAGTGCATTATGAGGGTCGAGGCGGATCGCCTCGTCGTAGTCGGCCAATGCTCGCGTCAGGTTGCCCTTCTGCCTCCACATAAATCCACGATCATTATAGGCTATAGCCATCGCTGGCTGGAGGCGGATCGCTTCATCTAGATCCGCAATGGCCTGATCATAGTCACCATGCAGCCTGTAGGCGCAGCTACGTTGATAATAGTACCTACCATTATCGGGAGCCGACTGGATCGCTACGCTAAAATCTGCAATAGCTTGCTCATAGGCCCTGCGCAGCAGATAAGCCTGCCCGCGCCCTGAGTAGAGCCTGGCGCGATTATCTTCAGGATTCCCCAGTTCTGGTCGGAGCGCCTCATTGAAATCGGCTAGAGCTTTCTCAATGTCACCTGTATAGAGATAGGCGTATCCACGGTTGGTATAACTGTACGCGTTAGGCTGGAGGCGCACATCGGCATCGAAGTCTGCCAGGGCGCCCTCAAGATCGCCTTGTTGGGAACGTGCAGCTCCCCTTCTGCGATACGCCTGGGCATGTTGTGGATTGAGTCGTAAGGCTTCCGTGTAATCGGCGATTGCTCCTGGAAGATCGCCTTGATCATTGCGCGCTCTGCCGCGATTGAAGTAGAACGCCCATTCCGGTTGGGGGCTAAGAGCGATGGCTTCCGTAAAGGCCGCAGTCGCTGCTTTATAGTCGCCTTGCCCATAGAGCTCCGCTCCCCGAGCATTCATCTCGATGGCGCGTTGTGCATTGTCGTCTGTTGTATCTTTCATTGGCTTCTTGCTACCTCTCTAAACGAGGATCAGAACGATATATCTGATTATACTGCTAACGAAACTCGCGAGAACCAGGTCTCTTTTTGCTGAAGATGCTATGGTATTATTTTTTTCTGCCTTTGTTTAAATCAACGGGATCATAGTCAATAACCGGTGCATCCGACTGGTTAACAACTTGCATTTCTCTCTGGTAGTAGTCGCTGTGTGGGTCGCCCTCGTTCACCGGGCCAATATTCACCACCTGAGCTCCATCTTGTATCTGCTCCTGCACCCAATTCCCGTTAGCATCTACCTGCTGCTCCTGGGTCATCGAGTTCCAGTTTTCTGGCATCTGATCCCCTTCAAACAATACTACGTTGTAGCCATCCTTTTTCAGCGCTGCCCCGACCGTATCAACCCTGCTCATATCTTCACCTAACACAATGACGGTCTGACTCTTGTCTTTGGACAACCCTTGTTCTACCTGAGCGAGATTCGTCACGGTACCGCCGTCTCCACCGCTGCTCTTCCTGTTCCCGTTTTCATCGTTCGCACCATCGTTCCCCGTATTGCCATTATCATCTGTCCCTCCTGTACTACCGTCTCCATTGCCGCCATCCCCATTACCCCCTCCCCCAACATCGATGCTTGAGCCTGGTGGCGCAGTCCAATTGAGAATGAATTGCAGCAGTTCCGGGTTTTCAACCAGAAAGGTTGTGGCCGTGAATAGCAGAAGCCCTAACGCAGCGGCAACCGAATCTGATGCTGCCACGAGTGCGATAAAGTTCACCATTGCTTGCGCTACCGAAATCACCATTGCAGGAATAGTAACTGGAGCAGATGAGCCTCCGCTGCCAACAAAAGCAGTCAAAGAGATGAAAGCGTCAAGGACAAAAAAAGCAAGTAAGCCCCGTTGTACAAGGCCATCATCAAGATTGTTAGCAATGGTCTGGTGCTGCTGCGTGGCAAAGCTGGCGTGGTCGCGCAAATTCCCCAGATCCTGAAGAGCCATACCGGCGGTCGCATGGTAGGCATCGCTGCCCTGCCCCTGATAGAGCTGCTTAAAACCGGGCAAGCTCTTGTTAAGTTGACCATGCAACATATCCAGGTTGGTGCTGTGCGTCTGTAAGTGCCTTTGCGCATCAGCGACCGGCCAGGAAGGGGCGATATACTTGATGCTCGCCTCGTAGATCTGGCGAAGATCCTTGATCAACTTGTCATAATCGTTGCGGAGAAAATCGGGGATGTCATTGCGCAGCCCTTCCATTTTATTGAGAAGTTCTTCTACATCCATGATTGCTGCTTTTCCTCAGAGAGTTTTTCGAACATACTGTGATAGCTGTGCATAGATGGTCATTCAAGCCAGACCATTATGGTGTTGTGGTGGATTTCATATGTTGCCCATAATTTGTATCCAGCCCATGAAACGCATCACTGACACCGCGTAAATGTTTGGCGAGCTTATCATGCACATCTGCATGGTTTAAAAGCTTGCCGCGAAACGCCTGCCACCACTGCCTGTACTGCTCAACCTGATCTTTATCGAGGTGATCCACTATGGTGTTATGTTTGGGGTCAAAGCTGTTCACAAAGGTCTGCAAACCATCGCGGATAGACTCATGTAGTTTGGCCTGTGTCTCAAAGTCATCTTTTGATGGCACTAGAATATCGTTCATGTTTTTCATCTTCCTCATACAGGCGTATGGCTATCCTTCAGCAAACGCCGGAACGGCCAGCAGGATCTATTGGAGAAACGCTCGCCAGATCCGGCGTTGCTCTTACCGAGAGGTGGGACAGGAATGAGATGATGCAACGCTGCCCGCTCTTATCGGCGCAGTTGTCGGCCCGCCTGGCTATCCTGATCGTGCATCCTGTTATGAAAATCGATCCCCGACTGGGCGGAGTCATGAATCTGGTCGAGATCATGAGAGGTGATGCGGTGCAGGTCGAAGACGGCTGATTTTAGTCCTGCCACAGCGTCGCCGTCCCAATCGCCAGGAGAGATGTTCTGGACCTGCGTGTTGAGCTGATCCAACGAATCGCGCATGTTGCCCACTAATCTGATAATGTTTTGACAATCCGAAAACCCCTGGTCTGTAATCTTGATGGTATTAGCCATGTTGTGATCTCCTTATGCCGTTTGTATATCATTGAGATTAGCTATGACATAGCACAGTAGTGCATGGATGTTGCCCTGTGCAAGGAGAAGTATGCCCTACTTCCCATCGCTTAGCTACATCAATTGCTCAGCAAATGACTCATCAACCACTCGTCAGTAGCTGATGGTATTGGTCTTTTTTCTACAATGGCAATCTTACCAGAACCAAAGAATACTTCTGGCTGAGTCGTTTGGGAAACCTCTCCCTGGGATTATTCTCCCTGGCGTAGCAAGAGGCCGCGTTCGATGGCCACAGCGACGGCTGAAGCGCGTGAGTCTACTCCTAGCTTGGTATAGATGGTGGTGAGATAGGCTCCGACTGTGCGTTCGGTCAGGCCGAGATGAGCGGCAATCTCTTTACTACGTTCACCCTGAGCGACGCGAGCGAGAATGTCCCGCTCGCGGGCTGTCAGGTCTTGACCCTTCTGCCGTCTCGTAGACTGTTGAGGGGAGAGAGTCTGCGCTGCCAGCGAGAGGACACGCTGCATGATTTCCGGCGGAACTCGCGTCTCCCCACAGGCCGCCTGGCGAATCGCCTGGAGCAACTGCTCCAGATCCATGTCTTTGAGCAAATAGCCTTGCGCTCCTGCCTGGAGGCCACGAATCATCAGGTCGTCTTCGTTGTAGTTGGTCAGAATCAACACGGCGATCTGGGGCCACGCTTGCCGAATGCGCTTCAAGGCTTCTAAGCCATCCATGCCGGGCATGCGCAGATCCATCAGAACCACGTCAGGCTGGGTCTCTGCAACCAGGTGCAGCGCCTGCTTCCCATCAATTGCCTCACCAATGAACTGACAGTCTTCGGCTCTCGCGAGAATCATGCGCAGGCCCTCGCGCACGATCGGATGGTCATCCACAATGACGACACGAATAGTCTTCGTCATACATATCCTCCCCTCCAGTTAACGGGAAGCTGAGCGTGAGCTTTGTGCCCTCCCCCGGTGCATTCCCAATCTCGAACACTCCCCCGTATTGCCCGACCCGCTCATGCAATCCCAGGAGGCCGTAATGTCCCTTTGTTCGTTCAGCCGTTGCCGGATCAAAGCCAACTCCATCATCGCGAATCTCGACCTGGACGCTTTGCTCTTCTGCTCTGATGCCTATCCAGGCCCTCTGCGCATGAGCATGGTGAGCAATATTACTCAATCCTTCTTTGATCACGTACAAGATATGCTCATTAAGTGCAGGAGGCAGGGTTAAACGTGTCTGGAGTGCTACCTCGCAGGGAATCCTCGTGCTGCTGGTAAAATGTGCGCACTCTTGCTCGATAGCCTGTTTGAGTTCATCGGCCTCTAGAGAGTTCTCCCGGAGTGCATCAATCGTCTGCCTGGCCTCAGCCAGCGTGGTTCTTGCTCGTTGGATCGTTTGCTCGATAGTTGCCTGTGCCTGGTCGTAGAATCGTTCCTTCTGATAAGAGTCAGCGACCTGCAATTGCATGATCAGGCCAGCCAGCCCCTGAGCCAGCGTGTCATGCAGATCGCGTGCCAGGCGTTGGCGTTCGGTGAGCCTGGTTAATACCGCAATCTGCGAAGATGCGGCGACCAACTCCTCGTGGATCGTTCTCAGTTCTTGATGCGCCGTTTCCAGTTGCGCATGTGCGCGTATCCATTGCATATAGACGGCCAGATAGCCGACCACAAAGAGGAGAAGAGTGGCCAGCCCCGAAAAGCTCCAGAGAGCAAGAGGTCCGAAGCTGGTCCACGAAGAGGGCAGCCAGAACAGGTTTTCTTGCGGAGGAATCACCACAAGGATCAGGATGAACAGGAGAATGGCACCGCACGAGACGCCAAAAACCAGGGCAGTTCGCCTGAAGAGGAAAAGGATCTCAAGGGCAAGGATCAGCAGGAGAACAAAAGCAATCCCCATCGTTGAGACAATCGCTGTCGTCAGCAGAGCAAGCATCACCTGCAAAAGGAAGAAGAGCCAGAAGAGGCGGGGACGGTCTGCGCATGACAGGTTGATCCAGAGCAGCGTGCCAAACCCAGCCAGGAGCAGCGTCAGAGCAGCCAGCAACCCCAGCTCTGCCTTCGCCGCCTGTCCTAGTTGTAGCAAGGAAACACACCCTCCACCATTCTGTAAGGGGAGCCCGCAAAACGGCGCTCCCAGGTTTCGTTTGTTGGGGAAGACGTGCTTCCATCCTCTTGTGACCACGCCGAGAATGCTCCAGAAATACATCAGCGAGAGCCATCCTAGAAAGAATTGACGCTGCATCTGTTTTTCTCTGTGTTTGTGATTGTCCATCTCATCTCCCTGACCAAATCATTGGATGCGTAAAATCTTAGCGTGTGTCAAGAGGCCTCCGAAGACTGTTCTGCCTGTTGTTTCTCGCCACTTTGAAGAAACAGTTTCAGTATAGCATCCCACTTTCTTTTTAGGAATGCAGATTCTGACACTGTAGTTCTGACAGCGTGTTTTTGACGTTGGCGAAATGTCTGTCAGAATCGACGATGCGCGAGCCAGGCGAGGCGGGTAGAGTAAGAGCAACAGAGCGATCTCACAACGATTTTGAAAGGGGATGTTTCACGATGCAACAACCGGTACCGCAGAGCCCGGCAGCGCAAGTGGGCGAGCGTGCGCCCATCATTGAAGCCATTGCTATCCACAAGGAGTATGACACCGGCGGCGCCCGTGTGCAGGCGCTGGGTGGTGTGAATCTGCGCATAAAGCCGGGCGAGGTGGTCGCGATCATGGGGCCAAGTGGCTGCGGCAAGACCACCCTGCTTAACTGTCTGAGTGGCCTGGATAGTGTCACATCGGGGACCATCAAGATTGCTGGGCAGGATATCCGCAGCCTCTCCGATCACGAACTCACTGCGTTTCGTGCTCGCGAAATGGGCTTTGTCTTCCAGACCTACAATTTGCTCCCGGTCCTGAGTGGGTTAGAGAACGTCGAGTTGCCCCTCCTGGTGAGCGGAGTTGCTCCGAAGGAGGCCCGTCAACGTGCCAGAGCCAGCATTGAGCGCGTCGGGCTGGTGAGTTGGATGCGGCATCGCCCCGCTGAAATGAGTGGGGGCCAGCGACAGCGTTTTGCCATTGCCCGTGCGCTGGCGACCGCGCCCTCGTTGGTCTGGGCTGATGAGCCAACTGGCGCGTTGGATAGCCAGACCAGCGAAGAGATTATCGATCTCATGCTGCAACTGAATCGTGAACATGGACTGACCTTTGTCTGGGTCACACATGCCCCAGAAGTGGCGAAGCGGGCCAGGCGTCTGATAACCATGCGCGATGGCCGAATTTCGACCGATTATCCCATCGGCGCGCAGTCTTCATCCTCGCTCATTGACCTTTCCCGTAACTGATAGAACAAGTAGAAAAGGAAAAGCGGATATGTTCGGTAATAACCTCTTGCCGGGAGTCTCTCCCACCGTGCTGGCGCTGGTCCTGGCCGGACTGACGGGAGGCGTGCTCTTCATCATTGGAGGGTTGGGTGCGAGTAACCCTGTCCTCGTGCGTATGGGTCTGCGCAATATGGTCCGGCGGCCCAGTCAGACCCTCATTCTCCTCTGTGGATTGATGCTCTCGACCATCGTCATCACCACCTCATTTGGACTCTCGGACAACTTCACCAACTCCACCTTGACTCATCGTCTGGCCGCTATGGGTAACGTCGATGAAAGCGTGACCGGCCCCTTCGCCCAGAATCAGCTCGACAGTGCGCTGGCGCGCATTCGCGGCACAAGCTCCGTGCAAGCGGCCACCGCCATATACTTTGATCCGCAGAGCCTGACCGTCACCTCAGCGCGCACAGGTCTCTCTATTCACGACATCGACGTTTATGCCGTGCCGCCGGACTTCGACCAGGTGTACGGTCCCATCAGCGACATTCACGGGAAGGTCGAGCATTTTGCGGATCTGGGGGCCAACCAGGTCTATGTCAGCGCCTCCGTGGCTCAAAACTTTGACGTACAACCTGGAGATACACTGCAATTCAACTATGGTGACCAGACCATCACCATCACCGTCCGTGCCCTGCTTTCTAACGATCTCGGGGTCACCGCTGGCGAGGCTGTAGATGCAGGAGATTCCCCCGAAATCATTTTCCCGCTGGCCCGTTATCAGCAGATCAATCAGCAGGTCACACAGCAGGCGCTGGTGCCCGACACCATCTGCATCAAGAACATCGGCCAGGGTGGTGAGGACGACATCGGGCCAGGAGGAAGCCGCAGCCAGGCCGTCGTAAGTCTCTTGCAGCAACTCTTCCCCGGCGCCAGCGCCAGCCTGCACGTCTCCGGTGCGCTCGGCGTCACCGACTTTGACTCGTTCAGAATCCATCCACTCAAGCCCGATGTCGTCGATGTCGTCACCCTCCAACTGAGCAAACCTATCTTCCTCTCTTCGGCGGGCCAGCAGTTTTCCTGGTTGCCCTCCATCTTCACCAGCCTGCTTGTAGGAGCAAGCATGTTGCTTCTCGTCTTGCTCATGATCCTGCTCTCCACCGAACGGAGGGCCGAGCTTGGCATGAGCCGCGCGCTTGGTTTGCAACGCTCGCATCTGGTCCAACTCCTGCTTTTTGAAGGCTGCGGCTACAGCGTCATCGCCTCTCTGGTAGGAGTCGTGCTGGGCTTTGGGGCCACAGTCCTGGAACTGATTGTACTGGCGCAGTTGCCGCAGCTTGCACCGGGTGAATTCGGGAGCAACGCCCTGCCTGTGCCTGTTATCGAATCCCTGCATGTCTGGCTGAGCTGGCAGAGCATCCTCTCCGCCATCTGCCTGGGTTTCCTGACCACCCTGGTCGTTGTCTGGCTTACCGCTCTCTGGATCAGTCGCACCGAAATAGTCACCGCCATACGCGACCTTGACGTCGCGCCCAGAGAGACAGCGCGGCCACTGCAACTCATGCGTGCGCTGTGGACGCCGCCGTTGGACGCGACGCAGCAGCCCCTACCAGAGACCCCCGCCCGGCGCTTTGCCCGTGTCACGGGCGCGGCGGGACAATTGCTCTGGGAACTTTGGCTGCGCGGTCCCCTCTGTCTGCTCGCGGGGCTCCTCCTGCTCGCGCTCGAAAGGAGCTTCCAGCAGATCTGGTTGCAGCAGGTCGCTATCGCCCTGTTGATTACCAGCCTCGGCTTCTTCGTCACATGGAGCGGATTGCGCGCCAGAACCTGGAAGGCGCTAGCGCGGCGACTCGGCTATAGTCTTATTGGGCTTGGCTGGCTCATCTACGGTCTACTCTCAGGCAACGCCTTTCTCGCCCTCTTCCAGCCCGTCGTTAACTACACCGCGCCTCCCTCGGCGCCGGGAATTCTCCTGAGTATGCTCCTGCTCGTCTCTGGCGCGGTCGTGCTCGTCATGAGCAACGCCGATCTGCTCGTCTACCCCCTCGGTTCCCTGCTGCAACGGATACCGCGCCTGGCCCCTATTAGTCGCACCAGCCTGATCTACCCGCTCACCTTCCGCTTTCGTACAGGAGTTACCGTGGCCCTGCTCAGCCTAATTACCTTCCTGGTGCTGATGCTTGTCACGACCAACCTGGGAGCGATTCAGGAAGCGCAGGCAGCCACCAACTCAGGCGGATTTCAGATCGAAGCTATAGTCTTCGGCTCCCAGGCCTCGAGGTATGATGACCTGAACCTCCGGTTGCAGGGACTCCAGGCGCACACCGTGCTCAGCCAGGACTTCACTACCGTTGGCCTGCTGCGTTTCATGTACAACCTGCCCCGGAGCGGCAGGCCCGCGCCCATCCACCTGGACCTGGCAGGCCAGCCGACGTATCCTCTGAGCGGACCGCCACTGGTCGCCGATGACGCATTCCTCGCCAACACTACCATGCCCCTCTACGCGCGCGCACAAGGCTTCTCCTCGGATCAGCAGGTCTGGCAGGCTCTGCGCGAGCACACCGGCTATGCCGTTATCCAGTACGATGCCCAGGTTCACGGACTCCCCACCGACAGTGGCTTCGACCCTTTTAGCGTCGAGATCCCAGATAGTGCAGACCTTTCCGCCGCCCATTATCACAAAGTTACCATCATCGGCCTCATGCCCGCCAGTAATCCCTGGCGTACCTTGATGTCCGTGCGCACGGCAGGCAGCGTCGTTCAGCCTCCGGAAATTCAATTCGTCAATACTTACCTCTTCCGCTTGCGGGCTGGTGTTGGAGCAGCGCAAGCCACCAGCGATCTCAACCGGACTCTCGACGCTGCGCGCAGAGGTATCAACGTGCAATCGCTTGACCAGGCCAGCCTCAACGGCATCACCGCCGTCTTCACCCTCTTCCTGGGAGGCTATCTCGCGCTCGGTCTCATCTTCGGCGCGCTTGCTATCGGTGTCATCGCCAGTCGAGCTGTCGTCGAGCGTCGTCAGCAGATCGGCATGTTGCGCGCACTCGGCTTCTCGCGGGCGTTGGTGCGCTCCTCCTTTCTGCTCGAATCCAGCTTCATCATCGCCCTCAGCCTCGTCACAGGTGCAGCTCTCGCTCTCTGGCTCGCCTACCAGGTAGCCAGAGCAACGTACCAGAATTTCCCATTGCCCGTCGGACCTATCATCCTGATTCTGCTCGGCAGCTTCCTGATCGTCTGCATCAGCACAGCCCTGCCGGCGAGGCGTGCAGCCCGTGTGCATCCCGCAGAAGCTCTGCGCTACGAATAGAGTCGAACCGCGCAAAGCAACGGTACAGAAAGAAAGGAAGAATGATGTTTCGTCACAAATCTGAGAATCAGACCGAAAAGACCGCCTCCTCGCTTCTCCAGAGCAGGCCGCAACGAGATGGACGATGGCAAAGGCCACGCACTCTCTCAATCGTCCTGTTGCTTGTAGGGGTAGCCATCATCGTAGGCACCAGCATCGTGCTGGCAGTCGTGCTCACTCCACACGGACCAGCAGCGTCCTCCTCGACGAATGCCAACCCGCCGGCTATTACGAACAAGCAAACCTCAGGCCAGTGCAGCCAGGGTCAGAGCTTACCGCCGCTCTACTGGAGTACCCTGTTGCAACAGACCGCGCAGGGTTTGCATCTCAGCGTCGCGCAGGTCAAAGCGCAGATCAAGGGAGGCAAAAGCATCCAGGACGTAGCCAGCGTGCAGGGGATTTCGGCTCAACTCTTGCTGAGCATCGAAACCAGTGCCTTGCAGACCGCCAACAACCAGATGGTTACCCTCAAATGCCAGACTCAGGCCCAGGCCAACGCTAACGTCCAATCCTATGCCAACAGAGGCGCGCAGGATATGAACGAGCGCTTCACTTACTGGTTTACCCAGTGACATGAAGCGCCGACTAGGAATTGTCCAGGCTCTGCTGGGTAATCCACAACTGCTGATTATGGATGAGCCCACGGAGGGTCTCGCTTCGGAGAAACGCCTTCAGATTGCCGATGTAGTTTTTTTTAGGCTCCTTACGCTCAGAAGCTCCTTTGTATGAAAGCGTTACACTGGTATCTCGTTAAACGACATCACGTTTATCTGCGTGGTATTCTGCAAGACCACGCGCACGCCACCCTGTCCTGACACAAAAGAGGAGTCGGTAGCCGTGACCATCCAGTTGAGCGGCTCGGTCTCATTGCTGGGCCACGCCTTTGCAAGGAGCATTGTACCGACGGCACGAAAACGCAGGGTGTACGCTCTTCCACCCTGGGCAGGGAAGGGAATTGATGCCAGCACGGCTGCGTTTCCATTCATATGTCGATCAATGGAGAGGCGGTTGCCATCGATGAGCGCCTTGTACCAGTTGTTGGTATCTTGCCAGCGCAAAACAACGCCGAGATTGATCAGGTTGATGGAATCAGCAAAGTGATTCACGGTAGCACTCAGTGTCACATCAGCGTCGCCAACAGCAGGGCCAATCACGGCGCTATACGTTCCGGCGGCATGCGCGGCAATCTGACCGGTGTTGTCGGCAATGGAGAAAGCTGTGAGGCGATTGGCGTCGCCTTCCCACTCTTGACCATCGCTGGCCGCTCCCCAGAAGGTCTGGTTGGGGCGCTGGAATGTGTCCTGGACGAGGACTTGAGCGGTCGGGCTGGCTGTAGGGCTGGGCATAGTGGCACCTGGCACTGTAGGACTGGGAGCAGGCCCAGGCCCTAAAGAAGAAGGACGCCGCATGAGTAATGGTAGGGATATCAACAAAAGAACTGCGAGAACGCAGCCGCCTATAAGGCAGTAGCGTATAAGACGACCGGCATGTATTGGAGGGCGCGGCGGTGCCACAGGTCGGTCTCCATAGGCGACCTTCTGACGGTGAGGAGGTGGAACTATCGACTTTTTGTTGTCGCGAGCCGGCAGTGAAGAGCGATTAAAGGATGCCAGCAGTTTGCGCAACTCCTCAGGTCTGTTCAGGAAGAATGGAGACGTCTCTTTTTTGGTATGAAAATGCTCCTGATCTGTAGTCCCCCGTTCATAAGGAAGCATGACCGTTACCGCATCACGAATGCTCTTTTCGACCTCATCTTCTATCTGGAGCAGGTCAAGGTCAAGGAGTATTTTATCGCGTAAGCGCGGGTAATCCCCTTGAAAGAGGTACGACTTCGTTTCAGACCACTGCACCGGTTCATCCCAGACATCCCAGGATGGACAGATGATGCGCAGCACCCCTCGCAATGGGCCATGTTTGACCTGCTGCAAAGCCATATCCATCGCTTGCTGCACCCGAGAGGAGTGCGTGATCTCCTGCGTTTGCACCAGCAGAAACCATTCACAGGTTGCAAGTTCTCGCTGAAAAAAAAGCGTAAACTGCTCGTCAGACATAGCAAGATTATCCGTTACGACAATGGCTCCCGCGTTTTGCAGGTCGCTGATGAGCTGCTGTATGAGCGTTGCCTCCAGCGAGGAATCGCCTCCAGCAGCATAACTTACCCATATGCGCAGCGAAACCATGTGAAACCTCCAGAGAGATACTAGAGAAAGCTATCACCTTATAGAGCAGAAGTATCTCTCATCGGCAGTTCTTCAACAACAGCGATAACTCGTCAGATTACTCGTCAAATGCTCGCCAATCCATTGAAAACAGGTTCACGCACAGCAAAACACGTTATGCTCTCTCTTGATACATCTATCCGCCACTGTTACAATGAAAAAGATGTAGTGTTGTTCAGGAGCAGTTTTCGATGGCAATTGAAAAGTATGTCCAACCGGCAACGCGGATCACACCAGCTCTGGTCATTTATCTTATCGATGCCAGCAACTCCATGAACGATCCATGCGGTACCACAACGAAGATCGCGCTGGTGAACGCGGCCTTGAGAGAGGCGATGAAAGGTATGATCTTGCGCTCCATGCGGGACAACAAAGTGCAGCCGCGCTATCACGTCGCGATGTTCGCCTATAGCTCAAAAGTCATCGATCTGTTGAACGGCATACGCCCTCTTCCCGATATCATGCGTGTTGGCGGTCCCCCCGAACTGATCGCCGGTGGCGACGAGACAGACACAGCAGCGGGATTCGCTATGGTAGAGCAGCTCCTGCAGCGGCATTTGAGCGCCTTCAAGCATTGTCCTGCGCCGCTCGTCTGCCATCTCACCGATGCGTTGCTCACGACGCAAGATCCCTCCCCCTTTGTTCGCAATATTCGCTCGTTGGGCGTAGATGATGGATCTGTGCTGGTCGAGAATATTCTCATGACAGAGAAGATGCTACGAAAGCCCGTGAAAGATTGGTATCAGTGGAGCGGGGTGCTCAGGGCCGGAGAATTGACCGATGACTATGCCAGGCTTTTGTTCAAACTTTCCTCACCAATCCCAGAGAGTTATCGCCAGAATATCAACCGGTCGGCGGGCTACCAGTTGCAAAAAGGGGCCGCACTCTTTTTTCCAGGCACGCAGCCAGAACTTATCCGGCTCGCGCTCGCGGCCTCATCCGCAACGCAGGTCTGAGTTGGAGCGGAGGTGAATGCCTCTGTCGCCGCTGCCTCTGCGTCCTCCCGCTCATACCGGTAAGAGACACAGCCACTCAGTGACCTGGTCGCGACGGGCATCCCCAAGCTGCGTAAAACGCTCCAGGCTTTCCTGAGCCAGAGACCGTGCTTGCTCCCAGCGCTGCTGTTGGGCTGCCGCGTGGGCTAAGCCAAAGAGCGCACGGGCAATGAGCTCTTTGGCTTGAATCTGGTGCGCTCCTGCTAGCATCTGTTCAAAGAACTCTTTGGCTTCATCGGCTCGCTTTTGCTCCAGGTGCAGCCATCCATATTCTCCTTGCGTTTCGGCAATGACCCAGCGGTTTTGTAGTTCGTCGGCCAGACGCAAACTCTCATCCAGGTAGGAGTATGCCTGGTCCCATTGACCACGGAGGCGGTAGATGATGCCGAGATTCTGTAACACCGAGGCGATGAGATAGCGGTGGCGAAGCTGCCGGGCCAGGTGCAGGCTCTCCAGCGAATAGGTGAGCGCCTGGTCGTATTGCTGCTGTCGGATGGCCAGCATGCCCAGATTCATCAGCAGGCTACACCGGAGGAGGAGCCGTTGACTCTTGTATGCATACGCCAATCCCTGCTCATAAAGTGCCCTCGTTTGTTCGTAATCCCCACGTCGCAGGACCTGCACGCCTAAATTCATCACAAAGGCACCCGCTATCGCCCAATCCTGCATCCGCAAGGCGATTGAGAGTCCTTCCTGATACAGCGCTTCCGCCTGTCGATAGTGACCCAGATTGTCCAGCGTTGCCCCTTGCACCAGGAACGCGTAGCTGAGTGTCGCCTCGTCCTGCAGGTGCCTGGCTCGTTGAATGCCCTGTTCATAATACCTGAGTGCTTCCTGATCATCGCCCAGGTCACTGATCATATATCCCGTGTGAACCAACAGCGCGGCTTCCAGCGGATGAGTACACTGGCGTGCTATTGCCAACCCCTGCAGGTAGAGATCCCTGGCCTGAGTTGTTTGCCCATATTGTTGGGCGACTAAGCCGAGGTAGTACCAGAGGGGGACGAGTATCGCGGGCTGCTCCCACTCGTTCCACTGCTGGATCTGCTCAAGGAGTGTATAGGCGTGCAGCACATAGCGACTATCATGCTCCCCCGTATGGATGGGAACCTCACGAGCTACACAGTGAGTCACCGCCGCCGCCGCACGTCCTGCCCACAGACGTGCGGTCGCCTCGTCCATGCTGGCTTTGAGGACCACCTGAACTAACCGGTGCAACGAAAACGTCTGGTGCTCCGGCTGCCGGTGCAGCAACGAATAGTGGAACGCTTCCCCCAGGACCAGGTTGAACTGAGCGGCAGTGCTCGCGGCCTCCTCAAGCTGTGGACCAAGAGCAGCCGCTCCCTGTCGAAAGAGTTCTTCAGGGATCGCGTCGGGAGAAAGATATGCGCAGACACGCAAGAGATCGGCTGCGGCAGCATTGACCTGCGTCAGTTGTTGGAACGAGAAGAGGAATGTGGTGACGACTGAGTGAGGATGATCGGAGACTGGATAACGATCATTGAGGAAGTGCAGTTGGTCCTGCTGATACATATGCAGGTACTCGGCCAGACGACACCCTGTCCGCTCTATGTATGCCCCTGCCTGATCAAGGGCTAATGGCAAGCCACCCATCAATGAGACCAGGGTCCTGGCCGCCATGAGTAGTTCAGCACCAGAAGGCTCAGACGAAGATGCAGAAGACGCACCGCTCGCTCGACGCAGGAGCAACTGCATGCCTTCCTCCTCTGAGAGGGGAGGAAGTTCGAGGGTGAGTGCGAAACGATCCAGCGTGCGTAAGCGCGTTGTGAGCAGCAAGGCCCCCTGATCGGTCACTGGCAGAAAGGGTTTGAGCACGCCGAGGTCTTCGACATTATCAACAATAAGTAGCCAGCCTGTATGCCGATTGAGCCAGCGTAGGACCGCTGCGACCAGCTTGTTCTGATCCTCTTCGATTTTCTCAGGTAATGCGAGCAGATCAGCCAGCGCGACAAAACTGGAGACCAGAGCCGCCTGCGTCTCGGCCTGCACCCAGAACACAGCTTCATAGTCCTGGCGATGGCGATAGGCGTATTCGACCGCAAGTTGCGTTTTCCCAATGCCACCCAGGCCATGCAGGGCGTAGGAGTGAGTGAGAGCTACCGGAGAGGACGGCTGTGTGAGCAACGTATGCAGACGGGCTAGCGCCTCCTCACGCCCGGTAAAGAAGGGGTGACGCGGGAAAGGAACGTTCCACGGGGTCGTAGCTTCTTCAGCAGAAGACACGATGCGTTCTTCTCCTGACGCCTCAACGGTTGTTTTCTGAGCAGCGAGAAGCTCTTCTGGGACGAAGCCGAATTCCTCGGCGCTCTTCCCAAAGAGGACGCAGAGCTTGTGGCGAAAGTAACTGCTGGGCATCTGACGTCCCCGCTCCCAGCGTTTGACCGTGAGGACGGTGGTTCCTACCTGGTCAGCCAGGTCCTGCTGGCGCCAGTTATGCCGAATGCGTTCCTTCCGTAAGCACACGCTCCACTGTCTCGTTGTTGCTTCAACCATGCTGCTGCTCCTTCTAGCAAGCGAGGGAAAAAGAGAGACGCCTTCCATAAAAATATAAACGAACACATTCCGGCTTTTTCACATCTAGACGATATCCAAACGATACCCGGGTGATACTAAATGACCTTTCATGAGGTAGAAGCAATAAGATACTATCGATGTATGACAAACCTGCGTCCGTTTGTCAGATGAGAGAACGAATACAAGAATAGTGTCAAAAAAGTTCTGCTGGGAAGAGCATGAAGCAGGCAGATCAGAAACCATTTGCAGAGATATTGAAAATGGAACGCAAGCTGCGGGGATGGTCGCAAGCCTACGTGGCAGAGAAGCTGGGAACCGACTTTCGGGTTGTCAGCCGCTGGGAACGTGGGCTACATCTACCAACTACAGCGTATCACCCCGCGCTGTGCGATCTTTTTGCATTGAGTGCGGAAGAACTGGGTCTCGCGCCTCATATAGCAAATTCTTACAAGCAGGGTGAACTCTCCAGACGCTGGAGGGTTCCTTATCGCCGTAATCCCTGCTTTACAGGTCGGGAGGAACTTTTGAGTCGTTTACATGATCGGCTGAGAGCTGAAAAAGCTGCGGATTGGCATCATGTCGTAGCCATCAGCGGGTTGGGAGGCATCGGGAAGACGCAGGTAGCAATAGAATATAGCTATCGCCATCGCCAGGACTATGAAACCGTGTTCTGGCTCAATGCCAGAGATGGTGAAGAGTTCCAGATAGAACTGGTAGAACTGGCTCGTTTCCTGAAACTCGTCGAAGAAGATGAACAAAATCAAAGGAAAGCTGTAGAAGCGATCATTCAGTGGTTCCACATGCATAGTGGCTGGCTGTTGATCGTTGATGATGTGGATGAGATTACGCCTATAAGTCAGGTGATACCGACAGAGATGGGCAGTGTACTCTTGACCACACAAACTCAGATGACCGGAGTATACGCTCAAAGTATTATCCTGGATACCATGACACTGGATGAAAGTGCCTTGTTTCTTTTACGACGTGCGAAGCTGATTGCACCGGACACGCTTTTAGATGATGCAACTGACGCAGATTGGGAAGGAGCGAGGGCCGTTGCGCAACTGCTTGGCGGCTTACCCCTGGCATTAGACCAGGCAGGAGCTTATCTCGAAGAGGCTGCTTGCAGCTTCTCGGATTACCTGAATCACTATCGCCAATGGCGAGCCAGTTTGCTCAATCGGCGCGGCCATCTTGCTTCTGAACATCCCTCTTCAGTGAGCGCCACCTTTGAGCAAGCTTTCGAGAGGGTGAAACAGGAGAATCCGCTCGCAGGAGAATTGCTACGCCTTTGCACATTGCTTGATGCCGATGCCATTCCCGAGGAGTTGCTTACCGAGGTAGCTCTAGAAATGGGACAGTCTCTTGCCGCGGTGGGGAGCGATGCGTTGCTGTTAGATGAAGCACTGATCGTTCTGCGTAAGTACTCTTTATTGTACCGCAATCCTCAAAGCAGAACGCTCTTCATGCACCAGCTCGTACAGGCGGTGATACAGGACACCATGAATCAAGACGAGCAACAACGATGGATAGAGCGAATAATGGGCGCAATCAATCGCCTCTCTTCTGCCGCCTCTCCAAAGGCATCAGGCAAGACGGAAGCAGATGGGATTTTCTGTTAAACGCATTGCATCATCAAAAAAAATCTTCAGTGAGGTCTTCAGCTCAAATCTCTGGAAACTCTATGAAACCGTGGAGTTCACAGGCTATCATCACTCCTACGCGCGCAGGTGAGAGGTGCTGGTTTAGTGAGGCAAAATCTGTCGTATCGCGCCAGAAATCGCTTCTCATAGTTGACCGGACACGTTCCATATGCTATTATCACTCCTGTACTTGATTGTTTTTGACGTGTCTCTGCACGTTGCCAGTTCAGAAAGGAGGTTAATGATGCTTAGAAGCGCATACTGCGCAACATCGATGCCTGGCATGAAGGGATGGAGATCCATCGGGGATGCTCTGAGAGTGCAGACGCTGAAATAGTATGTTGCTCTAGACCATTCTCGTTCACCAAAAACGCATCCTCTTTGTCATCTCCACGCGCCATATCTCTGCTCTGATGATCTGGCCTTCCGCATTATCCCTTCTCGTACTGGTATTCCTGTCGCGCATCCTTACCCTGCCTCCGCTCGTCTGCTTTGAGCTGGAGCAGGTTTCCTTGTGCCTTTTGCGCTTACTTGCATACCACTCTGAGGAGCATCTCTTTGCAATCAACCGATTCGATTACGAAAAAACCGTCGCCCTCGACGAAGCGTTTACCCATATCCAAAGCTGGCTCCCAATCCGACGCGACCAGGCCAGCTCATACACGCAGCAAAAAGTTTTTGTCGTATTACAAACCATACATGAGCCTGTTCTTCGCGGACATAGCTTGCGCACTCATCGTCTCCGCGATCACACTGCTCCTTCCGCTTTGCGTGCAATACATCACCAAAAACATTCTGGAAGGCCATGACCCGCATGAGCTACGCGACATTGCTTTACTAGGCGCGTTCATGCTAGCGCTGGTCGTGATCCAGGCCCTGTGTACGATGTTCATTGACTTTCAGGGCCATATGATGGGAGCCAGGATGCAGAGCGATATGCGCACTGAACTCTTCGAACAGTATCAAAAGCTCTCGTTTGGCTTTTATGACGAACAAAAAGTGGGTCAGCTCATGACCAGGATGACCAATGATACCTTCTGGCTGAGCGAACTCTATCATCATGGCCCTGAGGATATCGTCGTGACTTTTTTGACAGTCACTGGCGTGTTGATCATTCTTGCGAAGATCAATCTTGCGCTGACCCTGCTGCTTTTTCTTTTCCTGCCCCTGATGACTGTATATGCGTTGTACTTCAATAAGAAGATGAATAAAGCGTTACGCAGCAGCAAAGATCGCATCGGGGACATCAATGCGCAGGTTGAGGATACGCTCGCAGGCATCAGGGTGGTCAAATCCTTTACCAATGAAGAGGTCGAAACGCGCAAATTTGCCGACGCCAATCGTCGTTTTCTCGCCAGTCGCAGCGATGGCTATAGAAGTGAGGCGTACTTTTTCGGTGGGTTGGGAGCGTTTGCCCAACTCATGACCATTGCTGTAATAGTTCTGGGCGGCATTGCGATTATTCACGCTGCCCTGGATCTGGCGGATATGCTGACCTATTTGCTCTGCGTCGGCATTCTCGTTGATCCCATTAAAAAACTGATCAACTTCGGCGAACTCTATCAGGAGGGGATCACCGGCTTCCAACGCTTTATGGAGATTCTGGAGATAGCACCCGATTTGCAAGACACACCAAACGCGCGCGAACTGATGCAAGTTCGAGGAGATATCGAGTTTCAGGGGGTCAGCTTCAGATACAAAGAAAACCAGAAGGATGTCGTGAAGAACCTCTCATTGAGGATATGTGCTGGAGAATATATAGCCCTGGTTGGGCCTTCTGGCATTGGCAAAACCACGCTTTGCTCGTTGATTCCGCGTTTCTACGATGTCAGCGTGGGAAAGATTCTGCTGGATGGACAGGATATCCGCGATGTGACCTTGCGCTCATTGCGCAGAAATATTGGCATTGTCCAGCAAGATGTCTATTTATTTGCCGGGACCATCGCGGAGAATATCCGCTATGGCAAGCTCGATGCCAGTGAACAAGAAATCATCGAGGCAGCCAAAAAGGCACACGCGCATGATTTTATCATGGCGCTACCGGACGGCTATGATACGGATATTGGTCAACGTGGTGTCAAACTCTCAGGCGGGCAGAAGCAGCGCTTGAGCATCGCGCGCGTCTTCCTCAAAAATCCTCCGATAATCATTTTTGATGAAGCGACGAGCGCGCTGGACAATGAGAGCGAGAAGGCTGTGCAGGACTCATTGGAGAAGTTAGCCGACAATCGCACAACACTTGTCATCGCTCATCGTTTGTCAACTATCCGCAATGCTCAAAGAATCGTGGTATTATCTGAGGCAGGGGTCAGTGAACAGGGGACACACGAGGAACTGATCGCGCTGAATAGTGCCTATGCGAATCTATACACCTTGCAGGCAAAAATATGAGGCTGTCTCTGTTACACTTTCTCCAATGAGAAGAAGGAGATGCTGGCATGATCACGTTACAACCCATGACAGAAGCGGAATTACAGCGTTTTCTTGAGACTGCCATCGTGGAGTATGCTCAAGGACATGTCGAAGATGGGCAATGGACAGCAGAAGAAGCTGTTGAAAAATCGCGTAAGGAGTTTCAGGACCTGTTACCGCAGGGAGTAGCGACCCCGAACCACTACCTCTTCACCCTGGTCAATGAAACACAGCAGCAGGTTGGGATGCTCTGGTTTGCGCGGCGAGAGAGCCAGGGACAACCTCTGGCCTTTGTCTACAATGTGCGCATTGATGAGGCATTTCGGCGCCGGGGGTATGCTTCTCAGGCGTTTCGCGAAATGGAGACCAAAGTCCGGGAATTGGGGTGGAACCGCATTTCGCTGCACGTCTTTGGCACCAATCATGCAGCCATCGACCTGTACCACAAGTTGGGCTATGAGATGACTAACGTGCTGATGGCGAAAACCCTTGAGCCGTAGTCGCCATCAGAGAGCATGAAGCACGCGCTGAGCTGGACCTGATTTCGGAGACAGGAGAAATGGATAGCCAGGTCATCGTTCCTCGTCGCTGAAGCGAGCGCATCATGTGCAACCTCTCCACTTATGAGAGAGGGAAACTGAGGACGTTCCTGTTCTTAATCCAACTCGACGACTGGCAGACCGTGTACACCGAGAATGGTGGAGATTTCGCTGCCGTGATGGATGTCATGTTCGAGCACACCCCAGATGATCCACTGGCGCGAACGCGTAGGTCTCATTTCTCCGGCCAGGCGCTCCCTCTCCAACCACATCTGGGCGTATGGCTGGAGCGCAGGCTCTACCAGTTTCGCGTGACGCACACGTTCCGCCTCATCCAGAGGCGGGAAGACCTCTTCAAGATCAGCAGGGGTCAGACGGGCGAGCGTCTCCTCGATCAACTGCCAGGTCTTCTCAAGTCCGGCAACCAGTTCTGCCGCCGGGTGGCATGGGTCCACGTCCGCCTCACAGACTCCCAGAGCCCATAATTCGAGGGAAGTCAGATCGGCGCTCCCCTCGCCCATCCGTGCGTGGAACCACCAGGCGCGATTTGCAATAATATGCGTCGCGTACATGCCAATCGACCAGTGGTGCGGCGTGTTGCGCAAGGCAAGCTGCTCGACGGTAAGGGGCGCGATGGCCGCGACAAGATGCTGCTGGTATCTCCCCCAACCCGCGTAGAAGGGGAGGAGTGAAAGCTGATGGTCTGTCATAATAGGTATTCCTTGCTTTGAACTTCGAGAATAAACAACACAATCGTATCAACGCACGCAAGGAAACGATGGGAGAGACAAGAGGGAAAAGAGAGAGCCGGTCATCGCTTGCACCATGATCGAACATGCGATGCCGCGACAGGGGGGAAAATGGCATCCATCTGCATGTGGTGGATGGGCAACATCGGCGATGCGTTCGCTGTAGTTCCGGGCCTGACACCTCTTTGCCGCACGCTTCTCCATATCTCTCTCGCACCATCTCGCTGCTTGCGTTGTCACTATCCGCCGTCTCGCGCAGGCGAGGCCTGTGGGGTCGTCGAGCAGGAATCAGGCGCCTTGCGCATTCCAGGCGCAGAACGGCTGAGCGCTCATGCCTGATGAGAGGCACGCGATAGATGGAAGCAAGAATGGGAATGTCTGTTTCACTGTTTGAATAGGAAACAGGATGGAGTTAGCAGCACACTGGCATAGATGTCAAAACCTCCCCAAAAAACGAGTGAATACTTCACTACTATATAGGGAGAGAGATGATCCTGTCAAGGATGGGTTGGCGAAGTAACTGTTCACTCAAGGGGAGTGATTCCGGTTCCTGGGCCTGGTTTCGCTCAGTCGTTGAGCGGTACCGGTCTGTATTTCACGTATTGCGCAAAAGGTAGAGATCCGTCCTCCCTGCCAGAATATTCGTCTTCATCTCATCAGCACTCGCGGCATCTCTTATCAGCATCGTGGGAATGCCGACTTCGTTGCGTACACGATCACTCAAAAGGCGCTGGCGAAGCTGATCGCCGCCCTCAGAAGCGATCAGAATGAGGTCGCAGCCGTGTTGTTTGAGCAGACGAGCACACGCAATTACTTCATCGTCGGCCACGCCTTCGGCCTCTCTGCTTGCGGAGAGAGATATGGCAAGAACTGGCAGGGCTTGTCCCTGTCCTGCCTGGTTATGCAATGCTGTTTGCACCATATCGAGAATATACGTTGGATGAATATGCGACCAGGGACTATCAAATGCAAGCAGGTCGGCTTTTATGGCACCAGCTATCTGCAGAGCAGACGTGATAGCAGCCTGTTCTTTCGCGGCAGGTTGTTGGTGCAGATCCTTCATCGATATGGCGATGCCAATCAGGGGAGATGGACTGGCGCGAATGGCTTGAACAGCCCGCCGTAACTGCTCTACCGGAATTGCCTGGACATTTGGAAGCTCCAGCATTACCAATCCTGCTTTGCCAGCAGTTACATGGTCTGTCAGTACCTGATCTGCTTGCAAAGAAAGAGCGATGCGGCTCGCCAGTGTCATATGCTGCAATTGCAACGGCAGAGAGAGCGGAGAGGCTTTCTCACGTTGTTCGTGAGACAAAGATGGCATCATCTCATGCACGAACCAGTCGTTGGCATGCGCGACGAACTGGGGATCGCGCTGTTGTAACTTCTCATAGGTGATGCGGGGGTTGTGGGTGAGGAAGTTGAAAGCGAATTGCTCCGGGGCGAAATGCTGATAGCGCCTGAAATCCTCCCACCATGCCTGGCTGGGGAGCGAGGCGCGCTGGATGCGTTCCACCTCTGGTTTGCGCACGCGCTCATATTCCTCAAAGGCTGCTGAAAGGTTATGACAATGGCGAAGAGCCTGGCAGAGGGCAATCGCATCCTCCATGGCCATCTTTGTGCCAGACCCGACGGAAAAGTGCGCCGTATGGGCAGCATCGCCCATCAGCACGATATGCTCGTAGTGCCAGCTCTGGTTATGCACCCGTCGGAAATTGAGCCACTTGGAGTTATTGGCGAGCAGTTCGTGTTCATCCAGATGCTTCGCAAAGAGGTGCTGGCAATAGGCCATGCTGACCAGATCGCTTTTTCCAGGGGCAAGTGTCTCTGCCACAGAGCGATCCAGTCCGGCTCTGTGCCATGTCTCTTCGTCGGTCTCCACAATAAAGGTGCTGGTCTGCTCGTCATAGGGATAGGCATGAACACCAAAGATGCCGTGTTCATTTTCTTCAAACAAAAAGGTCAGAGCATGAAATAGCTTCGTTGTACCAAACCAGATATATTTCGCCGTCCCAACCTGGATGGTTGGTTGAAACTGCTCAGCAAAAGTACGCCGAAGCAGGCTATTGACGCCATCTGCGGCCACGACCAGGTCGTAATCCTTGAGCAAGGAAAGGTCGTCAACCTCGGTCGAGAAGCAAACGTTGATGCCCACTTCCAAAGCTCTGGCCTGAAGGATCGTGAGGAGGCGCTTACGCGAAATGGCTGAAAAACCGTTGCCGCCACAGCACAACGTCTGGCCCTTAAAGCGAACCTCAATCGGGTCCCATGCCTGGCAGCTTCCATTGATCTGCTGGTAGACAACCTCATCCTCATGCTGTAAATAGTTCAGCGCGCTTTCGGAGAAGACGACGCCAAAGCCAAAGATATCATGTGGCCTGTTCCGCTCAACGACGGTAATGTCATGCAATGGGTCTCTCTGCTTCATCAGAATGGCAAAGTAGAGGCCAGCCGGTCCACCACCGACACAGAGGATCTTCAAGATGCCCTCCCTGCACTGCGCCGCTTAGAGGTCCAGTTCCTGCAGGCGCAGACTGATGCGCTTTGCGGTCTCCTGCACCGCCTGGATCACGCCTGGTAACACGGCCTGGTTGATGCGAAATGCCGGTCCTGCCACGCTCAAACCAGCTATCACACGCTTCTGCGTATCAAAGATCGGCGCTGCCACGCCCCGAACGCCGTCATCCACCTCTCCCTCGCTCATGGCATATCCCCTGGTACGGATAGACTCAAGCTGTGTACGCAGCACGTCAGGATCGGTCACGGTCTGTTCCGTATAACGAGGAAACGGGCCTGTGCGAAGAATCGCCTCGATCTCTTCAGGAGCCAGATAGGCCAGCAATACTTTTGCCGATGCTCCCGCGTGGAGTGGCAGCACCTGCCCTCGTTCGTAAGACAAACGTACCCGGTGCTGGCTTTCAACGCGTTCGATACAAACAACATAGGCATCGGTGCGCCGGGTCAGCAGCGCCGTCTCGCCGGTCTGAGCGACCAGTTCCTGCATCAGAGGCAAGGAGACGGTAGAGAGGTCCATCCCCTGGCGGGCAGTGCGAGCCAGGCGTAAGACTGCAAGCCCCAGGCGAAACCCTCCGCTGCTATCGTTTTCCTCCACCAATCCATAGGAGCGCAGGCTCTGCAAATAGCGATAGGTTGTGCTACGTGGCATCTTTAATCGCTCGGAGATCTCTTCTGCGGTCAGAACTGGCTGTTGTTCATTGAAGAGCAACAACACATCAATGGTGCGATCAGTTGTAGCGTTACGCCCCTGCGGCGCGGCCTCCGCAGTGCGCGAAAGTTCTTGTTTCATTATTTCACTCCTACATTGTAGGAGGTACCTCCCGTGTTTTGGCAGTATCGTATCATTCAGCCCAACTCATGTCAAAAATCGGCATGGTTCTACTCCGCCTGAAAGGCAGGACAGGGGCGGTAGGGCAATCCTCGGTTTGCCCTACCGCCAACGATACAGTCGTCCAGCCTTGCGTCGTCCAGCCTCTACGATATCACCTGCATCCCACGCGCGTGAGCCATACGGTAGCGTTCAGGCCAGGCGGCATCAAGCCCTTTCCAGGTGATGCCGGCATCTACCGAGCGGAAGACTCCCCTGTTGGTCGCGGCGTAAAACACGCCCGGCTCCTCTTCGTTAGCAGCCAGCGAATACACCAGCGTTCCTCCTGGCGCGGACAGCCCTTCGCTGACCAATTGCCACGGCTTGCCATCGGCCCGACGATAGATGAACGATTCGGATGTTGGTGGCCTGTGCGCCTGCTCAGGGCCGCGTGTCACTGAAGCCACCATCACATCGGGATTACCAGGATCAATAGCCAGACCAAAAAGATAATGCCGGTCCAGCCCATCCGTAATGGTTTCCCAGGTTGCACCGCCATCGCGTGTCTCGGCATAGCCGCCGCGCGACACCACCACGTACCTTCCCAACTCCTCGTTCACGAACTGCGGATCTTCACCGCCTGCCGCCTCATAGACGCGTCCTGGAGCAAGCTTATGCGTTCTCAGCGTGTGACCGTCGCGCTGCGCTCCCGGTTTGCGGTCCTCCCAGGTAAGCCCGCCATCCAGGCTGCGCATAATCCCTCCCTGTTCGATGGCCACAAAGATGCGTCCCGGCTCATGGCTGTCCGGTTGTATCCAGCGCACATGGTGCGTATCGGGCTTCGGCGGGTAGCTCCACGTTGGCTTTGATGGCAGGTCGAGCAGTGTTGGTCGCTCCTGCCAGCTTTCGCCCCCATCCTCCGAGCGAAATAAGGCGCTTGGCTCGGTCCCTGCCCAGACCACGGCGTGTTTGCCAACGCGTTCAACAGGGCTGACCGCGATGGACATTACCACGTCATGCGCAATCCCCTGACCAACGGGATTCCAGGTATCACCCGCGTCATCGCTGCGCCATACCCCCTTTCCCATTGTCGCCACGTAGATCCGCTCGTGATCAAACGGGTCTATAGCGACATCATACACGGGCAGGCTATCCAGTTGTACCTGGGTCTTCCAACTCCCATTCTGACCGGTCGCTATCGCCAGTGAATTTTGCATCGCAACGTATATGCGTGTCATACCCTATCTCCTTTCAATGTGTACTGGCTAATACGTACTTAACGAACCCCCTTAATCGGTGCGATCAGTACACCGCTGAGGACGGCAGCAATCGCGACAACGACAAAGAGGAAGGTGTAATTATGGAAAGAGCTGATGGTGGCGACAGCGATAATCGGGACAATCACCTGGGGCAGCGAATTGGCAATATTGAAGACCCCCATATCTTTCCCACGGCTCTCAGCCGAAGGGAGCACCTCAGTGATCAGAGCAATATCGACCGCGATATAGACGCCATAGCCCAGACCAAAGATGGCGGCAGCCACCAGCACACCGGTCCATGAGACAACGAAGGCAAGAATCAGCATCGAGAGCGCAACAAGGATGCCCGCGCCCATCACAAAGATTTTGCGACGCTGGATTTTGTCCGAGATAAAGCCACTGAGAAAGGCGAACACGATCAATATGATACCGTAGATGGTATTGAAGATAGTAGCGCGCTGGGCTGCAACGTCGGCGCTAAAATGCAAGGCGTCTTGCAGGTAGTATAGCAGGTAGACGGTGATGACAGCCGAACTCATAATCAAGAGGAAGCGGGTGATCCAGGCCCAGGCAAAATCGGGGTTACGCCTGGGGCTGATCCAGAAACTGGCCAGGAATCGCCCCAGATGAAAAGATGGCATGACGCCCTTTGCTAGTGGCTTATCGGGCAAGAGCAAGGCAAAGGCCAGAATGATCACCAGGAAGATAGCGGCAATTACATAATAAGATGGCGCAATCGCCGATTTGAGGACGCGCGTCACCAGCAAGGTCCCCACGATCAAGCCGAGCGGATAGGAGAGGCCCGTATAGGCCGAGACAGTCCCGCGCTGACGTGCTGGCACCTGGTCGGGAATAGTCGCGAGCAATGCCGTCAGAACGGCATTGACCACCATCTGGTAGACGATCCATTCGATGAGCAGGCCAATAATGCCTGGGGCAAAGGCAAGCAGGACAAGCATTACCGCAGAAAGCAGGCCACCCGCAATGAGCCAGGGACGCCTGCGACCCCAGGTTCCAGTTGTGCGGTCACTCAAAGCGCCTGCGATAGGATTAACTACCAGGCCGAAGAACGATCCCACGCCGGCGATGATCGCCAGGTCAACCACCTTGTTGCCAGGATCAAATGCCAGGATTTGCAGAGGCAGGACGATTTGGGTGAAAGGAAACTTCGCCAGCCAGGTCACGATATTCGCCAGCAAGAAGAGTGTCTGGAAGCCTGCGCCGACCTTCCTGGTCGGAACCTGCAGAGCTTCGGGGAGAGAGGTTGTATCGAGCTCAGAGGCCGCAAGATCAGCCGAAATACGAGCATCGCCAGAGAGAAGAGTCCGCCATTCTTGAAACTCCTTTCCTGGTTCTGTTGGCAAAACCGCCTATCTCTTGACAAAAGGATCTAACGGATGGTATGTTTCCTACAAATCAAGATGTATGTCTCATAGTATAAGATATACTGCTCAGAAAGTACAGAGGTACGAACTGAGCACATAGAATATTATTGCCATCTTGCTGTGTCTTGATAAAGGCACCCCTTTGCCTGTTGCTTCTGCGCATACAAGGAGGGTTTTGGTGAAATTAGCACTTTTTCATGGCAACCGCCTGGGAGTCCTCAAGAATGAACAGATCATTGACGTGACGGCGGCCCTCCCCCACTGGGATAACGGCTATGCTCCTAACTGGTGGCTCCGCATGTGCCACGACTTTGATGAGATCCGGCCACGCATCGAGGCCGAAGCGGCGAAGGGTCAGGGAGTGCCACTCGCCCAGGTCAGGCTGAACGCTCCGGTCCTCTGGCCGCAGAAGATCGTGGCCGCGGCCTCCAACTACGCTGCCCACGTCGATGAGATGAACGCCCGAGGTCCTTATGAAGCCTGGATGCTGCAATTCGGCGTCTTTCTCAAAGCCACCAGTTCGATTCTTGGTCCTGGCGAGACGATAACGCTGCCCTCCGTTGGCGATGCCGAGATCCATCACGAATCAGAGCTAGGTTTCATCATCGGCAAAGGGGGCAAAAACATTCCTGCTGAACGAGCGTTGGAGCATGTCCTGGGCTATACAGGTGTGCTCGATATCACGGTGCGGGGACAGGGAGATCGCTCGACCCGCAAATCCTACGATGGCTTTACGCCCATCGGTCCCTGGCTGGTGACCGCCGACGAGGTGGGAGATCCGCATGATTTGCGCATCCGGCTCTGGCTCAACGATGATGGTACGCCGCGCCAGGATGTGAATACGAGGGATATGCAGGTCAAGATCCCCCAGATGATCGCCTATATTTCCAGCATCATGACGCTCAACCCTGGCGATGTCGTCAGCACCGGCGCCCCTCCGGGCGTGGGGAAAATCGTCCCTGGCGACCGGATGACCTTTGAGATCGAGAAAATAGGCCGGATGGCTATTCACGTCCGGTAGCAATGAAGGAGTGACGCTCTATGAGGTTCGGTCTCAACTTTTTCCCCGCCTTTCGTTCGAGCGACCTTTCGGCGGCGGATTACTTCGCCCAGACATTGCGGATCTGCGAACGAGGCGACGAACTTGGCTTTGACTCGGTCAAGACTGTCGAACACTATTTTCACGAGTACGGTGGCTACTCCACCAATCCGAGCATCCTGCTTTCAGCTATTGCAGCCCGCACAAAGCGGATGCGCCCCATCACCGGAGCGGTGATCCCCGCGTTTAACAATCCTCTCAAGCTGGCAGGTGAGCTAACGATGCTGGATAACATCAGCCAGGGTCGCTTGGATGTGGGCTTTGGACGCGCCTTCATCCCTGATGAGTTCGAAGCGTTCCACGTTCCTATGGATGAGAGCCGCGCTCGCTTCGAGGAGAGTATTGCGGTGATCAAACGCCTGTGGACGGAAGACCGCGTCACCTTTGCTGGACGCTTCCACCAACTGCGCGACGTGCATTCCATGCCCCGTCCCTATCAGCAGCCACATCCGCCGATCTGGATCGCGGCCATCTCCTCAGAAGAATCGTTCACCTGGCCTGCTCGCCAGGGCTACAACTTGATGATTGTGCCCTATGCGGGCGGACTTGAGCGTACCAGCACCTTTGTCAAGGCGTATCGGCAGGCATGGCGCGAAGCTGGCTATCCACCGGGCGAGGAGCGAGTGCAGATGTCCTTCCACTGCTATATCGCCGAGACGCGCTACGAGGCTATCGAGAGCTACAAGCGACCCATGACCACTTACCTCGAAGTCTTCACCGAAGCCGTGAGTGGCTGGAAGAATACCTCTTCGCTCAGCTATCCTGGCTACGATAAACTGGTCTCCTCTATCGCCTCGCAGACCTGGAAGACGAATCTCGACAACCGCACGGCCTTCGTCGGGACGCCCGATGACGTTGTGGAGCACATTCACTACCTGCGCAGTCTTTTTGGCGAGATGGAGCCATCGATGCAGGTTACTTTTGGCAACGTCTCGGAAGCCGAAGCGATGCGCACGATTGAACTTTTTGCGCAGCATGTGATGCCACATTTCAAGACGCCAGTTCAGGAGACAGCAAACGCTCCTATTGCAGACTAACGCTCAATGTGCCCTTGACAGGGAAGGGTGTTGGTGATACGCTTTTCTTGCATTTCAAGATGCTGATCCTGTATTTCAGGATTGTTATGTGTTCGAGGGAACGCGATCAATCGCGCCTTCCTTGCCGAGCGACTGAGCAGAGCTAGCTGAGAAGCAGCGTTGTCGCTCGGAATTTCAAGACAGGACGCGCTAAAGCTGGTCCCTACGGGGATCGGAGAAGGGTCCACGATGATGAGTGATATTACATCCATTAATCCTGCATACTACTACCAATCATTAGAACAGGCGAACGTCATTCCTCGCTGCCAAAAGCAAAGCAACTGGTGGAGGAGTTACCGATCAGCGCTGAAGACAAACGCGCGATCCTGGGAGGCAACGCCGCACGATTACTAAAACGCTCGTTGTGATGTGTGAGAGCAGGGCAACCGGTAGGGGCCAGGCTTGCCCTTGCCCTTGCCTTGCGAACTATCGTATAACACCGAGGCAGGGCAACCACGAGGGATTGCCCCTACCGACCGGCATGTGGAGGGAACGCCTATGCGCTTGAAGATAGCATTTATGCACAATCCACGCCTTCAGCCATTACTTGATCACAGGGTCAGTTCGGAGGAGATCGCGTTCGATTGGGAAATTGGGCATCCTGCTGCGCTCAATCTGCGGCACCTGACCGAGAACCCGTTTGACGTCTTCGAGTTCTCGCTGTCGGGCTACCTGGTTGTCAATGACAGGCCCAACTAGGCGCATCTGGGATGGACTGCCCTTCCCATCTTCCTGTCTAAAGCGTTCCTGCCGCCGCGGAGGCGCGCTTCAACATCCCCCGCGACTTCCTGGCGAGAGAGCCTTATATTCTCGGTCATCGTACGGTGAGCACGCCGCCCGCAATACGCGAACGCGCCTTCGATGCCATTTTCAATTTCTGGGTCGAAGGTCGCGTCAAGCCGCTTGTCGCCCGTACATTCCCACTGGAGCAAGCGGCGGAGGCACAGCGTTACCTGATGGAGGGTCGGCCCTTAGGAAAGGTGCTGCTGACCTTTGAGTAACCGAGGGTCGCGCGCTCCCGTTGCGGCGTCATTCAGCCGCCACCAATGCCTGAGGGTGCTGCTTGCGGAAGCGCGACGGCCAGGCCACATCCAGCACTTTCCAGGTGGCGCCAGCATTCGTTGAACGAAAAATGCCCTGGTTATTGAGCGCGTAGAATGCTCCAGGCTCCGTTTCGTTGGCAGCCAGCACCGAAACTTTCATGCCTCGTGGCTCAGGTAGTCCATCGTGTACCATTTGCCAGGGCTTGCTGCCGCTGCGCCGGTAGATGAATGATACCGCGCCCCGGCGATGCGCCTGTAGTGGGCCAATCGCGGCGGAGGTGACGATGGTATCGGGGTCAGCGGGATCAATGGCGACTCCCCAGAGATAGTGATGCTGCAAGCCGTCGATGAGGGTTTGCCAGGTGTTGCCGCCATCGTAGGTCTCGGCAGAGCCCCCTTCGGTCATCATCACATTCGGCTCAAGAGGCGGCCACGCCAGGCGCACGAACATGCGAAACTTGACGCTATCCCCACCTGAAGCCTCGTAGAGACGGCCAGGGGCGAGTTTATGCATTGCCAGTGTGTGCCCATCTTTTTGGGCAATGGGATTGTGATCATCCCATGTCTTCCCTTTATCGAGCGTGCGCATGATGCCGCCCTGTTCAATAGCGACAAACAGCCGCTCGGGATCGTTGGGATCGGGCGAGATCCAGCGTACATGATGCGAGTTGGGGCGAGGAGGGAATTTCCAGTTCGGCTTCGAGGGGATGTCCTGCAAGCTGTGGAGCTCCTGCCAGCTTTTTCCTCCGTCTTCCGAGCGATACAGCGCGCTTGGCTCCGTTCCCGCCCAGACCACGCCGTAGGTTCCGCTGCGTTCGGCCTGACTGACAGCCACCGCCATCACTCGCTTGTGTGGAATCCCTTCGCCGTCTTTGCCGACCTGTTGCCAGGTCTCGCCAGCGTTGTCGCTGCGCCAGAGCCCGTGGTCAAAGGTGCCGCAGTAGAGGCGCTCAGGCTGAAAAGGATCTATCGCCAGACACTGCGGATGCACATTATGCAAGCGTTCGATAAATTGCCAGTGCCCATTCTGGCTGCCTACGACCGCTACAGCGTCGTCCATAGCGACATATAAGCGTGTCATGCTCGTATTCCTTCCTCTATGCTTTCCATCCATGCCCGGCAAACTCTGCGAGGGATTCTACATTACCATTGCCGGTCCATGCTCCTATCGCCTTTCTGGCTCACTTTTCATACAGAAGGCTGTCCTAAAAAAGATCAGGGTTTCTCAAACGTCGCTGCACGCTTTGACTCCTCGCGCCGAAGGCGTTCACAGGGAGAGGAAGGTGCTGGCGGTGGGCTGCGCCCACCGCCAGCACCTTCCTCTCGAACGGCTCGCAAGCGAGCCGTTCTGTCTGAAAAGACCACGTTTGAGAAGCCCTGTAAAAAAGATAGCATGCACTTGACTGAAAAGCAACTATTTTTCTCTCCTTTCAGGAACTTGTTTTCACATAATGGGAAAAGCAGCATCGTCTTGATTGTATCTACGAGGGCAAAAGGATATAATGTCTCAGGAAAATGTATATCCTCCTGGGAGGTAAAAACCTTGAAATATCAGATTGGCACCGCGCTTGTCAATGGCAGCGAAAAAATTATCATTGCTTCGCAAAACACTTATCTTGATCTCTCGGTACTCTTCAACTGGCCTGTCTTGAAGAGGGAGCTTGTTCTGCAAGATGCTGAGCCTCCCGTTTCGCTACTGCGTATGATGGAGCAATGGGCGTACTGGAAGGAGAAGCTTCCCCAAATAATTGCATATCTCTTCACACACATGGGAGAGAACAGAGCGCACATCGCCTTGCAAGAGAAGGAGTTGCAATGGCTTCCCCCACTGCTTTATCCTCGTAAACTCATTTGTGTTGGCACCAATTATAAAGATCACATCATGGAAATGGGTGGTGGAACAGGTATGGCGTTACCTTCCCACCCATACAGCTTTTTGAAGCCTCCAGGTACCACCTTGATTGGTTCTGGCGCGCCTTTCACATTACCGGCATATGCAGCGTTTACCGACTACGAAGCAGAACTAGCGGTAATCATCGGGCAAAAAGCGCGCAATGTTCGTGGCGATGAGACATTGCGTCTTGTCGCTGGCTACAGTGTTTTCAACGACCTGTCTGTGCGTGATTGGATCACAAAACCTTCGCCCGTTGGTATCGACTGGGTATTAAGCAAAGCATTTGATGGCTCTGCGCCTATGGGACCATTGATTACGCCCGCAGAGTTTGTGCCCGACCCGCAGGACCTGCATATCACATTGTCGGTCAACGGTCAGATGAAACAGGATTCGACCACGGCCAACATGGTATTCTCAGTGCGAGAAATCATCGAGCATCTATCCACTATTATGACGCTCGAACCCGGCGACGTAATTGCCACCGGCACGCCTGCCGGGGTAGGATATGCGCGCAAACCACAGGAACCTTTGCGGTCCGGCGATGTCATTGTGGTTGAGATTGAGGGTCTCGGTCGCCTGGAAACTCATGTGAAATAACTATGTAGAAGAGAGGGGAAGTTTCATGCTTAAAGCGCGCCTTGCTCATGTCGCTTTAAACGCGAAAGATCCTGCCGCTCTAGCCCGCTTCTACCACGACATGTTTGGAATGCAGATGGTAGGGGGTGCGAAAAGCGGGTCAAACGCTTTTGTCGCCAGTAATCCGCACGAGGAGAACCACGATATCGCCTTTTTTAAGGATAACCCGAATGCCGCGCATCTGGGACTCCGTGTCGATTCCCCCTCGGAATTGTTAGCAGCATATGAAGAGGTCAAGGCGCGCGGCCTGAAAATCTTCTTCACCTGGAATCACGGCTTTGCGCTCGCCATGTATTTTGCCGATCCTGAGGACAATATTGTGGAAGTTTACTGGCCGACAGGCCGGGAAGACTATCAACCACCCTATGTCGAACAACTTGAGCTTGAAGGACAGACGGAAGGAAGCTTGCGACAACTGGTAGCGTCTATGCCGGGACAGAACCAGAAGGCCACTTCAGATGGAGGGAAATCTATCACTCCCCTGGATAAATCATGACGAAGCGCACATCGCCGCGACGTTCCCAGATCGTCTCTGCCGCGTTATTCACCTCGTCCAGAGAGAAACGGTGCGTGATGAGCGGGGAGACATCCAGCCGCCGCGCTTGCAGCAGGCGAATCAATTCTTGCGCGTCGCGCCTCACATAGCCGTTGGAGCCTTTGATCACATAGCCATTCTGCATAATGCGCCCATATGGGAAGATCAGTTCCTCGTAGTTTCCGCCAACCAGAACTGCGCACCCGCCTTTGCGCATGGCGAAGATCGTTTGCATAGTGATATGCGGTAATGCTGGGAGAAAGTCAACCACACCATCCACCCCACGGCCCTCATTCAGCGTGCGCACATGTTCCGTTAAGAACTGCCTCGACTCCCATCCTGCCATGAGATCATCGGTGGCAATGGCTTGCACCAGTTCGGGCTCCAGGCTCTTCGTTGTTGCCAGGGTTTCCGTTTTCCGTGAGATCGCGATCATCCTGGTGACGCCAAAAAGAGGGGCGCAGATGACCGCCGCTGAACCGACGCCGCCCGTTGCACCATTGATGACCAGCGTCGAGCCATGATTGAGTTGTGTCAGTCGGATCGCTCGAAATGCGACTGCCAGGCTGTGAATGCGTGCGCCCACTTCAAAGGAGATCACTGCGGGAAGAGGATCAAGGTTCCCGGCAGGCACTTTGATGTATTCGGCCAGCCCGCCATTATGGTATTTTTGGTACGATGGCATGGCCTAATCGCTGTACACGGCCCCACCCATTACGGAGACTGCCGGACACATCGGCTCCTGGTCTGTCCGACAGTAGTAGCAGTGACCGCAGGAGAGAACGGGGTGAACGCGCACACGATCACCTTCTTTCACCGCGGTAACGCCTTTGCCCACCTCCGCCACAACGCCCGCCGTCTCGTAGCCCAGGATAGTTGGGAGCACCCGCATGCGACCTCTGTTGCGCCAGAGGGAGAGCGCACCGCGCGTGAGACCGGTGGCTTTTACCTGTACTAATACCTCGCCTTCCTCTGGCTGGGGAATGGGAACTGCTTCAATACGAAATGTATGTTCGCCCTGATAAATTCTGGCGGCTTGCATGGTACCTTGCATCGTTTCCCTCTGGTGGAGCTTGCAACACATTGACGAAGACGGCGGGGAAGTCGATCACTCTCAAAAACATAGCATAGTTAACCACATGCGTCAAGGAAAATACCTTGCCCAGCAGGGCTGTTGCAAAGTCTTTTTTGCCGCCTTCGGCGGCGGGGAGAAGAGGAACAAGTGGGGACAATTCGCGAGATCGCGACGTACCCCACCCCCCGCAAGGAGGCTGCCGCCCCCTGGACCCCCGCTTGGCAGACGGTATGCCCAACGTTGCAACAGCCCTGCTTGCCTAGCACCTCTCTCCCCTTGCCCTGCGCCCCGAACGGGGCGCGAATCCCGTCGGCAGGAGCCAGAGGAGAGGAACACGGAAAAGCCCTGCCTTGACAAGGTGTACGTAAGCAAGATATGCTCTTAAAAAGCGGTTGGGTATGTACAGCGATCTCATATCTGTAGGGAAATCACCCGGCAATCCCCCCTTATTTGGTAAGGTAATAGCTAGAGATCTATGATGGAGAAGATAGTATGGCTACTCCTGTTCCAAGACTCGATGTTCCCCGTTTCTCATTGGCCGAACGCGAGCGACGCTGGGGCAAAGTGCGCCAGTTGATGGATCGCGAAGGCATCGACGTTCTTGTTGCTCCCTCTAATACGGGCGGCAGAGATGGACTTCAGGCAAACGTTCGTTATCTGACCGGCATTGGCGTCAATAGCTCCCCGGTCGCAGCCGTCTTTCCTCGCCACGGAGACGTCACTGCGCTCACCGGCCCCGTCCCTTATGCTGAATACTGGCGCGGCTTCCAGGATTGGGTGACGGATATCCGCGCGAAATTCTTCTCTGAAGGCGATGCCATTATCGAACGCTTGCGAGAACTCTCCGTTGATCGCGGGCGCATTGGCATTGCAGGTCTGGCCGACGTCCCACGCATGCCCGATGGCATCATTCCCCACGGCCTCTACATGAAGATGCGCAACGCTTTCCCCAACGCGGAACTGGTCAATGCAACCTATCTAATGGACGAGGCGCGCTTCGTCAAAGGTGAGGAGGAAATCGCCTTTCTAGAGCGAGCGGTCACGCTGGTAGAGGGTGCCATTGAGACGATGATACGAGAAGCAAGGCCGGGCGTGCCGGAGAACGTTGTCTACGCTCGTATGCTCGCATCTATGATAGAAAATGGCGGTGAGTTGCCCACGATGATCCTCTGGGCAGCAGGCTCTCCACAGCCCCCCACCAATGCGTTTATGCCCACGCCGCGCAAGCTGCAACAGGGAGATATTATCACCAGCGAGGTTGAAGCGCACTGGGGTGGTTACGTCGGGCAGGTAACAATTACGGGTGCTATCGGAAAGGTCCCGTCCGACTACGCGGCCATGTACCGTATCCAGCAGGATATTATTGATCAGGCATACGAGCGTTTCCGCCCTGGTATCTCCATCGGCGAGCTTTTGCGTATAGGTGAGGAGGCAACGCAGGGAACGCCTTATCAGAGCAGGATGATTATGCACAGTCGGGGCTTGGGCAACGACGCGCCCATCGCGGTCTTTGGCACTCGCGACGAGCGTATCAGAAACTGGCGCATCGAAGAAAACGCGGTCTTCGTCATCAAACCGGTAGTGATGACAGGCGAATGGGTGCGTGCGGTATCCTGGGGTGGTTCTGTCATCGGTGGCAGTCAGTCGGCTAGCGCGGCAGAGAGCGGAGCGAAAACGGTGTGCTGGGGTGATTCGGTGGTCGCTACTCCTTCCGGTGCGCGACGACTTGGCAAGCGCCCCCGAAACTTTATCGAGATCGATTGATGACGATATCGTCCTCTACGAACCTTCGTTGCTCTCACGCTTCTGACCGGGCCTGGCATTGCTTTCTTGCCTCCATGCAAGCGGGTCAAGATCGGTCTCACCGCTGGAAGTGTGAAAGGATAACACGCAGAAATGATGAAATTGACCTATAGCTCGCTGGCCTGTCCCGGCTGGACCATCGAAGAGGCGGTGACTGCTGCTAAGAGCTACGGCTATGCAGCCATTGAATGGCGGCTGGCGGACGGTGCGATCATTGGACCTGACACACCTGCGGATATCCGCCGAAGGCTACGGAACGTGCCCGCCGCCCACGGGATCGAGGTGGCCTGCCTGGACTCCTCGTGCAGAATGGTGCAAGGGGAGCTAAAGGATCGCTCAGCAGCGATTGAAGCTGGTCGGCGTATGCTGGATCTGGCGGCGGAAATTGGGGCACCTTTTCTGCGGGTCTTTGGTGGTGAATTGCCAGCAGATATCACGCGTCCCTCCGTCCTCGGCTCAACCGCTGAAGTGCTTTATGCGCTTGGAAGCTATGGTGTTGAACGCGGTGTGACTGTCGTCCTCGAAACGCACGATGCCTGGATAAAAAGTGAGGAGGTGCGGGCACTGCTGCAAGCAACGGCTTCGTCGGCCTGCAAAGTGCTCTGGGATGCTCACCATACCTACCGCTTCGGCGAGACCCCAGCGCAGACGCTGGCGCTGCTGGATGAGGCGATTGCGTATGTCCATATCAAGGATAGCCGCCTGAACGCAGACGCTCCAGGTACCTGGACCTATTGCCCGCTCGGTGAGGGGGATATCCCGCTTCATGAGATGTGTACGGCGCTGCAAAAGAGGGGGTACGCCGGCTATCTTTCGTTCGAGTGGGAAAAGAAGTGGCACCCTGAGATTGCTGAGCCAGAGGTCGTGCTGCCACAGGCCGTAGTCTATTTGCGCACATTATTGGAATAAGGGTTCGTATATATGCGCATCCCTCATTCATCAGGCAAGGATGCTACCCAGGGCGGCGCGCTAAAGCCTCAAGGGTATGGCGCCAGACTCCTCTGCCCCTCGTTCATTTCTGAAATGCTTGATAGATATGTTCGAGCGCATAGGCGTGACTGATTCGCTCCTGCTCCAGGCGAATGTTTCCTTCAACCAGGTGCAAAAAAAGGGCATGCTCTTCAGGGGTCAGGTAGGGTAGCTGTCGAACAGAACACGGCATGCCTGTCACCCAAAAGTCAGAGAACCGCTGCAATGTTGCCTCATCCATCATCAGCGAAATAACCTGTGGGAAAATAGCCCGCAATTGTGAAAGAATCTGAAAGCCCTGCGCATCCAGGTCTCCCCAGTAGATTATTGGGCATTCCCTTAGCCAGGGGATCGCGGCCAGACCACCGACCTTAAACCCTCCTCCATGCAGCGCAAAGGTATCGGGCAACGCTGGAAGGGTAAGGAAGGTCATTTTGTTTTCGGTAATCATGCAACGTTGCGTCCGCAAGTCCAGGCGAGCGAATTGTGAACGGGGAGCGCACAATTCGCTCAGTGGAATATCGTAGCTCTTTTCCAGTTGATGATCCAGAAAGCGTGCGTGGATGAGTGACTCCTCCTCGCGCAAGCCAAAACGCTGCTGAAAGCTCGGAGCATCCGGCACAATTGCCTCCGCAGGAAGCAGTTGCTCTAGTAATTCGCGCAGGATACCCGTGTGCTCTTCCACGTATTTTGTGTGGACATTGAGGGGCAGTTCGCGAATATAGAGTCCCGGTCTGGGGTGTGCCAAAAAATAGTGGCAAACGGTGAGCAGGCTCAACCAGTCACTGTGGTACTCGATTACCTTCCTCGGAAAACGAACCATCCAGGCTTCTAATTGCGGAATCTGCTCACGAATCAGCGCCACGTCCTGCTGGAAATAGAGAAACTCGCGTTCTTTGTCAATGAGACAAAGAAAATCTGTAGCTGTTTCCAGAATGATGCGCGCCGGGAGAGTCTGCGTCTTCAACGAGCGCTTCTGCTGTTGTTGCCATTCAATGGAGTAGCCGTAACCAAGCACGGCTTTCGAGTGCGCCTGGAGTTGTTGCACCGCAGCCCGCAGAGGAACAAAGTCTGTGGGCAACTTTCCAACGGGAATGGTCAGGGGCGTATAGGGTTCGCCTCGTATCCAGGATTGCAAAAAAGCGCCATAGCCTCGCAGTGCTTTTTGCTTGATTTCCTCTACTGTAATCATCGCCCCTCCTGCGCTCTCCATTGCCGTTTATACTCCTCGTACTGGGCCGACGTAAGGTTATAAACTTTCGAATCGTTTTCCTCGTCGTTGTTGGCTACAAAATGGCAGGCAGAGATATATGGCTCGGCCACATGAATTTTGTCGAGTGGGGTCACGACCAGCACCTGGAGGTCAAGCTGGCGAAACAACTCCATCGCGTAACGCGCATTGCGCTCGTCTGATTTGCTGAACGCTTCATCGACCACCACAAAACGGAACGTGCGTTCGCGCCCCCGCTCCTGGTCTAACCCATACTGATAGGCGATGGCTGAGGCGAGAATGGTGTAGGCCAGCTTCGCTTTTTGGCCGCCGGATTTGCCGGAAGAGTCTGAATAATAGTTTTTCTGCGTGTTATCCTCGCGGTACAGCTCAGAGGCGGAGAAATCGAGCCAGTTGCGCACATTAGTCACTTTGTTGGTCCAGGTGCTCTCTTGCTCAAAACGCTGGAGTAGCACCCGGATGCGCTGGAAGCTGTGTTCGTTGGTCTCTGGTGTACGAGCCTGTCCAACATCAGGGAGGCAATCTTTGAGCAAATTGCGAAACTCTTTGATATCCGCATCGTGTGTCCGTTCACAATTTAACTGGATATAGGTGGAATCGGTATAGTCAATGGAACGTAGCGAACCATTGAGATGGGCAATACTCTCTCGAATCGCTTCCTCTTGCTGCTCCAATACCGCTTTGAAGCTGCCAATATCTGTCACGACTTTCTCATTGAGCAGGGCTTTAAATTGATGGCGATATTTGGGCAAGTCATCGTGCTGAATACGCTCGTAGTGGCGCTGATATTCGTCGAGTGCTTCAATAGAGGCATCCATCTCTTGAGCTAGCGCAGGCTTCGTCTGGAGAAAATTGTGCATGCCTTTGACAATCTCTGCCACTTGCTGGCGTGCCTGCCCTTGAAAAGAGTTAACGCGATTGGTATAGAAATGTCGGAGTCGCTCTCGCATGTCATCAATGGTTTTTAGCGACAGGGAGGGCAATTTTTCGCGGTCCTGAATCTCTTTGAGATCTTTCTGGATGCGCTCTACTACAGGAGTTTCACGAGTGATGATCTCATCGTTGAGTAGGCTTTGACTGGCTTCCTGTTGTTGTTGATAGGACTCAATGTCTTTTTTCAAAGTGGCTATGTTCCCAATCACCTGGACATACTTTGCCTGTTGCTCCTTCTGCTGCGTTTCTGCTTCATCGAGCTGGCGTCTGAGTGTTGCCAGGTGTGTACTGCTTGCTTCTAATTCCAGGAGTTGCTCGCGAAGTCCCTGTATCTGTCGTGTCACACTTCGCCAGTCGATCAGTTCAAAGCTATCAAAGGCCAGCAGAAGTTGTAAGGCACTCTGTTTGTCTCGCTCCTGGCCCTGTTGCTCCTCAATCTGCGTAACGCGCTCGACTGCCTGCCCAAGTTCTGCGTTATCACGAGCAAGCTCTTTGGCTATAAGCGCCTGTTTTTCCCGATTATCCCATCCTAAGACGTAGTTTCTGCGATCTCCCAACGGCTTGCGATCATCCTTCTCGTGACGAGCCTGGCCGTGTTTGATCTGTCCATTGAGTGTCAGCGCGCGATAGGAGCGTTGAAATGCTTCCAGCGATGTACAGCAACAATAGTTGAAACTATCAATCAGTTCTGCCCTCAACCATTGGGTGAAGGTGGTATCAGGCTTTACCTCTAGTTTATGATACAGCGAATCTGCCTCTAAACGCTCGTGAGAGCGAGGAGTCCGTGTCCCATTGACGCGCTGATAGACCAGCCTCCCATGCAAGTTAGTGCTGTCTACATAGCGGCTGACCTGCTGATAATACTGCTCCGCGACGAGCATCTGGCTGCCAAAATTATGTAAGAGCCGCTCAATAGCTGGTTCCCATTGCTGTTCGCTGCTGCGGACGCGTAACAGCTCGCCGACAAACGGCAGTTCCGTCTCATTGAGCTTTAATGTCGCCGCCATTTGCTGGCGGATCTCAATATCCTTGCTAGAGAGCTGGCTGCTGCGCTGCTGAAGCGAATGCAGCTCTTTTTCATGATCTTTACATTGTTCTTTGAGCCTGGTTGCATGCCGCAGAGAAGTGTCTCGTTCTACTGTAAGCTCTTCTAAACGATGCTTGATCCGTTCCTGGAGTGAGCTTGCCTCTTGCCTTGTTGTGTGAAATGCTTCCTCATTGTCATACGCAGAGAGATCAAGCAATTTCGCCAGGCGATCATATTTTTCCGCCTGCTTTTTGCGACTCTGCTTCTGTTGCTCATGTTGTTCGATGTCTCGTTTCAAATTTTCTATCCGCTGGCCTACCGTATCATTGCTAATCGCAACGGTCAGCTCGCGAATTTGCTGAGAGAGATTTTCTACCGTCTGTTTGAGCGTTTGTCCGTGTGATTCGGCTGCGATCAAATCCTCCCGGGTCTGTGCGATGGCTTCTTCCAGCAGCGTCAGTTTGCTTTGTGCCATCGCCATAGGCAGCAATTCTGCGCAGTGGTTGGTTTCAGCGATGCGTCTTAGAATCTCTTGATATTTTTGCGCATCTTGCATCAACGGCTTGAGAATGGCAAGCTGACGATCTGCCAATTGAATGGCGTCATGCGCGCTGGTGAGATTGGCAAAATTGTCTTTCAATTGCTTGATGCGCAACTGGGCATCCATTTTTTCCAGCATATGCTCCCGCACGAACGCGTTGAGGCTGCCGATTTCTTTGATGGAAACGATCTGATTAAACAGGTCGAGCGCCTTTTCTGAGCGGAAAGAGAGCAGTTGACGAAAATGTTGGCTATATTTGGCGAATTCATCATAGACTTCAATGCCCTGTGCTCGATAGTGCTTGCGCAGATCTTTTGGAGAGCCGCGCAGACGAAAATGCTCGTTGATGCTGAGCGCGCGAGGGGCAATACAAAAAAGTTTACGAACCGTGTCCTCCAGCCACAAGATCTGCGCCAGCGTCACCACCTGTCCGAGCGCATCATTGGCAAACACCGCCAGCAGGACGGAATGCGTATCGTTCTGGCGCAGATATTGCGCTTTCGAGCGATTGCTTTCGAGATCTTTCTGCTTGCCCCAGGCTCCCAGGACATAGGAACGCTCATCGCGCTCCCGCAGTTTCTCTGAACCCGAGGCGAGATTATAGGTGCGCCTGTGAAAAGGAACCAGCAGAGTGAGCAGTGCATCGGCTAATGTTGACTTGCCAGAACCGTTCGCACCGGTGAGCAGGGCACTTCCCCCCGAGGGGGTAATGGTCCAGATACGGTGATTGAAGGTTCCCCAGTTGTAGATCTCCAGGCGTTGCAGGCGGAAGCCATCAGCCTTGATCTGGCTCTCCCTGAGTTCCACTCCACTGCTCAGTTGTACCATACCGCTTCAACCTTTCTTTGAGTTGAGATAATTGCTCTGCATCCAGTTTCGCTTTCAGGATACGTCGCACCTCGAAGTAATCGGCTCCCAGATGAGGGCGCTTCTTGAGAAAGCCCAGATCCACCACCTGTTCGATGAGCGAATCGGCCTTGCGTCGCATCACCAGTTCATTGGTGCGCTCGGGTAAGGAAGGAAGGAGCATGTCATAGAGTTGTTCTCTGGTAAGAAGACAGGCCGCATTCTCCATATTCGTCGCTTCAAACTGCAATAACTGCTCGCGCAGGAGCACACAGAGAAGCGTGACGTGATAGCTCAGCGGGATACGCCGTGTCAGGCGCGGCAAATCCAGGGGATTGCCTTCGTCATCCTCTAGCTGTGGTTGCCGCACATACGCAAAGCCGTCCTCTTCGTGAAAGCGCAGCTCCAGACCCATCTGCGCACAAAATATTTTGACCTGCTCGGCATGCTGGAGCAATAAATTCCAGGCCGTCGTGTCATCATGATAAAGGGGCCCTTGCAGCAGTTTGATCACGACTGCTGCGTAAGGCGCAACCTGATTAGCTCGCATATGTTTTCCTTCGATAATAGATCCGGGGTATCCGCAAGACTGTTTCCGGCGTGGCTTCAGTGAGAGAAGCAAAGACGATCTCTTCACTGATGTCCGGGTCAATAAAGTGACGCGGGTCCCTGGCTGCCAGAGCACAATAGGCAAGAACTTCGGCTAATCCTTTCTCCACGGGATACTGCTCCAGGACCTCCGATAACCGTATCTGTGGCTGGCTTTCTAATAATGTTTCTATATGCCTCTCTAATTCTTCTTCATTGATAGAAAACTGGTCATAGAGACTCGCCAGATCAAGATCTTCCAGATCTTCCTCATGAATACTACCTGGTTGCTTGTCAAATGTTGGGGTTTTTGGCGGTTCCCAGAAGGTGCGCTCCATGACCAACTGGATCTCTGGCGCACCCTCCAGCTCAAGCAGCGCCGTATTGGCAGGAATGGTCAGATTCAAGCGATAGGCGGCATGCTTAATCTCCTGGATCAACTCCTGTACCCTCCGATTCTCCGCCTGGATCTGCTCATCGAGCAACCGGCGCAGTTGCTCAGCCAGGCGCGCGTTGGATTGGACCACCTTCTCGCCCGCCGTGACAAGATAGCTGGGCAGGCGCATCAAAAGATAATCTTCGCTCAGTGCTGAGCGTAGCTCTGGGAGGTCTGCGACTTGCGCGAGGAGGCTTTTGAGTTCGTCGCTCTGAGACGGGGAGAGCAGGAACTCCCAGAAGGAATAGAAGCTGCGTCCCTGATCGGAGTCTTTGAGCTGGGCATCGGCGTCAAGCACATATTCTACAAGGGCGCCTTTGCGCGCGCCAGGCTGCGATTGTGCTTTCTGCAGGTCGCGCGCGATGCCGCGAAATCGTTCCTCGACCAGGCGAAAGTCCCGTAATAGCTGCCGGGCCATCGATGATGCCTCAAAGAAGCGTTCACGCAATTGGGTGGAAGTATAGAGCGTATTGACCTGAGCCGTCTCATAAATCTGGTCTATCTGGCGATCCAGTTCTGCTCGCTGCTGTTCCAGTTGCTTCAACCGTTCTTCGGGATCAGCGATGCTATTCTGGACAATATCATGCAGCATTTGCACAATCAGCAAAAAGCGTGACTCTGTGCCCACGAAATGGCGCATTTGCATATCTTCTAGCCAGCCAATCGCGCGTTCCGTATCCGCTGTGAGTTCAACCATCGGCACATCGCTATTGACAGGTGCAACGATGCGAAGAAACTGGTGCTCCTGGTCAGCCCATTCAGTGATATACGCTTGCGGGGTGCGAGCGTAGCGACCGGGATCATGCTCATTCTGGCTCTCCAGGTAGTCGCCGAGCTGCTCCAGCAGTTCAGGAAGTGGCACCGCGACACGCTGGGTATATTTAAATTGATGATGGAGAAAACCAATAATGATCGCTGCATGATCGGCCTTCAGGAGTTTAATACTGGGTGCATACTGGAGATCCCATGCTAGCCGGTCCTCATCCATTCGAAATGGCATGGCTTGTTCCCTTACTTGCTCTTGCTGCTCAAGCAACCGCTTGACTAATTTGACCTTTGCCTACCGCTCAGCAGTCGAAGCGGCAATGGCTGATTTGCACTAATTGCCGTATTATAGGCCACCATGTCAAGTGCCTGGGCTTTCTTGTCGGAATTCGATTGTCACTCTAACCGCAGGATTCCTCGGGAACTGCGCATTCCTTTGAAAGCTGGCAGAGTTCACGTACGATTTAAGCGGTGGTCTCTCTGCCACGCACTTCGCGGTATTCTGTGGGAGGGATGCCGCACGCTTTGTGGAAGGCAATCGAAAAAGCTTTGGGATTGGTGTAGCCAACCTGCTGAGCGATGTCGGAGATACGTAACGTCGGGTCCAACAGGAGGTGTTTGGCTCGCTGCATGCGGCAGGCGAGCAGGTACTCCTGGAAGCCTGTCCCGATCTCCTTTTTGAACAACATGCTGAGATAATTGACCGAATAATGAAACTGGCGAGAGAGATCGAGCAGGGTGAGGTCCTGGTGCAGGTGATCATGTATCCATGTGCGTACCTGCTCAATAAGCAAGCGTTCTTGTTTCTCAATGAGTTCTGCGGTGAGTGGCGGGATCTGGACAAACTCCTGGATCAGGCGGAGCACATCAGAAGGATTGACAGGCTTGAGTAAATAATCGGCTACCCCGTAGCGTAACGCCTGACGGGCATAATCAAAATCGCGAAAGCCGGAAATGATCACCACTTTCACCGGCAACCCCGCCATCTTGATCTTTTCACACACCTGGAGCCCATCGAGTTCCGGCATCCGAATATCCACAAAGGCGAGTTGAATCTGCGGCTCCTTGTTCAAGATGTCCCAACATTCCTGCCCATTTGTGGCCTCGACAACGGTGAGTTCATGATAATGTCTGGTGAGAAGCACCTGCAATCCCTGGCGGATCATGCGTTCATCATCTGCCACCAGTATGCGGTGCGTCGGCTCTCGCTTTTGCTCCATCAAGTCACCCCTTCCATCGCAGGTTCTGCTGAAGAACAGAGGGGCAAGCGGATCGTGATGACAATTCCTTCTCCCGCCTGACCTGCGGCCAGAGCAAGCCCATATTCTGGACCAAAGATCCGTTGGATCTGTCCCTGAACATTGAGGATACCAATGTGCCGCGAGCGTGTGAAGAGATTGGCCTCATAGGTGAGTGCAGACTGCCAGCGTGCAAGCTCCTTCTCCGTCATGCCGATGCCGTTATCGCGCATTGAGAGCACCAGATGCTGTTCTTCCTGCCAGCCCGTCACCTCAATGCAGCCGCCCTCACTTTTCGGGTCAATGCCATGATAGATTGCGTTTTCAACCAATGGTTGCAGTGTAAAACGTGGAATTTGATAGCTCAGTAATGGCTCTGGGATCTGGATCACATACCCCAGGCGGTCCTCGTAGCGTTCTTGAATCAGCGACAGAAAATGCTCGATATGCTCCACCTCTTGTCGTAGTTCCACCAGCGTTCCTGGCTCCAACGAATAGCGCATAAGCTGCCCTAAACGATAGGCCATGCTCGCCAGGTGATCCTGGCCCTCCATCATGGCAAGCATCTGGAAAGAACCCAATGTGTTATAGAGGAAGTGCGGATTTAACTGGCTATGCAAGGCTGCCAGTTCAGCTTTTTTGCGTTGCAATTGCGCCTCGTAATTATCCTGAATCAGCCGTTTCAAGCGTATCACCATGTGATTGAAGCTTTTTCCTAATGATGTCAGTTCGCCCCTGCCGTGCGCGTGAAAACGCACGTCGAGATTGCCCATTTCGACCTCTCTCATCAGAGAACGGAGCTGGGTGATGTGTTGACTCAGCCGGGTAATCACCAGCAGCGTTGCTCCGAACACGAGCAAGATCGTGAGGCAGATCATCACCATCGTTGTTTGCTTGATGGCTTCAATATCCTGCATCAAACTGGAACTGGGGACGAGCGCCGCTACGGTCCAGCCGGAAAGTGGCGAGGTATTGCTGGAAAGAAAGTAATCGGTATTCTTCCACGTCAACTGCCCGCTCTGCTGATGTAGCGCCTGCTGCACTGCATAGGAGAACGCTGGCTCTCTCGGTTGATCGTCACCAGCATTATTCTGTAAGGGCGTGACATAGATGGTCTGATGATTGGCGCCATAAATAAGAAAGGTGGTATCGCTCTGATTTTCAGTTTCGGTGATCGTTTGCTCAATGGCGTTCTGGGTGTCAAGCGTAATCACAATAGCGCCGACGGTCTGGAATGTCTGGATATTGACGATAGCCTGAACAACAGAGAAGATCAGACGATTTCCCTGCACCGATGGCACCTCATGGGTCGGCAAAAACAGGGTGCGCACCGAGGAGGAATGCATGAGTTCCTGGAACCAGGGCAACGACGTCCAGTTCGTGAACGATTGCAGACCGATCATGCTCTCAGGGAAAGCGGCTGAACCTGCGGTATAGATATCGACAGAATCAATATTGGTGTTGTGAATCAAAATATTGAGGGAAAAATTCTCCATCGCCTGGATATCCGCCAGCGATGCATGGTCAAAATCGATTTCGGGATGCTGCGCATAGTAGGTAACGATTTGTTGGATAGTGGTATCGTAGAGCGGTGTTTTCGCCAGTTGAATGGCCTGTTGCAGCGTGGTATCCAGGTTTTGGTTAACGAGTGAGGCGATCTGACTGACATTCGCCGCCGAGCGATTCTGGAGCGCGTGATACGAGATTTGATACGAAACAAAGCCGATGAAGGCGAGCGGGAAGAGAATCATCGGCAAAAGGATGAGAGAGAGTTGCGTGCGAAAGAGGAGCACGCCGTGGTTGCGCGACTTCATTGTTGAGCTCCCTTTGTTATCTCCCTGAGACAGGACCGTCAACGACGTAACCCGTTGGTCGAGCTACCCAGATCTATTGTACTCTATTTTGCGGTCAATGCCTGCGTCTGTTTGAGGAGGAGCAGACCACAGGAAACAAAGAGCGTAGATTGACAAACCTTTTCGTAAAGTTACTGCCTTGTGGCATCGGAGAAGGCTCCCTATACTTTAATTAACTATCAGAGGCATGAAGGCACATGGCTTTCCCTCACTCAGAAGGGACGGAGTAGTCGGTCTCAACTGCTTTCATAGCAGAAAGGGTGTTCCAACATGGCAGATATGTATGACAGTTCTCCGCTCACCCGTCGCCGTTTTTTGCACAGGTCAGCCTTGCTCGCAGGAACCGCGCTTGGGGCCGAGTCGTTGCTTGCTGCTTGTGGCGCATCTGGCGCGTCCACAGGTGGACAACAACCAGTGACGCTGAAATTTTATCATTGGATTGGCACGGATGCCGGACCCGTCGTCGCTGAGATCAACAAGCGTTTCCATACCGAGAATCCCAACATTACTGTTCAGTTTTCCTCGAATTCTTCAGATCAGTACGAAACGGTCCTGAAAGCACGCCTGGCAGGTGGGGATGCACCAGATGTTTTTGGCGTGTACCCCGGTGTAAAGTTCTATCCGTATGCAAAAGCCAACTATTTAGCGGATCTTTCCGCAGAGCCCTGGGCGACCCGCCTCTCGGCTGGAGCCAGGAGAGTGGTGACGTATACCGATGGGAAGGTGTACACGATGCCTATGGACGAAAACGTCATCGGGGTCACCTATAACAAGCAGATCTTCAGTCAGCATGGCCTGTCGGTGCCGACGAACTGGGCTGACTTCCTGGCCGTGTGTGAGAAACTCAAAAGTGCCGGTGTGACGCCTCTGGCCCTGGGAATCAAGGATCAATGGGTTGATCAACTCATTCCCTACGCTATGGCCCCTTCGGCTCTTTACCGCGAGAACCTCAACTTCGATAAGCAGTTGCTGAGCGGGACCAGCACCTTCTCGCATTCGGCCTGGACCCAGATGATGCAGGATTACCTGGCGCTAAATGCGCATGGCTACTTCAATCAGGGTGGGCTTGGTACCACCTATGTCCAGACTACCCAGTTAATGGCCGCAGGCAAGGCAGCGATGGTGGTCAATGGCAACTGGATTCTGGCTCCGATCAAACAATTGAACCCCAATCTCCAACTGGACATGTTCCCGCTGCCGTATGTTCAGCCTGGGCAGCCAATCTGGATCTCCTCGGCAGTTGGAACTACCACCGCGATTTCCGCGACGACGAAACATCCGGTGGAAGCCAGAAAGTACCTCCAGTTCTGGGCCAGACCCGATATTATGGCATTGTATTTGAAGGAGAAGGTGGCCTACTCCTCCTTCACAGATGTTTCCAATCCCGCGCTAGATCCGGCGGCGCAGGCAATGGTCGCTCCTCTCAAAGTAGGTTCTTATAACTTCCTGGATCAAAACTGGCCGGTCGGTGTGCAGGATGTCATGCTCAAAGATATCCAGGGCGTTTTTGCTGGTTCCATGAGCATCCCACAGATGTTGCAGGATATGGATACGTCCTTCCAGAAGAATAAGGGGCAGATCGGATAATCGACTGGCACGCTCTCGGGCAAGCGCTCCAGTGCAAACTGGAGCGTGCCTGCCACCTGTTCATGCTTCTCCGCTGAGAAAGAGGTCTGTTATGGATGTGATGGAGCAAACCCCCATCGTCATTGAACCCCTGGAGCCAGGCAAGGAAACGCCCGTCACGCGTCAAAGAAAAGCTCGTCTTCGCCAGTTCCGTGTGCAACTGCTCTTTCTGCTGCCTGCACTGGTCATTTTTACGGCGTTTGTGATCTACCCGATTCTAGCCAGCCTCTACTATAGCCTGACCGACTGGGACGGGCTAGCCCCCACCCCGCATTTTGTGGGCCTGGTCAATTTTCAGCAGTTCGTGAGCGATCCCACCGTCTTCATCAACTTGCGGAATACGCTGGTGTTTGCGGGAGGCGTGATGGTGCTGCAGAATGGGATCGCGCTCCTGCTCGCCCTCATCCTGGATGGATTTTTGCGGCGTTTCTCCTTTCTGCGCGTGCTGTTTCTCCTTCCAGCCATGTTCAGCGGCCTGGCTATCGGCTATACCTGGAGCTACATCTATAGTCCTGTGTTCGGGTTTCTCAATACCTTTCTCGGCAGAATCGGGCTGGCAAGCTGGCAACAGGATTGGCTGGGCAATCCTCACCTGACGCTTGCCAGCCTGATCTTCACCAACTCCTGGGAGTTTATGGGTCTGAGCATGGTCGTCTTCCTGGCTGGCTTGCAGGCGGTGCCGGCTGAATTGTACGAAGCGGCGGATATCGATGGCACCTCTGGCTGGCAACGGTTTCGGCATATCACCTTTCCGCTGATCGCTCCTGCCGTTACCATTAATGTCTTGCTCACTTTGATTGGCAGCATGAAAGTCTTCGATCTGATTCTGGTCATGACCAACGGTGGACCAGGCAATGCCAGCGAATCCCTAGCCCTGCGCATTTACAACGAGGCGTTTACCCAGAACCAGTTTGGCTACGCAACAGCGATTGGCATCGTCATGTCCCTACTCATTCTCGGTCTGTCCATGCTCAATCTGCGTCTGCTGCGCAAACGAGAGGTGGAACTGTAAAATGCAAGTACCTGTCCTTTCCAGGAAATCCGCAACACAGATGCATCCCGTTGTGCTCGTTTCGAAAAGTCTGGCCTTGCTCATCGTGTTGTTCTGGAGCGCCCTGGTGATAGTCCCGCTCATCGTGTTATTGTCAGTTGCGCTCAAATCACCGACAGATTTGCTCAATAACCCTTTGGGATGGCCTGCGCAGTTCCTCTGGTCGAACTTTGCCGACGCCTGGAATAACGCGGCGCTTGGGCAGGCGCTCGTCAACAGTGTGCTGATTACCAGCATCACGCTGCTCGGCCTGATCGTCTGTGGAGCAATGGCGGCGTATCCTCTGGCCCGTTTTACCGGTTCCTGGTCGCAGCGGACCTATCTCTACTTCGTCGCGGGCTTGATTGTTCCCCTCCAGCTTGGTCTCTTTCCGCTCTATAAAGAGATGCACGATTTGGGATTCATCAATACCTATCATGGGGTGATCCTTCTCTACATTGCCATCAATTTGCCGTTTGTCATTTTTTTGTATACAGGTTTTATCAAGACGGTTCCTCGCGAGTTAGAGGAAGCGGCGTTGCTGGACGGCGCTGGTCCTATGCAGACCTTCTGGATGATTGTGTTTCCGCTGCTGCGCCCGGTGACGGCGACAGTGGCAATCACCAGTGCGCTCTCTGTCTGGAATGACTTTTTTATTCCGCTGATTTTCTTGCAGCGCGATGGGATGCAAACGCTGCCGCTGGCCATTTATAACTTTGTCGGACAATTTAACGATAACTGGTCGTTGATTTTCGCTTCAGTGATCATCTCCTCGCTCCCGCTGATTGTGCTGTTCTTGATTCTGCAACGCTATTTTATCAAGGGGATTGCGGCTGGCGCTCTCAGAGGATAGTGGCGTGCTGGAGGTATGAACGTATGAGGGCGCTATCCATGTCGTCTCTGAGCCTCCCCCGATTTAGTGGAGTGGAAGAAGATGAGCTCTACTACTGATGACTGACACCTGGGGTTTTGCTTTGCACTATGTGCAGAACCCCAGGTGTCAAGGATGAATTGGCTCTGGAAGACTATCCGATTTTGTCGAAACACCCCTGCAACAACTCCACAAGATGATACAGGTCAGGTGTTTTTAGAATGGAGTAATGGTTGCCAGGTATGGTGTGGACATCGGGTTCCTGGCTCGTATGAGCCTGCCATCCATGAGAGCAATTAACGTGCATATTCCCATTGGGTGATCTCGTCGTGAAAAGGGTAAGTTGACCAGGATAAAGACCGGGTCGATAGCGACGAAATGCCTCGATGTTGCTTTCATAGATCGAGAGCATACGCTGAAGATGCACCAATTCCAGGTCGGGTGGTATGATGTCCTCCTGCCTTGCTTGTATATAGACGTGTGCCAGTTGTTCATCAAGAGAGAGGTTGTGCAGCCGTGCGGGATCGATGTAGAGCCTCTTGCTGAAAACTCCTTCCAGATCTTCGCAGAAAAGCTCGATCAGCGTTCTCTCGCGTTGCGGCACAGTTGGGGGGGAACTTTCGAAGAGCGCAAGTAAGGCCACAGGGTTGCCTTGCTGCACTAACTGTTGTGCCATCTCAAAGGCGATAACTCCACCCAGCGACCAGCCTCCGAGAAGATATGGTCCGCTCGGCTGCACGCTTTGCATGGCCGCGATGTAGGAGCGCGCCATTGCTTCTATTGTTTGAAGAGGTTGTGGATGGGATTGTCCGGGAACTTGCAGTCCATAGAAAGGCTGATCTGCCCCTAGCTGGTGTGCAAGTTCTGCGTAGCAGAACACTTCACCCCCGATAGGATGTACACAGAAAAATGGGAGCTTCGTGCCTGTCGGCTGAATCTCGACCAGCGCAGCATGAGTCGTAGACCAGCAACGCCTGAGTAGTTCTGTCGCTAGCTGCTCAGGCGTTGTTTTCTGGAAAAGCACCGAAATGGGAAGCTTTTGTTGAAATTCGCGTTGAATCTGGGCCATCAAACGAACTGCCACCAGCGAATTCCCGCCCAGATCAAAAAAGTTATCGTTCACGCTGATCGGGCTGGTCTGTAAAAGATCTTCCCAGATGCGGACCAATTTCAATTCGATCTCGCTGTGAGGAGCAACGTGAGCCTTCGTGCGCTGTCTGAGGCTATCAAGTGTAGGTAATTGCTGGTAATCAACGTTCCCTTGCGGCGTCATTGGTAGCGCATCAAGCAATACAAAAGCGGAGGGTAGCATGTAACTGCGGAGGTATTGCGAGACATGTTTGCGCAGTTCGCCGACTGTAACCGCCTGCCCCTCGCGCGGCACGATATACGCTAGCAGTTGCCTGTCTCCTGATGTATTTTCACGAGCTAGCGCCATAGCAAAATGCACAGCCGGATGTCGGTTCAGCACAGCCTGGACTTCGCCCTGCTCGATGCGGATGCTGCGTATGATGATCTGGTCGTCGATGCGCCCGAGGAACTCAACGTCGCCATTGGGTAAATAGCGCGCCAGGTCGCCAGTTTTGTATAAGCGGGCGCCAGGCTTCGTGCTGAAAGGATCGGCAATGAACTGCTCTGCCGTTAATGCCGGGTCATGCCAGTAGCCTCGTGCGACATGAGATCCTCCAATATACAACTCGCCGGGTGTATAAATGGGCACAGGTTCTAGTGTATTGTCCAGGATGTGGATCTGCACATTCGCAAGAGGTCGTCCGATGGGGGTTGATGTATGGCTGTAGCCGCCCTGTTCCTGTTCTACCAGGCAGGTTGTCGCTCCAACGATGGCCTCTGGTGTGCCATAATGATTGAGGATGGTACAGGTTGGATGCTCAGCTTTGAGCTTTCTCAGCCAATCCCAGGCCGAAGTTTCTCCATCCACAATCAGACAGTGGCGCGGCATAATCTGCCTGCCCTGTGATGAAGAGTGCAGGGCTGCCAGGTGAGAGGGTGCAATTTTCAGATAATCTATTCCATATCGTTGGAAGTAATCGCTGAGCATGGAGGCGTCAAAAGCATGCTCTGGCGAGAGCATATGCAGGGTGCCTCCGGTACACAATGTAGCGTAGATGGCCGTCACCGACGAAGCCGCCGTTAGAGGCTGAACCAGCGCAAAGCTGGAGCCCTGCGTGATCCCTGTACGTTGTGAAATGGCTCGGGTATAGTTCAACAACTGCCGATGCTCTACGATGGTGGCTCTGGGCGCTCCTCTCCTATTAGCGGCATAGAGCACAGAAGCGGCGTTCTCCCCTTTTGTATGAGGGGTTGGGTTTTCCATGCTTTCCTGCGCAATGACAGAGCGTTCTGTATCCAGAGCGATAATATGGCCGTGATACTCATCTGTAGTCTGCTCTTGCTGTGCGATCAATGCAGCGACCTGCGTATCTTTGAGGATAGAAGCTAACTGGTCTGGAGAAGCAGGTGCATCTAGTGGCAGATATGCTCCTCCGGCTTTGAGCACTGCTAATAGTGCAACAAGCAAATCAGGTGTATACGGCAGATATAGGCCGACCACAACTTCAGGGCCAACGCCCATACGGCGTAGATGGTGAGCAAGCTGGTTAGCGCGCTGGTTAAGCTGAGTATAGCTCAAAGTCTCTCCCTGCGCTATCAGCGCCGTTGCTTCAGGAGTACGTGCGGCTTGGGCCTCGAAGAGGTGATGAACACACATCTCCTGCTCAGATGGTGCCCCCTGGTGGGTATTGTTCCACGCTATTAGCAGTTCGCGCTCCTGCTCTGGTAGGAGAGACAGGTGCCAGATGGGCCGATCAGGCTGAGCGACTGCTGCTGCAAACAGACAGTGCAGGCGCTGGGCAAAGCGAATGATCGTGGTTTCATCGAAAAGGTCGCTGTTGTAGAAAAAGCCTCCTTCCAGGGAAAAGTTACCATCCTCCTCCTGCACTCTCATACGCAGGGAAAGATCAAACTTCGCGGCCATATTTTTTTGGATCAGGCCCTCGACATCAAGATCAACGTCCCGCTTTGTTCTTACCACTATGTTGTCAAAGTGGAACATCACCTGAAAGAGAGGAGAATAAGCGTAAGCACTATCACGTTCTGGTCGAACAACATGGAGCACTTGCTCAAATGCAATGTCCTGGTGATTGTAGACGCCGAGAGCCATCGTGCGGACGCGCTGTAAGAAGGCACGGAAAGAAGGATTGCCTTCCATCGGTGTGCGGAAAACGACAGTATTGACGAAGCAACCGATCAGTTTCTCGAAGTCCGCTTGCCTGCGGTTAGCAATGGGGGTGCCAACAAGGATATCTTTCTGGCCGCTTAAACGGCACAGCAGAATTTGAAAGGTGGCAAAGAGCGTCATGAATAAGGTCACGCCTTCGCTCTGACTCAATTGCTGGAGCGCTTGATAGAGCGAAGAGGGGAGAGGGAAGCGATAAATGCCGCCATTGAAAGTTTGTCTGGCGGATCGTGGGCGGTCGGTGGGCAGGTGAAGCGGACCTGGAAGGTTGGCTAACTGGTGTCTCCAGTACGATAACTGTTGTTCCAGCAAAGAACCTTGCAAACGACGCTGCTGCCAGAGAGCATAATCGACGTACCGAATGGGGAGGTCGGCGAGTGGCGAGGGACGGCCCTGAGAGAATGCCTCATAAAGGGCTCCTAGTTCCTCGCGGAATATATCAATAGACCAGCCATCACAGGCAACATGGTGTATGTTGACCATGAGAATAAAAACGGTATCTGTTAGTTGAAGCAGGTGAGTGCGCAGAAGATGTCCCTGCCGTATATCAATGGACGCCAGGGGCCCCTGCTGCAAAAGCAGCTCCTCTTCCTGCTGCCGTTGTGCCGGGCTGAGGGAACGCAGGTCGATAAGGGGAACTGGAAAGTTTGAGGGCGGGCAGATCCTTTGCATAGGAGTGCCGTCAACGATAAGGAAGGCGCTACGCAGGGGTTCATGACGGCGCACAATTTCGTGCAGCGTGCGCACTAGAGCTTTTATGTTGAGCTTCCCCGTTGCTCGTGACGCAAAGAAGATATTGTACAGCGGCGTGCCTGGATCGAGCTGATCTATTAACCAGTATCGCTGTTGCGTGAAAGAAAGCGGAAATAGCTGCCGTTCCTTGTCAGCTTCCTGTAGTGAGGCTTCTTTGCCAGCCTCCGGCAACTGCGGAGAGGAGGAAGCATGTTCCTTTTTAAGCAGCTTTTTGAGTAATTCTTTCTTCCCCGCCGATAAATTCAATGCTCCACCGAGTTTTGACTGTGATGCGCGAGGCTGCTGACGCTCCTTTCCTGCTTGTGGCGCCGGTAATGCCTGGCGATCAATCTTGCCGTTGCTTGTCCGAGGCAAAGCCGCTAGTGAGACAAAGAAGCCTGGGAGCATATACTCCGGCAAACGTTGCTGGAGGAACGCCAGAAGTTCATCCTCAAGATGTTTATGCGGTTCGGTGGGTACGACATAAGCTACCAGGATCAGATATGTGCTGCCCGCTTCTGGTTTACGTGCCAGAACGACGCACTCTTGAACCTTGTTATGTTGGCGCAGCACGCTCTCGATCTCGCCCAGTTCAATCCGATAGCCGCGGATCTTGACCTGCTGATCGGCGCGCCCCAGGAATTCCAACTGCCCGTCGGCTCGATAGCGTGCCAGGTCTCCTGTACGATAGAGACGCGCTCCGCATTGCTGGCTGAAGGGATCGGGGACAAAACGGTGAGCGGTCATCTCGGGGCGGTTCCAATAGCCGCGCGTTACTCCTGCACCTCCCAGGTAGATTTCGCCGATAGTCCCGCTCGGCACCTCATATCCATCCTGATCGAGCAGATAGACCTGGCTGCCGTCGAGAGGATAGCCAACAGGCACATTTTCGCCGTGCTCGTCGCGATCCAGTAGAGACCAGGTGGAATAGGTGGTATCTTCGGTTGGACCATACAGATTGTAAATACGCTGAACGCCCGGCAAATGGTAGAGCCGCTCGACAAGAGGACGCGGCAGCGTTTCCCCGCAGAAGGTGATGACGCGGATCGACTCGGGGATAGTGGTGGTACGTGCAAGCTCAGCCATCACCGAGGGTACCATATTGAGCAGTGTCGCCTGCTCGCGCGCGTCCCCTTCTGGCAAATGCAAACCATTCTCGACCAGATAGACGGTGCCGCCGCAGCTCCAGGGCACAAAGAGTTCGAAGATCGAGAGGTCAAAGCAGACCGAAGTCCCTGCCACCATCCCGCGTACATCCTCCAGAGTGAAGTGGCGCAGGGACCAGCGAATCAATGCCATTGTATTACGGTGGGCAATGCAAACCCCTTTAGGCCAACCGGTCGAACCAGAGGTATAGATGACGTAGGCCAGATGATCCTCGTGGCTCTGGCAATCAAGGTTGGCATCCCAGGATGAAGGCGTTGCGTTATCCTCCTCACCAGGCTGATCGAGGTAGAGTCGTGTAACCTCAATCCCTTGCCAGAGGGATTCAAGAGAGGAGAGGGTCAGCAGGATGGGCGCACCCGAATCCTGGATCTGGAAGCGAAGGCGGTCAGGCGGATAGGCCGGGTCAAGGGGAACGTAAGCGCCGCCAGCTTTGAGAATCGCTAAAAGAGCAATCAGCAGATCAGCCGTGCGCGGCAAACACAGGCCGACCAGCACCTCGGGGCCGACGCCCAGAAGCTGTAAGCGATGAGCGAGCCGATTGGCCTGGCAATTAAGCTCAGCATAACTCAGGGTCATTCCTTTTACGACAAGAGCTGGCGCTTCTGGCGTCTGCGCGGCCTGGGCCTCAAAGAGCTGATGGACACAGATTTTTTGCTCGCCGAGCGTCGTTACTTGAGGGGCAGCGTTGAACGTCGCCAGGGCCGCATGCACTTCTTCGTGTTGTCGCAGGGGATGATCAATTTGAGTGAGATTCTTCATGGTCATATCGTGCTCCTTCTTTAAAAGCTCAGCATGCCTTGCGCGTCTTGCTCTTCTGCTACCAGCATTGCTGCTACTTCTTCTTCCGACATCTCTGTGACGGAGAGCAGCAGTTCCATAGCTTTCTCAACATGTTCCCGGTTGTTTTCATCCTGTAACAGCGCCTCGGCAAAGTCAGCGATTGTGGGGGCATCAAAAACGAGCTGGAGCGGGATTTCTATGCCGAGCACATCCTGCGTACGTACCAGCAGTTGTGTCGCCAGCAAGGAGTGTCCTCCTATCTTGAAAAAGTTGTCGTGTATCCCGATCCCGTCTACGCCCAGTATCTGCATCCAGATCTCTACCAGAATTTCTTCTAGCGGCGTGCGTGGTTCTCCCGTTTCGTCTTCTTCAATGGAACGTGGCTGTTCGAGCGTTGGGATTATCTTGCCATTCATCCGCGCCACATTCCAGGTCGCTATGGCCTGTCGTTCCGCTGCGGGCATAGGTATGGCTAAGATAGGCCGGGTGGGATCTGTCGTCACGCTGGTGAGCAAGAGCAAGAAATGGTCTCGAATGCCCTCAACCGTTGAAGCATCGAGAAACTCAGCGAGATAGAAAATCTCTCCCGTAAGCTCCATCCCATTGTCCCAAAGCCCCATCACGAAATCGAACTGGGACACATCAACGGCAATAGTGCGAGAGGTTGTACTTGTTTCTGAGGGCATTGAAGATGACTGTTGGGATTGCTGGAAATCGAGCATGATCTGAAAGAAGGGATTGCGGCCCTTATGGCGCTGCGGGGCGAGTTCGGCTACCAGTTTTTCAAAAGGAACATCTCTGTTGGCATAGGCGCCAAGCGAGGTATCTCGTACACGCTGTAGCAATGTCTGGAAGGTCGGATTGCCCGAGAGATCAGTACGTAATACCAACATGTTGATAAAACAGCCAATCAGCGACTCAAGTTCTGGTTTTGAGCGACTGGAAATCGGCGTGCCAACGATGATGTCATCCTGGCCACTATAATAAAAGAGCAGCAACTGGATTGTAGCTAACAGGATCATAAACAGGGTAACGCCCTCGCGCGCGCTCAAGTTTCTGAGTTCCTCCGTTACAGGTGTGGGGACAGTGAACGAAATACTCATTTTATGCGCGTCTTGAATAGACTGGCGCGGCCTATCTCCATAGAGGAGAGGTTGCTCAGAAATGTTAGCCAGGGTTTGCTGCCAATAGGCCTGTTGCTGCTTCCAGAGGTCTCCCCGCACACGCTGTTGCTCCCAATAGGCAAAATCGGCGTACTGGAGCTGTGGTTCTGGCAATGGAGAGGGTTGTCCTGCCTGGAATGCCGTGTACAGCGTGTATAATTCCTTTTCAAAAATATCCAATCCCTGTCCGTCACAAAGGATATGGTGGATCACGCTTACGAAGATCGTATCAGCTTCGCTCATTCTGATAAGCATGTTGCGCCAGAGCGGACCTTTAGCCAGGTCGAAGGGAGCCTTGCCCATCATAGCGATATAGCGTTGCGCCTCTTGCTCGCGCTCAAAATCGGGCGTTGCTTGTAAATCGATCTCAAGCAATGACAATTCTGCGGCGGCATCCTCATATGGATGCACGATTTGTTGCACCTGTCCATCGCGAAAGGCAAAATTACTGCGTAATATTTCGTGGCGGCACATAATCTCTACCAGCACGCTCTTCAGAATATGGGCATCCAGTTGTGTGGCAAGACGAAAGGTTTTTACCTCGTTATATGCAGTATTGCCGGGTTCGAGCTGATGCATAAACCAGAAACGCTGTTGTGCAAATGACGCCGGGGCAGGCGCGCCCTGAGGACGTGGGAGAATAACATCTACGCTCTCTCCCAGAGGGACAGCGTTCTGTCTGCGCTTTTCCAACAACATCTGTTTAGCCGCGGACAAGTTGGACCGCCGTTGTTCAAGTTCCTCTCTTGTAGACATATCTCGTCTCCTTCAGAATATCAGAGCCTCGGTGGAGGGGGCACAACTGGTAATTCCATGCTCAGGCCGATCACCTTCAGCTTTTTAGCCAGCGAGCTTTGTCCATAACGTTGGGTGATCCAGGGGTCTTCATGTCGCGCGAGCAGTTCAGGAACCAGAGCTTCATCGGGCGCCAGCGCATCAATTGCTGCCGGAGCATAGGTTTTGATCGCAGCCCGGATGACATCTCCGTAAGCGGTATCTTGTTGCAGCATGTCGCGCAGGAATTTGACGCCGAAAAGCACATGGCGGGACTCATCGCGCGCGACGGCAGTAAAGCCGCCACGGAAAGCTGGAAAAATATTTTTCTGGCGGAAATGCTCAAGGATGCGACGCTGTCCAGCAAGCGCCATTGTGCCCTCGGCAATCACATGGTATAACGTTACTCCCTCCACCAGTAGCGCCCTATTCTGTGGCTCGCGCTGCAAGCGTTGCGCCATATCTGCTAATGCATCGATCAGAATAAAGCGCATAGAGGGAGTCATAAATTGTTGCGCAAGAAGCAAACGCTCTTCGATCCTGCCGTCATCTACATGTAATACTTCTTTGAAAAAGCGGTCAAAGAAGATAGTATGGCGTGCTTCATCGGCCAGTTGCGTCGTGACGTAAAAGCGCATCTCCTCATCAGGCATGGCAGTGACGTAGGGAGCCAGGGCCGTGGTAACCGAGGCTTCCCCCTGGAAGAAAGAGGCGATAATATCGATGACATCATCCCATTCATCTTCTGTCATTTGATCCCACTGCCTGACATCGGGGGTGAAATCGATATCCTGCGCCTGCCATTGCTGGCGCTCCCAACGGTAATAAAGCTCACGATAAGAGGGTAGATGCACTAAGCCGTGGTCGAGAAGCTCCAACACGCTATCTATGGGTGTTTGCTGTAGCTGCTGCAAAGAGGCAACTTCAGGTGATAGCTTGAGAGACATAAATACTCCTTCTTTAAACCCCAACGGGCTCCTGGCTATTCCAGGTCTTCAATATGCCCTGCAAAAACGCCTTGCGGCAGGCTGATCGCTGCAGTTTGCCACTTGATGTTTTAAGCATTCCCCCAATCTTCAGCAGCAGTATCTGGTGTGCGCGCACCTCGTGTTGTTCGGCAACGGCTCTGCGCACGCTCTTGATAATCTCTTGCATATCTACCTGGGAGAACTCACCTGTAGAAGAGAGGTTTGTTTGAGGGCGATAGCGGTGATTAACCTCGGCCAGGATGATCAGGCGCTCTTCACCTTCGTGTTCATAAGAGAAGGCTGCGCAATGGCCCGCGATGATGGCCGGATGCGCCTGCTCAACGGTGATCTCGATGTCTTGCGGATAGAGGTTGCGTCCACCGATGACGATCAGATCTTTGAGGCGTCCGGTAATGAAGAGGTTTTCATCTTGAAACACTCCTAAATCACCTGTACGCAAAAAAGGTCCTTCTCCCGTTGCCAGGTGGGCCTGAAATACGCTGGCAGTCTCTTCCGGGCGTTGCCAGTAGCCCTGGGCTACACTCGGACCGGCGATCCAGATTTCTCCTACCTGAGAGCTCTCGCAGCGCTGCAACGTTTCGGGGTTAACGATGACGATGCTCTGATTATCAATGGATTGACCACAACCAACGATTTGTTTCGCATCGTTCCTGACTGAGCTGGCGGCCTCCACATAGCCCTCTTCTAAACGTTGCTTGCTGATAGTCTTGATGGCTGTAGGCTCCTGCTTATATCTGGTGGTAACAATCAGCGTGGCTTCGGCCAGGCCATAGCCTGGTCGAAAAGCCGTGTGCGGAAACCCGCAAGCAGAAAATCGCTGTATGAAACGCTCAAGCGTGCTGCTGCGCACTGGCTCTGCCCCGTTGCCCGTGCCCTCCCAGCAGCTCAAGTCGAGGTTCGTCAGCTCCTCTTCTGAAGTGCGGCGCAAGCAGAGTTCATAGGCGAAGTTCGGGGCGCAACTGAATGTTCCACGATAGTCTGAGATGGCCTGTAACCAGCGCGCTGGCCGCTGCAAAAAATCCGCTGGCGACATAAAATAAACTGGATAGCCGCTATAGAGCGGAGAGAGGATGCCCATAATCAAACCCATATCGTGAAATATAGGGAGCCAGTAGACGCCTACTGGATGGGCGGTTTCGTCTACTTTCCAGTGGGCATGGATCGCAGCCAGATTATGCATAATATTGCCGTGGCTGACCATAACTCCTCTGGGTGTCCGCGTTGAGCCAGAGGTGTATTGCAGGAATGCTAGCGCGCTCTCATCGATGGAACTGCCTTGCCACAGTTCAGCCTCGCAGATGTTGAGGCTGTCAGTGGCTATCCATGTCAATCTGGCCAGGTCGGGAGCCTTTTTGATCCAGCGTGTAGTTTTTGTATACTCCTCTGTCGTGGTCAGCACAATATCGGCCCGAGCATCGGCGACAATCGCCTGAATACGAGGCAGGTCACGCGCCGAGTGTGGCGTGTAGGCCGGAACGGCTATCGCGCCTGCATAGAGGCAACCGAAATAGGCTGCAATATATTCTAAACCTGACGGAAAAAGCAACAAAACCGGTTTCCCGCTTGCCCCCTTCTTACGCAACTGTGTACTGATCAAGCGCGCGTGGAGATCCAGTTCCCCATAGGTGAGGCTCTGATTGCCAGCTTCACTATAGCGAAGAAAGGTATATCCAATCTGCTCAGGCTGCTCTAGCGCATGCCTGCGTAGGCGATGTACGAGCGTATCTATCTCTAACGCTGAAGATGCCAGCGTACTGCTCATGTCAAAAACCTTTCTCAACGATCAGGGTTGTAATATCCCAAATGGGCGATGTGCTTGAAATACATCGCGAATCCCCGCTAAATGTATAGCAGGTTCGCGCATGGAAAAACCATCGGCCCTCAGGTTGAACTTTTCTCGTCTCTGATGATCATGTCCTGGCGTATGCCCTGCACGAAAACTTTTCTTTTCGTGTGGATGAAGAAATGATCGCCGGCATACATACGCATCATGAATTTGTGGCTGGTCTGCAATCGCCACGCCTCAACAGCAGCGCGGGTCGTTCTGAAATCTTGTAATCCACCGCAGGCAGAAATCGGGCACGCAAGCGGTTCTTCAGGGACATAGGTGTAATGCTCGTAAAGAGCGAAGTCCGCACGCAGGAGAGGTAATAGCACCTGCATAAGATCAGCATCTTGTAGCACGGTATCCGGCGTGCCGTTAAAACGGCGCAGGGCCTGGATGAATTCCTCGTCTGGCAACTGGCTGATGGGGGCATCCGTTGCGGGAAGCTGGGGGGCGGGACACCCTGATACAAACAGATGCATTGGAGCGGGGCCATTTTGGCGGCGAAGATGCCGAGCCAGTTCAAAGCTGATCAGCGCCCCTAAACTATGGCCATAAAGAGCAAAAGGAACAGCTAAATGCGGCGTCAGAGCCTGTGCTAACTCCTCCACAAGAGGCTCTATATAGGTAAAAGGTGCTTCGCTCAATCGATCTTCCCTGCCAGGGAGTTGAACCGGGCAGACCTCTATATCTGGCGAGATTGCGCTCATCCAGGAGAAATACGCGGAACTGCCTCCTCCGGCGTACGGAAAGCAGAAGAGACGTACACGTCTGCGTGTCTCAGAGTTGATTTTTACCCAGGAGCCGGAAGTCAATACTTTACTCATGATGGTCTCACTCCTTGCTGTGCTGTGCTATAAACTAAAGCATATCTCTTTAGTACTGCCCCAGTGATCCTTTCAACTTCGCGCGTTTTTCACAAACAACGTATATGAACCAACCTGCGGCAAGGTAAATCGACGAGTTAATAGCGAGCCAGAGCAGACTGCCGTTGCTCACCGTGCTGCTTAAAGATTGTCCTTGCAGGACAACATTGCGCATGAGGAAAATGCCCTGTGTCAGAGGTAGCGCCTGAGCGACGACATAGAGCCACTGGGGAAAATGGGTGATGGGCAGCAACGAGCCCGTCAGGAATAAGAGCACGTTCTGGAGCAAATCCGCCAGGGTGTTAATCTGTTTGAAAACCAGCGCGGCTCCTGCCAGGGCGAGCGCGAGGCCGAAAAGACCGGCCAGCGTGATGGCGAAAACGATCAGACCTTGCCAGCGAAAGGGAAAATGAATTCCTAGAGGCGTTACGATGAGTATCGTTGGAATAATCACAATGACGGTTGAGGTGAAGAGCAGCACAAACATGCGCGCCAGCAGAATCCAGGCCGGATGGGCAGGACTCATGTATATTTGTTCCAATGTGCCAATCTGCGCCTCGCCTATCATTTGTGAACTAATGTTCAGAATCACAATGCGGGCATAATACCACACTGTGTAGCCTAACAGTATCGAAGTAATTTGATCTGGGCGGAACTGGCCTCCACCAACAAGAAAGGTCGCTCCTACGAAGATCAGGATCATCATGAAAATTTGCATGAACGCGTTCGACTTATAATCCCAGAGGATCAGCGTGCGTTTGCGAGCTTCATTGTACAGAATGAGTGAGAAGTTCATGGCTTTCTTCTTGCCTTTCTTGGGTGATCATGTTGATGAAAACTTCTTCCAGGTTCGGTTCGACCTGAGTGACGGAGCGCAATGGCAGCTCCAGCGCGCGTATCTGGTTGAGCAGGGTATGCAGGGCGTTCTGGTCCTCTATCGTGCCTACGAGCACAGTGTCATCCTGCTCATAGCGGCAAGAAAGTCCCTCAGGCATGTCCAGAGCCTGTCTTTCCATATGACCTTTGATGCGAATCTGGTAGCGCTCTTTGTGAACGGCGAGCAGCTTCGCCAGGGGCTGGTCTGTCAGGAGCTTCCCTTTGCGGATGATGGCGACACGATCACAGAGTTGTTCGGCCATGTCTAGCTGGTGGGTGGTCAGGATGATGGTTCTTTTCTGCTCCCGCGCCAGTTGTTTGACCCACTGCTTTACCGTAACCGCGGCCTGCACATCGAGTCCCAGGGTTGGCTCATCCAGCAGCACAATGGGGGGATCGGCGATAAGGGCGCAGGCGATGGCAACTTTCTGTTGCATGCCGCGCGAAAACGTGCGGATGCGATCATTTCTGCGCTCCCATAGGCCCAGTTCCGCCAGCAATCTTTCGGCCTCTGCCTTGAGCTGTTTGCCTGTGAAGTTTTTGAGCCGGCCAAAATACAAAATGTTTTCCAGCGCGGAGAGGCGCCAGTAGATATTGCGTGTGCCCTCCAGCACGGCCCCGATCTGCTTCATAGCCTCCTTGCGCTGGTGCAGCACGTCGTAGCCATTGACGCGAACGCTGCCGGTGTCGGGAGTGATGAGCCCGCAGATCATTTTGATAGTTGTCGTCTTACCCGCCCCATTTGTGCCGAGAAAACCAAAGACCTGTCCGCGTGGAACCGTGAGGTTGATAGGCTCGACAGCCGTGAGCCACTTCTCCTCGCCGCGAACGCGGTACTTTTTGCTCAAGTCGTTGATCTCAATGGCAGGGCATGATGGTGAGTCTTGCATGATACTCTAATCCCTTTCTCTCAATCTGGTGTCTGGACAGAGATGATAGAAAACGTCTGAACGGTAAATAAAGACAACGAGACGTTTAGATGAGCAGTTGCGCTTCTTCCTCTCTCAGGTTTTCAACCTCCTCAATCATCAGCATCTCGACTACTTCGGCTAACTCAGCAACGGTAGGACCTTCAAAAAGCTTCAGCAGGGGGATGTTTACCTGGAAAAGCTGACGCAAGCGCGCAATGAGCTGCATGCCGAGCAGAGAATGCCCGTGGAGTTCAAAGAAATTATCGTGAATCCCTATCTGTTCAACTCCCAGCAGCAGTTGCCAGATTTCGACAATTTTCCGCTCAATCGGGCTTTCTGGAGCAACATATGCTGCTGATGCCTTAGGTTTTGCTGTGTCCTGCGCCGTTGCTTCATAAGGCGATAGACTTCCTGATAAGTATTGCTCCAATTGTTTGAAGCGATTGAACAAATTGCCTGTGGAGTTAATCATGCGCATCCAGCGGCTGGCAACGATGCGTGAGAGCGCTTCTACCCCTTCCTCGGGAAACATCATATATCTGGAGATCGTTGTGCCTGAGAACCTCTGCTCGTTCTCGCGCGTGCGCCAGAGGTCCCAATTGACGCTGACCCAGAGCATTGATGAAGTCTGGTTCTGCTTGAAAACAAATGCGTCCGTAAACATGCTTAGCGCGGCCTCAATGGTGCATCCCAGCCCCCCTAAAATTCCTGTAAGCGAGGAAAACAGCAGGCAAAAGTCGGGAGAAGCTCCCTGTAAAGCTTGCTCCAGGGCATGGAGACCATAGACCTTTGGCCGGAAATAGGCTTCGTAGCTTGCCTGATTCATGTCCTGAAGCGCCCGCAGTTCTGAATTTCCGGCAAGATGCAGGACGCCGTGCAGAACGCCGAACTGCTGGTAGATCCAATCGACTTGCCGTTTCATTTGTGCCGCATCGGTAAGGTCTGCCTGGTGAATCCATATCTGTGCTCCCCCTGCCTCCAGCGCCTGCATGTGTTGAATCGTCTGGCTGACTGGATCATCTGGTGGGTGATTCTCAAGCCAGGTAGACCACTGATCGCCTGGTGGGAACGGGGCTTCATCGATCAGCACGATTCTGGCCTGAACCTTTGCTGCCAGATATTCGGTCAGAAGCAGGCCCACTTCTCCCAGCCCCCCGATAATGAGATATACTCCTCCGCTGCGGAAGGGTGGGGTTGCTCTTCCTGCTTGCTCCAAACGAATGGGGGCATAGTGCTGGGTCCAGCGCGTGATGCCGCGATAGGCCACTATAAGGTCCGTAGAGGTGGATAAGCATTCCGCCGCCAGATCCTCTATCAGGCGCGTATGTGTCCAACTCGCCGTATTCAAACAGGTCACGGCCAGGTCGATGCTCTGGCAGGTAATAGCTGGATATTCCTGAGCAATGACTTTGCGTATTCCCAGGATGGCGGCTTTCTCTGGACAGAGGAGTTCCTGCCCGGTGACGGCCTGAACGTAGTTAGAAACCACGATGAGACGAAGCGGCGCGTCGTGAAGAGATGTTCCTATTGCCTGCGCGAGACAGAGCAGGCTGGCGAAGCCTATTTTTTGCTGGGCGTTGAAATCTGCGGAATGGACCGGCGCCACCTCGTCCGTGGTGACATTCCAACAGTGCATAATTGTCTTTGGCATGCATCCACTGCTGCTCAACGCTTTGAACAGCTCGGCATAGTCCTCGCTGCTATCCGCTCTGAGCGTGAAACGATTCGCGCTTTGTTGAGCAAACTCTTCTCCGACCTCCACCAGGATGGTAGCGTACCCCTCTTGTTCCAGCTTTTGTGCAATGCCGGTTCCTATACCGTACGCATCCACGAAAATCAGATACGGGTCGTCTAATTGCTTTTGTTGTGACCTCTCGGGCAGAACTGGTGGCCGCTTTTGCTCCCAGTACGGCAGATAGAACCAGTCCGCTATATCACCCTCTTTTGTCGTTGCTGCTATGCGCTGACGGATGATATTGAGATTAGCAGGGTCATCGATCCAGCAGCGCTGGCGCTCGAAGGGATAGGTGGGGAGCGACACTCGTAGACGACGTTCATGAGCGGAAAGACGCCGCCAATCGATGGTTACGCCGGCCAGCCATAAACGTCCAAGCGCTGATAAGAGGTCCGCCTGGTCGAAGCGTTGCGTGAAGAGAGGAATTATCTGAGCAGACTGTTCAGATACGCAGTCCGCCGTCACTGCCAGCAGAACACGTCCTGACTCCTGCAAGAGCCGTTCCGCCTCCTGATCGCGTTGAGCGGGCTGATATAGCTGCCCCGCCCAGTAGTCGGGGTCAGTGGCCTGCTTTTTCGTCACCCAGGTGCCGGTCACACTCGATATATAAGGGATCTGTGGCTCATGCCAGGTAATAGAGCGTAGCAGCCTGCTCACAGATTGATCCACCGCGCCGTGTGTGGCAGTCAAGCTAGCCCTATATGCTATAAGGATCAGAGCGTCTTCTAGCGAAAGCACACCGGCCAGGCAGGCCGCAACATACTCACCTGGACCATAACCAAGCATGGCTTGCGGGCGAATATGCCATTCCATCAGCAGCCGGGCTAGGGCGTATGCGACAATGAACGTGACTGGTTGCATGACATCGATCTGTTCGCCGTTCGCCCGATTATTGGTTTGCCACCTTTCTAGCAATGTATTGCAGGTTACTTCAGAAGTGCCATCAGTTGCCGGCTCTGGCGATAACAGGGGCTGGAGATCCAGTTTCAGGTGGGTCTGCAAAAACTGGCAGCACCTGTCAAGCGTCTCGCGAAAATGGGGCTCCTGCCCGTACAGGTTACGAGCGACGTCGATAGAGCGCTTGCCCATGTCGGAGAAGAGAAAAGCCACCGCACGATCTCGGCGCTCTTGATGACTCACAAGCGTCTGCTTCTGCTCTAGAGCCGCGCATGCTTCCTCTGCCGTTTGTGCGACGACGAATTGGCGGTAGCTGAAGGCGCAGCGTCCTACCTGTAAAGTGTAGGCAACGTCAGCCAGCGATTGCTCAGGGTGAGCTCTCAAATGAGCTGCTAGATTGCTACTGGCCTGTTGCAAGGACCATGCAGATTTGGCTGAAAGAGGGAGCACCTGCCAGTCTCGTGAAGGACTGCCGGCTTCGCGCTCTGGCGCTTCTTCCAACACCAGATGGACATTCGTGCCCCCCAGGCCAAAGGAATTGATAGCCGCCCGGCGGGGTGTTTGTAATCGTGGCCAGGGGGTCAGGTTGGTATTGATGTAAAAAGGACTATTCCCCAGATCTATTTCCGGGTTGGGTTGCTCGTAGTGGATATGCGGCGGCAACTGGCGATGGCTGAGAGCCAGGGCTGTTTTTATTAAACCGGCAACGCCCGAAGCCCTATCCAGATGACCAACGTTTGATTTCAGCGAGCCAATGCCACAGAACTGCTTTTTGCGCGTTTTAGCTGCGAACGCCCGGCTCATTGCAGCCAGTTCGATAGCATCGCCTAGCATGGTGCTTGAGCCATTGGCCTCAATGTAGGCAATCGTCTCGGGATGGACTCCCGCGTAGCTCATGGCGCTGGCGATGACCGACGCCTGGCCCTCCAATCCAGGAGCGGTATAGCTGACCCTCTGGTTGCCGTCGTTATTCATGGCGGAGCCGCGAATGATCGCATAGATCTGGTCGCCGTCATCAAGCGCCTCCTGAAAACGTTTCAGCGCAACAACAGCGGCCCCGTTGCTCAACACGCTGCCTTGAGCTCTGGCATCAAAAGGACGACAGTAGCCATCCGGCGAATTAAGCAGACCTTCCTCGTGAAAATATCCTTTCTTCTGTAGAGAGTTGAGCGCAATCCCACCGGCAACAGCTAGATCGCATTCAAAATTAAGCAGACTCTGGCAGGCCAGATGCACTGCTGCCAATGAGGTTGAGCAGAAAGACTGCACCGATACGCCTGGCCCTTTCAGATTGAGCTTGTACGCTGTCATGGTTGCCAGCACATCCGCTTCCTGGGCAAGACTGATCTGAAATTCGCTCATCGCTTCATTGACGCTGGGCGTCCGATTAATATGGTGCAGGAGGTAGTTTTTGTAACCGGCACCTGCAAAGATGCCGATTAGCCCCTCGAAGGTTGTGAGATCATAGCCTGCCATCTCCAGAACCTCCCAGACGCATTCTAGAAAAATGCGAAACTGCGGGTCTAAAATCTCGGCATCGCGCGGGCTGAAGCCAAAGAAGGACGTATCGAAGTACTCGATATTCTCTAAAACGGCCCCTGCCCTGACGTAATTGGGCTGCTGGATGTCCTCCGGCTTCACGCCCGCAGCCAGAAGCTCCTCTGCGGAATAATGCTGGATTGAGCAGACCTTATTAGCAATGTTGTGCCAGAACTGCTCAAGAGATCTGGCCCCTGGGAAACGCCCGGCCATGCCCACGACAGCCAGTGCCGTATTATATTCAGAGGAATACTGTGCGTTATTCATCGTCGTCCTTCTTTACCTGATTTGAAATGTTCCGTTCCAATGGCCTCTGCTGCGTTGGTAGGAGCAATCCCTTGCGGTTGCCCTGCTAGCCAGCCTGAAATGTTCCCCTTCGGGGCAATCCGTGGCGGTTGTCCTGCCTCGACGCGGTTGGCTTGTTGCCCAACATCGGTAAGGGCCATCCCTTGCAGTTGCCCCGGTACGTCGGTAGAGGCAATCCCTTGCGGTTGCCCCGGTACATCGGTAAGGGCCATCCCTTGCAGTTGCCCCGGTACGTCGGTAAGGGCCATCCCTTGCGGTTGCCCTCGGGCGGGGGCAAGCCCCGCCCCTACCTATACATGAACGCGTTGCTGCAAGCTCTCTCTGCGCCTGGCGCTGCGCTCGTCCCATTTATCTTCGGTTGCGGGCGATTTGCTCTTCTCGATATACTCCGCCAGCGTGCTGACGGTGGGAGCTTCGTAGAGCACGTAGCTTGGCAGGGTTTGCAATTGCAGCACCTTGCGCATGCGAGACATGAGGTCAATGCCCAGGAGCGAGTTGCCACCCAGCTCGAAGAAGTTGTCATAGATGCCGACAGGCTCAATACCCAGCAGCATTTCCCAGAGCGAGGCAATAGTCTGCTCCGTTTCGTTTCTGGGAACCACGTAGGAACTGGACAGGGATGGACGCGGATGCTTCTGCTGGCTCTTCCATTTCTTTTCCGCTCCTGCGAGCATCTCGGCAGCAGAAAATGCTCTGGAATTCTTGAGCACTCTGAGAAATTCCTGTGACGAAACATACATCTGCGGCACCGGCTGTCCCAGGATACGGAGCAAGGCATCACCGCCGTCTTCAAAGCTAAAACCGTATGTGAGGCGATGCGCTTTGAAATGTTCCTGCGTCTCTTTATCATAGCCTTCCAGGCCGAATTCCCAGCCATTCCAGCGCCATTCGCCCCAGTTAATGGAGATCGTTTTGCGGTCCAGCCGGTTCGCGTTGCGCTGAGCGTAAACATCCATGAACGCGTTCGCTGAGCAGTAATCGACCTGTCCGGGGCCGCCTCCTATGGCCGAGGTGACGGAGGAGAAGAATACGATAAAATCTATCGGCACATCCGCCAGCACATGGTCAAGAACGATGGTGCCCGTCACTTTCGGAGCAAACACTCCCTGAATGTGCTCGCGCGTCTTTAACTGCATCATGCCGACGCCCGGGACGCCTGCGGCATGCAGGACGCCGTTCAACTGGCCAAAGGTTGCCAGGGTCTGCTCGACGATGCCACGCATCTGCTCTTCGTCGGTGACATCTGCGCGCAGCGTGAGCACCTGCGCTCCATGCTCCTCCTCTATCCGCCGGATAGTGTGCAGTTGTCTGCCGAGGTTCTTGTCGTCTTCGCTGTGCGTTGCGCGCAAGGCGGCCCATTCTTCACGCGGCGGCATGCCTGAGCGTCCCACCAGGACGAGTCTGGCATGAGGAACGGCGCGCGCAATGCATTCAGCCATCCCCAATCCCACACCGCCCATGCCTCCGGTGATGAGATACACGCCCTCCTCTTGCAACGGCATGTCTGGGTGCGAGATGTCTTTGCGCGCCAGCGGCGTTGGCTCAAACGCCTGCTCCCAACGGCTGTGTCCGCGGAACGCGATGATCGGGTCTGTCGGAGCGGTAGTCAGCTCTTCTACCAGCAGACGCAGCGAGGTCTTGTCCTCTCGTACCGCTTCTTGTAGCACGATGTCGATGCTTCTTACACGGATGGAGACAAACTCCTGGGGAACGACCAGGCTGTAGCCCGTGATGAGCGCCTTTTCTGGACACACGATCTCACTGCCCGAGATGTTCTGGAGATAGTTGGTGATAATGCTGATATCGCAGGTATCCATACCAAGCGTGCCGAGAGACTGCACCAGATTGAGCAGGCTATAGAAGCCACGCTCTAACGTGTGATTGACGATTTCCTGGCTCATTGCCTGCGACGGTTCGTCGGTCAGCGTCCAGCAATGAATAATTTTGCCGGGCGTCTTTCCCTGGTCGCGCAATTCCTGGAGGAAGAGTTCATACTCCTCGCGTCTATCAGGATGAATGCTATAGGAATCGTCGTTGTGCTTGACAAATTCGCTACCCGGTGTGATGGTGACGACCTGCTGTTCTTTCTGTCTAAGGACTGCGGCGATGCGAGCGCCAACGCCCTGCTCGTCGGCGAAAATGAGCCAGTGCGCGCCATTTTCCAGGTACGTATTTGAGGTATCTGATAACCTGGGCAAAGATTTTTTCCAGGTCGGCAGGTAGTGCCAGTCGGCGACATCGGCCAGCAGCGGTGGTTCGCCGTCGTCTGAGCCGTCCATAAAGTTTGCCATGTGTATCCTGGTCGGCCCGTGTTTTTCTGGCCCCAGCCAGTAGCGTTTGCGCTCAAAAGGATAGGTCGGCAGGACGGCTTTCAATCGGCGCTCATGCTGGTAGAAGCTCTTCCAGTCGATGTTGACGCCTGCAAGCCACAGCCTTCCCAGCATGCTCAGCAGACAGGCGTAATCAGGTTGGCGGTCATTCAGTGCCGGTAATGCCGACAGGATCAGGTGCCAGTGTTCGCGAGAGCTGGATGGGTGCTGTTTGACGAACGACGAAAGTGATTGCCCCATGCCCACTTCTACCATAGCGCGCTCCGGCTTTTGTAACAGCTCCTCTATTCCCTGGGCGAAGTAGACCGTCTGGCACATGTGCTGCGCCCAGTAGGTCGGGTCGGTCGCCTGCTCGTCGGTGATCCATGTGCCCGTGACATTCGAAATGTAAGGGATCTGCGGCGCGTGCAGGGTGATTGTACGCATCAACGCGGTCAGAGGTTCGCGCACGGCATGCAACATGCTGGAATGGAAGGCGTGGGTTGTCTCTACCCGCCGGCAGGCAATTTCCTGCTCCTCCAGTTGCATCTCCAACTGCTCGATGGCTGCGGCGGGACCGGCAAGCACGCAGGCGTTGGGACCATTGACGATGGCCAGGCAGATTTGCTCGGTCAGGTAGGGGCGTACATCCTCTTCAGGCAATGCTACTACTAACATCACGCCTTCTGGCTGCTCGGCAATCAGTTGAGCTCGGCGCGCCACGACGGTCAGGGCGTCCTCCAGTGAAAGCACCCCCGCCAGGCAGGCGGCGACATACTCACCGACGCTATACCCCAGCATCGCCTGGGGACGAATGCCCCACTCCATCAACACCTGTGCCAATGCGTACTCGATGATAAAGACGGCAGGCTGAGCAATAGCGGTATGTTTGAGCTGATCAGATGCCGCGGAAGATGGTTGCGAGCCTGATTTTAACATGGTACGCAGATCGATCTTCGCGGAGTTGAGCGCAGGCATTTCTCGCTCGGCGGTCAGCAGCGCCTGTAAGTCCAGATGATGCTGCGCCTTCAAGAACTGGCAGCAGCGATCTACGGTCTCGCGGAAGCGCGGCTCGTGCTCGTAGAGTGCATGGGCCATGCCAATATATTGCTCGCCCACGCCGGGGAAGAGGAAAGCGACCTCCCGATCTCGCCGGGCATCATGCAATATAATGGAGCGCGTGGGAGAGGGACCTTCGATGGCTTCAAGCGCGCTGGTATGATCCTGGCAGATGATGAGACGGCGATGATTAAAAACCGAACGGCCAGTCTGCAAGGTGTAGGCGATATCTGCCAACGATCCCTCTGGATGCTCTTTGAGATAGGCTGCCAAATTGTCACTCGCCTGCAAGAGCGCGGTTTCGGTCTTGGCGGAGAGGAGCAGCATCTGCCAGGAACGTGAGGAACTGCCAGGTTCGCGCTCTGGCGCCTCTTCAAGTACCACATGCGCGTTAGAGCCACCCACGCCGAAGGAACTGACACCGGCCCGGCGTGGCAGGAGCGCGTCAGACCAGGGAGTGAGCACCGTATTGACGTAAAACGGGCTATTCTCCAGATCAAGATCGAGATTCGGTTCTTCGTAGTTCAGGCTGGGAGGGATCAGGCGATGATGGAGCGCCAGCGTAGTCTTGATAAGCCCCGTCACTCCCGAAGCCCGGTCCAGATGGCCGATATTCGGCTTAATCGAACCGATGGCGCAGAACCCTTTCTTCTGCGTGCTCGTCCTAAAGGCTTTAATCATCGCGGCCACCTCGACGGCATCTCCCAGTTCAGTGGCGGTGCCGTGAGCTTCGACATAAGAAATACTGTCTGGCGCGACTCCTGCATTGCCCATTGCTTCGGCCATGACGCCGGACTGCCCATCTAAGCCGGGCGCGGTATAGCTCACACGCTGGGAGCCATCGTTGTTGGTGGCCGATCCTCGAATGATTGCGTAGATAAAATCGCCATCCTCAAGAGCCTCGCGGAAGCGTTTAATGGCGACAACGCCAACCCCGTTGGTCAGGACGCTACCCTGAGCGTTAGCATCGAAGGTACGGCAGTAGCCATCTGGCGACAGAATGCTGCCTTCTTCATAGACATAGCCACGTTCCTGGGGGATATTGATAGCAGCGCCACCGGCCAGGGCGATATCGCACTCATAGTTAATCAGGCTCTGGCAAGCCAGGTGAACTGCCACCAGCGAGGTCGAGCAGTAGGTCTGGATGGTGACGCTCGGGCCTTTCAAGTTGAGTTTGTACGAGACGCGCGTCGCCAGCGAATCCTTATCGTTACCGAGCGATGCCAGGAATGGTGAGACATTATTGGCCGCGTCGGGGCTGTTAAAGATGCTATTGAAGAGATACGAACTCATGGCAGCGCCGCCAAAGACGCCCACCATGCCGTCGTATTTGCCAGTTAAGTAACCGGTCGCTTCGAAGGCTTCCCAGGAACATTCGAGGAAGAGACGCTGCTGCGGGTCCATGACCTCAATTTCGCGTGGTGTGAAGCCAAAGAAGGAGGCGTCAAAGAGGTCAACGCCCTCCAGGATGGAGCCCGCTTTGACATAATTCGGGTTTTTCAGAATTTCGGGCGATTCTCCAGTCTCCAGTAGCTCCTCATCGGTAAAGAAGTGGATCGACCTGAGGCCGCCTGTGACATTCTCCCATAGTTGCTCGACGGAATTGGCTCCGGGGAAGCGCCCGGACATGCCGATGATGGCTAATGCTGTATCATATTTGGGGTCATCATATTGGTTGTGTGTCACCTTGTTCTCCTATTCTCTCGTCTCTTGTTCTCCAAACGTTGTGTCAGGCCATCTCTACGTTTTGCTCCGCGTTCCCACCTTTCTTCGATAACGGCAACCTTCTGTCCCTGCTCTATGTACTGGGCCATCGCGCTTACGGTCGGAACCTCATAAAGCACATAGGCGGGGAAGGTTTCCAAATGGAGGGTTTTTCTCATACGAGCCATCAGGTTGATGCCGACCAGGGAATTGCCGCCTAGCTCAAAAAAATTGTCGTAAATACCTACCGGGGCAATTCCCAGTAGCTCTTCCCAGAGCCTGACAATGGTTTGCTCCAGTTCGCTGCCGGGCGGCGTGTACGAACTGGCAAGATTTGGCCTGGGATATTTCGGTTGAGCCTGATGATCCTGCTGTGCGTTGCGCACCAGACTCGAGGCGGAAAATGATTTGAGCAGCCCGACAAATTTTTGCATGTCTTGCGTGGAAACGATGACATGCGGCTCACGGGATGCCAGGATACGGCCAAATAGTTCAGGACCCTCTTCAAATGTGATCCCGAAGCGCTGGCGATGCTCTTTGAAAAACGCCTGGATACCGCTATCGTAGCCGTTGAGTCCCTCTTCCCAGGCATTCCATTGCCACTCGCCCCAATCGATGGCAATCGTTCTGCCATGATGGTTTCTATGTCGATGCGCGTAGGCATCCAGAAAAGCATTGGCGGCCACGTAATCGACCTGTCCTGGCCCTCCTCCCGTTGAAGAGGTAATTGAGGAGAAAAGGACCAGGAAGTCCAGAGAGAGAGGCGCCAGTACCTGCCCGAGAACCAGTGTCCCCTGAACCTTAGGAGCAAGCACCGCGGCAGCCTGCTCCGGCGTTTTTAACTGCATCAGGCCTATGCCGGGCACGCCTGCGGCGTGCAAGACCCCGTGCAATGTTCCAAAGGTGGCTATGGTCTGCTCAATCACCTCCTGCATTTGAACTGGATCGGTCACATCTGCCTGTAAGGGTAATACCTGCGCTCCCAATGCTTCCATACGCTGAATAGCATGCAATTGACGTCCCAGCCTGTCCTCTTGTGTGTGGATGGAGCGCAAGTGTGACCATTCCTCACGCGGCGGCAGCTTAGAACGACCAGCAAGTACGAGCCGGGCGCGAACGGTACATGCCAGATACTCCGCCATTGCCAGACCAATTCCCCCCAGCCCGCCAGTGATAAGGTATACCCCTTTTTCCCTCAACGCTGAGGGTTGATCTTCCAGATGGACCTGTTCGATTGCCGGTAACCAGCGCCGGTTGCCGCGTAAGGCCACTATGGCATCCGTTGACGTCCCGGTAATCTCTCCCAGCAAGCTAGAAAGCAGGTCCGCTCTTCGATCATCGTTTCCTTCAGGGAAAGCGATATCAATGCAGCGGCAGGTAATATCTGGATACTCAAAGGGAATAGCCAGGCATGGCCCCAGGAGCGTGGCCTTCTCGGGGAAGAGCGTTTCATTGCCAAGCACGTCATAGATACCATTTGAGACCAGAGTGATATGGCAGGTATCAAATGACAGGTGTTCAAGTGCCTGCACCAGGGCTAGCACACTATAGAAGCCCCTTTGCGCCGCCGTTTCAAAGTCCTGGCAATCACAAATTGCAGCATCATACTGTGGATTGGTGAGCGTCCATAGATGCACAATGCGTATTTCAGTGTACCCCTGTGTACGCATATCCTTAAATAGGGCCTCATAATGCGCATATGACGCTGGATGCAGCATGTAGGTCCTCTCACCGGTGCGGCTGAATGTCTGTCCTGGCGTGATAATCAGCACGTTTGGCTGCTGTCGCAGGAGTTCCGCGCTGAGATATGTGCCGATACCGCAGTCGTCCAGGAAGCAGAGCCAGCAGACTGTGGCCTGTAAGCTGCTCTGATGAGCGAAGGGGATACAGGAACTGGACGACCTCCAGCCAGGGAAATAGCACCAATCCTCGCTTTGTTCGCGCCTCAATGGCTCTATTGCCGTTGCGGGAGCGGCAATGCTAGAGGGGGCAGCCTGTCCGGGTTTTTGCGCCTCGATCCAGTAACGCTGGCGCTCAAAAGGGTATGTGGGCAGCGTGAGCCGCACGCGCTGTTCGTGGGCGTAGAAGCTCTGCCAGTCTATCGAGATACCAGCCAGCCAGAGCTTGCCCACCGTAGTGAGCAGCGCGGCCTGCTCTGGCAGCGACTCAGCTCCTTCTGACAAACAGGAAAGGATGAGCGGCGGCTGCTCACTATTATAAAGGAGGTGTTGTTTGATCAATGAGCCAAGTTGCTGCTCTGGACCTATTTCCAGGAAGATCCGCTCAGGGTCTCGCAGCAGCAAGGCCACTCCCAATGCAAAAGCGACCGGCTGACCTGTCTGTTCTGTCCAGTACCTGAGATCGGTGGCCTGCTCTTTCGTAATCCAGACGCCTGTGACATTGGAGATATATGGGATCTGTGGGGGATGTAACGTGATATGATCCGCTATCTCTTCCTGCTGTGTGCTAATGCCTTGCACACGGCGCGCTATAAGCAGTGATGCGTCTTCCAGGGAGAGCACGTCCGCCAGGCAGGCGGCGACATATTCTCCAAGACCATAGCCAATCATCGCTGCGGGATAAATTCCCCAGGAGATTAATAATCTGGCCAGGGCGTAGCTAATGACGAAAGATACAGCTTGTGCCAGGATCGTCTGCTCGCCCCACTTCGGCCTGTCTTCCGCGTGCTGCGCCTGCCAGAGAGCGATAGAGGAATGTATGCCAGATCGTGCGACGCCATTACTCTTATGAGCCGAGTGGACGCCATTGGTTTTATGGGCCGAGTGGACGCCATTAGTCTTCTGGTCTGAGAGAACGCTCTCGTCCGATTGATGATGAGGATAGATGATCTCTCTCAAGTCAAAGCCCAGATGAAGCTGAAGCAGGTTGCAACAGGTGTCTACCCACGCGCGAAATACCGGCTCTTGCTGGTACAACTGATCTGTTCTATTGGTAAAGTGGTCATAGGCGCCTGGAAATAGAAACGTGATCGAGCGTCGAGCCTCTTTGTACAGTCTCGTCAAAAGTTGCTCGGGAGCTCGTTGTTCCAGTATGGATATGGCATCCTCTACGTTTTTGCACACGAGCATACGACGGTGGGCAAACGCATTGCGGCCAATGTGATAGGTGTACGCAACGTCAGCGAGGTTTGCAGTCGGGTTGTACTTTAAATAGGTAAGCAAGCTGTTGGTAACATGCTCAAGGGCCTGCTCTGTTTTTGCGGAAAGTAGAAGCAAGCAATATTTTCTGTTGGATGGCCCGGCAAGCTTTGAAGGGGGGCCTTCTTCAAGCAGAAGATGCGCATTGGTGCCAGACCAGCCAAACGAGCTTACACCCGCTATGCGCGCATGCTCTCCCGAGGGCCAGGCCATACAACTTGCGGGAATGACGACAGGACATACATCCCAGCGGATGTACGGGTTCCGCTCTTTGAGGTGGAGATGGGGCGGGATCTCCTTGTGTTGTAAGATCAGCACCGTCTTGATCAGACCTGCAATACCGGCGGCTGCGGCCAAATGCCCAATATTTGTCTTCACAGAACCGATCACTAGAGGATGTTCGGACGTGCGTTGCTGACCAAGCGTGGCAACGAGTGCCTCCACTTCTATGGGGTCTCCCAGAGTCGTTGCTGAGCCGTGCGCTTCGACGTAGCCGACACGATCAGGGGTAGTTCGGGCATTCGTCAGCGCCTGCCGGATCACTGCTTCCTGAGCGAGCCTGTTGGGCGCGGTGATGCCATTGCTGCGCCCGTCTTGATTGATGGCGGAACCGCGAATCACTGCCAGCACAGTATCGCCGTCAGCCAGCGCCTCCGAGAGCCGTTTGAGCACCACGACCCCGCACCCTTCCCCTATCGCAAACCCATCAGCGGCAGCGTCAAAGGTTTTGCAGCGGCCATCCTGAGACAGCATATGCATCTTACAGGCGTTGACCATATTCTCCGGCAGCAGGTTTGTGTTTACCCCTCCAACAAGCGCGAGATTGCATTCCTGGTTGCGCAGACTCTGACAGGCCAGATGCGTGGCTACCAGGGAAGATGAGCAGGCGGTATCTATCGTCAGATTGGGACCCTGGAAGTCAAAGAAATACGATAGGCGACCGGAGGCAATACTGGAAGAGGTGCCGATACCGTAATAGGGATCATCCATGTAACTGGTATCGCCTGCCTGCATTTGCAACTGGGCGTAGTCCAGCATATTCATTAAGCCGATGAAAACGCCTGTCTTGCTGCCTGCCAGCTTTGACGAGATTTGACCGGCATGTTCTAATGCTTCCCAGGCCACTTCTAGTAGCAGCCTTTGTTGTGGATGCATTTTTACGGCCTCGCGTGGCGAAATCCCGAAAAAAGGCGCGTCAAATTGATCAAGATCGGCTAAAAAGCCGCCGAAGCGGGTGTACATCTTGCCGGGAGCCGCAGGATCAGGATCATAGAATGCATCGACATCCCAACGTCCCGCCGGTACTTCCGAGATCGCGTCAAAGCCGTCTTTGAGGAGTTCCCAGAATCGCTCAGGCGTATTGGCGCCGCCGGGAAAACGGCAGGCCATGCCGATGATGGCGATAGGTTCAGCCTGGGTATGTACCTGCTCTGCTTCTTTACCGGGCAAAGCGGTGGTCATGTTTTTCCCCTTGACCAGGTAGTCAGCTAAAACGGCGATACATGGATAATCAAAAGCGATGGTTGGCGAGAGTTCTTGTCCTAACCACTCCCCGAGCTCTCCCGATAGCCCTACGGCATCGGCTGAAACCAGGCCGTAATTAGCGAATGGCTCGTAAATATCTATGGTGCCTGGTTCAACGAACAGCAGTTCGGCCAATTTTGAAATCAACCAGGCATGAATCATTTCGATGCTAGGCATTTGTTCCCTCAACCTGTGTATATGCCTTTACTGTAGCTCACTGGAATGCTCTGAGTGGTCTGCATCTTCTCTCTACTCATTCCACTCTTTCAAGCTTCCCGAAAGAAAACGGGTACGACATGCACGCCGTTGCAATTTTCCGCTTGACGTTTTCGGTATCTCGCCTATCCTCACAAATTTGACCTGGTAAACCGCCAGCTCATGGGTCTCTGCGATATTTCTGCGGATGGCTTTGCTGGCTTCCTCGATCTTTTGTGCTATCTCGCCTGGCGTCAAACCATGTGGCGAAAGTCGTATCTCGGCCACCACCACCAGACGTTCTTCGTGTTCGACTCCGATAGAAAACGCGGCGGTACATCCTGCACGAACAAGGGGCGAGCTCTGTTCGACCGTGTATTCGATATCCTGGGGATAGTGGTTGCGCCCTTTGATAATAATGAGATCCTTGAGGCGTCCCGTGATAAATATTTCACCAGCGTGCATAAACCCCAGATCTCCCGTACGCAAGAAAGGCCCTTCGCCCGTGTCCGCTAGATATGCCTGGAACGCATCTTTGGTGGCAGCTCTATCGCCAAAATACCCTTGCGTTACGCTCTCGCCTGCTATCCATATTTCACCAACTGTATCTGGTTGGCACTGCGTCAACGCTTCTGGATGAACAGCAATGACGTGTTGTTCTGGAGCAACCTTGCCACAGCCGACCAATACTTGAGCGTTACGGTCATCTGGAGCAACTTCCATCACATGATGCTGTTCAAGCAATGTTTTGTCGGCATACTTTACAGTGACTCCCGTGCGACGTTTGGCTCCGCTGACCATGAGCGTGGCCTCCGCAAGACCATAGCCAGGCAAGAATGTGTCGGGATGAAACCCGCAAGGCGCGAAGGCAAGGCTAAAATTCTTTATTGTCTCACTATGAACTGGTTCAGCACCATTAATCGCGACCTGCCATCGGCTCAAGTCGAGCTGTGCGCGCGTTGTGGGGGTGGTTCTGCGCACACAGAGATCGTAGGCGAAATTGGGGGCGCAGCTTACGGTGGCTTTGTAGTCTGATATCGCTTGCAGCCAGCGTAGCGGGTGTTGTAAGAAGGCTGTAGGAGACATTAATACCGTATGGTATCCGGCATAAAGGGGCTGGAGAATCCCCATGATGAGCCCCAGATCGTGGAACATGGGCAGCCAGGAAACACCCTGATCCTGCTCATGCAGCCCGATCTGCGTGTTGATCATTCTTGAGTTGTGCAATAGATTTTCGTGGCTGACCATCACACCTTTGGGCGTAGCCGTAGAGCCAGAGGTATACTGGAGAAAAGCCAGCCTGTTCCGGGCAAAGTCTGGTTTTTTCCAGTGCTGACCTGGAGGAATGGTGAGATGGTCTGTAGTAATCCAGCGCAAATGCTGCAATTCAGGGGTATGCATAAATCTGCGGAAAATATCTGCCTGGGTTTTTGTGGTGGTGAGGGCCACAATAGCTCGCGTATCGTTGATGATGGCCTGGAGACGCGGCAGCAGGCGCGCAGAGTGAGGGGGATAAACAGGGACCGCGATAGCGCCAGCATACAGGCAGGCTAAAAATGCTGCAATGTATTCCAATCCTGATGGGTACAGCAGCAGCACCGGTTTGCCTTCGTAGCCAAGACGCTGCAACTCACCGGCGATTGAGCACACCTGTTGATCTAACTCTCTATAAGTTATGCTGGTATCAGTTTCTTCGCCAAAGCTGAGAAATGTGTAAGCCGCCCGTTGAGGTTGTTGCTGAGCACGCTGTGTGAGAATATCCACGAATGTCAGCATTTGCGAGGTGGGACGAATCACATCGATAACCATCGCGTGTATCTCCTCTTCCTGAACTTCATTGCAAATATTTTTTACGACGCCGCATGAGAATCAGCGTTAACCATCTCTAACCTGATCGAAGGAACTTGCGCGATCTCCATGAGTACTCTCGCCACTGCTTTTGGGGCGGTGATCATCGCCATGTGATCTGCCTCGATCTCGTAGTAGCGCCATCCTTCTGTCTGTACTCTTGCTGCCACAATATCCAGCTCCTCCGAATGTGTCTTCGTGCAATAGATGAATGTATGAGGCAAGCGTGCCGCCGCTGGATTCGTAACGGTAAGAGGTAGCGTGAACGGCTTGAAAGGATGAGCCACTATCTTCGCAGGTGATCTCGGAGGTGGAGGAATGAGCCATCCATCACCTTGAGTACGGACGCGTTTTTCGATCCTTGCTCGCAATGCCGGTCCAATGATATCCAGAGCTGATTGCCCGTTTTGAGGAACCAGGGCATCCAGATAGACCAGGTGAGCCAGGCGATGAGGAATTCGTTCCGCCACGCCGGTAATGACCATTCCTCCGTAGCTGTGTCCTACAAGAATGATGTTGTGCAGGTCCTCGTACTCAAACACTCCGATGATATCTTGAAGGTGGAGCTCCAGGTCGATGTGAGGAGAGGCCAGGTGTATTCGCTCTCCCAATCCCGTCAGCGTGGGCGTAAAGACGTCATGTCCTCGCTCTTTTAAGTGTGCAGCCACCTCCTTCCAGATAAATCCGCCACACCCACCGCCTGCAACAAACATATATGCCGCCATAGCCTGTTCTCCTCAGAAGAGTTTCCTTGTGCCGCCTGACTGTTCGTGAATGTCAAAATTCTATGGGACGCAGTAGTGGAAAATTGAATGCTCAGAACGCCACTTGCTCGTTTGCTTCTGCCAACTTGAGCGTGACATAGGGAGGAACAGGCGCAATGGTTGTCAGATCGTGTTCAAACACCAGCGTCTCCCCCTGCCTGTCTGTTCCGCCGACCAACGCTGCTGACGCGCTTGTAGCTCCCCGATTCATCGTGGGGGCGCTCAGGTCGGTGGCAAGGAATTGCTTATCCACCTCACGAAAGCCTCCCAGCTTATAGGTGATGAGCATCATGCGATTCTTCTCGTTAGGGATGAACTCCGCGCGCAGACGCACGCCGGCGGCTTTTGCCATGCGCATAATATGGCCGATGAGGACATTGCCTACTCCACGCGACATCACGCGGCAGGACATCAGTAGGAGCTTGAGCGTCCAATACTCTTGCTCACAATGCAGCAGTGCCACCCCAATCTTGCCGTAGAGGCCATACTTATCCTCCAGGCCCGCGATCAGCAGCCGGTAGTCCGGTGCAATGCGAAAGGCATTGAGTTCGTCATAGGAATAGGTATAGCCGGTCGTGTTGAGCTGGTGGGTACGGACGGTCAATTCTTCAGCCCGCCGCAGGTCTTCTTCGCGCGCCTCGGTAATAGTGAAGACCATCTGGAGCGAAGCGAGGAACTCTTCGGTGGGTCCAACATATGCCTGCTCTTCCTGGTTGCGCCGGATATCGCTCAGATACATCTGTCGCCGCCTGGCCGAGTCCTCGGTAATAAAGCGCGGATTCATCTCAGGCATGCTCAGTATAGACTCCCAGTCTGCAACATCGAGACAGAGCACTTCTGGATATGTGTGGGCCACCTCGTCGCGCTCGAAGGCCTGATCATCTACAAAGGCGAGCGTGTCCTTTCCAATGTTGATTGATTTGGCAATGGTTTCGATGGCCGTTGATTTCGTGTTCCAGCTTATCTGGGGATAAAGAAAATACTCCTGAATCCCCAGCTCCTCCAGTTTGCGCATGGTCGTTGCGTAGTCGTTTTTGCTGGCGATGGAATGAAGAATGCCGCGAGAATCCAGCGTTTTAATGATCTCGATCATATGCTCGCGCAAATGTACCTGCCCATCTTCCACCAGCGTTCCATCCCACAGAGTATTATCAAGGTCCCATACAACGCACTTGATAACTCTCGCTGCCTGCTCTTTCTGAATAGCGGCTTGCTGTAACATAACTTGACCTGGCCTTTCTTTTTGATCTGCCCCTGCCTGAAACAGTTGAGAATGCCGCGCTAAAAGGTAAGTTCCTGATATCCTGCGTTGGCGATGGTGATTTGCTGGATCTGTGTGCTTCCCTCGATAATTTCCATTATTCTGGCGTCACGCATGTAGCGTTGGACCGAGTACGCGCTGCTACAGCCATTCGCTCCGTGAATCTGGACAGCATCATTGGCTGCCTGCGTTGCCTTGACTGAGGCAAAATATTTGGCGATCCAGGTCTGCGTAATCGTCGCGGGATCACCCTGCTCCTTTGAATACCCTGCCTGTAAGCAGAGCAGACGGGCTGCGTTCAGATTGGTGATCATCTCGGTGATCATCTGCTGGATTAACTGGTGCTGCCGCAGATAGACGCCAAACTGCCGACGCTGGCTGCTATAGTGCAGAGAGTCTTCCAGGCAGGCGCGGAGAATGCCGACTGAACCCCAGGCGACACAATACCGACCGATATCGAGCGCGGAACTGGCGATAGAGGCCAGACCAAAGCCACGACCACCTAATAAGTTCTGTGCGGGAATCTGGCAGTCTTCCAACAATAGTTCGGCTACCATCGAAGCACGCGTGCCAAGCAGGCCAGAGATAGGGCTGACCGAGAAACCGGGCGTTTCGCGCTCCACCAGAAACGCAGAAATGTTTGAGCCATTACGCGCAAAGATCAAAAAGAGCTGCGCGATCTGTCCATAGGTCATCCACTTTTTTCGTCCTCGCAAGCTATACCCTTGTGCGTTTGGTGTGGCTGTGGTCGTGATACTTTTGGCATCGCTCCCCACTTCAGGTTCGCTCAGGCCAAAAGCCGCAATCGTCTCTCCTGATGCAAGGCGAGGAAGCCAGGATGCTTTCTGGGCGTTGGTACCCCAGCGCAGGAGGGCATATGCGACCATACTATGCACTGTGAGCAGGCTGCGCAGAGACGAGCAGCCACGGCCAAGCGCTTCGTTGAGCAAACCAAAGGTGATCATATCCATCTCGCTACCGCCATACTCCCGCGGTATAATAGCTCCGAGGTATCCCCTGCGAGCTATGCACTGGATAATCTCTAAGGGAACGCGCTCTTCTTGATCATAACGGTCGGCATGAGGCTGAATCTCTGCCTGCACAAACGTTCGAAAGCTCTCCTGGCTCTCACGTTGCTGTTGCGTCAGTTCTATACGCATGCTTCTCCTCCCTCATCGGGGCAACCGGTAGGGACAGGGCAACCGCGAGGGATTGCCCCTACACCACGGGCAACCGCCAGGGCTGCTCCTACCGGCTTGCTTCTTGTGGTTGTGGTGTGTGTTTCTGCTCAACAAGGGTGGCAATAGCGTTGACGGTACGAAAATTGTCGATATCCAGGTCTTCATTGGAGACATCGATGTGAAACTCTTTTTCGACAAAAAGCACCAGTTGCATGGCAAAAAGGGAGTTGATGAACCCCAGGGAGAAAATATCCTGGTCATCCGGCAGGTCGTAGTTTTGCAGGTAGCGAGCCAGAAAAGCTTTGATGCGAACCTTTGTCTCTTCCATTGTTGAATTTCTCCTTCGTTGGACCTCTCCTTGCCGAGCAACTGAGCGTAGCTAGACGCGCCTGCGGCGTTGTTGCTCGGAATTGCAAGGAACGATTGATCGCGTCCGTGTGCAAACAATCCGTGCTAGTAACTGTAAAAGCCCTGGCCTGACTTCACCCCAAGCAGACCGGCATCGACCATCTTTTGTAGTAATGGACAGCAGCGAAACTTAGGGTCCTGGTAGCTCTGGTACAACACATGTAACGTGTCCACGACCGTATCGAGTCCGATCAGATCGGCGGTTTGCAGCGGTCCCATCGCATGTCCATAGCACCTGGTGAAAATCTCATCGACCTCTTGTGCCGTGGCGACCTGGTCCTGAACGACAAAGGCCGCTTCATTCATAAATAAATGTGAGATGCGATTAGAGACAAAGCCAGGATAGTCATTGACGATGATCCACTGCTTGCCCATATTCGTTAACAGGCGTTGAGCAACGGCGATAGCATCGTCGGATGTATGGAAGCCGCGAATAACTTCTACCACCGGCTTGAGAGGCACGGGGTTCATAAAATGGATGCCCAGAATCTGGGCAGGCCGTTGAGTAACCGCGCCAATCCTGGTAATCGAGATGGCCGAGGTATTGGCCGCGAATACAGCATGCGCGGGACAAACAACGTCGAGCTGTGTATGTATCTTCTGCTTGACCTCCCATTTCTCGCTCGCGTTTTCGATCACAAAGTCAGCCTCGGCAAAGGGCGCATAGCTGGTTGTGAAGGTAATCGCCTCCATCACCTGTGCCGCGCTCATCTGAGCTTGCTCTTTTTTCAGCATACGCTGAAAACGCATGTTTTTTTGAATATCGTCTCTCGCTTTGCGTAAAATATCTTCCGTCAGATCTAGCAAAAGAACCCTGTGCCCTGTCTGCGCTAGATTCTGAGCCACTCCAATCCCCATAACGCCAGCCCCAACAACCCCAACAACCTGTCCATTCATGTATGGCTCCTTTCCGTAGGAACGTGCATGCCAATCCCTTGCTGCTACGCTCTGAATAACTTTCCCGGGAAGATGTATAGCAGCATTTGGGCATGAAGAACAATCGACCGGGAGGTTGAAATTTTCTCATCTTCAGAAGAACGGCTTGATTATGTGCAAATTTAAGCGCATGGTAAGGTCGAAAGCTTATCTTCATTCTGGAATGTTTGGGGTCACATTCCCTGAAATGATCGTTCATAAGAGTCATTAGCTGCTTTTAGATAAAAAAGAGTTTTTCCAGGTCAACAGATCTAGGTACACACTTGTCCTTCCGTTTCAAACAGTTAAGTTAGGAGATCAGGATGTTGCTCACTGAGAATTACAACCAGCACAGAAGTGTGCCTATCTGGTTCAGCCTGATGCGTATCGTTATGAACCTTACTATCTTCCTTTCTCTGCTATTGGCAACTCAGATGAGCAGCAACGAACTGGAAGAAGTAGCTGTAGGGACGTTATGTCTATTATGGGGAATTGGGCCGGTGCTATGGCAAAAGGGAAGAAACAATGCTTCGCCAGGAGAAAGACCTATCGCATTCATGGACCTTGCTTTGTGTGTGATCATGACGATAGTGTTTCGTATATTGCCCATAAATGCAACTCCTATTGCATTTCTCTTGCCTATCCTAGAGTTTGGCCTCCTCTATGGCATTGCAGGAGCGATCTTCGTCATTGCAGCTTTTGCCTGGACTGCGATGCTAACCGGGTTATTTGCTGTTTCTTCCATTCAGCAACCATTATGGTGGGTCGTTGTGCTACTTTGGACGGCACTGATGATCTTTACTGCCGCTCTCCAAATGGCGCACCTGCATCGTTTAAAGCTTTCTTCTTTCTTCTTTTATCCACAAAAGGAACGGATGATCAAACCTTCTGAAGCGGTAGCGCTACAGAAACCTGAGCCTGTTATAGATAGTATGGTAGATCGACTTGCACTTGCGCCTCAAATTGTTGTAGCGCTTGAACTTCCCTTTCATAATATGGGCGTTCGTACCGAAGATTATCGGCAGAAAATTGAAAGGGCCGCCAATGCATTGTGCTGCATATCCGATTTTGATACGCAAGCGATTTCTGACTGTCTGCAAGAGTTGTTGTACGCAGCCAGGCAGAACTGGACCAGTCTGGCCGTTTTCTCTCCACGAGAACGTGAAATTTTGGAGTTACTCTTGCAAAATATCTCTTATAAAGAGATGAGCAACCGTCTCTATGTGAGCACGAGCACCATTAAGACTCATGTCTATCATATCTTCCAAAAACTAGGTATATCTAACCGTGAAGAAGCCATCAGTCTGATTCGTGAACGCGGTTGGTTCTCGGTAAGTGAGTATGATACTCTACCCACGCACAAATGATAGCCATAACGCCTTCAAGCAGATGGCAGGGCGAGCCAGGACTGCTGAAGCAGCGTTTCAGCAGTCTCGTACGTGGGTGTGAAGTCGTGTATCGAGAGTATGTACCCCCGAGCTCGATTCTCCAATGGGAGGCCATTAGAAGATGCGACATTCAAGGGCATAGCGAGTAGCCGCACTACGCGAAGAGACCTCAAGCTTGCGATAAATCGAACCTAGATGAAAGTTGACGGTGCGAGGGCTAATCACCAGGCTTTGTGCAATCTGGGCATCTGTAAGTCCCTGGGCTACAAGCCGCAATACCTCACGCTCTCGTGGTGTTATCTCAGCAGGTAAAGAACGAGCAGAAAATCCGTTCATCATGGGTGACTTCTCTTCTGGAGAAAGAGCCGTAGCTTGCCTAAAACGCGTACGGGCCGCCACCGCCTGTTCTGGGGAAATCGCCCGTCCCTTTTCCCAGGCGTCCGCCAGGACATGCTTTTCCAGCAGCGCGCGAAGAGCGCTGAGTGTGGACTCGTGTTCCTGCTTTTCCAGCTCTGTCATCGACGTGCCCAGATCCTCGCGTAAAGTCTGAGCCGCACTCAAGAGGAGCGCCGCCCACTGCGCCTCGCCCTGTGCTACTGCGGCTCTAGCCAGCCCCTCCAGATAAATTGGGAGTATCCAGCGGTCATCGATGCGCAGGATGATTGCCAGGCTCTCCTCGTAGCGCTCGCATGCCCGGGGGAAATCGCCCATTCTATAAGCAATTTCCCCTAAAGCGCTGAGCGTGTGGGCAACGCCACGCTGATTTCCGAGCTCTTGAGAGGTCCGTAGACTCTCTTCCTGGAACCTGCGAGCTGCCGGGATATCTTCCTGGAGCAGCGAGACCCATCCGAGCAGGTTAAGTGCTGTGGCAATGTTATATTGGTCCTCCAACTCTCGGGAGAGAGACAGGCTTTCCTCGATCAATTGACGCGCCTGGGAAGCCTCGCGTTGAAAGAAAGCCAGAGAAGCGAACCAATAAAGCGTTTCGCTGCGGGCGTCCTTACAGGCTTCCCCTTGAGTAATCTGCAAACTCTCTTCATAAAATGCGCGGGCCGTCTCAGCGTCCCCTCGCATCCAGGCGAGAGAGCCTGATCGATATAGCGCGTTTGCGATCCCTACCGGGTCGCTCAGTTCACGAAAAATGGTTAGACTTTCCGCGCAAGTCCTCGCGGCAGCCGAGAAGTCCCCTTGATAGCGGGCCAGCGTTGAGAGAATACACAGAGCCTGGCCCCGGAGCGAGGAGATCTCCCCTGAACAGTGCTTCAAGGCTCGCTCCAGCAGATCGCGCCCCTCTTTCACATGCCCGCCAATGATCCAGAAGCGTTCCAACGCTTTCCCCAGGCGTAGGGCCATCTGTGTGCCTTTGTTCGTATCGTGCTCTCCATGAGCGATCAGAAAGCTGAGCGCTTCCCGCAGGTTCTCGTGTTCTCGCTGCAAGCGTTCAAGCCAGCGACGTGGTCGTGGACCTTTCAATTGAGGCTCGGCCTCCTCGGCCAACCTCAAGTAGTAAATGGTATGCGCCCATTGGACCTGTTCTTGTTCCCCAACGAGGGTGAGTCGCCGCCATCCATACTCACGCAATGTTCTCAACAAAAACAGTCGCGGTTCCCTGGCTTCCTGCGTGTCGCGAGAGAGCATACTTTTCTCTAACAGAGAAATCACCGCCTCCAGGATCTGGTTGGCTTCTTGCTGGTAGCCTGCCAGGGTCCAGGTTGCCTCAAGAGCTTGCAGACTACAGCCGCCCACGAAGACCGAGAGGAAGCGGAAGAGGTGCTGCTCTCGTGGCATCAAGAGTCGGTAGCTCCACTCTAGCGTCTTCTGCAAGGTCTGGTGCCGCCCAGGTACATCGCGCATGCCCTGGGTCAGGACCTCAAAGCGATGAGCCAGGCGCTCTAGCAGCATTTGGGGAGAGAGGACCTTCAAGCGCGGAACCACCAGTTCGATTGCCAGAGGGAGGCCATCAAGGTGCAGACAAATCTCCGTAATGATGCGACGATTTTCTTCTGTGAGGTCAAACTCAGGGAGAACCGCTCTGGCCCGCTGGACAAAGAGGCTGATTGCTGGATAGTCGAGGAGGTCCTCTGCGTCGGAAAGCTGCGCCAGATTGGGCAGTGGCAAGGGAGGTACCACAAAGGGATATTCTCCTGAGAGACGCAGCAGCGCACGGCTGGTCGCCAGGATCTTCAGACCAGGGCAGGACTCAAGCAGTGCCAGCAGGTCCAGGCTGGCATCGAGCACCTGCTCAAGGTTATCGAGCAGTAAGAGCAGGCACTTGTCCTTGAGGAATGCCTGGACATGTTCCAGGATAGGGCGACTGCCCAGTTCTTGTAACCCGAGTGCCTCGGCGATTGTCGGGATGACGTGCTCAGGATTGCTGATGTCCGTAAGGGAGACAAAGCCTACAGGTTGGCTGAAGTCCTGGCTCAGGCGGGTGGCAACCTGCAAGGCGAGACGTGTTTTGCCTACTCCCCCCGTTCCAGTGAGGGTGAGCAGACGTATTTCTGGACGGCTGAGCAAGGTACATAAGGTGGTGATTTCTTGCTCGCGCCCAACGAACGAGGTCAACGGGACGGGGAAAGAAAGTCGGTCTTGCAATGCAGTGGTAGGAGCCTGGCAAGACCTGAGCAATTGCTTCTGCACGTAGTGTACTTCTGTAAGATCGTTCGGAGCCTTCATGAGATTTCCTTGATTATGTTCTTCATAACAAAAAAATTACTGTTCTTTATTACTTATGCGCTATGTTACTTTTTCTGTATCTCATATTACCTGTCTCTATCTCTGTCTGAAAAGATCGTCAGGTATCGTTAGGGATCGTCTGTCTGCAAAAAGGGAGAATTTTGTGATACGACAAGGGATGTTCGGGGGACACCCCCGCGCCCCCGGCAGGGGAGGTCCCCTGCACCCCCGAACATTAGTTGTTATATGTTAGTTGTTGTGCCGAGATTGTAGCTCACCAGACTTTGGAGCTGTGTAGCGAGGTTATGCACATGCGGCTCGTTGATCATAGTATTATGATAGCCAGAGATCGGACGGATATCCAGGGGGAGGAGCGAAAATTGTTGCCATCCCTGATCCTCAGTAATCTTGTTCTCATCCTCTAAACCATCGATCTCCGTCGCGCGGAAGAGGACAATACGCCCTGAATAGGGGCGAGCATGATAGCGATGAGTAGCTCGTAGCCGTCGCGCAAAAAGCTCGACCTGCTCCCTTAACCAATCCTTCTCCATTACGAGCAGTTCAACATTCGCCGCGCTCAATAGCTCCATCGCATGCTCCAGTTGTTGCTCAAACGATAACCCCTGCAGCTCGTTGTAGACATCCTGGATCGTCTTGCCGCTCGCTTTGCGTAACGCCTCACCAACGATAGTCGCGAGCAGTTCAGTCGGCTGCTGTAGCTTCATGCTCTCTCTGTCGGGCGAAGCTCCATCCAGGATTGCCAGTAACGCGACTTCCTGTTCTACGGCCTTTAATTGCTGTGCCATCTCGAAGGCGACGATGCCGCCAAAAGAATACCCGCCCAGATAGTACGGCCCCTCTGGCTGCACTGCCCGGATCGCCTCAATATAGCCTGCCGCCATCTCCTCTATCGATCTCTCCGGCGCATCCCGATGATAGATGTCAAGATCCTGCAAGCCATAAAACGGCTGGTCCTCAGGCAGATGAGACGCGAGCCTGTAGTAACAGGCGACCTGCCCATTGGCCGGATGTACAAAGAAAAGCGGCGGTAGTGAGCCACCGGGGCGTATAGCCACCAGCGGAACCTGTGGCACGGCCTCTTTGCTGCGCAGGGTCGCGGCTAGATGGGCAATCGAGCCATGCTCAAAGATGGCCGAGAGAGCCATCTGTACGCGCAGACGCTTCTGAATCTCAGACATCAAACGGACTGCTAAAAGCGAGTGACCGCCCACGGCGAAAAAGTCGTCAAGAATACCGATTGGTCGCACATTCAGCAGCTCTTCATAGATCTGCACAAGCTGCATCTCGAAGGTATCGCGCGGCGGTTGATAGACGCTCGTCGCCTCCGTGGTACGGCCTGGCGATGGCGCCGGCAACTTTCGCTGGTCAACCTTGCCATTGGGCGAGAGTGGAAGCGCATCCATTACGACCAGGGCTGCTGGCACCATATAGTGGGGCAATTTCCCGCGCAGGTAGTCCTGCACTCTGTCAGGATCGATCTGCCGTCCCGCTTTAGGCATCAGGTAAGACACCAGACGTTTATCGCCGGGAACATCCTCGCGTGCCACGACAACGCTATGCTCAATCTCTTCAAGCTGGTCGAGAACAGCCTCAATCTCACCCAGCTCGATCCGAAAACCCCGCAGCTTCGTCTGATTGTCCAGGCGTCCCAGGAACTCGACCTGCCCATTAGCGTGCCAGCAGGTCAGGTCGCCCGTTTTATAAAGCCTTGCCCCTGGTGCCTGGGCAAAGGGATGCGGCACAAATCGCTCTGCCGTCAGGTCAGGACGTCCCAGATAGCCCCTGGCAAGCCCGGTACCGCCAATATAAAGCTCACCTGGCACACCGACAGGAAGAGGACGCAAAAGGGAGTCCAGAATGTAAAGCTGCATATTGGCAATGGGGCTACCGATGGTTGGTCGGTTACCATCCGGCAGACACAGGCCCGCGCTGGCGCACACCGTCGTCTCCGTAGGACCATAGGCATTGTAGAAATGCCTTTCTCGACCCCACTTCAGGACAAGCTCAGCCGGACAGGCTTCTCCCGCAGCAATGACAGTCTCCAACTCCGGCAACTCGGTATAGGGCTGTGCTGTCAGCACTGAAGGCGTCAGCGTCGCCGTGGTAATGCCATAAGTGCGCAAGATCTCCTGTAAGCCCGGTCCCGGCAGCAATTCCTCTTTGTGCGCCAGGACGAGTGTCGTGCCCATACCCACAGACATGACGGTCTCCCAGACCGAGGCGTCAAAGCTCAAAGAGGAGTATTGCACAGCGCGCTTCCCCTTTTGCTGTCCAAATGCCCGCGCCCCAGCCCCCACCAAATTACAAAGGCCGCGATGCCCAACCATCACCCCTTTCGAGCGACCGGTAGAGCCGGAGGTATAAATGACGTAGGCCAGATTATCCAGATGTAACCGGGCTTGCACCGGTTGCGCCGGTTGCGCTTCAGCGACAACATCCTCGATGAAAACCAGAGGCACCGATTGCGCCTCGAAACGTGTGGCTAGCTGCTGCTGCGTGATGAGTATAGCAACATGGGCATCTTCACACATATACGCCAGGCGATCCTGGGGATAAGCCGGGTCAAGAGGAACATACGCCCCTCCAGCGTAAAGCACCCCGAGCACTGCAATGATCATTTCCAGTGAGCGATCAACGCAGATCCCTACCAGCGTTTCGGGTCCTACTGCTGCCTGTTGCAGACGATACGCCAGCCGTTGCGCCAATGAATCCAGCGCGGCATAGGTCAGATGCTGGTTGCGGGACGCAAAAACCAGCGCGACCGCAGCGGGATGTTCCTCTACTTGCGCTTTGAACAGGTCTATAATGCTTGTCGCCTCAGGATGCGGCAGCACATTGTCGTTCCAGTCCCGCAACATCATCTGCTCCTCATCCCGGGTCAATAAGCTAAGGGCTGCAAGAGGCTGCATAGGATCGGCCAGCATTTTTTCTAGCAATGTACGCATATGTCCCAGCATACGCGTCATAGTATCCAGGGCAAAACGCTCCTGGTCATAGGTCAGCGTCAATACAAACTGCTCGGCCATACCAGCCGCCAGCACCAGAGGATAGGCAGAATTCCCAACCGAGGCTGGGACAGGCTCTACGAGTACATTTCCCATTACCTGCCTGACATTGCCATCTGCGCTATAGTTGGCGAAAGCAACAATGCTCTCAAAAAGCGGCTCCTCGCGCGAGACCCCGCTCCAACGCAGAATATCCCCGAGGGAACAATGCTCAAACTGGCGAGCATCCAGTTGCTGATCCTGCAATGCGTGCAGCCAGGGAAGGATCTTGCTCTTTTGGTCGATCTTTACCCTTGTCGGCAGCGTATTGATAAAAAGTCCGACCATCGAGTCGATCCCATCAACCTCGCCAGGACGACCCGCAACCACCGAGCCAAACACAACATCTTGATCGCCGCTATAACAACTGATTAAGTAGGCCCAGGCCGCCTGCACCAGCGTATTGGCGGTAATCAGATAGTGCTGTTTGAACGTCTCCATGTGCGCTGTCGCCTGGGGGCTCAACGCCAGTTGCACCTCACGGCAATTGACGCTCCGCTTTGTCTTGTCTGCGGGGGTGTGATCAACGCGCAATCTGTTGGCTGACTGGAAGCCCGCCAGCGTCTCATGCCAGTATTGTTCCGCCTGTGCAGTATCTTGCCGTTGCTGCCAGGTAATATAGTTTTTATAGGGCTGATTGGTGGGCAAATGAGCTGATGTGCCTGCCAGCCCCGCTTCATAGAGTGCCGAGACTTCACGCAGCACAAGATCACTGCTCCACCCATCCAGCAAGATATGGTGGTAGCTCCAGATGAGATGATGAACATCATCAGACAGGCGCACCAGGATCAGGCGAAAAAGCGGAGCCTTTTTCAGATTCCCTCCCCGCGCGAAGTCATCTTGCAGCAGTTGCGAGAGCCGCTCCTCGCGTTCGTCAGCAGCATAATCGCTCCAGTCGTATTCCGTCCACGGCAGCTCACACTCGCGCCAGACGATCTGTAGCGGCTGCTTGACATCCTCCCATCTGAACTGAGTGCGCAGAATGGCATGCCTGGCGAGCACCTGGCTCCATGCGGCACGAAGCAAGCGGGAATCCAGATCGCCACGTAGTATATATCGTTGTTGCACAAAGTCGGTATTCACACCGCTATGATAAAGCGCATCAAACAACATCCCCTGCTGCATCGGGGCCAGGGGATAGATTGCTTCAATGGCAACCTTTGTTTGTCCTTTCATCTCACTAAGACTCCATCTCCTGATAGACGCTTGTTAGTATGCTATCCAATTCGGACTGGTCCAGATCGGCCTCTGGGAAATCCTGAGGAGTGAAACGTTCTTCTTGCTGAGTTTGGCAGTGAGCAATCATGGTCCTCAACGCCTCTCGATACCACTCAAGAAGCTGCTCTATCGTCGTCGAGAGGTAACATCGTTCGCTATACGCCACCGTGATGTGCAGGCAGCCATCTGTCACCTGACCATCGAAGGCAAGCAGATGAGCGCGCGGGCTATCGGGATGGAGAGCCGAGCTGCTCACGTCGTCGCCGGGCACCAGGAGCGCGTCTTTGTCCAGCACAGACGCTGAACGTCCCCGGTAGTTGAACACGATCTCACTCTGCGGCAAGCCTGCTAACCGCTGCCGCACCTCCTCGCTCTGACTCTTATAACGCAAGAGACCATAGCCAATCCCGCCATGCGGTACGGCCCGGATCTGCTCTTTGATCTGCGTCAACACCTCTTCCGTCTTTTGCTGCTGCCTGATATCCAGACACAGGGGAACCAGTGTTGTAAACCAGCCCACTGTGCGCGAGAGATCACAACCTTCGATGATATCCTCCCGTCCATGTCCCTCCAGATCCACCAGCAAAGTGCGCGACCGCGTCCAGCGTGCATACATTTCGGCCAGCGCAGCCAGCAGCACCTCGTGAACAAGCATACGGTAGACTCGGGAGACCTCGTGCAGCAGAGCATGCGTCTCTTGCTCATCCAACGCTATGGAAAGCATGCGTGTATGTTGCTCTGTGTTCTCGCCGTGGGGCATATCTAGCGGAAGCGGCTTGACCTGATCCCAGGGACGACCAAACCAGTAGGTACGTTCGCGCATCAGCCGCAGCGAAAGAGCATAAGCTTCCAGACGCGTCGCCCATAACGGAAAGGATGTGTGTACCGGCGCCAATTGAACAGGCGTGCCCGCCTGGAGTTGACGATAAATCTGCTGCCAGTCACTCAAGAGAATATGCCAGGAAGTAATATCCACCACGAGATGATGGAGCACGAAAAGCAGGTACTGCGGCTGGTCCGAGCCAACGTCAAAGAGCGCCACGCGCAAGAGAGGCCCTTTGTCCAAGCTCAAGCTGGTCTGGAGATGGGCAACGCGCTCCTGAATCCAGACTCCCGGTTCTTCTTGCGCTACCTTTGGGCGGGAGAAGATGCTCAGCGGCAATTCATGCTCAAGCTCAAGCGCGACACATTTTTGTCTCCACTCGTTGCCTTCCTGGTAAAAGCGCAGGCGTAGGGCATCATGCGCTTCTAGCAAGAGACGCAGGCTCGAATGGAGCAGGGACGGGTCAAGTGGCTCTCTCACGCGGAAGAGGAAAGACTGATTCCAATGATTGGTAGCGGGCAGGCGACGTTCAAAGAACCAGCATTGCACCGGAGTCAGCGGCACGGTTGCGCTGACCTGCTGCGACTGCATCGGCGTTTCTGAGTCTGGAGCTGTTTGCCCAAGAGCCTGCCCCAGTTCAGCGATGGTTTGATGCCGGAACAGATCGCGCACCGTCAGATGCATGCCAGCTTGCCGCGCTCGCGCCACAACGCGGACGCTAAGAATCGAGTCCCCGCCTAACGAAAAGAAAGGATCGTGAATCCCAACATGCTCAACATGCAAGACCTGCTGCCAGATCCGTGCCAGTTGCCGTTCTATCTTGTTGCGCGGTTCGGCATAGCTCTCCGTATGTGGCTGGAGCAATCCTGCGGGATCAGGCAGCGCGCGACGATCCACCTTGCCGTTTGGCGTCAGGGGCAGAGCCTCCAGTGAGATAACCTGCGCTGGCACCATGTAGTCCGGCAACTGCCGACGCAAAAAGTCCTGCACCTCGGAGGTAGATAGCGTAACTGCTCCTTGCTCTCCGCCTGCCACCACAATATAGGCGACAAGCCGTTTATGAGCGGCAACGCCTTCCTGAGCTACCACCACGGCCTCTCGGATCAGAGGATGCTGCCTCAGTACCGTTTCGATCTCTCCAGGCTCAATGCGGAAGCCGCGAATCTTGACCTGGAAGTCTATCCGTCCGCGATATTCCAGGCAGCCATCCGTTCGATAGCGGACACGGTCGCCGGTCAGGTAGAGACGAGAGCCGGGTTCTTGCCCAAACGGATCAGGGATAAAGCGTTCCGCCGTCAGTGCTGGCTGTTTCATATAGCCACGGGACAGGCCCAGACCTCCCAGGTACAATTGTCCCTCCACGCCTACGGGAACCGGGCGCAGGGCAGCATCCAGCACATAGGTCTGGGTGTTGGCGATGGGATGCCCCAATGTGATAGCATGCGCGTCGATAATCTGCGAGCTTGTGGACCAGATCGTGGTTTCCGTTGGGCCATACATGTTCCACACGGTCTTACACCTGGATAGAAGCTGCTGCGCCAGATCGGGGGCGAGGGTCTCACCCCCGCACAGCGCCAGCAAATCTGGCTTGCCGGACCAACCACTGCTCAGCAGCATGCGCCACGTTGTCGGCGTTGCTTGCAAAATGGTAGCATCCACCGATGAGAGCAATTGTGCTAACTGATAGCCATCGGCGACCGCTTCATGACTGGCTATGACCACACGAGCTCCCACCATCAGGGGCAGATAAAGCTCCAGCGCGGCAATATCAAAGGCAATGGTCGTAATCGCCAGCCAGACATCAGTGCTATCAATGGCTATCTGCTGTCGCATTGCTTGCAAAAAGTTATGCACAGCACGATGCGCGATCTGCACGCCTTTAGGCTTGCCGGTTGAGCCGGAGGTATAAATTACATATGCCAGGTTATCCGCGCACGCCAGTTCGTCCAGCGGTGCGGTATCCTCCTCTTCAATCACCTGCCAATCGCAGTCCAGGCAGATAGCCTGCGCCTCTCCTGGTGGCAATTGCGCTAGTAAAGCCTCCTGGGTGAGGATCAGAGGGCAGGCTGCATCGGCCAGAATAAAGGCTACGCGATCAGCAGGATACTGCGGGTCCAGTGGCACGTAAGCGCCTCCCGCTTTTAAGATGCCCAATATCCCTATCAGCATTTCCAGTGAGCGTTCAACGCAGATGGCTACCAGCACCTCTGGCCCTACCCCACGCTTGCGCAAATAACTGGCAAGCTGATTCGTCTGCTGATCCAACTCCTGGTAGCTTAGCGTTCTTCCTTCATAGACAACGGCAATCGCGTTTGGACTCATGCTGGCCTGCGCTGCAAAACATCGATGGATACATGGCTCTTCAGCATACGCCTGCCCGGTCATGTTCCACTCAACTAGCAACTGTCGCCGCTCTGCCTCGCTCAAGAGGCCAATATCCCTCAGGCGCTGCTCAGGATACTCGCTCATTTGTCTCAGGATAAGCTGCAAGTGAGTGAGTATGCGCTGAATCATTGCCTCTGTGAAAAGGTGTGCATCGTAGGTCGCCTGGATTAAAAATGGCTGTCCCGCTTCGACATTGAGCGCCAGAGGGTAGTTTGTGCTCTCACGAGCATGCACGTCGCCCACTTCCGGGAATATGTCAGCGTCCTGCTGAACAGCCCTTGCGGTACCACAGATCAGAATATTCTGGAACAGCGGAGTTCCCTGAGGGACATCGCTCCACTTTTGCACCTGCACCAGAGGACTATACTCGTACTGCCGCAACTCGACCTGCTCTTGCTGGAGTTCTTGCAGCCAGGAGAGCAGAGGCTGCCTCTCTCCCACACGCACTCTGACCGGCAGCGTGTTGAGAAACATACCAACCATTGCATCGATACCCGGCACCGCAGCAGCGCGTCCAGATACTGCCGTCCCAAAAATCACGTCCGCTGAGCCGCTATAGCGGCTCAACAGCAGCGCCCACGCTCCTAACAGGACGGTATTGATCGTCAGATGATGGCGTTGCAGCAACACCTCCAGTTTATCAAGCAGCGAGTCAGGCAACCGGATCTGACAACGCGCATACTCCGCCTCTTGAGTCGTCCCCTGTGGCTCGCCTGGCGAGGTTGGAGCTGTAATACCTTGCAGATACGTTCTCCAAAAACGTTCCGCGCTATGTAAGTCTTGCCGCTGCAACCAGGCAATATAGGACTGGTAGGGCTGAGCGACCGCTAAGCGGGCTTTCTGACCGCGACGGGCCGCGGCGTAGATGGTATATACTTCTCTGAGCACGAGCGGCGAGGACCACCCATCCAGGATCGCATGGTGGAAACTCCAGAGAAAATAGTAACTTCCGTCTTGCCTATGGATTAAACGCAGCCGCATGAGCGGGGCATGCGTTAGTTCAAATCCCCGCGCCCGATCCGCGGCAAGCAAGGCATCTATTTGTGCTCTCTCTACATCGAGGGGGATCGTTCGCCAGTTGTCCTCTTCCCAGGGAAGCTGTACCTGTCGCCCTACGACCTGGAGAGGCTTTTCCGCGTTCTCAAAGAGAAAAGCCGTGCGTAAGACCATATGACGCTGTATAACCTGCTGCCAGGCTGCTTTGAATTGCGCGATATCGAGATCAGCTTGTAACGTACAGAGTTGCTGAACGGTGTAGATTCCTCTATCCGTTGATACGGTTGTATGGAAGAGGATTCCCTCCTGCGCGGGCGAAAGAGGATAAACCGCCTCAATCGTGTGCTCTGGACTGCTCATGATCAAAACCTCACTTTCGAGAGCAGGTCGGTCAAAGTTTGTGCATCGACGTCAACAAGTGAAGCGTCATAGAACTTTGCTTCTGCATGCAAAGCCCGATCTACAACCTCATCTGGCTTCGTGCTGAAATCGTTTGTTGGCATAACAACGCCAGCCAGTTCGGCGATGGTCTGATACTGGAATATCTCGCGCGTAGTCAGGGTAAAACCGGCTTCATTTAGCCGCGCAATAATCTTGATGCTCATAATCGAATCGCCACCCAGCTCAAAGAAGTTGTCATGCACGCCAACTCCATTTCTATGCAGCACGCTTTGCCATATGTCCGCCAGCATGGACTCTATAGCATTGCGAGGAGCTGTTCCAGGTATGCCCTCTGTGCTTCGCTCAGGCGTCGGCAAAGCTCGTGTGTCAATTTTGCCGTTGGCTGTGAGGGGGAAACGCTCTAAAAAGAGAAAGGCAGATGGGACCATGTATTCCGGTATCCGCTCACGAATCCAGGAGCGCACCTGCTTGCTGCTGAGCTCGACCCCAGCCACTGGGATAATATAGGCAACCAGACGCTTATCACCGGGCTCATCCTCGCGCACAATGACCGCCACATCTTGTATGGTGTCGTGTTTGTACAGGTTGGCTTCGATCTCTCCCAACTCGATGCGGAAGCCGCGCACTTTGACCTGGTGATCGATGCGTCCCAGAAACTCGAAGTTCCCGTCCCGACCAACGCGCACACGATCTCCAGTTTTGTAGAGCCTTCTCCCCGGCTCGGACGCGATAAATCGGGTCCCTACGAACGGATGTGGCACAAAGGTCTGGGCTGTCGTGACCGGATCGTGGACATAGCCACGCCCCACGCCGATCCCGCCAACATACAGCTCTCCCGCTATGCCCGGTGGCAGGATTTGCAGATCGCGGTCCAGCACATAGAGTTCCAGATTCGCCAGCCTATGCCCGATAGGCACCAGCATCGCTGTCTCCGCTGGAGGTGTATCGATGACATGGTGTGTCACATCATCGGAGCATTCGGTGGGACCGTAGCCGTTCATCATTGGGATATGGGGATAGGCGTTGAGCCATTGGCGCGCGAGTTTGGGCGGTAAGGTCTCTCCGGTTGAGATCAACCAGCGCAGATGTGGCAGTTCCGGCACCTGCGCCCCTCTCGCCTCGATCAGCAAGAACAGTCCCAGTAACAAAGAGGGCACAATCTCTAGCGTTGAGACGGCACAGCGCGCCACCTGCTCCAGCAAAATCCCAGGATCGTTGACATCGCTATCAGGAATGATCTGGACACGTCCCCCTACCAGCAGAGTTGAGAGGAACTGCCAGACAGAAATGTCGAACGATTGCGACGCATTTTGCGCGACCACATCATGAGCAGTAAGAGCGAGCTCGTTCACTTTCGCATACAAATGGTTGAGCATACCTTTGTGCTCGACCATGGCCCCCTTAGGAACGCCGGTTGACCCTGAGGTGTAAATTACATACGCTAAATGCTCGGGATTCTGTACTGGAAGGGCTATCTCCTGCACCGCATCCTCCAGCGCCAGCTCCTCCAGCAGATAAACTCGCGGAGCCGCCTCCCCTTTGAGGGTTTGCAGCGCCTTGCGCACCTTGCGCTGATAGTACATCGTTGTCAACACAAAGCGAGCCTGGCTACGCTCCAGAATGGCTGCATATTGCTTCTCGGGCCATTGTATGCTGAGTGGAAGATAGCTCCCTCCGGCCTTAAAGATCGCCAGCAGAGCTATCAGAAATGCAATGCTGCGGTCCGCTACCACGACGACGAGTTCTTCAGCAGTCACCCCAATTTCGCGCAGCAGACAGGCCATACTGGATGCACGTTGATCTAATGCGCGATAGGTGAGTTGCTCCTGTTCACAAGCAGCTACGATAGCATCGGGCGTGCGTTCCACCTGCTGCGCGAACAGGTCAAGAAAGCAGGTATCCTCAGGGTAAAAAGTCTGCAATACCTGTTGCTCACTGACAAATTGTTGCACCTCTTTTGGTGTCAGAAACGTTAACTGAGAAAAAGTCTGCGTGGTATCCAGCACCATATGTTCCAGCAGGGTGCGGAAGTAGCCCTCCCAGCGTCCTATGGTCTCGGCGGCGAAAAGATCGGTGTTGTAGCTGCATTCAACCAACAGTTCATCCTGCGAGCGCGTAATGTTTAGCGAAAAGTCGAACTGAGCAAAATCCTTGACATTGTTTTGCACTTCCGTCGCCAGCCCCATAAAATGCAAATCGCCCGCTACATCAAGATTGAAATCCGTTGCCACCAGTGGAGTCCGGCTGGGGTCGCGCGGCAGCTTTAATTGCTGGACGAGACGGCTAAACGGATAAATCTGGTGCTCCTGAGCCTCAAAGACCGCCTGCTGCACCAGATGTAAGTAGTCATTCAGGGTAGGATTGTCGGTGATGGTGAGGCGAATAGGTAGCAATTTTACACAGTGTCCGACGAGATTATCCCCGCCCTCGACCAGAAACTGTCCCGCGCTAGAGATCGGCACCACAAGATCGCGCTGGCCGGTAATCTGTGCCAGGAAGGCGCTATAGCCTGCCAGTAATGTCGTATAGAGCGTGCAGTGATACCTGATCCCAAGTTTTCTCAGGGCAGAGCAGAGATCGCTATCGAGCTTAAAGTGATGTTTCGCGCCATGAAATGTCTTTATAGGTGGGCGCTGATAATCGGTGGGAAAATCCAGAGGCGGGGGAATATCGGCGAAACGCGCCAGCCAGTAGGACTCCGCCGCTTGCATCCGTGTACTCTGTTCCAGTTCTCTCTGCTGACGAACATAGCTGCTATACGAGAGCGCAGCCGGTAATTGCTGCGGCTTATTGGTGCAGAAAGCTGCATAGAGTACGCTCAACTCGCTCAGGATGGTACCAACAGAGCGACCATCGGCGATAAGGTGATGGATGGTAAACAGCAGAATATGATAATTTTCATCCAGCGCGATCAGACGGAGGCGCAACAGGGGACCGTTCTCTAGATCAAAGATCCGCCGCGCCTCGTCCCTCTGGAACTGTGCCACCTCCCGCTCCTGTTCCTGCTCCGTTAGTTGAGAGCAATCCGTCTGCTCTATGTGGATAGGGAGAGAAGGGAGAATGCGTTGCTCCGCGCTCTTACGATCAAAAACAGTTCTGAGCGCCTCATGACGCTCCACAATCGCCTGGAGCGCCCGCCGTAATGCCCCGACGTGTAAGGGGCCTCGCAAGCGCAGGCTCAACGACTGATTATAGGCTTGCGAGGCCGTGTCTTCAGTAAGTGATACAAACCAGAGCTCTTTTTGTTCTTCAGATAACGGAAGAACCTGTATGCTAGTCTCTTGCTCATCAGCCATAACCAGAGAGGCGGGCTGAGCGCCAGTAGGGTATTCAGCTTTTGTGAGCAATATGTCCATCTGTCGGGACATAATTTGAAGCTGCTCTTGAAAGATCCGCGCGACCTCAGGGCGGTGCGTTGCCACTTTCCTCGGTATAAAATCTATTTGTTCTTCACGGGGAAGCACGTTTTATCAATCCTTTCGGATATCAGATTTTTTTAATCTTACAGCGCGCACGTTAGCGCAAAACGAACGTGGACCGTTGGTGCGCTTCTTCAATTTCCTCCAACGAGCCTGCCAGGAAGCCACCAGAGCGGGTCTGATCAAATGCATCTTTCACGGCCCACAGGATATGTTCAACATCCTCATCGGTATGGGCGGTGGAAAGAAAACCATTGCGCGTCTCTGGCAGATTGACGCCATTTTCGAGCAGGTGATAATAGAAAACATTGGCATCGGTTGTCTTATACTGCGGCGGAAACGAGAAGCGGAAAAGCGAGCCAAAGTGGATAGTACGAACCGGCGCATGCACCTCTTCAAAGAAACGGTCAATTTGATCGACCAGTGCTTCAGTGCGCCGATTGAGGCGCTCCTGTAGCTGGGGGCCGCTCTGCTTGAAATGATTGAGGACCGCGTAGACCGCCGGCATCAGCAGCGGATGCTTAAAGTACGTCCCGGCGAAGAAGGTCTGAATAGACGAGGGATAGGAGTCATCGCCGTAATCCCATACGCCGCCATCAACTGCATCCATAAATTTCGCTGCTCCCGCAATGGCTGCGACCGGCAAGCCGCCTCCCATCGCTTTGCCATAGGTAGCAAGATCAGCTTTGATGCCGAAAAGGGCCTGCGCGCCTCCCGGATGCGACCGGAAGCCTGTAACAACCTCGTCAAAGACGAGCGCCACTCCAGCTTCCGCTGTGATATCGCGCAATTCCTGCATAAAATTCAGCGGCGCGAAGTCAGGACGGCGGCTCTGGGGCAGCTCTACCAATACGGCGGCGAGTTCATGCGCGTGCTTTTTCAGCAGATCAATCGTTTCCGCCTTGCCAAAATCTGCCAGGATGACATCGCCGATCAGGTTAGAGGTAACACCCGGAGCCAGCGGGACGGCTCGACTCTCCAGGTGAGAGCTCTGCTGTCCCCTGACCAGCACGCCATCGAATGTGCCATGAAACGCCCCGCCAAAAACGAGCACTTTGTTCCGTCCCGTCACCGTACGAGCCAGACGCAGAGCCGTCATCACGGCTTCGGTGCCAGAATTGCAAAAGCTAGCCCGCTCCATCCCGGTGAGTTCACAGAGCAAGCGCGCCGCCTCACCCACCAGCCCGGACTGCAAGCCCAGGCCGATACCATGCTTGAACTGCTGCTCCAGCGCCTCCATGAGAAAAGCGGGAGAGTGTCCAAACAGCAAGGCGCCAAACCCCATCGCAATATCTACATACTCGTTATCATCGACATCGAGAATATGAGCATCATAGGCATGCTTGATGATTAAGGGGTATACGGCCTCTTTAAAGGTCAGATTAAAACCAGCCGTGCCCCTGTTATCGGCGTGGTAGCGGCGACTTTGCTGCGCATACTGCTTCGATTTCTCTGTTCGCCTGGCATAACGCGCAATCAAAGCCTCAACATGTTGTCTCTGCTGCTCGGTTAAACCGCTCAGTCGCGCGATGCGGCGCGGCTGGTATGGAACATACGTTTCGCCATCAATGCGCAAGCTCAACGCCTGTTTATCAAGCGACGAGGATTCCCCTGACACCACAGTGGGCGTTTCCTGGCTCGCGTGATCAACACCTTCGCTGGCAAGCGGCGTTGTTGTCGCTGGCTGCAAAGGGATCGACGCTCCTTTTTCTCGTGGCGCGCTCAGAGGTAGGGATTGCAGCACATTGAGCTGTTGATGCATAATGTGGAGTTGCTGCCGCACAATTTGCTCAATCTCGGTCCTTGCCAGCACCACATGTTCAGCAGGGTAATGTTCGATCTCCCTCGTGGCTGGTCGGGCGGAGCCTGGATGATGTCGAGACACTTCAGGAGCCGGTAGCGCCTCGCTGACAGCGGTGGTTGCCTCCTTGTTAGCACTGTGCGCCTCCGCCGTATAACCTGGCGCTTGCTCTTTGAGAAACGCGGCCAGTTGTTCGATGGTCGAGTACTCTTCCAGGAGGGCGCGGAATGGCACTTTCACGCCGAAAGTATGCTGAATCCTCTGGCTTGCCTGTAACAACAGCAGAGAATCCGCGCCGATGCTGAGAAATGTGCTCTGGTGATCAATAGTGTCTGCATCTATGCCTAACAACTGGCTGAATATCTTTTTGATCTCTACATCGACAGCGTGGTGGTTATTTTTTTCCATTTTTTGCATATTTCCTTTTGTACCGCCTTCGGCGGTGAGGAGGGGGGAAGGGCGAGAACACCTCGCGCTCCGGCAGGGGACTGGCCGTCCCCTGCACCCCTGCTTTGATCCCAATACTGAAAAGTCCTGGGCCAGAAGTTAGACGGCTGGACGGAAGAAGTAAGAGCGGCGTTGCTTGATTTTGCCATCGCTGAACACATAAACGTCAGCAAACCTCTCATCGAGCGCCGCCCCCTCTTTGTTGACGCCGACGAAGCGGCCCCAACAGCTCCCATGATCTCCTTCAACGACAATCTGCTCAAGCTGGTGGGTGCCTGAAGCGATAATGCGCACATGTTTATAGAAGTGGAGCAGATCCTCAATGCCCACAATTGGATCATAGCCAGGGCGCTCATAGACGACATCTTCGCAGAAAAAAGGCTGCATAGCCTCCCAGTCGCGTGCATCAACGGCCCGGAAGAGATCCTGAATGGTCTGTTCTGACATACATAGCATCCTTTCTTTTGTAGAACTCAACATATTGCAATTTGCGCAATTGATTAAAGGGTAGTAATTCCGTCTCTTAACGTTTAAAAGGTACGAGAAGCAATCAGCAGACGATGCATCGGCGTATCCAGGACGCAGAGCCGTTGCAGGCCTGCCTGCTCAAACCAGCGATCATAATCTCCTAATGAGTAGGCATCGCCTCCACCCGTCGCCAGCATAGAAGCGGCGAAGAGCAGCGCGAAACGATCCTGCGAGGAATGAACGCTGCGTTCGTTATCCAGAATATGATCGACGATGCAGATGAGCCCATCGGGAGCCAGAGACCGGGAAGCAATGCTCAGCAGGCGCTGCGCCGATTCATTGTGCTGCAAATGAAAGATGTTCGCGAACAGCATAAGATCATAATTGTTGCCCCAATCATCCTGCCAGAAATCGCTCACACGGCAGGTAAAACGGCTATCAACATTGAGCTGAATGCTCTGAGCGCGAGCAAGAGGTGCAATGCGCTCGCAGTCCAGGCCCACGGCAGTCCAGTGGCGGAAGTGCTGGAGGAGGAGCTGACTATACAGTCCAGTTCCACAGCCGACATCCAGCACAGAAGCAGCTCTGCGTGTGTCCCATTCCAGCGTTTGCAAGCCTCGACAAAGCTCATTGATACAGGGCGGAGCCCAGAAATTGATCCCGCTCACCAGATATTCATAGTCCGAATCCGAGATTTGATTCTGGCGATAGTGCCCCGACTGATCGACAGAGCCGGTCCGAACCGCCGTCGCAAAATTGTGCCAGGCATCCCAGGCGAGACGCCGGTCATACATGATCTTGCCGGCCAGGCTATACATCTCTCCCGGCAAAAGGCAATGTTGCAGTTCTTGTGGCAATCTGTATAGTTGGCTGTCATCGGGACCTTGCCGGCGCCCGATCAAACCAAGCGCATACAGGGCATCAAGCAGAATACGCATACCACGAATATCGCACTGGAGCGTATGGGCCAGGGAGACAGCATCGCCTGGTCCCTTTGCCAACTCGGCAAAGACGGAAAGATCATAGGCGGCTTCAATGATCCCTGGAACCCACAACGCAATCAGGTGCTCGTATACCTTATGCGCGGCTTTTACCGTCCTGTCGTCAAAAGACGCGGTCGCTAACAGCGACTGATCGACAACAGAGGGAATGGTGTGCGGATTCTGCCCGGTCTTCGTGTGAACTACCTGGACGGGAACGCTTGAACCGATCAATTCTGAAGACATAAGATGTTGCTTTCCTTTCCGATTTTCAGATCTGTGACAGCGAGCACGGAAACTCCCCAACTCGCGTCACAAACAAGGTGAGTATCGTTATCTCACGCTTTGCGGCAGCACCCAATGTTATGGATAGCTGCGCAATATACGCTGAGTACTTCCTAAAGCGCCGGTGAGGGATATCTCGTGTTCTTGCAGCCATTCGTCATTGTAGATGGTGGTCGCGTAATTATTGCCGGTGTCCGGGCAGATACATACCACGTCGCGCGCCCCACCATACTCGGCGAGGTAGCGCGCACAAGCCGCCAGCACCGCACCACTGGAACCGCCGACCTTGATTGCGGTAGTTTCGTGTAACAGACGGCAAAAGGCAAAAGCTTCCTCATCGCGTACAATACAGTAGCTATCGTAGCTATCCAGGGTAATAAAGTTTGAAGGGCAAGAAGCGCCGATACCAGTGAGTTTTCGGGATGCGGGAGGTAAGCCAAAGATGACCGAGCCATGAGCATCGACCGCGATGACGCGGGTTCGAGGGCTTACCTCACGCAGATAGCGTGCAATACCAGCCAGGGTGCCACCGGTCGAAACAGCGATAAAGATCGCATCGATGCGTTGCTGCATCTGACGATAGATCTCGGGCGCTGTCCATTGATAGTGGATTGTCGGGTTTGCCTGATTCCCATACTGGTTTGTCCAGACATAGTGCGGCGAGCGTTCTAAGAGTTCTCGGACACGCTCCAGGCGGGCAAGGAGATAGCTGCCGGTGTCGTCGCTGTGCCGCACCATCTCAATTTGCGCTCCCAGGACCTCCATTTTGGCAATATTTTCTGGAGTCGTCTTGGGATCAATCACCGCTGTAAACTGATAGCCGCGTTCTCTGGCGATCATGCTGATGGCGATGCCTAAATTGCCCGACGTCGATTCTACGATGGTGGACCCTTCTCGCAGCAGCCCGCGCTGCTCCAGATCATTCACCAGGGCCAAAGCTGTGCGCATCTTGATAGATTCTCCAGGGTTAGCCCCCTCCAATTTGAGATGAACTCTGTGTACCCGATCATTGATGATAAGCTCCACCGGGACCATTGGTGTATTGCCAACACGCTCTAGCGTGATCATCTTCTTCCGTTCCTTTCGGCATATGCGCCCTCACGCTCGTCCAGCAGGGCAATCTGCCGTTCAATAAGCTGGAGCTGTTGCGCGAAGATCTCTACCATGCTGCCTCCATCGCCGCCATTCGCCATTGGTCGAGAGCTGTGTCTATGACCATTGCCGTTTGCGTTCGTCTTCAAGGCTGCCTGCTCCACTACAGGCAGGGGAGCCAGAGCGTGCGGCGTGGCGGTTGGCGTTTGCGCCGTTGCGGCCCTCTGTGGCGTGATCCAGTGCTTCTTGCGTTCAAAGGGATAGGTTGGCAAGGGAACCTTCCGCCATTCCCTCTCGACAAAATACGACCATTCGATCTCGCGGCCCTGTAACCAGCACTGACCAACGGCACGCAATAGCGTCGCCAGGTCCCCTTGACTGTCTTTAGCATGAGCTAACGACGAGATGACAAGATGGCCGCTGCTATAGGTGGGATGCTGTTTTACCAGTGAGCTCAGAGACGTGCCAGGACCAACCTCTATTACCAGCAGTTCAGGCCGGCCCAGCAATGTCTGCATGCCTTCCGCAAAGTTCACTGGCTGGCGCAGATGCCTGGCCCAGTACTGTGGATCGGTCGCATCTTCATCGGTGATCCAGGTCCCGGTGAGATTTGATAAAAAAGGCAGAGATGGCCTTTTGCGTGCTACCTGCCGTACTTGCTGCGTGAAAGTCGAGACGATTGGTTCCATCATCGCAGAGTGGAACGCATGCGAGGTATGCAACAAACGCGTCATGATACCCTGCTCGTCCAGTTGTTTCGCGCAGCGCTCGATTACTTCGTGTGGCCCCGAGACCACGCAGCGCGTTGGCGTGTTGATGGCGGCCAGCGAAAGCTGCGGGTATGCTTTAATGCGAGCACGTATATCATTTGGTGGCAGCGGAACCGCCAGCATGCTCCCCGGCGGCATCGACTGAATCAGGCGGCCCCGCTCGATGATCAGGTGCAAGGCATCTTCGAGTGTGAATACGCCCGCCAGGCAGGCCGCAACATACTCGCCGACGCTGTGCCCCAATAGCGCCGCCGGCTTGATCCCCCAGGTCATCCATTGTTGGGCAAGGGCATACTCGATCATGAAAAGTGCTGGTTGCGCGAACTGTGTTTGCGTCAGGCGTGCCATCGCTTGCTCAGCATCTTGCGCTGCGGGATAGAGGATCGGACGGATATCGCATTTGAGCAAGGGAAGAGTGTATTCCGCACAACGGTCGAGTTGTGCGCGGAATACCGACTCGTGCTGATAGAGTTCCGCCGCCATATGAATGTGCTGGCTCCCCTGACCTGGGAAGAGGAAAGCAACATCGGGAACGCTCATCATTGCCACCCCGCTCATCTTGCGCTGACCCTCGTCTGCTCTCAGCGCCCTGATGGCATCTTCCCGATCCTGGCATATCACGAAGCTGCGCTGTTCAAACTGTCTGCGTCCAAGCTGGAGCGTTGCTGTGACATCGGACATAGACGCAGCGCCATCTTGCTCCAGGTAAGCGGCCAGATTATGCTGCATCTGCTCCAGAGCCGTCGCCGTTTTCGCAGACAGAGGAAGCAGGTAGTAGGGCCTGCTCATCGCCTGGGGCGCTGCCTGGATGGGAGCCTCTTGCACAATGACATGGGCATTCGTCCCTCCAATGCCAAAGGAGCTTACGCCCGCCGTTCGCGGATGCCCTTTGCGCTCCCAATCTCGTAACTGATTATTGACAAAGAAGGGACTATCGGCAAAGGCTATCTCAGGATTCGGCTCAACGAAATGGAGGCTAGGGGGGATCTGTCGATGCTGCAACGCAAGCACCACTTTTATTAGCCCCGCAATACCCGCAGCAACGTCTGTATGGCCGATATTGCTTTTCACAGAGCCCAACGCACAATACTGACGCTGCTGCGTGGAGCGGCGAAAGGCTTGCGTCAGCGCCGTCACCTCGATAGGGTCGCCAAGCCGGGTAGCGGTTCCATGAGCTTCGATATAATCGATCATCTCAGGATTTACGCCGGCGACCTCCTGCGCCTCGACGATGACCGCCGCCTGCCCGCTGACGCTGGGAGCGGTATAGCCAATTTTATCCGAGCCATCGTTATTCACCGCCGACCCTTTAATGACCGCGAGTACTCGATCACCGTCGTTCAGTGCCTCCGCGAGGCGTTTGAGCAGCACAACGCCCGCTCCGCTCGACCGAATCGTTCCCTGTGCGTTTTTATCAAAGACGCGAGTATGGCCGTCAGAGGAGGTGATACCTCCCTCCTGATGCCGATAACCAGTACCATGAGGTACTTGAATGGCAACCCCACCGGCCAGCGCCATATCACACTCGTGATTGAGCAAGCTCTGTACCCCCAGGTGGACCGCAACCAGCGAGGTCGAGCAGGCCGTTCCAATGCTGATGCTCGGCCCCTTGAGGTTGAGCTTATAGGCAGTGCGGGTAGCCAGGTAGTCTTTTTCATTGCCAAGCCCGATGTTGAAATTTCCCTCTTGTTCCTGCAATGCACGATCACTGGCGATGTTATACAAAAGATACGTGTTCATGCCTGCGCCCGCAAAGACGCCTATGCGCGAGTCGCAGCGCAGCGTATCATAGCCAGCTTCCTCCAATGCCTCCCAGGCGCATTCCAGGAAAAAACGCTGCTGAGGGTCCATCAGCGCGGCATCGTGAGGAGAGATATCGAAAAAGGCCGCGTCAAAAGCGTCAACCGCATCCAATACAGCTCCGGCTTTGACATAGTCTGGGTGTTTCAATGTCGCCAGAGCGACCCCTGCTGCCAGAAGCTCCTGATCCGTAAAAAACGAGACAGCCTCCACTCCCTCCTTGAGGTTACGCCAGAACTCCTGAACATTGCGCGCTTGAGGGAATCGTCCACTCATACCAATAATAGCAATATCATTTAAACTCTGTTCTTGTTCCATTATCTATTCATTCCTGTATAGCCGTATTCGCCTCATGAAGAGGGAGCAGCGGCCCGTTGGCTCTAACGCTCAATATTCTATTGATTTTGCGACAATGCATGCCGCCGTTGGGCTGCTTGCTGGCGTGCCGCAGCTCGTCCTATAGCCTGTTTGAACTCCTGGGGTTCGTCCTGTTGTTGAGCTAAAAAGGCGGCTTGAGTGCTCACCGTCGTGTGCCGGAAAAGATCAACCAGTGCAATCTCACGCTCCAGTTTCTCGGAGAGACGATGTTGTAAGCGCGTCAAGAGCAGCGAGTGCCCTCCGAGATCAAAGAAAGCATCGTGTATACTGATCTTCTCCAGATGCAGTACTTCACACCAGACCGCAGCGATCTCGCGCTCTAGTTGAGCCGTTGGCGCGACAAACTCGCGCTCTGACTGCATATCCTCCTGGCCTGGCAATGGCAGCCTGTGCAGATCAATTTTGGCGTTGGCGGTGATTGGCAGTTGCTCCATCTGCACCAGCACACCTGGTACCATATATTCTGGCAGCACATCCCTGGTCCGCTCGCGCAGCTCGCTCATGCTGATCTGACTGCCAGCTTCCAACACCACATATCCCACCAGCCGCTTCTCCCCCGGCTCGTCTTCGCGCACGATGACGACACATTCATGGACTTCTTCCTGCTGTCTGAGCACCGCTTCGATCTCGCCCAGCTCGATACGGAAGCCGCGAAGCTTCACCTGCTGATCCAGGCGTCCCAGATACTCCAGTTGTCCATCCGCACGCCAGCAGACCTGATCCTTTGTGCGATACAAACGCGCCCCTGGCTCGGACGTGCCGGACGCGATCAATCGGGTCCCTACGAAGGGATGCGGTACAAAGGATTCGGCGGTCTGTTCCGCGCGTCCTAGATAGCCCCGCGCGATCCCGCTGCCACCGACATAGAGTTCACCAGGAACCCCAGGCGGCACTAGTTCCCCATGCTCATCAAGGACATAGAGTTCAAGGTTGGCGATTGCGCTCCCAATAGGAGGCCGTCCCCCGTCGCTAGCGCAACGAGCCACGGAAGCACAGACTGTAGTCTCGGTAGGTCCATAGGCATTGAAGAATGAACGTCCCACACTCCAGCGGCTGACAATTTCAGCCCCACAGGATTCACCCGCTACAATGATCTGCTGAAGACTGGGATAGTCACCTTCCGGCAAAGCCGCCAATACCGAAGGCGAGAGCGTTGCCGTATTGATACGCTGCTCGCGTAAGATGGCTTGCAGAGCGGGTCCAGGGATAAGCCGGACCTGTTCCGCCAGGACGAGCGTACCCCCTTGCCCCAGCGCCATGATGATCTCCCACACTGAGGCGTCAAAGCTGAGCGAGGCAAACTGCAAGACGCGTTTCCCTTTTTGCGAGCCAAAGGCGCGGATCTGCGCCTCCACCAGACTACAGACCCCCCGATGGGCCACCATTACCCCCTTCGGACGTCCCGATGAGCCGGAGGTATAGATCACATAAGCCAGTTGGTCGCCACATGTGGCGGGCAGCGGAACGTCTGATTGCCCCTCGTCAACGGCTAGATCATTGGTACGGCCATCGCTATCCAGGACAATCACCGGGATATCGTTGACCGGCACGCGCTCACGCAGCGCTGCTTGCGTGAACAGCAGCGAAATCTGCGCATCGTGGCACATATAAGCCAGGCGCTCCTGCGGGTAGCTCACATCGAGCGGGACATACGCGCCGCCCGCACTGAGAATGCTCAGGATAGCGACGATCAGCTCTGGCGACCGTTCCAGGTAGACCCCGACCAGCACCTCTGGTCCCACGCCTGCTGCTCGCAACTGCCTCGCAAGCTGCACCACTCGCTCCTGCAAACGTTGATAACTCCACACCTGCTCGCCAAAGTGCAGCGCCTCGGCCTCTGGCTGCTGCGACGCCTGCCGGGCAATCAGTTCGTGGATACCCTGATGCTCTGGCAAGGCAAGCAGCTCTCCGCATCCCTGCTGGCACAGCGCCTCTCGCTGTTCAGGCAGCAAAAGGGGAAGTCGCGCCACCGGCTGATCGGCATCGGCACAGGCCGCCTGGAGCAGCCCTAGCAGTGAGCTTTGCCAGCGTTCGATGGTCGCGCGGTCAAACAGATCGCTGTTATAGTCCCATTGCATCAACAACTCACCTGTGGACAGCTCCACCACGTCAAGCATCAGATCTTGCTTGGCGGTCGTCGTCTCCGGGGACAGCCGCTGCACCTGCACAGAGCCCCAATTGTTCTGTTCGTTGCGCTGAGACCAGAAGCCGAAGCCAACCTGGAACAGCGAGTTATGGCTCAAGCTGCGTTGCGGGGCGAGCTCCTCGACCAGCCTCTCAAAAGGTACATCTTGATGAGCATTGGCTTGGAGCACAGTCTCGCGTACGCGTCCTAGCAGCTCACGGAAACTGGGCATGCCGCGCACATCGATGCGCATCAGGACGGTATTAGCGCAGAAGCCGAGCAGCGATTCAAATTCCACCAGATGCCGATTCGCGCTCGCCGTACCCAGCAGAAGCTGCTTCTGACTGCTGAGCCGCGAGAGCAGCGCCCCAAAGGCCGCCATTAACAGCATAAAGGGTGTGTAGCCCTCGCGCCGACCTAGCTGCTGTAAAGCCGCAACCAGGCTGGCGGGCAGTTCTTCTTGCACCGCTGCCCCCCGAAACCTCTGAACAGGCGGGCGAGGTCGATCCGTCGGCAACTCAAGCACGGTGGGTACGCCGTGTAAAAGTTCCTGCCAATAACGCACCTGCGGCTCTACCACCGCCTCAGTAAGCCACTGTCGCTGCCACAGGGCATAATCTGCATACTGCACAGCGGGCTCAGCCAGGAGCGAAGGCTCACCTTGCGCAAAAGTCTGATAGAGCGTTGCCAGTTCGCGCAAGAAGTGCTGTTGCGACCAGCCATCAAAGATCAGGTGATGGAAGGTGAGCAGCAAGACATGCTCTTGCGCTGCGAGCCGCAACAGTTGCGTACGCATAAGCGCGCCACCCACCAGATCAAAAGGACGCGAGCGCTCCGCACGCGCAAGCATGAGCATCTCGCTCTCACGTTCCGGCAGTTCTTCCAAAGAAGAAAGCGGGAGAACAAATGAGCGGAATGGATCGATCACCTGAAAGGGCTCACTACCTTCCTGGAGGATACGGGTGCGCAGGACTTCATGCCGACGCACCATTTCGCCCAGCGCGGACTCCAGCGCCCGATAGTGCAGTTCCCCGCGTAAACGCAAGGCCAGAGCGATATTATAGAACGGATTCTCAGGGTCCAACAGACAAAGGAACCATAGCCGCCGCTGCGCTAATGAGAGCGGCACGCGTTCTGGTCGCTCCTGGGGCGCCAGCGCCGGTATCTGGGTCGAGGTCCCCTGCTCTTGCTGCTGTTCCACGCACCGCGCCAGGTGAGCGATGGTAGGATGTTCCAGGAACGTCCGCAGCGAGACGTCACGCCCGAGATGATGCCGTATTCTGGCAATGATGCTCATCGCGAGGAGTGAATGTCCTCCGCACTCGAAGAAATTGTCGTGAATATCTATCTGCTGGATATCGAGCGCCTCACACCAGATGTTCACCAGGATCTCTTCAACCGGCGTCCGGGCGTGGTGCAGCTTACGCTCCAGGAGCGGTCCCTCGTCGGGTGCAGGCAATGCTCGCCGATCTACTTTCCCATTGGGAGAAAGTGGAAACTCCTCCAGTGCGATCAGGCGATTTGGCACCATATACTCAGGTAGATGCGTGCGCAGCCAGTCACGCACCGGAGCCTCTTCCAGAGCGCTCCCTGGCCTCATCAGCACATACGCAATCAAGCGTTTATCCCCGGATGAGCTTTGATGTACAATCACGACCGCATCCTGTATCTGGGGATGCTTTTGCAGCGCCGTCTCGATCTCACCCAGTTCAATGCGGAAGCCGCGAACCTTCACCTGGAAATCTGTGCGTCCCAGAAATTCGAGCGTGCCATCGGCCACAAAACGCACAATATCTCCCGTTCGGTACAGACGAGCGCCAGGTTCGGACGCGGTAAACCGGGTCCCTACGAAGGGATGGGGGACATAACGCTCCGCCGTCAATTCGGGACGCCGCAGATACCCGCGCGATAGGCCGTCACCCCCGACATAGAGCTCTCCATAAACGCCTATCGGAACAGGCTGCATCTCTTCATCCAGTACATAGAGCTGCGTATTCGCAATGACACGCCCAATCGGAACCGAAGCTTTCACCTCTTCCGGGCTGGTCATAGGATAACAACAGGTAAAGACGGTGTTCTCAGTGGGGCCATAGCCGTTCAGTAGCATAGAACCGTTGGCCTGCGCCAGGAAGCGTCTGACATGAGCGGTAGACAGAACATCGCCGCCTGCCATCACCTGACGCAGCGAAAGCAAGGCGTCCAGGTGATGATCAACCAACTGGTGAAACAGTCCTGCTGTGATCCAGGCTGCGGTTACAGCGTATTGCTGGAATAGATGCGCTAGTTCGCTCAGCGAGGGCGTGCCCGGATCTGCAATAACCAGGCGAGCACCCACGAGCAGGCTGCACCACATTTCCAGCGTTGAGGCATCAAAGGCAATGGGATTATATTGTACAAAGACTTCATGTTCGTCAAGACGCGCATAGTTGTTGTTTTTGACCAGCCGCGCCACATTGCGGTGGGTAACGCTTACGCCCTTTGGCTTCCCTGTGGAACCCGACGTATAGAGCACATGAGCCAGATTGTCCGGGTGCGTGATATTTGGCAGCGTGCTCGCTGGTGGCGTCTCGCCTAGATCGATCAAGGTGTCGAGATACACAACTTGCATAGGCAGGAGAGAGAGCCGCTGCTCAAAAAGACGTTGCGCCAGTAGCAGTGCCATGCTAGAGTTCTCAAACATGATATTCAGGCGTTCTTCGGGATATTGCGGTTCAATAGGCACATAACAGCCTCCTGCTTTGAGAATTGCCAGCACCACGATGATCTGCTCCGCAGAACGCTCGAAGCATGTGCCAACCCTGACTTCCGGCCCTACGCCCAGCGCGCGCAGCTTGCACGCCAACGCAGTTGCATAACGATCCAGCACGCCATAGCTCATCTGAGCCTCGCCACACGTCAGTGCTATCGCATCAGGTTGCCGTCGAGCCTGCTCTTCAAAGAGTTCATGAATACAGCTCTCGCGCGGGTAGTCTGCATAGACCGCGCTCCACGCGCTAATCTGCTCAAGCTCCTCTTTGTGCAGCAAGGGAGTCTCCCAGATGACGGCTGATGGCTGTGCGATCACACTATCAAGCAACGTCTGGAAGTTCCGCACCATGCGCCCTATCGTTGCCCGCTCGAAGAGATCCGTACTATATTCCAACTTGCAGCGTAGCTCCTGATCCGTCTCGAAAATCTCAAGCGCCAGATCAAACTTGGAAGTCGCGTTATGGTTCTCCAGCCTGGTTGCCTCGACGCTCCCCAGCCGTTCGGTCGCCGGGTCTGCGTTTTGCAAAGCCAGCACCACCTGGAAAAAGGGATGCATATTGGTGATGCGCTCGATGCCTGACTTCTGCACCAGATATTCAAATGGCACATCCTGGTGATCATAGGCATCAAGCGTCATGGCCTGGATGCGCTGGAGCAACTCGGTAAAGCCAGGGCGTCCCTCCAGATTGCAGCGCAGGACCAGCATATTCACAAAGAAGCCGATCATCGACTCCGTTTCCACATCACGGCGATTTGCCACCGGAGAGCCGATCAATACTTCGCGCTGACCGCAATAGCGCGAGAGCAAGACACTGAAGGCAGCAAGCAAGGTCGTAAAGAGCGTCACCCCTTCGCGTCGGCTGATTGCCTTGAGGGCTGCGTACACCGTGGGCGGCAGGACAAAGCGATCTACAGCCCCGCGAAACGTCTGCCGCGCCGGTCGCGGATGATCTGTGGGCAAATTCAAAGCAGTCGGGGCGTCCCTGAGCTGATTGCGCCAATAGGCAAGCTGCTGCTCTATCCGTTGTTGCTGCAACCACTGACGCTGCCAGAGGGTATAATCCGCATACTGCAACGTCGGCGCAGGCAAACTCCGCCTCCCATTCTGCTCACCGCCGCGCTCATAGTCTGCATACAGGACCGACAATTCCCGTAGGAGGATCTGATGCGACCAGCCATCATAGATACTATGATGAAAAGTCAGCAACAATATATGTTCGCGCTCGCTCAGACGAACCAGCATCTCGCGGAAGAGTGGACCCGTCTCCAGCACAAAAGGGCGTCGTACCTCCTCTTGCATCAACTCGTTGAGCGTTGCCTCACGCTCCTGTGCTGGCAAAGCCTGGAGGTCAATCAGCGACAGAGCCACCTGCGCCGTTGCCCGCACAAGTTGTTCCGGCTCCCCTTCTTGCGAGGAGACGAACACGGTGCGCAGAATCTCATGCCGCTGCACAAGCGCCCGCAGGCTGTTCTCCAGTGCCTGCACCGAGAACTGGTTACGTAAGCGTAACGCCAGCGGGATATTATAAAAAGGACTGGTCGGCTCAAGTTGATAGAAGAACCAGAGCGACCGTTGCGCCTGAGACAGGGGCAGATGCTCTGGCCGCGCCTGCGCAGCCAGCGGAGGCAACGCTTCATCTACATGATGCGGACTCACCTTAGTAGCTTTGCGGGCCATCTCAATACGTGCTGCCAGGTGGGCTAGAGTGGAATTTTCAAAGAGATCACGCAGCGATAGCTCTATCTGCAAAACTGTACGGATGCGTGAAATGACTTTCGTTGCCCGTAATGAATGCCCGCCGAGTTCAAAAAAGTTGTCTAGAGTGCTTACCTGCTCAACTCCTAGCGTCTCGCCCCAGATATTGATGAGCAGTTCTTCGATAGCTGTGCTAGGAGCAACGAACGTTTTGCTGAAGGCTGGCTGTGCTGTAGAGGGAGACGGGAGCGCCCGTCGATCCACTTTCCCATTGGGCGTCAATGGTAACGACGGTAGCTCGATAAACACTGATGGCACCATATAAGCGGGCAAATACTCTTGCAGGTATTGCCGCAGATCGTAGTGAGCAAGCGCGTCCGCATCGTTACCTACGACATAGGCAACCAACTGCTTGCCGCCCGTTGGATCTTCCCACGCCAGCACTACGCATTCCCGTACCGCCGGACACTGCCCTAGCATGTGCTCAACCTCAGCAGGCTCAATGCGGAAGCCACGAATCTTGACCTGGAGGTCGATCCGTCCCAGAAACTCTATAGCTCCATTGGGCAAATAACGCGCCAGGTCGCCAGACCGGTAGAGTCGGGCGCCGGGCTCGCTGCCAAATGGATGAGGAACAAAGCGTTCGGCTGTCAATTCTGGTCGGTTCAAATAGCCACGAGCCAGACCGGCACCGCCAATATACAGTTCTCCTGCCACTCCAGTTGGCACCGGTTGCAGGTAGCGATCTAGGATATAGACCGTGGTATTAGCGATTGGCAGGCCAATAGGCAGTGGCCCACTGTCTCGTTGATCCAGAGGCACAGCATACGTGCAGGTAAAAGTCGTATTTTCTGTCGGCCCGTAGCCATTGATCATGCGGCAGGTGGGAACTGCTGCCAGCACTTTCTGTACATGGGCAGGTGAGAGCACATCCCCTCCTGCTAGGAGTTGATGCAGGTTGCGCAAGCTCTCCAATTGCTCCTCCACCATCTGATGAAACAGACCGGCAGTAAGCCACAAAGAGGTTATCTGATACTGCTGGATAGCTGCCCCCAACTCCTGCAAGGAAAGCTGATGGGGTGGGGGTATCACCAACCTGCCGCCGTTCAGTAATGGACCCCAGATTTCGAGTGTAGAAGCATCAAAAGTCACAGGGGCATATTGAAAAAATACTTCTTGCTCATTGATATCCATAAAGTTTGTATTTTTTACCAGACGCACTACTGCATGGTGGGGAATACCTACTGCTTTCGGCTTCCCTGTAGAACCTGAGGTATACATTGCATAGGCGAGTTGAGTAGCACTACCAGAGATCAGCAAATTATCGTCTGGATATTGCGCAATCGTCGCCCGCTCGCTATCGAGACAAAGTACGGTAGAGGCATGAGAGGGAATTACCTCGGCCAATTTCCGCACGGTCAGCAATATCTTTACCTGGATATCGGTCAGCATAAAGGCGAGGCGGTCCTTAGGGGAAGAGGAGTCCAGAGGGACATACGCTCCACCGGCCTTCAGAATCGCCAACAGTCCCACGATCAGATCGAGTGAGCGTTCCATACAGATGCCGATTAAGACCTCTGGACCAGCGCCTTGCCGTCGCAGATAATGGGCCAGTTGGTTGGCGCGGCGATTCAACTCATCATAGGTCAGGCGGTCCTCGCCACAGATCAGCGCCACGGCGTTAGGGGTTTGTGCAGCCTGGAGTTCGAACAACTGATGCACACTCAGTTCTTGCGGGTAATCAGTCTGGGTGGCGTTCTGCAAGACGAGAAGCTGGTAACGTTCAGCCTGGGTGAGCAGCGGCAAACGCCCAATGTGACAATCCGGGTGAGCAACGATATTTTCTGCGAGCACCTGGAAGTGAGTCGCCATGCGCTGAATCGTAGCTGGCTCAAACAGGTCCGTATTGTACTCCAGTATTCCCTGTAACCCTTGTTCAGTATCGAGCATGAAGAGCGTAAGATCATATTTTGCGATCCCGCGCTCAAAGTCCAACATCTGCCCGGTCACATCCCCCAATGTTAGCTCGGAGCTAGACGCGTTTTGCAGATCAAAGAGCACCTGATAGAGCGGAGAGTAGCTCAGGCTGCGTGCAGGTCGTAGCATCTCGACTAAGTGCTCGAATGGTAGGTCCTGGTGGGCATATGCATCTATCGTCACCTCGCTCACACGCTTCAGCAGCTCTCGAAAGCTGTCATCAGCGGAGAGCCTCGTGCGCAGGACCAGTGTGTTCACAAAAAAGCCAATTAGCCCCTCGATCTCCGCTCTGGTACGATTAGCGATGGGAGAACCGAGCACGAGATCTTCCTGTCCGGTATAGCGATACAACAGCGCCTTGAAGACAGCTAACAGCGTCATAAAGAGCGTGACCCCTTCACGCTTGCCCAACTCTTTGAGGCCATCAGACACTTGACGAGAGAGCGTAAAGGTATGCCATGCGCCATCAAATGTTTGCTGCGCAGGCCGTGGTCGATCCGTGGGCAGTGATAACAGCTCTGGCAGGTCACTGAGCTGCTGTTTCCAATAAGCCTCCTGGGTTGCCAGCCTTTCCCCTTGCAGCCACTCTCGCTGCCAGTGCGCGTAGTCGGCGTACTGGATAGGCAGCTCTGGCAAAGCAAGCTGTTTCCCCGTCGTGTAGGCACTATAGAGCGCGGAAAGTTCGCGGAATAGTATCTCCATCGACCAACCATCAAAAACAATGTGATGGATCGTCAGTATGAATACATGGATCTCCTCATTGCGCCTGAACAGCGTAGCGCGCAAAAGGGGACCCTGGCTCAAGTCAAAAGGTGTTCGCGCCTCTTTACTGACCAGTTGCTTTATCTCATCCTCTGATGCCTCGTCAAGCTGAATAGGTGCCAACGATAGCGGCACAAAAGGAGCTATTACCTGTACTGGTTGGGTATCTACGTTGGTAAAGGTTGTACGTAATATTTCGTGGCGACGCACAATCTCGTTGAGACTGCATTCCAGCGCCCTATAGTCCAGCGGACCACTGAGAAAAAAAGCTCGACAGATGTTGTAGGTGGGAGCGCCACTGTCTAGCTGATCCAGCAGCCAGAGCCGTTGTTGCGCAAAAGATGTGCTGAATATATTTGTTTCCCGGCTCTGACGTGGGATCGCCGTCCGTGTCGCCGTCCCTTTCTGCGTACGCAATCTCTGAGAGAGGAATGCCTGTTGTTCTGGAGAAAGGCTTGCTATCTGCTTGCTGATGTTGCTCATTGTCTCTTTTCCCTCAATAACGGCTTTCCAGGCGTCATACTGTCTGTTCTAATTCGGCCAGTAACTGCGTAAGTTGCTCCTCATCTATTTCACTGGCCTGGCGCTCAACAATTGCTACAGCCAGACCGGCTATTGTGGCTGCCCCAAAAAAGGAGCGCAGAGGCAGTTCTACTTGAAAGGTAGAGGATAGGCGGGAAATCATTTGTGTCGCCAGTAATGAGTGTCCTCCCAACGTAAAAAAGTTGTCATGGATGCCGACTTTCGGCAGGTGAAGAAGCTCCCTCCAGATAGCTGCGATCTCTTCTTCGACTGCGTTACGCGGCGCGATAAACTCACCCAATGATAGCGCCATTGCCTCGTCTGGTGGGGGTAACGCCCGGCGGTCTACTTTGCCATTAGGGGTCAAAGGTAGCTGTTCTAACGGCACAAAATGGGCCGGGATCATATACTCGGGCAGGCGTTGCTGCAAGAGGGAACGCGCAGTACCGGTTGTGAATGCCTGGTCTGATCTGAGGACCATGTAGGCAACAAGACGCCTATCACCAGGAGCGTCCTCTCGCACCACGGCAACGCACTCCTGGACAGCGGGATGCTGATTGAGCAACGTCTCAATCTCGCCCAGCTCGATGCGGAAGCCACGTAGTTTGACCTGGTGATCGAGCCGCCCCAGGAATTCCAGTTTGCCATCAGGCCGATAGCGTGCCAGATCGCCAGTTTTGTAAAGGCGCGCCCCAGGTTTACAACTAAAGGGATGTGGTACAAAACGCTCAGCCGTCAGGTCTGGACTGTTGAGATAACCGCGTGCCAGGCCATCGCCACCGATATAAAGTGCTCCTGGAACGCCAATGGGAACGGGCTGCCAGGACTGATCCAGGATATAGATCTGCGTATTGGCAATGGGACAACCGATATAGCTTGATCTATCGCTTGTTTCGATCTGATGCAGCGTAGACCAGATAGTCGTTTCCGTGGGACCGTACATGTTCCAGAGGCGGCCAGCCTTCCCTAACAATTGCATCGCCAGCTCATTGTTGAGCGCCTCTCCTCCACAGAGAATGGTGAGGCGAGGGTCGCCTTGCCAGCCAGCAGCCAGCAGTAGCAACCAGGTGGCCGGCGTTGCCTGCATAACGGTTGCCTGGGTAGTAGCTAATTGCTCCATGAGCCGTGTAACATCGAGGGCGTCTTCGCGGCTGGCAATCACCTCTCTGGCTCCTACAACAAGAGGCAAGAACAACTCCAGCGCAGCAATATCAAATGATATACTGGTGACGGCCAGCATCACGTCATGACGTTGCAGCCCAGGTTGCTGACGCATCGAGGTCAAAAAGTTGACCACTGCCTGATGAGGAATCTGTACACCTTTGGGTCGTCCGGTTGAGCCAGAGGTATAGATTACATACGCCACATTTTCGCTGATTACATTGCTGCGTGGATTGTTCTCATTTTCCAATCCGATCTGCTGCCAATCGGTATCCAGGCATATTACCTGTGCATCATGATCAGGTAGGTGATGTAACAACCGCTCTTGCGTCAAAAGCAACGGTATTCGGGCATCTTCTAGCATGAACATCAATCGCTCGCGCGGATAATTGGGGTCCAGAGGCACATACGCTGCTCCTGCTTTCAGAATCCCCAACAGCCCTACAATCAGATCGAGCGAGCGTTCCACGCAGATGCCGATGAAAACTTCAGGCCCTGCGCCCCGTTGCTGTAAGTAATGTGCCAACTGATTGGCGCGGCGGTTCAGCTCGCTATAGGTCAGGCGATCCCTGCCATGGCTTACCGCCAGATCGTCAGGTGTGCGTTCGACCTGGGCCTCGAACAACTGATGAATACACTGCCCCTGTGGATAGTCGGCTGTCGTCTCATTCCATGAAAACAGCAGTTGCTGTTGCTCAGCCTGGGTGAGCATGGACATTGCGTTGATACGCTGCCCTGGATCGACGCTGATCTGCCGTAAGAGTTCCTGGTAATGTCCAGTCATACGCTGGATGGTAGCCGGCACAAACAGGTCAGTATTATATTCCCATATTAAGGTAATAGCTTTATCTTCTGTTGCGGTTTGCATTCCAACCAGTTGTTCCGCGCGCGGAATAACCACAATGTTGATATCAAACTTGGCAGAGTTATTGCTCAAGCCCTCGGTTATCTTCACCTTCAATTCTGGCAGATTTAAATCTGGCAATGGTGAATCGTGGAAGCTGAACAGAGTTTGGTACAGCGGTGAATAGCTCAGGCTGCGTTCAGGTTGCAGCGCTTCTACAACTTTGCCAAAGGGCAGATCCTGGTGAGCATAGGCTTCCAATGTTACCTCGCGTACACGTCCGAGTAGTTCCTGAAAGGTGGGGTTGCCAGAGAGGTCTGTACGCAAAGCCAGCGTATTGATAATCATACCGATTAGAGGCTCTGTCTCTTGCCAGCGGCGATTGGCGATGCCCGCACCCACACACAGATCTTCCTGGCCGCTATAACGATATAGAAGAGTTAAAAAGGCTGCGAGCAACATCATATAGAGGGTCACACCCTCCTGGCGACAGCGGACGCGCAGCGCCTCGCAGAGTGCTACGGGAAGGTCAATCCGTTGTACCGCTCCCTTAAAGCCAAGAACAGCAGGACGCGGATAATCGGTGGGTAACTCTAAAAGCGCAGGACTCCCTGCCAATTTTTGTTTCCAATAGGCTAATTGTGCCTCAGCTTCCTTCCCTTGCATCCACTGGCGTTGCCACTGCGCAAAGTCTGCGAATTGGATCGCAAGCGGTGGTAGCGAGGATGGCCTGCCCGTAACGAAAGCAGTGTACAGCTCTTGTAGCTCACGCAGGAAGACTGTGAATGACCAGCCATCATGCACCAGATGATGCTCCACATGCACTAAGATATATTCTTGCTCGCTCAAGCGCAGCAGGCTCCATCTTGCCAAAGGGAGTTGTGTGATATCAAAAGGCTGCTGAAACTCTTTATGCATGAGCCGCTGTACTGCCGCTTCATGTTCATGCTCTGCCAGGGTTCGTAGATCAACAAGCGGTATTTTTATCGCTTGAGGCTGATGAATGAGTTGGACAGGACGACCATCCACTGCCGGGAATGTTGTCCTGAAGATTTCGTGCCGTCGCACAATTTCACTCAGGCTACGCTCTAATGTCTCAACATCTAGCCGACCTGTCAACCGTAGTATCGCCTGGGCGTTATATGCCAGATTAGTTGGATCTAATTGCTGTAGAAACCAGACGCGCTCTTGTGAGAAGGAGAGCGGCAGGTTGCCTCTACGTGGTAAGAGCTGGATGGACGCGATGCGTTGATCTTGCTCGCCATAACGCTGCTGCTCAATATAGTGGGCTAATTCTGCAATGGTGGCACAGGTAAACACTGTCGCTGGAGCCATCTCCACCTGAAAGGTATTGCGTATGCGAGCCGCGATTTGTGTTGCCAGCAGGGAATGTCCTCCCAGGAGGAAAAAGTTATCATGCATCCCCACATGATCCAGATGGAGCATTTCGCGCCAGACCTGCGCCAGGGCTTCCTCATAGGGCGTACGTGGCGCCACAAAAGGCTCCCGCAATGCGAGACTGCCAGCATCGGGCATTGGTAGGGAACGACGATCAATCTTCCCATTTGGTGTGAGCGGCCACTCTTTGAGCACGACAAAGGCGCTCGGAAGCATATAATCAGGCAAACTCGCTCCCAGATTGCTGCGCAATCCCCTGAGGTCTATGTTCTGTTCCTGTTTTGCAATGAAATAGGCTACCAGGCGACGTTCTCCTGGTCGATCCTCACGAGCGATGACTACCGCCTCGCGCACAACGGGATGGGCGTTGAGCATCGCCTCGATCTCTCCCAATTCGATGCGATATCCTCGAATCTTGACCTGGGAGTCGCTACGGCCAAGAAATTCGATCTGTCCATCAGGAAGATAGCGGGCGAGGTCTCCCGTTTTGTAAAGACGCTCCCCCGCTTCATCTCCAAACGGATCAGGGATAAAGCGTTCAGCGGTGAGTTCTGGCCGTCTCAGATAGCCGCGCGCCAGGCCAATGCCTCCGACATATATCTCGCCAATGTCGCCGACCGGCACTTGCCGCAGCTTCTCATCCAGTATATGCACCTGCATATTCGCAATTGGCAGACCGATGGAGGGATTGCCCTGGCTATCGTGGCAGCGGGCCATAGTTGCGCATACGGTCGTTTCAGTAGGGCCATAGGCGTTGAAAAAATAGCGGTTCGGCGCCCAACGGGCCACCAGACTGGCCGGGCAGGCTTCACCGGCAGTAATCAGCGTCTGTAGCGCCGGCAGCTCTACGTCAGGGAGAATCGCCAGCGCCGAAGGTGGCAGTGTGGCAACGGTGATATTCCGCTCTTGTAAAACCTCTATCAGAGACGGCCCCGGTAACAGAGAATCTTTCGTTGCGAGATGAAGCGTTGCTCCCGCTAGAAGCGCCATGAAGATTTCCCAGACGGAGGCATCGAAGCTCAACGAGGCAAATTGCAGGATATGGCTATCCTCTCGTAACTCGAAGGCTTGTTTCTGTGCAAAAGCAAGATTGCATAATCCTCGATGTCTTACCATGACGCCTTTGGGTTTGCCGGTTGAGCCTGAGGTATAGATCACATAGGCCAGATTCTCAGGATATGCCACGTTTGCCAGATTGTGGGTTTTATACTGAGCAATAACATGCTGCTGGCTATCGAGGCTAAGCGTCTGGATCGCATCTTCCTTGAATTGTTCAGCCAATGACTGCTGTGTGATGAGTAGTGCTACCTGGGCATCATGCAACATAAATCCCAGGCGCTCCCTGGGATAGCCGGGGTCAAGTGGAACAAATGCGCCTCCTGCTTTTAGGATTGCCAGGATAGCCACAATCATCTCAAGCGAACGCTCCAGGCAGAGGCCAACAAGAATCTCCGGCCCTATCCCTTGCTCATGTAAATGATGTGCAAGTTGATTAGCGCGCCAGTTCAGCTCCTGATAGGTAAGACGTTTGCCAGCAAAGTCCAGTGCTATGGCGTGAGGGGTGCGCTCTGACTGCATCTCAAAAAGTGTATGAATACAGGTATCCATATTTATCCTCGCTATGTCTATAACAACTGTCGTATCTCTATGCCTGATTTTTTGCCATTTTTTCGCGCAGGCTGAGCGGCCTCATATCAGTCCATACCTCTTTTACATAATCCAGACAGGCTTCCTTTGTTCCCTGGTGACCCGCGTCCCGCCAGCCCAAAGGGTTCTCCCTGTCTGCCGGCCAGATAGAATATTGTTCCTCATGATTGATGACAACTTTATAGAGTGTCTGAGCATTATCCATGGATTTACTCTCCTTCTTTAATGCGGTTTGTACGAGTCTTTATAAACTGGTGTGAGCCAATCCCTATAGCGTTCATTTTCACCGCGACAGGCGGAGAGATAGAGGGATTGCAGTTGCATGCTCAATGCTCCTGGCTTGCCTGTTCCCACGGGGCGGTAATCAACGCTGACCACCGGCGATACCTGGACGCCTGTCCCACAAAAGAAGATTTCGCTGGCTGCATACAGCTCAGTGCGATCAATACGCCGCTCTTCCACTTCCATACCAAACTCATTGCGTAGCATGTCGATGAGGGCATTGCGCGTAATTCCTTCCAGGATATCCTCTGAAATAGCTGGCGTCGCGAACTTTCCATTTCGCAATATAAAAATGTTACAGGAACTTCCCTCTGAAACTGTGCCATCATCGGTGAGCATAATGGCTTCATCAAATCCAGCAGTCTTTGCATCATCTGCTGCTAAGGCATTGTTTACGTATGCGCCTGTGACTTTTGCGCGCACCGGCATGGCATTACTATTTGCTCTCCGCCACGAGGATGTACAGACGCGCAGACCTGCGCTGATGTCAACATAATTGCCCATCGGGAGGGTATAGATGGCAATCTCGTCTTTCAACTCACTCAATAGAGGTTGAACGATACGGCTAGCTTTGTAGGCTAGAGGCCGTATATAGACATCCTGGCGGTAACTGTGCTTACGAACCAGCTCAACGGTAAGCTGACAAAGCTCATCTACCGATGCGCGAGGATGCATATGCAGCGTATTCCACGAGTCTGCCATGCGAAGATAATGTTCGCGCAGCTTGAGCAGGTACATCTGCGGCTTTTGCTCGTTCCAGTAGCCACGAATGCCTTCAAAACAGGCTGTGCCATACTGTAGGGCATGCGTTGCTATGTTTACTTTCGCCTCGCGCATCGGTACGATACGACCCTCGAAATAGGCATACTCTTCCCTCTGGGGTGCAGGCATTTCCTGCTGCTTCGCATCGTTCCCTTTTTGCATTATTGTTGTATCGGATTGAGCCATAGCTATCATCCCTCACTTGTTTTTTGACTCTCGTTTCACACTCTGTGGTCGCAGTATAGCCGATGAACCCGCTGAAGCACATCTGTAAAAGTACCTGCTTTTGGCTGGCATCCCTTTTTGCACGACTGGTAGAATTACAGAAGCGATACGGCTCAGGGCTTTTCAGTTGTCCTCTCCTCTGACTCCTGCTGCCGGGGTTCGCGCCCCGAACGGGGCGCAGAGCAAGGGGAGAGAGGTGCCGGCACCTCTCTCCCCTTGCGAGCAGGGCTTCGCCCTGCGAGCATGACGAGAACTGAAAAGCCCTGCGATACGGCTGGGTTGTGTTGCAGGAATGCCTGAAGTCCTGGTATGCTGTTGTTAAAAGGGGAAAGGAAGCTCAAAACGAGTATCAATCCAGCGTTACCGGTTGACCGCGTAGCAGCCAGAACCAGATACCAATATGGGTGGCAGCTTTTGAGAGGAAGATAAAAGGAGCGTAGAGCATAACGACCGGATATTCTCTGATATTCAGTCGCACGATATTTAACGTTGCGCCTAGAGAGATTGGAATGATCATTAACGGATAAAGCAGCGGGTGCTGGAGTCTGGTAAGGATGGCGTTCCTGAATGACATTTGTGCATAGAGGCGCTTCACATACAACCCGCTGACACGGCCATAAAAGTAGCTATAGCGTATCAGAGCGAGAAAGCTGGCGCGTCGATGATTGTGGCGTACCTTGATGGCCGGTTGATAGGCAGTTTTATAGCCTGCCTGCATGAGGCGATAGCAGAAATCTATGTCTTCTTCCGAGCGCAGTTCTTCGTTGAACCCCTGTACCTGCTCAAATGCTGAACGTTTCACTCCCAGACTGGCTGAACATACCCAGGTTACAGCGGCTTTATTGCTCTGGCTGAAGCCAAAACGACTAAAATCAACGCAGCGGGCAAAAAAAGTTCTTGATTTACCAGTAATCTGCCCGCCAACGGCTCCAAAGTCAGAACCTTCAAGAATGCGTATATTCTGCTCAATCCAATCAGGTGCAGGCTCGCAATCATCATCCAGGAAGAGCAAATAAGTGCCTGCGGCTGAGCGTGCGCCGATGTTGCGAGCTATGCCAGGATAATAGATGGGAGGGGTTTCAATGGCTTTGATTGGATACAGCTCTGCCAGACTTTTACTGTTGGCGCCAACCAGTAATATCTCGGTCAGCCCCGCCGGATATGTCTGCCGAACTAGCTTTTCGAGCGCAGCCTTAGCGAGCAATGACCTGGAAAACGGTATGATCACGCTGACCAGGGGCAGGGACTCCGCATATTTTCTCACTGACATTTACTTCGCCCCTGCCTTGCTCGCCATTTCTTTTCTTATAGCCGAAGTGATCCCTGCCGCTTGCTGATAGACCTGGAGGGTTGCATGGGCGCAACGTTCGGGACTAAATTGGGCCACCTGTGCCAGGCCGCTGCGAATCAGGTGTGTACGCAAATGCTGATCGGTCAAGAGCCAGGCAATGGCATCGGCAAGCAGCGCATCACTGGAGCAATCTACACGCAAGACGGCGTCGCCCGCAATTTCAGTACTGGCAGCTTCGAAGCTAGCAACAACAGGGGTGCCGTGAGCCATCGCTTCTAGCGTGGGCAGACCAAATCCCTCGTGCCTGGATGGGAATATCAGCGCCTCTGCGCCGGCATAGAGGGGTCCCATCTCCTGCTCAGCTACCCAGCCTGCTTGATGAATACGTTCGCGGTACGGTGAATCGGCGATCTGCTCTAAGACGCCGGAGCTACCATAGCCTGTGCCTCCGGTCAATACCAGGTGTAGATCGGCGAAACGTTCTGCCAGCAGGTGATACGCCTGGAGCAGCGTCTCTACATTTTTGCGCGGCATAATGCGACCAACATGCAGGAGGTAACGACCGCCGTAACGTTGTTGCATGACTTGCACAGCTTCTGAGCTGATAGCATGCTGATACAGTGAAGAACGTAGCGCATTATGGATCACATGGATGCGCTCCGGCTCAATCGACCAGAGCGTCTCTAATTCTTCGCGGGTTTGCTCGGAGATAGCAATGATTTGCTGGGCGCGGCGCACACTTTCACGCAGCAGGTATTGCCAGTAAAGTCTGGCATAGAGCGATGATTGTTGAGGGACCTTGAGAAATGCCAGATCGTGTACGGTCATCACCAGGGGACCATGCCAGCCAATGGGGGCGGCAAAGGCTGGTACATGCAGGACATCTGGCTGCAATTTTTTCAAGATGTCGGGGAGCAATAGCTGATGCTGGATCAGAATGCCGCTCCATGTGCGCACTTTTATCGCATGAATACGGAAGAGCGCAGTTGCAGTCAGCTTTTGATAATCTTCTGGGCGGCCCGTAATAATGATATATTCGTTATCCTGGTCAATACGGGCTAAGCCGTCTAATAATGCCCGGGTAGCAAAAAGCATCCCGCCAGCTTCTTTTTCCGCGATGAGCATATCAATGGCTACGCGCATGTTTCCCTCCTTATATATTGGCTCTCATTTGTCCAGGCAATCGCGCAAACTTTTTGCCAGATCTTGAGCATATCTGGTGCGACTTGTGACATGCGTACCCGGTACCGTATAGATGTCAACATTGTGCCTGCCAGCCAGAATGCGCTCCCAGTCTTTCCGGCGCCGCGCGTCGTCCTCTTTGGTCCAGAAAACAGCTATCCGACCGGCGTAAGGGGTAATTTTGTAGGAGGCAGCCCACCAGTTAAAGATGCTCAAGTAGTTCTGACGCAAATTTTCTATGGGAGGCAATAACGATTGAAAATTGGGATGAGCGACTTCAACCTCTGCTGGCGTTCCTTCGCTTTCTGTTCTACGCTGGATGGCTATGTGTTTCCTCCGCTCCTTCCACAGACGCACATATTCATAGATGTGCAGGAAACGGAGAAACCAGTCAACTTGCTGTTTTTGCTCTAGATGCCCTGAATGGCTCACCCGGCGAATGACTTTGCTCAGGAAACGGCCCGAAGGTGAAGCGGAGCCAGGGTCCATTAAGACGAGGGTATCAACCTTCTGGCCTGCGGCGTGCAATTGTTGAGCTATTTCGTAGGCGAAGAGTGCGCCGTTGCACCAACCGCCCAGGGTATAAGGTCCTGCGGGCTGGATAGATTGTATGGCTGCAAGATGGGCAGCAGCGACCTCCTCGAAAGCAGGTAGCACGTTCAGATGATCATAGCGGTAGGTTTCCAGGACATAGAAGGGGCGCTCCTCTCCCAGTGCCTGCGAGAGCTGCAAGCAGTAAAGGCCCTGCCCCTGCCAATCGCCGTGCAAGAAGAAAAATGGACGCTTCGTGCCACCTGCATTGACTGCCACAATAGGCGCCCGATTATTCCCTGAACGAGTTTCGTTGCGCAAAGCGGTTGCCAGATGTTCTATCGTGGCTCCTGCAAAGAGTATGGAGAGCGGCAGCCTTTTGCCCCATATGCGTTCGATGCGCGCCATCAGACGAGCAGCCAGCAAGGAATGCCCTCCCAATGTGAAGAAGTTGTCGCGAATACTCACATGCTGCACGTTAAGTAGCTCTTCCCAGATCTGTATGAGCTGGTGATGGATCGCGAGCTGAGGTCCAACATAGGTTGCTGTCGTGGCTCTCTGCGCCGCGTTGGGAGCAGGTAGCGCGTGCCGGTCTACTTTGCCGTTTGGGGTGAGCGGAAGCGTATCAAGCTGGATATAGGCGGATGGCAGCATGTGAGGCGGCAAACGTTGAGCAAGGTGCTGCCGCAATCCATCGTCTGCTACGATCTGTCCTTCATGGAGAACAATATAGGCGACGAGACGCTGATCATCGGGCGCCGCTTCGTGGACAAGGACGAGAGCTTCGCGAATTGCGGGATACTGCTTCAGTACAGCCTCGATCTCCCCCAGCTCGACCCGCATGCCACGAAGCTTCACCTGATGATCCAGGCGACCCAGATACTCGATATTGCCATCCGGCAAGTAACGCGCCCAATCGCCAGTCTTATAAAGGAACGCCCCCGGCTCGAACGCGCCGTAGCTCCCCGCATCATCGTGAGAGGTCTCTACGAAAGGATGAGGGATGAACCTGGTAGCAGTCAATGCCGGACGGTCAAAGTAGCCCTGGGCCAGCCCATCGCCGCCAATATGTAGTTCGCCAGGAACGCCTATCGGGACTGGTTGCAGATGCCGGTCTAGCAGATAGATCTGGGTATTATCAATCGGGCGCCCTATGGGGACATTGACAAGCTGCGTGGCGCTTTTTACCTCGTAACAGGTCGCATCGGCGGCGACTTCAGAGGAGCCATATAGATTGAGCAGGAGGCGAGTGGGTAGATGCTGTTGAAAACGTTGGACCAGTGCTAGAGGGAGGGCTTCCCCGCTGCAAATCCAATACCTGAGATCAGGTAAATGCTGATCTAGCGCGGTTGCAACGTCAAGCAGAGCGCGCAAGAGCGAAGGAACCAGCACAACGCGCGTGACGGAATGAGCGGCAAGAACTTGCAGGAACTGGGAGGGATCTTTGACTATCACTTCGGGAATGATCACGGTTTTTATACCCTGTAGCAATGGTCCAAAAATCTCCCACGCCGCGTCTACAAAGCTCAACGTTGTCTTCTGGCAACAGACTTCATCCGGGGCAAAAGGATAGGTGCGCCACATCCAATTGAAGCGATTGAGCGCGGCACGATGCGTACCCAACACTCCCTTTGGCGTGCCTGTAGAGCCAGAGGTATAGAGCATATAAGCCGGACTCTCGCCGTCGATAAAGCATGCAAGATTTTCCTGGCTCTCTTGCGCGATTGTTGACCATTCGCGATCCAGACAGATCATATTATTGCAGCAGCTAGATTGGTCTGTAGCAGCCATCGCTCTTCCACTATCATCTTTGGGCATACTAACAGTATCACCTGACAGAGCGCAAAAAAGGTGTTCTAGCAGGTGCTGTTGAGTAATCAGCGCGGCAGCCCGCGAGTCTGCTAACATGAAGGCAAGACGCTCTACAGGGTAAGCTGGGTCAAGGGGAACGTAGATGCCGCCTATTTTGAGGATGCCGAGCAACGCTATGATCAGCTCTTGCGAGCGTTCATAGCAAATTGCGACGCGTGTTCCTACCTGCATACCACGCTGTCGGAGGTTGCGCGCAACCTGATTGGCCTGTGCGTTAAGGCTCTCATAGGTCAACGCGGTATTATCAAACATGATGGCAACAGCATCCGGCGTCCGCTCAACCTGGGCCTCAAAGTGTTGTGGCAGCGTATCGGCTCTGCAATAGGGGATCTGAGTGGCGTTCCACTCGAAAAGGATTTGTTGGCGTTCTGCATCCGTCAACAAGGGGAGTTCGGCTATACGCCTGGTAGTATCATCGGCCATTGCGTGTAACAGTATTTTCCAGCGTCCAGCCATACGTGCAATGGTGGGAGCGTCAAAAAGATCGCTGCTATATTCCAGGTGGCCGATGATGCCGGTTGGGCCGTCGGCAAGCTCAAGTGAAAGATCAAATTTGCTCGCGCCCGTAGCGAGGTCCAGTTGCCTGGAGTCGTAGCCTGGAGCAAGTTCCGGTAAGGGAGGGTCCAGGGTTAGAAAGACCTGGAAGAGCGGGCTCTGACCCGGAGATCGCTCTAGTTGGAGCTCTCTTACCAGCATATCGAAGGGAAGGTGCTGATGGGCATCGGCGGCGAGCGTGACTTCACGTACTCTCTCCAGGAGCTCATGAATGGTAGGATTACCTGACAGGTCGGTGCGTAACACCAGCGTATTGATAAAGTAGCCGAACACAGGCTGAGTTTCCGCAAAAGTGCGACCCGCGGTAGTCGTGCCAAGCAAAAGATCGTCTTGATGGGAATAGCGTTGCAATAATACCAGAAAGGCGGCTACTAGCGTCATATATAAAGTGACGTTCTCGCGTTGGCTCAATGCCTTTAGTTGCGCTCTCAACTCTGCCGACAACGCAAAAGTGTGCATGGCTCCATGATATGTTGCTTGCGCTGGGCGGGGATGGTCGGTTGGCAGCGTTAACGTGGTTGGAGCGCCTGCAAGCTGTTGTTTCCAGTAGGAAAGATGTTCATTGATCAGCTCGCTTTGCCGCCACTCGCGTTGCCACACCGCGAAATCCCCAAACTGTAGAGGAAGATCGGGCAGAGCTACAGGTTCCCCCAACAAAAACGCTTCGTAGAGCGTTGCAAATTCCTGGAGCAGCAGACTAATAGACCAGCCGTCAGCGATGATATGATGCATTACCAGCAGTAAAATGTGCTCCTCAGCGTTCAGATGGAATACGGTAGCCCGCAACAGTGGCCCCCGGGCCAGGTCAAATGGGCGCTGGAGCTCTTGCGTCGCCAGTTGCAAAACCATCGAGGATTGCTCAGATGCTGATACATGCTGGGGGTTTTTAACCACTACGGGTATATCCAGGCGCTCAGCAACTACCTGCATTGGCTGCTCATCGATCACGGTAAAGGTGGTGCGCAGAGCCTCGTGGCGACGGACCAGTACTGCCAGACTCTGCTTGAGCGCCTCCATATGCAGGGGCTTATAGAGATGCAGAGTAACGGGCAGGTTGTAAGCCGTATTGCCACTGTCCAACTGATCGATAAACCAGAGGGATTGTTGAGCCGAGGTGGTAGGAAAAACGAGCGTCCTGTCCGGGCATGATTGTCTTGTGAGTGCATGGAGAGCAGGAAGCTGCTTTTTTATCGGGTTGGTCTGTTGTTGCATGATCACTGCGGCGATTTGAGCTACTGTGGGAGCATCAAAGAACTTGCGCAAAGGGAGATCGACCTGAAAAGCTGTATGAAATTGTGATGCTACTTGCATGGCTAACAGTGAGTGACCACCCAGAGCAAAGAAGTTATCATGAATGCCGATTCGCTCAATGCCCAAAACTTGTGACCAGATGCTTGCAATCACTTCTTCGAGAGATGTACGTGGGGCAATGAAATCCTGTCTGTCCAGGCTCACATGATCGGGAACAGGCAAAGCGCGCCGATCTAGCTTTCCATTAGGAGTTTGAGGCAGCCGGTCAAGCAGCATAAAAGCGGATGGGAGCATGTAGTCAGGTACATGCTTGCTGAGATGCTGCCGCAGTTCGGCAACCGTGGCGTGTAGCCCGCTCCGTAGGACCAGGTAAGCCGCCAGATAGGTATCGCCAGGATGATCCTCTCGCACCAGCGCCGCGGCCTGCTCAACGGCTGGGTGTTGTCCCAGAACGGACTCGATCTCACCCAGTTCAATGCGGAAACCACGCAATTTGATCTGTTGGTCCGCACGACCTAGCAGTTCGATGGTCCCATCACTCTGATAGCGGGCCACATCGCCTGTACGATAGATCCGGTCAGCAGGATTGGCGCTGAAGGGATGACGAACGAAGCGTTCGGCAGTCAACTCAGGACGATTGAGATAGCCATGAGCCAGCCCGTCGCCACCGATATAAAGATCGCCAGGCACTCCCATTGGAACAGGCTGTAAATGCTTGTCCAGAATATAGATAGTGGTGTTGGCAATCGGGCGTCCAATCGAGATAGTGGTATCGGTCAGCTCAATTTTGCGCAGGGTTGACCAGATCGTTGTCTCGGTGGGACCATACATATTGTAGAGAGAGCTTCCATTTAGCAACAACTGTCGGGCCAATTCCAGCGGAAGGGCCTCGCCGCCACAGAGCATCTTGAGGGACGGATCTGGAAGCCAGCCGCTTGTAAGCAGCATGCGCCAGGTAACAGGAGTGGCCTGCATGATCGTGGCATGCGCCTCAGCCAGAGCCTTAGCAAGGGCTCTACCGTTAGTGGCAACATCGCGGCTGGCGATAACCAGTCGTGCCCCGACGATGAGCGGCAGGTATAGCTCAAGACCCGCAATATCAAAAGAGAGGGTTGTCACGGCTAGCAGCGTATCTTGCGCGCTGATGCCTGGCTCAGCGCGCATGGACAGGAGCAAGTTGAGCAGCGCGCGATGGGAAATCTGCACACCTTTAGGGCGACCGGTTGAGCCGGAGGTATAGATGACATAAGCCAGATGAGCGGATGTGACGGATGTCGTAAGATTCGCTTGACTGAGATTGACAAACTGGTCCCGGTCAGCATCCACACGGACAACCCTGGCATGGTGAGAGGGCAGTTGCGCCACTAACGCATGGTGAGTGACTAACACCGCTACTCCGGCATCCTCCAGCATAAAAGCAAGGCGTTCCGCCGGATAGGAAGGGTCAAGGGGCAGATAGGCCCCGCCAGCTTTGAGGATACCGAGCAGAGCTATTAGCATCTCCAGCGAACGTTCCATGTAGATCCCAACCAGCACATCCGATCCCGCATGTAGCGAACGCAGGTAAGAAGCAAGCTGGTTAGCACGAGCATTGAGTTCCTGGTAAGTAAGCTGTGATCCCTCAAAGACGGCAGCAATACGTGATGGTGTACGGCTGACCTGCTCCTCAAACAATTGATGGAAGCAACAATCTACAGGATAGGCCATAGAGGTAGTATTCAACTCCACCAGGAGCCGGTCGCGCTCTTCCGAGGTGAGCACAGTCAGAGAGGCGATTGTGCGGGCAGGCTCCGCTACCATAGCTGCCAGCAAATTCTGCCAGTGAGCGGCCATCCGCGCAATGGTTGCTGCGCTAAACAGATCGGTTTTGTATTCCAGGTGTCCGATCAGTCCGGCTGGGTGCTCATCAAGCTCCAGGGAGAGAT
>DASRHT010000126.1:0-32023 GCA_035650355.1 Ktedonobacteraceae bacterium
CAAAGACAAACAGGCGAAACAACGCCTGCCCAGGTTCTTGCCTCTTGCCACGCAGTTGCCACGTTTGTTGCGCCAGGTGCCGCACATCGGCTCGCTCGATATAGTCCCACAGGGGACGATCCTGCTTGAGCCATGCTTCTAGTGCTGGACGCAGTGGACCGCACAGCCAGGCATCCTGCGGCACCTCAAAGGCCAGCTTTGAGCGGCGATGCAGGATTTTGCCCGGCAAGACATGACGTAGGCCAGTGCGCAGCGGCCACTTGGTCCACCCACAGCGATAGAGGGTTTGGGAAGTAAATGACAAACAGAGCTCGATTAATTCGTGATCCAGAAACGGGTAGCGCCCCTCAACCGAGAAGGCCATTGAGTTGCGGTCATCCCATTTGAGCAAGCGCGGCAGAAACACGGTGCGGATCTGCTCTAAACGCCACGCGGCTTCATCCAAAGCCAGCAGTTGTTGTAATACGCTCGGCCTCTCTACGTTCAATGTTTGACGAAGTCGCACCAGGGATGCAGGTTTTCGACGAAGCAGGTACCGCCTGAACATGATCGGGATTTGCGCGAGCAATAACGGATTGCCATCCCTCAGGGAGGCTCCCACCAGATGCTCTATCAGCGAACAAAGGTGCCCATGACGGGCTAATCTGCGCAGATAGAGCAAATAGGATTGCCAGTACCCGGAGAGAATTTCATCTCCCCCCTGTCCATTTAGGGTTACCGTAATTCCGCTTTTTTTGGTCAGGCGGGCAATGCAATATCCTGCGTACATCGAGAGACTGCCAACCGGCTCATCATGGCAATACAGGAATTGATCCATTTCTTGCAGGAAGGTCACCGGGTCAGGCGTCACATAATGGGGCATGGCGTGAATATGCTTCACCACCGCATCCACATAGTCTCGCTCGTCCGTCAGAGAGCCAGGAGTCGTGACCGTGAAGGTATTGAGGGAAACATCCTGCTGGCTTGTTAATCCATCGATCAGGACAGCGAGAGCTGTAGAGTCCATGCCGCCACTTAACGCGCAACCGACCGGAACGTCACTGCGCAGATGCAGGGCCACACTCTCACGCAACTTCTCGGCAAAGAGAGATCCAGCCGTCTCCGCGTCGGTGATCGTCGCCTCGACCCGTTCAGGATACCAGTAACGCTGAGGGGTGGAGGGGAAAAGTGTCTTGAAAGAGACCGTGAGCCAACAGCCCGCAGGAACGACCTGGACATCACGCAAAAAGCTTCTGTGCGGCTGTTCATATCCCGTCTGAAGATACTCTGCCGCCGTCACGCTATTCATCACGGGCGTAAAGCCTGGCAAGGAGAGCAACTGTTTGATCTCTGAGACAACCGCAACCAACCCCGCTCGTTGCCACAGGTAGAGGGGCTTAATGCCTAATCGGTCTCGACAGAGGATGGCCTGGTTGCGCTCACAGTCAAAAAGCACCAGACTCCACATGCCGCGGAAACGGGCAAAGCAGCTCGTCCCCCACTCGGCATAAGCGGCCAGGATCACTTCCGTATCCGCGTTTGATCGAAAGCTATGACCTAATGCCTCTAACTCGTGCCGCAATTCCAGGAAGTTATAGACCTCCCCGTTATACACGAGCCAGTATTTGCCCTGATAGCCCATCGGCATATGCCCGGCCTGGCCCACATCCAGGATAGATAGACGGCGAGCGCTCAGAGCGAGCTGCCATTGAGCATTATCCGTCGAACAAAGGTGCCACGCTCCGGTGGAAGTTGGTGAAAGAAAAATCATCCCCGCGTCGTCTGGTCCGCGGTGATGCACCGCTTTTGTCATCCTTGCGAGGGTACCAGGGGGTAGCTCCACCTTCAGATCCCTGAACAGGGCCGTTATTCCACACATCGCTGTTCTCCCTTTCCACGCTGTTCCATGTGCTTTTTCACCCATGACGAAACGTGCTTATCATTGAGAGTTTTTCGATAGAGATTGATGAGACGCGCATGATATAAAGCAATATGCGTATCAGGTAATAATCCGAGACCCTACCGCAGTCTATCACTTTTTGTCACCTGTTGGTATGCTGGTGCATTAACATGCCCGGGTTGCTCACGTTCGGTTTTTCACGTATACTTGTGTTGGGGATTATCAATAGGGATGGTTGGGGGCTAAAGATGTCCGACGAGTGTTGGGGGACACAACAAATCTAAGGAACGATGCTATGCCCAAACCTGCCGCACATGCTCTTGTCTGGTCTTCTGAGCACAATATCTATGCTGTCTACGAACGGGGACAACAACGGTTTTCTTCTCTATCAGCAGACGATGAAAGGTGGCGGACCTGGCTGGCCGAGCGCAGTTCATTCTCTTTTCAGGGCAGGCGCGGCCATCTCACCCTGCTTAAAGAGACACGGGCACGCGGCAACGAGGGCTATTGGTACGCGTATCGTCGCCAGGGGGAACGCCGGATCAAGCAATATGCTGGACGCACGCCGACTCTGACGATTGCTCGCCTGGAAGAACTGGCCCATACCCTCGACAAGTATCCTTCCATTGATCGGCTCCCGCAGCAGGACCGGCAAGAGCACAGTGAGCATGAAGTCCCTCACCAGATGCAACGAACATCGGCTGTCGTGCTCGAAATCCCCCGGCAATCGGTACAAGAACGCGCATTGCAGCAAACATCTCAGTTGGTGCAAACGCTACATGTGATGGACGACACCGCTCCCACCTCGCAGCTAGCGATATCCCGGGGACCCCTGCTGGCTTCCAGGTTACGTCCACCACCTCTACAGGCTGCACTCATTCCACGCGAACGTCTGCTGGCGTTATTGGATGCTAGCCTTGCGTACAGGCTCACGCTGCTCTCGGCTCCGGCTGGCTGCGGCAAAACCACGCTGTTAGCGCAATGGCTCGCTTGCCGCCACCTGCCAGCGGCGTGGCTCACCCTGGAGCGTGAACAAAACGAGCCGCAACGTTTCCTAGTCTATTTGATCGGGGCACTTCAGCGCGTCCATCCTGACCTCGGCGCGAGTATCCTGACCGGCGTCCAGGAGGAGGGACAGGTTGCCCTGAGCGAAGGGATTGTTCTCTTGCTCAACGAACTGGCCGCATCACCCACGCAGATCATCCTCGTTCTTGATAACTATCACCTGATTGAGCAGCAGTGCATTCATCATGCGCTCAAACTCCTCCTCGCTCATCTGCCCACAAATGTCCATATGATTATCGCGACCCGCAGCGAGCCGCCTGGTCTGTTTGTCCGCTTGCGTGCCTCTGGAGAACTGGCGGAATTGGGGACTGGCGCGCTTCGTCTGACCCGTGAAGAGTTGGTGGAGCTGCTCACCCGCGTGCTGCATCTACAACCTGGACCCGAAGAACTGGACGTGTTGGAAGAACGCGTGGAGGGTTGGCTCGCGGGTCTCTACCTGGCGAAAAGCGCCTTGCAGGAGCAGACGGATTGTGCTCACTTCCTCGCCGCCTGTGCTGGCACTAACCGACACATGCAGACCTATTTTGTTGAGGAGGTGTTAGCGGATCTCCCACGAGAAACGCAAACTTTCCTGCTCCATACTTCGCTGCTTGAACGCTGTAATAGCGCGCTCTGTGCGGCTGTAACGGGCCAGGAGAACGCTGCGCATATGCTAGAAGAACTGGCGCGCGCAAATCTGTTCTGCTGCCCACTGGCTGAGCAAGAAGGGTGGTATCGTTACCACCCGCTCTTTGCCAGCGCGTTACGCCATTTTTTGTTACGTACCCAGCCGGAACTGCTTGCCATGCTGCACCTGCGAGCCAGTCACTGGTTCGAGGCGCACGGTTTGCCCGCAGAGGCCATTGAGCACGCTCTGGCTGCCCGGGACCAGGCGCACGCGGCTACCTTGATTGAAGGAGTTGCCCAGAATCTGATCAGTGAGGGGAAACTGACTATCCTGCAAACCTGGCTCGACGCCCTGCCTGAAGAGGTTGTGCGCTCCAGCCCTCGCCTCTGCATCAGTCGGGTCTGGCAAGAGTTCATCACCTCGCAGTCCAGTCGCTTTATCCAATGGGTTGAGGCTGCGGAACAGGCGCTCCATCGGCTTGAGGAGACGCTGCCAGCGCCGACGGTCGCCGCGCTTCAGAGTGAGATTATCGCGCTCCGCTCAGTCTATACCATTTCGTTCGCCGACTTCTCTTCCGCAATTGCTTCCTGCCAGCAGGCTCTGCAACAACTTCCCGCCGATAGTCACTATCTGCGCGGCCTGATTTTGATGCTCCTGGGCTTCGCGTACACCCGCAGCGTCGATGTGGATGCTGCGGCGCGCGCGCTCTCTGAAGCGAATAGCAACATCCAGGCGACGGGGCATACGCTCCTTTTGCCCTATGTCACGATGGCGCAGGCAGAACTGTACGCGGCGCAGGGCTATCCTTTCCAGGCCGCCAGGCTCTATCGCCAGGTCCTCGCGCTGGAAACCGGAGCGAGCGTCTCCTCGCTCTTCGTGGCAGGCTCCGCTCACGCTGGATTGGGCTATCTTTTATGGGAGTGGAATCATCTCGCCGAAGCCAGGCATCATTTGCTGCAAGCCTGGACGATGGGACAACGCACGCAGGCGAACACGATCCTGCTCGATAGCGCGTTGCTGCTCGCTCTGATAGCGCAAGCGCAGGGCGAGAGTGCGGCTACACAATCCTGGCTGCAACAACTGGAGTCGCTCAGCCAGCATGCCAGCTATGTTGAACTGACGGAAATAATCGCGCCCCTCCGTGCCCGCTTTGCTCTGATAGAGGGCCATCTGGACGATGCTCTCTTCTGGATGCATGAACAGAACCAGCGCGATGCAGATCCTGGCTACAGGCGCAGTGAACTGCTCGACTTGACGCGCGCGCACGTCCTGATCGCGGCAGGCCAGGCTGGCGTTGAGCCAGACGCTGGCGCACAGGCGCTCGCGTGCTTAGAGCACTGGTACGTCACAGCCAATCAAGCGGGCAGGGTGAGGGCGCTGATAGAGATCCTGATCTTGCAAGCACTGGCGCTCCAACTCCAGCATGATCGAACAGGCGCGCTGGGCATGCTGAAGCGTGCAGTCGCCCTGGCAGAGCCGGGCAGATATGTTCGTCTGTTTGTGGCTCAGGGCGACCCGCTGGCCCGGCTTTTGCGCCATCTGCTTGAGCAGCAGCGCTCCCAGAAAGGCAGGGGACAAGCTGTTAGCATCGCCTATCTCTCTACGCTGCTCAAAGCCTTTACGCAGTCTGGCGCCTTTTTCCTGCCAACCTCACTTGCTGAGTCCCAGCCACTTTTTGATCCATTGAGCTTGCGTGAGCGCGAAGTACTCCACTTGATTGCTGTTGGCCGCAAGAACCGCGAGATTGCCGACGAACTGGTCGTGGTCGTCGGAACAGTCAAAGCGCATATCAATATGATCTATCAGAAACTCGGAGTCACCAACCGCGTTCAGGCTATCACCCGCGCGCGGGCGCTTGGCCTCCTCTCATGAGGAAATCCGCCTCCCGTTACGAAAAGTTATCCCCTGGATTTACCCTTAGGTAGAGGTTCTCTCAGGATCTGTTCAGGTACACTCAGGAGTGCCAGAGGTTTTATCTGGGTCGAGGACAATGAACCATCAGCAGAAAAGGAAGAGCTTATGAATTCGCACACTGAAACCGCGACCAGCGCCGCTCAACTTGCAGGCTTTGAAGACGATGTACGCGCTATACTCCAGGATGGCAAGGTACCAGGTGCTGCCGTCATCGTCCTCAAGGATGGCGAGGTGCTGCTCTCTCAAGGCTTTGGCAAGCGCAACGTGGCCGAGGACCTGGACGTGACTCCCCGCACGCTTTTCCCAATTGGCTCATCAGGCAAGGCGTTTACCGCGGCAGCGATTGCGCTGCTGGTAGATGAGGGCAAACTGGAGTGGGATAAGCCTGTCAAGCACTACCTGCCCACCTTTAAGCTGCACGATCAATTTGCGGGCGAGCGCCTGACGGTGCGCGATCTCCTGTGCCACCGTTGTGGGCTGCCACGCCACGAATTTCTCTGGTATGGCTCGAACCTCACACGCAAAGAGCTGGTTGAGCGTTTGGCGTACCTCGAACCCAGCGCCGATTTTCGCGCACGTTACCAGTATAACAATCTCATGTATGCTACAGCAGGCTATCTGATTGAGTGCGTGACCGGTCAGACCTGGGAAGAATTTGTCGCTGCGCGCATCTTCAAACCTCTGGGGATGGTCAGCAGCAACACTGCAATCGAGGACTCGCAAAAAACTGGCGATTATGCGTTGCCCTATCAGGAGAAAGAAGGCAAGCTTCAGGAAGTTCCCTTCTATCGCAAATTCCAGGCGATGGGGCCGGCGGGCGGCATCAACACTAATCTGGAAGATATAGCACACTGGTTGCGCTTCCAGTTGAACGAGGGCAAACACGGAGAAACGCAACTGCTGGCTGCTGAACACCTGATACAGAATCACACCCCTCACACGGTCATCCCGGCAGGCGAATCTCTTCCGCTGAGCAAGTATCCAGAGATTGCCAACTGGTGTTATGGGCAGGGCTGGTTCATAGGCTCGTACCGGGGCCATCGTATGGTTCAGCATGGCGGCTCGGTTGATGGCTTCATGGCTGAGGTCGCGCTTCTACCCGACGAGCACGCGGCTGTGGCTGTTTTCACCAATTGCGGCAGTACCCTTGTGCCCTATATCATCGCCTTTACCGCCTGTGATCGTTTGCTCGGCGCGGAAAAGGCGGATTGGAACGGACGCTTACAGCAAGAGTTTGCGGACCTCAAAGCTCAGGCAGAGAAGCAACGCGCGGAGTTGCAGAAAGCTGAGCCTGCTATTCCCGATACCCGGCCCTCGTATGCGCTGGACGCCTATTGTGGGCGTTACGAGCACCCCGGCTATGGCATCGCGACTATCAGCCAGGTCGAAGATCGCTTGCAGTGCATCTATAACGATATCCCCTCATCTCTGACCCACGTTCACTACGACATCTTCGAGTTTAACCTTGAACGCTTTGAATTTAAAACAAAAGTGTCGTTTGCCACTTCAGAGAAAGGAGGAATTGAGAGTCTGGCCATCAAGTTGGAGCCGACGGTGAGCGCGCAGGTTTTCACACGCCTGCCGGATGCACAAACCACAAAATAAACCCTGCTTTTCCTCTCACCTCTTTCAGAGCGGAGAGCGTGACCAGCACACCGGTGGCGAGCGAAGGGGAAAGCCTGAGCTTTTAGAGGCTGACGAGCCTTGCCACAAGCTGATGGGTCTGCTAAGCTAAATAAAGAAACGTATTTCAGAGAGCAGATACTGTGTGAACGCTGGCAGATTGGAGGGAGCCGTCTGCCAGCATTTTTATTAAGAGAAGGGGATATTATGAGCGGAGAAAAACGCGCGCTTACACTGGAGGATTTCTGGCGACTCAAGACGGTCGATGATCCTCAACCTTCGCCCGATGGCACACGGGTTGCTTATGTGGTAGGCAGCTTTGACGAGGCGAAGAATCAGGCGCACTCAGCAATCTGGCTGGCCTCGCTGGAGGATGGCCAGTGCCATCAGTTGACAAGCGGCGAGAGCCAGGATATGCAGCCACGCTGGTCGCCTGATGGCTCGCGGCTGGCCTTTGTCTCGACGCGCCATGAGGGGAAGCCGCAACTCTTCCTCATTGAGGTCGCTGGCGGAGAGGCGCGACGGCTGACCAGTGTGGCCGATGGTGCAGCTTCGCCGCTCTGGTCGCCTGATGGCAAGCACCTCTGCTACACTTCAACGCCAGAAACGGATCGGCAGAAGGTCCCGCAGGAGACGGCCTGGTTCGAGGCTCACGGCGAGGTCGATAAAGGCGCTCCGCGCCTGCGCCGTCAGAGCGAACTCCTCACCCGTTTCGACGCGCGTGGCTACATCGAGCGGCGTGCCCAGCTCTTTGTCCTTAATCTGGACGATACGCAAGCTGAGCCGCGCCAACTCACCGAGGGCGATTTCGATGCGGCTCAGGCTGTCTGGTCGCCTGATGGGGCACTGATCGCATTTGTGTCGAATCGCTCTGCCGACGTCAGCGCAAGCCTGGGAAGCGATATCTGGACAGTTGCGGTCGAGAATGGTGAACTGCAACGCCTCACTGATGGCGATCTCAGCGTCCTGCTTCCGAGCTGGTCGCCCGACGGGCAACGCCTTGCGTTCTTCGCGGAACATCCCTTGAACGCCCGCAGCGGCTATGAAGACCCGCACCTCTGGCTGGTTTCGCGCTCTGGCGGCGACCAGCGCGACCTCATGAGCCACCTCGACCGCTCGCTGTCCGCGATACAGCCCGACTATCACTTCGGTGGGGGCGCCGCACCTCTCTGGGTGCCCGATGGGCACACCCTCTACTTTGTGAGCGCCGAGCACGGGTCAAACGCGATCTTTGCGCTCGCGGTCGAGGCTGGCGACTGCTGGCGTGTTTCGTCCACTGCCGCGGATATCGTCGCTCTGAAAAGCGTGGAGGCGAGACAGATGTTCGTGGGGGTGGCGGCGACGTCCGAACAGCCCTACGATCTTTTCACCCTTCCCTGGAGCGGGGCGACGACCGAGCAGGGCAACCACCGTAGCTCCCCGATTCCATCGCGGGAGTTGCCCCTACAGCCGCTAGTGTCCACCAATCAGGCGTTGCTCGCAGAGGTGCGTATCGCGCCGACCGAGCGTATCAGCTTCACGGGACCCGATGGTTGGGAGATCGAGGGCTGGCTCGTCGAGCCGCCAGACTCCGAAGGTCCCTGCCCGCTGATCCTCCATGTTCACGGAGGGCCATACAGTGCGTGGGGGCACAGCTTCTATTTCCAGGCTCAGGCGCTGGCGGGCGCGGGCTATGCCTCGCTCTACATCAATCCGCGTGGCAGCAAGGGCTATCACCTGGCCTTTACGCAGGCGGCTGACTGGGGCGAGAAGGATTTCCTCGACCTGATGGCGGGCGTTGATGCCGTTGTTGCAATGGGCAAGGCTGATCCGCAGCGGCTCGGCATCACGGGCATCTCCTATGGCGGCTTTATGACCAACTGGGCGCTGGGGCATACCAATCGCTTTGCCGCGGGTGTCTCGGTGAATGGCGTCTCAAACATGGTCAGTATGTGCGGTACCAGCGACGTCGGGGCGCTCTGGCTTGGTGCGCAGTACGGGCATTTCTGGGAGAGTGAGGAAACCTGGCAATGGTATCGTGCGCGCTCACCGATTACCTACGTGGACCGCATCGCAACGCCCCTGCTCCTGCTCCAATCCGAGAACGATTACCGTTGTCCCATTGAGCAGGGCGAACAGCTTTTCACCGCGCTCTGCGCCCGTCGGCAGACGGTGGAGCTGATCCGCTTCCCCAACGCCAGCCACGCGATTGCCGGCTCCGCCAGCCCGCATCATCGCTATTTCCAGTGGAAGCTGACTTTGGACTGGTTTGAGATGTACCTCAAACCGCATGGACAGTGATTGAGCATGAAGAGTGCGGTAGCTATTTCATAGTGCGTCATGATATAAGTCATCCCTTCCCGTCGTGGAGATGAGTTTACAAAAGCCAACCTCCCGGGCGAGACTGAAAACAGCAATGCGATCAGTTCTCACCGAGGAGGTTTGTGCTGTATCAGCCTGCTTGATCAGATAGTCAGACCCGAGCAAGACGAATTGAGAAAGGCCAGCCATAAGGACTACGTTCGAAAAACCTCTATCCCCCCGATTTCCAATTTGACACTCATAATACTCGTGACCGCGGCCATTTTGACAGTGAAACGGCAGTCAACACCATCAATTTTGAATTCCGCATATTTCTCCAATGACTTGAGTGTAGCAAAAGGCATCACCAGCCTTACAAGTTCCTGCTCTTTGCGTTTGAGAAAAAAGATTTGGTGAGAGAGATTATCCCTGCGCATATATTCCAGCGTGTGTTCTGTCCCGTTTAAAAGGAAGAGAATCATGCCTTTGTTCCCTTCTCTAGAAGGTTGGTACGTCACGCGTATCTTCGTTGGCCTGGGCGTAGGAAGAACAACGCCCGGATCTGGTTCATGAGCACCACGAATACCTCGGATCAATTGGTGCAGAGGATCGGGGCTCTCTTGACGAAAATCGACCCACATCATGCCTTGTAAAAAGAGGGGGATCTCCGGTTCTGAGGGGGCGCTACTCATGATTACGGGGATGACGGGACAGCCACGTCTGACAAACTCACGGAGGAACGCTTCCGATTCAAGCCAATGCCATCTCCTTATGCCGTGAGCGCCAAAGAAGACCGCAGCCGATTTGATGTGTGCTATCTGATCTTCTAATGCACGCTGCCAGGGGCATCCTGGCACCAATTCCCATTCATCTAACCAGGGCCTGATCTTCTCTTTTTGTAGTTGCCGTCCAATTTCCCTGACTTCTTCCTTATCAAGGCTGTTATGGCAAAGAAAGACATCAAATTCCTTTATTTTATTGCTAGATGACATACCATTGTTACTTTCTTTTAGTGCTGGAGAAGGCTTCATTCGAAGAGGTACATCCGCGTCGCCAGAAATCGCTACATGATCCGAGTCATCTCGTCGAGGCATCGTTTGTTGCGTGACATATTCCTTGATGAAGTGCAGCATGTAGACAGCAGAGGCGCGAGCGGCGTAGTCATGATAGTTGTCATTCTTCTGTCCATCCGCGTAGTCACACACGCCTTTGACGACCAATGCATGGGACTGTGGCAAGGAACGAAGCGCGAGATAGAAAGTGGCGGCCTCCATGTCAAGCGCAATCGTTTTGCGGTTCCGGTACTCAGTCAACCAGGGGAATGGATTGTCTGCACGGACAGCCATACCAGACGCCATCGGAGCTATATGGCGCTCTGATTGTGCAAGATCATTCAATAGGCGAGACTTCAACGCATTGACAGGTTTTCGCCAGCCGTCAAAGCCTTTCGCGTATTGAATCACGCGGGTTGTTGGATGAGCCGTTTTCAGTTCTGGCTGTTGCTGCTGTCCATCTGGTCCGCTCACTATTTTCCCCTCTTCATAATGATAGGCATATTCAGCAACGACAAGATCACCTGCATGGACTTTTTCTTGATAGCCTGCACAGAATCCTGTCATAGCAGCGAAACGAGGGCGGAACTCCTCCAGAAGGGGTCTGAGGTCTAAACCTGTGCGCACCAGGCCGCTCTCAGGCAGCCAGCTCACCAACACCGTCAGAGGTTCTCCGCAATGATTCTGAATGGTGGACCATCTGTATTCATATTGATCCAGACGGCTAAAGGCTTTAGTAAAAGGTACTCTGTAGTGCAGTTGGAACTCGTCAATGAGTACACTGGCCTCTTCATATAAAGCGCAAACAATACAAACATCAAACAGGCGCGGCTGTTTATCCATCACGAGCACTCTTCTTTCCACGCACGCCAGGCGAATTGCTTTAGCCAGTCAGTGTGATATAGCTGAATCCTCATACCTCGGCAGGCATTTTGCTACTAAAGGTTCGTGATCTGGACGGGATCGAAATTTATTGTGGGTCCCATAAAAGGGTTTTCCTGGATCGCAACGGTAAGTGTATACGTCGTATTCTGTGTGGGAACAAAGGCAAAGATTGCTTGTATCTTGACCGGATCGCTGTTCGCAAGAGTATCACTCTTCGGAGTAACATTCGCAGGAATCTGATTTTGCGCACCACTGGCTAACAACTCAAATGTATCTACTCCGTAGCCCATGCTGCTTCCTGATACATTTTGCAGAGAGATATTCCAGATCATATTTCCGTTTGCAGCATTCACCTGAATCGTCGTGATTGTCACACGAATGGGGTCATTACAATTTGTGCCACAGGTTAACAACAGATTCTCAGTAATTGTTCCGCTTGGAACTGTGGCTACAGGTGCAGATTGCGTTGCAACAGACGTAGATGTGGGTTGCGCCGCCTGCGTTGTGACTAAGGTAGGTACGGGCTGCACCGTTTGCGTTGCGACCGGCAGAGACGTTGTTTGTCCTGTCTGTTGAACAGATGGGTGGGTGAGGAGCAACGTCGTGGTTGTAGTCGCTAGAATAAGGACCAGGACAGCCAGAATGGTTGCTATGATCTTCCAACCATTGCGTTTCGGTTTTGCTGGCTCGCCAATCTTTTCCTGGAGTTGGGCACGGTACTGTGTAATCGGTCCTCCCTGCGCAAGCTGCCCATAATACGCTTCTTCCCCTGGTGGATAGCTTCCCAGAGGCGGCGGTGGTGCAACTGGCGATTCCGTTTGCGGATAGGGCGACAGCGGATACGGTTGATCCGTCGAGCCAGGCGAATCCGATGACTGAGTCATAGATAATTTTTCTGATTGAGAAGAAGACGAAAGTTGCCCGGTGGAGTTTGTCGGATCTGGTGATGATGGTTGCATGATTTTTCTCCTAAACATAGTCATTGATAATACAGCGAGAGATAGGATCAAAAAGGGCTGGCTATTCTGAACATTGCAAAACTCTACTTTAATAGAAAGAGCATACTCTCCAGGCAGCACTTGAGGAAGTGCAACTTGATGGTGTCTTGATGGTGTTTTTGCTTTTACATTGCGGTGATTGTAGCTACTGCTACAGGCTTATCCACAGGAATATTATCAGGATACCAGGTGGTTCCATACGAGAAGCATGATGAGCGTAAATGGTAGCTTTATTCTTTTGCGGGCATAGTGGTAATCAGCGAGGGAGTTCCTGCAATCGCAGCAAAGGCATCGGCATAGCCCAGCAACGTCGGTCGGAGCGTGATCATTTCTTGACGGATTTTGTCATATTGCTCCCACTGCCGTTCGTACTCCAGAACCCCCACAGTCATTGGCCGCCGATCCTCATAGTCCTTGAGCATAGGGTGCCATTTTGAGAGGAAGGGACGCAGGGCCAGATTGAGCATTCTGACGGCCATAAATGAGACGGACCGCTCTGGCTCAGCGTCAAGGTGAGTCTGGAAAGGGCCAAGCTGACGAAGGATGATTCTAGTGGTCTGAAAGAGGGAATAGAACGAAGTCAGGGCCTCGCGCAGAAGTCCTCGGTCGTCCTCAAGAATGGTCATAGGAACACGCGTGACCAGCTCTACATGGATCTCCCAGGCAGCCTGTTTTTCGGCCTCATCTGGCCTCCATGCCTGCGTCGCCGGCAGTTGATGAGGATCTTGATAGAGGCCCAATTCCTGTGGACTCATAGCAAAAAGGCGGCACAACTTCTGAATCGAGGAGGGATATGGGATCCTGCCGCTTTCCCAGCGCCGTACCGCATCGACACTTACCTCTACCTGTTCCGCGACGTAAGCCTGGGTCCATCCTCTTTTTTTTCTCGCCAGGGCCAGTGGTGCCTGATATGGGGATAAAGAATGGTTTACCATAGCGCTCCTCCATCAAACAGACCAGATCAACATTATATGCTAATATATTAAACTGTAACCCAAGACTATTTATTGTCTTCTGTTGATCTAATACTATCATATTACATTGAATATTGCAATTGCACAAATCTGGTTATTTTTACAGTATTGCATTGTCTCATGAGAATCTGTCCCCTTCATCCGTCAAGATATCTCTCAGAAAGGCGCTGCTCACCCATTGTTATCCTCAACAGAGTGCGAACAGGTTGCAAACCAGTATGCCCACACTGTCAATTCATTGCCAACCCCCCCATTGTATGCTTCGAGTGAACCTGAGCAATACGTTATACAATTGAAGTAGGAATGCGATTGGTGAGTTACACCAATCATCACTCACACAAGGAGATGGTTGCCATGATGTCTCGCTTCACGTATTTCATGATGCAGTTCGTCGTCTCTCTCCGGTGGTCTTACTGGCTCCTCATCGCTTCCGTCCTTCTAGCTGTGGTTGTCCCTCTGGTGCTCCACTTTTTTACCGGAGTGCCCGTGATCCATTTGAGTTCTGGTCCTGTTCTTGATCCGCATCCTCAGGGGTAATGGCTTTACCAATCTTGTCGAGCTTGAGGGAGCCAGAAAATCGTCTCTGTATTTCGATATGGGAGAATCTTCCACTATCTCTATGCATTCTGGGCAGGGCTTTTCCGTGTTCCTCTCCTCTGACTCCTGCCGACGGGATTCGCGCCCCCAATGGGGCGCAGGGCAAGGGGAGAGGTGCTGGCAACGCCGCGTCGCGGCGTTGCCAGCACCTCTCCCCTTGCCAACATGACGAAAACTGAAAAGCTCTGCGTTCGGGGTTTGGCACTTCACATCCTTTCGGCCTTTTGCTATACTTGATTTGCATCAAAAAGAGGCTGACACGCTAAAGAGATTGTGCTGTGGCTACTAACTTTCAGAACATTGCGGATCGACTGTGGCAGGCTACTGATAACTTGCGTGCCAATACGCCCCTTTTTAAAGAAGGAAGAATGGCGGCATATGACGAGAACTGGCCCAGAGCCACTGGAGATCCTCCATGTGCTAGGAATCGATGAGACAGCTATTGTAATGCCGGTGCGGGGTGGGTTTGATATGCTCATGTGGAAGGTTGAATACGAGGGCCAGAGCTATGCCCTACGCGTGTTTCGACCAGGAAGGCACGAGGATTGTGAACATGAGAGGATGGTAATGTCCGCGGCTCGGGAGGCAGGTCTCCCTGTGCCAGAAGTGCGCAGAGTGAGCGTCTGGCAAGACCATCCGGTGCTTCTGCTCACCTGGCAACCAGGACGCACAGTAGCCGACGAATTGCGCGCCCGGCCCTGGCGTATGTGGCAAGTGGGGATTGCCTTTGGTCGTATGCAAGCAGCGATTCATGCTGTACCTGCTCCCGAGCCGCTACGACAGCAGCCAGATGCCTGGATTGCCTGGAAATGTGAAGGCGAGCAGCTCTTGCATGATCGCTTGCGTCGCCTGATTGCGCAGGACATCGCTCTGCTGCACCTGGACTATCATCCCCACAATGTTTTGACCGATGGCAAGCAGATCACCGGCGTTGTGGATTGGACACATGCGCACGCAGGCGATCCACGGGCTGATATCGCACGTACGGTCTCTATTCTGCGTATTGATCCCCTCGCCCGTAAGCCTTTTATTCAATGGCTCGCTCTGCGCGTCTTTGAGCGGGCCTGGCGTGCTGGTTACCAGCGGGAACGAGGCCCGCTGGAGGATATGCCGCTCTTCTATGCCTGGGCCGGCAATGTACTGCTGCAATCGTTAGCAGATCGTTACAAACACATACCGCAGAAGCTGGCTCCAGCACGCCGCTGGACTAGCAAATGGCTGGTACGAGCGAAGTGAGATAATAGCAGCTCTCTTTTGCTCAAAGACTCTGTAGTAACAACACAGCGATTACTTGTACGCATCGAAGCTTCTGCAACGTGCTAGACTATGGGCTCCGCATGTTTTCTTGCTGAGGAAATTTTGTAATAATGGACAACGGCCTCCAGACGGTTCTGCACCTGGAGCTTTGAATAGATGTTTGTCAGGTGATTCTTGACCGTTTTCATTTCCACATGGAGTTTCTCTGCAATCTGACGGTTGCTTAGACCTTCTACAAGGCAAGAAAGCAGCTCTATTTCGCGAGCCGTCAGTACACTCCGTCTGGGAGCAGGGTCATAAAGCAGAGGATTTACCGGATACGGAACGTGCGTGACACTATTAGTAATGAAAGGAGCTATGAAGTATTTTCCTCTATGTATCTCGCGAATAGCATGGAATAAGTCCCCTGGCGTCATCATCCGGTAGATCAGCGCCCCCTGGATATCCATATTGATGGCTGACAGGTATTCCCGCAAATCTTCTCGGGGTAATAGAAGGAGTTTTTTGATCCGGGGAAAGATCGCTCCCAGGGTAGAGAGCGACTCATACAGGGAGGCGTCCACTTGCTTTGGGTGGATCAAGAGGACGTCCACATCCTGTTTCAAGAGAGTGTGCTCAAATGCTTCTTTTGTCACGATAGTTTGCCGGACGGAAAACTCTTCTCTGGCACGTAGCGAGCTGGCCAGTCCATCGGCGATAAACAGATCGTATGAAGCAATTGTGACACGAATGAGGGATGTCGATGCATCGTGTAAGCTCATTGTTCTTCTCATCCTTTACTACACGGTTGATATTATATGTTAAGAATAGTGCGGGGAAGGTTAATGGGTCGTGAGCAGCTTGTGCGCAAATACGTTGCTCAGTCATGTGATAGAACGATAAAAGAAGTCTGGGGTGCAGTGCTCGGGGTTGGGCTGGGCCAGGGGTCCCCCGCCACTTTCTGGAGAGGCGACAAACTCGACGCCAGTGTCACAGCCAGTAAGAAAAGGATACAAATGTACGCCGAACACATGAAAACAATAAAAGCGACGTTGATGCACTTCTGCTTCATATTGTGTCTCTGCATGGTGTTTCATCCTTTGTGAACTTCTAACTTGTGTGATCTCAACGTTTGTTCTAATCTATGCATTAAGAATAGCTCTCTGAGGGTTAACTGCTTGTGAGCAATTTGTTCGCAAAGCTGTCGCTAGAGACTGGTTCTACGTTTCTTTAAAATACGGTGCTAGAGGAAGTAAAGAAGACAACGGACAAAAGCTTCCGCAGATTTTTAAAGCAGAGGCAGGGAGTCAGCAAAAGATTTCTGGGCCTGGTGCAGCGCCTGAGTGGAACCAGGTGATTCACCCGGTTATTTGTTGATAGAGATTTTGGATAGCTTTCCCTGGCACCGTCCCGAGTTCATCTTGCAGCACATTCACGCACCGTTGATATTGCCGTAGCGCCAGGCCGCGTTTATTCCGACGCAGGTAGCAGCGCATAAGTCCGTAGTGAGCCTCCTCCATACAATTATCGATAGCCAGCATATGCTGCCAGTGTGTAGCTGCTTCATCGAATCTTTCCTGGTGCCAGGCAAGCAAAGCCAACTGGTGTCTGGCATCGAGATAGCGCTCCCGCAGATGGTCGCGTCGGAATATGCACCAGTCGCTATAGAATGATTGGACGTAGTCCCCGCGATAGAGTTTGGTCATTTCCAGAAACGCTGTGTATGCGCTCTCCTTGTTGTCAACGGCAAGAGCTTGTTGGGCTTCTTTCTCGTAAGTAAGAAAAGCATCGACATCGTACCAGACATTTTCGCCGTAGAGCGAGGAGAGGTCGAGGGTATACCTGCCGCCCTTTTTCACGATACTACTCTCTCCAACGGTTTTGCGTAAATAGTAAAGGGTTGAACGCCAGATTTGATCTGTCTGCTCATCGATTTCATCAGGCCAGAGCGCGGTAATAATCTGTACTTTTCGCAGGTGAGTCGGACTATTGAGCAGCAAAAAGAAGAGCTCCATTGAGCGTGGCATACGCCAACGGGTAATCGGCTCCTCATTGAGCAGGATGGTGGGTTCTCCTAGAGCATAAATTTTCAGGGAAGGCTGTTTTACCGTTGCCGGGAGAGCTACTTCTGGAGAGGTTGTAGCGAGCGTATGAAAGCTAACGGGCTGGACGCTCTCTTCTTTCTGTAAAATGCTTTTCAGCGGAGCTGCCTCAGGAAGAGACTGGATGTATTTCATCAGGTCAGGATGACGCTGGGTCTCCAGCAGGAGAACATGCTCGTAATTGTAACGCGTCATGATAGCTACAACCTTTTGGAGCGATTGGGTAGCCCTTTCTAGTTGATTCAGAGAGATATAACATACGGTAGCGCGTAGCGCGGCTTGTAGCTGTTCCATTTTGAAGCCGATGGAATCCAGGGCTGTTTCTGCGGCTGCCAGAAGCGCACACGCCTGTTCATAGCTATGTTGATACAGAAAAATGGTTCCTTGAGTCAGCTTCAGAAGAACGCTATCATAACTCTCTTGCTCTTCATCTTTCTGGAGAAGCTGGCTGATACGCGCCGCAAAGACTTGTGCCGTTTGAATGTCACCTATGATGAGATAGGTGATAGCCATCGTGCGTAATGCGCTATGCAATAGAGAAGCATTCTGTAATTTAAGCGCAATCTCCAGCCCTTCTTCCCCGGTTTCCAATGCTTGAATGTGGAGGCCCTGATCCTGGTAGAGCCTGCTCAGGTTGACCAGGGCATAGGCTTCACCCCGCGGAAAAGTTCCTTTCTCTCGGGTAAGGGCTAGAGCTTCTTTGTATGCGGCCTCCGATTGCGCTAATTTGCCTTCTCTCCATCGATACAGCCCCATACGCGTGAGGTGATCGGCTTTGTACCAGGGATCATCGAGCTGTTCTAGAATACGGCTGGCCTGCGAAAGATGGTATTCAGCAAGAGTAAAATTCCCGGTTAGACTGTACGCGCTGACCAGCGCACTATGAATATCGGCTGTTTCAAGGATCTCCGTTTTGCGCCCTCGCAGTTGTAATGCTTTTTGTAATTCCGCGATGCCCATCGTAAAATCTCCTAAGAGATTGGCACACACTCCTAGACGAAGATGTGCTGCCGCTCGCAAAGGAACTTCATCAATGGGCAGTTGTTGCAGTATCCACTGGCTCCGTTCTCGTGCCTGCGAATAATTTCCCAATTGAAATAAGCCTCTGCTCTCAGCGTTGGCAATCTCGCCCCGCAAAAACGGAATCTCATCTGGATCAACCAGGGCTGACGGCTGATTGAGCACCTCTGAAGCTGCACTCAGCAAAGGAAACGCCTGGGCATGTTCCCCTGACATGAGGTACATTTTCGCCCGGATGATCAGGAGCTGTGGATGGCATGATGTGATCTCTGATGGTAACAAATCGATCCAATGCGCCAGCGTTTCGACCTGCCCTTTCGCCAGAATATGCTTACTGGCCGAGATAATGAACGTTGCGGCAACATGATAAGCTCTGGCCTCCTGGGCGTGAAGAATCGCCTGATCGTACTCGCCCATCTCCTGGAAAAGTTCTGCTGCCTGCTGATGTAATTCTGTAAAACGTTCTTGTGAATCGGTGAGAAGCTTTTTTTGTAAAATGCTTCGTATGATGGGATGAAGGATGTAAGATTCTTCTTGATCAAGGTTACTATCCCTACGAATCACAAACAGGCCCTGTTTTTCTAGATGGTACAAATGCTGTATTGCATCGGTGCGTGCAAGCAAACGGTTACAAAGTGAGGGCGTCATTTCCTGGAGCACAGAAGCCTCTTGCAAAAAGATATAGGCGGCTGGCTCGGATTGAAATACTTCCTGAACGACATATTCAAACAACTGCTGTTGATTATGACCTATCTCCAGATTGCCTGCGCTCTTTTCAGGCTGCGTTGATGCGGGAAGAGAAAGAAATTGTGCCTGTCCCAGGCGTGTCCCTAGAAGGATGCCCGCGATCCAGCCACCGAATGACGCGTTAAGTTGCTCAGCCTCTTCTTCGGACAGGGGGGAGATTTGTTGTAGCTGCGCCAGGTCACGAATTTCTTGTATGCTGAAACGCAACTTGCTCGCCCCTAAAGCAAACATCTGGCGGTCCTTTGTCAGCCGGACTAGCGGTATATCAGGTATAGATCGACTCTCAATAATAAGTGTGCAGTTTAATGGCATGGAAGCAAGGAAACGATTAATGATTTTGTTGATGAGCCGATTAGGGCTAATCTCGTGATAGCCACAGAGCAGAATCGCTACACGTTCGTTGATTTCGGTTGCAATCGCATTGGCAAAAGTGTCAACAATGGTTTCGTAGCGATAAAAAGAGACCTCGCTATTGGCTTCGGCGGCGATGGCGCTGTTCAATAACTGATCAAGGGTTCCCCCGAATTGAGGAAAATGGAAGCGGATACTTTCAATGAGGGTACGTAAAAAGACGGTTTTGTCTGCATCAGTGCTATCAAGAAAATACCAGCAACAGGTGAAAGATGTATGCGTCGCGAAGTCGGCAAGCAGCGTAGTTTTTCCATAGCCGGCGGGGGCGCAAAGCAGGATAAGCTTACGTCCGACAATCAGGGGGGCAGCACCTTCAAGAACTTCATTGAGCGCAGCTACTAGTTGCTGTCGATGTAAGAGCGATGGTGGAAGAGTTGGTGGAATAACCTTTCGCAAAAGACTGGTGGCGATACTCATTGTTTAGGAACCCCTTGAGAGTCTCTTACTGTTCTCCAAGAATGCTTCCAGAGCACTGTATAGTCAGCTTCCTCCTACGCTCCCCAGGATACCGATTTATTATAACATACAAATCAGTATCTTGAATATTTACACGCCAATAATTTAGTTGGTGTTTGGCACAAAATACTTGATAAATGCAACAAGCTATTAGAAAACACGCTAAAGTGATAAGTGGAGCTTTGCACGTATTATAGCAATTTGAAACGGTCGTTGCAAGTAAAGAAGGTTTCCTCAGGGCTTTTCAGTTTTCTTCTCCTCTGACTCCTGCCGACGGGATGCGCGCCCCGAACGGGACGCAGGGCAAGGGGAGAGGTGCTGACAACCCCACACCGCGGGGTTGTCAGCACCTCTCCCCTTGCGAGCAGGGCTTGGCCCTGCGAGTATGACGAAAACGGAAAAGTCCTGAGTTTCCTGGCTGCGATGTACCAGGAGACTTTCTTTAATCATCGGGCATAAGCTTATCCAGCACCTGCTCACTGAATTCGTAGATCGTATCGACCTTAATCTGACGAAGCACCTCTAGCTCTTTAGGCGTCAGTTGCAATCCATGCTTTAAAGCAGCCGTCAGAGGGTCGGCGAGCAGTTCTTCACAGAAATCCGGGTCGATCATTGCTAAGCCTACCAGCTTGTTCAAAGTCTCTTTAGACAAGCAGGTCTAACCTCCCTTTCAAAATATAGTAAACAGCATAACAGCGGCAACAATCCATTTGTTATAGTAGAGTATTTCTATTCGCAAAATGTTAACACTTTATTAGCTGTAGAGCAGCTTCTACACCTGGGATGGGGTCCTAATGTAGAAAAGGGACCATGGTCCGTGGTATTCCTCTCGCCTGTATTTTATTCTTCACATCAGAACGTCAGGCCGTTGCAGGCAATGCCAATCGGCGAAGGATACCTTTCCTTCTTTCCGACCAGCACCATCATTACGTTACGGAGGGATACATGAGTCAATTAACTCAGCGCCTTGCCCAGCTTTCACCCGAACTGCGTTTGCAATTGATGCAACGTATCAGCGGAAAAAAGCAAGGTCTCTCATTCCAGGCCATACCCTCTGTTGTCAGAGATACAATGAGCTTTCCCCTCTCCTTCGCGCAACAGCGCCTCTGGTTTCTGGAGCAGTTGGAGCCAGGGAATGCAACCTATACAATTGCTACCGCGGTACATCTAGAAGGCGTAGTCCATGTAGCACTGCTCAAGCAAAGTTTTATGCATTTGCTTGAGCGCCATGAAAGCCTGCGTACAACATTTTCCTTGCAGCAGCCCGTCCAGATCATTCACCCTGCTATGACTTTCACCATTCCGCTGGTTGACCTGAGTTCCCTCCCTGTGGAGGAGCGCACTGCGACAAGTGAAGCTATGATGAAGCAAGAAGCGCAAGCGCCGTTTTCGTTAGAGCAAGGTCCCCTGCTACGGGCTCTCCTCTGCCGCATCGATGAGCGCAACTCTATCTTAATGCTTACAATGCATCACATTATCGCCGATGGCTGGTCAATGAGCGTGCTGGTTCAGGAGATTACCACGATCTATAGTTATCTGCTCCAGGGACTATCACCGCTACTCCCTGAACTGCCCGTGCAATATGTGGATTACACGCTCTGGCAACGACAATGGTTGCAAGGGGAAGTATTGCAGCAGCAATTGGACTACTGGAAAGCACAACTGGACGGCGCGCCAGTTCTGGAACTGCCAACCGATTATCCCCGCCCGGCGCAACGTTCCTACCGTGGCGCGCTCTATTCCTTTACTCTTTCAAGGGATTTAACGCAGTCTTTGCGGCAAATCAGTCAGCAGGAGCGTACGACGCTCATGATGACGCTCCTCTCCGCTTTTGGCGTGCTGCTTGCTCGCTACACGGGGATGCAAGATATGGTGGTGGGCATGCCTGTCGCCAATCGCACGCGTACAGAAGTTGAGTCTCTGATTGGCTTCTTCGTCAATACGCTGGCCCTGCGTCTGGATCTATCAGGGGAGCCAGACTTTATTCATCTGCTCCAACGTGTCCGCGAAACCTGTCTGGCTGCCGACGCCCATCAAGATATTCCATTTGAGAAGCTGGTGGAGGAGCTACAGCCCCAGCGCTCTTTGAGCCAGGCGCCTTTTTTTCAGGTGATGTTTATTCCACAGAATCAGCCTCCCGCCTCCATTGATCTACCAGGTTTACGTGTACACCATCTGCGCCCGGACAGGCAGGCGGCGATGTTTGATGTATCGCTCTATATTTTTGAGTACGAGCAGGAAATCGAAATATGCGCAGAATACAATACCGATCTATTTGAAAAAGCAACGATTGCTCGTATGATGCAGCATTACTTGAGCATCCTTGATGGCTGCGTTTGCAATCCTCATGAGAGCGTCTGGCGGCTTCCCCTGCTCACCGAGCAGGAGCGGCAGCAAACGCTGCTAACCTGGAATGAAAGTCGGCGGTCGTTTGCTTTCAAGGGCTGTCTCCATGAACTGATGGATGGGCAGGTGGAAAGGAGGCCGGATGCGGTCGCGCTGGTCTTCGGCGAGCACTGTTTGACGTACAGCGAATTGGAGCGCCGCAGCAATCAGATGGCCCACTACCTGCAACGATACAGTATCAGACCTGGTTCTCTGGTTGGAATCTTGCTGGAACGTTCGCTGGATATGATTATCGGGCTACTGGGCATACTCAAGGCGGGAGGAGCATATGTGCCGCTCGATCCAGCGTATCCCATTGAGCGTCTGGCCTATGTTATGCAAGACAGTGCTTTGCAGGTATTGCTGACGCAAGAAAGCTTCCTGGAGCGATCAGGTCACCAGCCATCTCTGGAGGTAGTATGTCTGGAGCAAGCACGCAGCGCCATTGCCAGGGAAAAGGGAACAAAACCTTGCTGTGAGGTAACACAACTGGATCTGGCCTATGTGATCTACACTTCCGGGTCAACGGGAAAGCCAAAGGGCGTACAGATCTCTCATGTCGCGGTAGTTAACTTCCTGCATTCTATGCAAGAGCAACCTGGGCTGGATGCCGATGACATTTTACTGGCCGTCACCACCATTTCCTTTGATATCGCGGCCCTGGAGATCTTCTTACCGTTGACGACAGGCGCTCGGCTGGTGCTCCTTGACCGTGACAGCGTTGTTGATGGCAATGTGCTGGCTGGGCAGATGGCAAAATGGGGCCCGGTGACCATGCAGGCAACGCCTGCCACATGGCGTTTGTTGCTAGAGGCGGGCTGGCAGGGAGATCCTGCTGTAAAGATTTTGTGCGGCGGTGAAGCATTAACGCGTGACCTGGCAGATCAGCTCCTGGGGAAGGGGATGCGGGTCTGGAATCTTTACGGTCCAACCGAAACGACCATCTGGTCAACCAGGTCCCTGGTTGAGGCCGGGAATGGCCCTACAAGCATTGGACGGCCCATCGCCAATACGCAGGTGTATGTCCTGGATGCCACCCTCGAACCTGTTCCGGTCGGGGTAGCTGGAGACGTCTATATCGGAGGTGCCGGCGTCGCCCGTGGCTATCTCAATCGTCCCGACTTGACCGCGGAACGCTTCATCCCTGATCCCTTTGTAGGGACCCTCTTTGCCGATCAACTGAGCGAAGCTAGGCACGGTAGCTCCCCGATTCATCGTGGGAGTGTTGTTGATCGGAATTTCAAGCAAGGGTTTACCACGTCCGAACGGGGACAGCGCCTTTACAAAACAGGAGATCGCGGCTGCTACCGCCCGGACGGCACATTGCTGTATCTTGGGCGAAGCGATCAACAGATTAAGCTGCGCGGTTTTCGAATCGAGCTGGGCGAAATTGAGGCGGTGCTGACGGAACATCAAGCTGTCCAGGCGGCGGTCGTGCTTATGCGCGAAGATACCCCCGGCAACAAACGCCTGGTCGCTTATCTGCTTCCAAAACAGGAAGGTAATCTTGATGAAAATGAGCTGCGTGTCTGGCTCAAACGACAACTGCCGGACTACATGATCCCATCAGCGTTTATGCTGCTCGAAGCGTTTCCGCTGACTCCCAACGGGAAGATTGATCGGCGGGCTTTACCTGCTCCCAATACCACATCCGTAGCAGAGGAATTTGAGGCCCCACGCAATGATAGAGAGCAGACGATAGCTGCTCTATGGCAGCAATTATTGGATCTGCAAAGGGTGGGGATTCAACAAAACTTTTTTGATCTGGGTGGGCATTCTCTCATCGCTCCCCGGCTCATGGCCTCGATCAATCAAGCTTTTCAGGTAGCGCTCCCTTTGCGTGCTCTCTTTGCCGCGCCAACGATTGCTGAACTCGCCCAGATGATTGGCGATTTTCATGAGGGAAAATCGCCGGCTCTGCTCGCTCCGGTGGATCTTCATGCCGAAGTGGTGCTCGCTCCTGACATTGAAGCAGGTCAACATGCTCATCCACGCATAACCCAACCGGAAAGAATCTTTTTAACTGGTGCGACAGGCATTCTTGGAGTATATCTGCTCTCTGAACTTTTGCTGCATACAGATGCAACCATTTACTGCCTGTTGCGCTCATCGACGGTCGATGAGGGAAAGAGGAAGCTTCAGCAGCAACTCCAGGCTCATCAGCTTTGGAGTGCAGATTACATGGATCGCCTGATACCTGTTTCCGGTGACCTCGCTCAGCCGCTGCTAGGTCTCTCTCTCCAGGAGTTTACTTTGCTGGCCGAGAAAGTAGAGAGCATCTATCACTCTGGTGCCTGGGTAAACTTTACTTACCCATATCAGGCGCTCAAGGCGAGCAACGTACTGGGGACACAGGAAGTTTTACGCCTGGCGAGCCGGGCCCAGGCCCCCGTCCACTTCATCTCCACGCTGGGCGTCTTCTCTCTGAGCGACTACCCGGCGCAAACCGTCCTCAAGGAAGACGCCCCTCTGGAATATACGGCGGGCCTTGATGAAGGCTATACACAGAGCAAGTGGGTCGCTGAAAAAACCGTGATGCTGGCTCGTTCCCGCGGCATCGTCTCAAGCATCTATCGTCCCGGCATTATTAGTGGACATAGCCAGACAGGCATTGGCAACACAACCGGCCTGGTATGGGCCGCTCTGAAAGGAAGCATTCAGCTCGGTAGCGCTCCTCAGATCGAGAGAACCATTAATCTTGCTCCTGTTGACTACGTGAGCAAGGCGATTGTGCATCTGTCACTGCAACAGGAGAGGCTTGGGCAGACGTTCCATTTCTTCAATCCTCACAAGATTGAGTGGAATAGCCTTGTTAGCTTCGCTCAGAAGTTTGGATACCCACTGCGCCATATTCCCTTTGGGCAGTGGCGAGAAGAGATGCTCTCAGATCTCAGGAACCCCTCTTCAAAGAATGCATTCCTGCCATTTCTTCCGGTCCTGGAGCGCTTCGATGTTGATCAGGCATCTGCTCCCGAAGCGCAAGTCTTCTTTGATGATCGGCAGACGCAAAAGGGATTAGTGGGATCAACAATCGTCTGCCCCGACATCGATGAGCATTTGCTTGAAACGTATCTTCTGTACTTTGTTCAAAGCGGCTTCTTGCCAGCTCTTCCCTAGAAGCAGAGTTGTGCTCCCTTATTGCTGTCGCTGGAAGGAGATTTAGTGATGTCTCGTTATTCGGTTCAAGCCAATATTGAAGATGTGTTCGACGGCGATCCTCTTCGCCCTCAAGTGCTGGCCAGAGATGCGTCTCTCGTTGATATTCTTCAACGAAGATCGCTTCTGCACCCCATGAAATTAGCCTATAAATTTCTGAGATATACGCCTACCGGCTGTAGCGAGAGAGATTGGACGTATCAGGAGTTAGATTGGCAGGCGCGCTCAATTGGTGCGGCGCTAACGCACATGGGCATGTTCCAGAAACCAGTCCTGTTGCTCTTTCCTTCCGGTCTCGAATATGTTGCAGCTTTTTTTGGTTGTCTCTATGCGGGCGCTATCGCTGTGCCTGCCTATCCACCGCGCCGTACTCGTTCTACCGACCGCGTGCAATCTATTCTAGAAGATGCCAGACCATCGGTAATTCTCACAACGTCTTCTATCCAGGCAACCGTATGCGAATGGCTCACTTTTGCAACTCCTGAAGCAGATATTGCGGTGATTGCAGTCGATGCGCTGGAAGAGGTGTCGGCAGACGTATGGCAAAAGCCCCCGGTTTCACGGGACGCGCTGGCATTTTTGCAATATACTTCTGGCTCCACTGCAACCCCCAAAGGGGTCATGGTCAGTCATGGCAATCTGCTGCATAATGCTGCTCTCATCCGGCATTACTCGCAATTCGACGAGAACAATGTCTGCGTCTCCTGGCTGCCAATTTATCATGACATGGGCCTGATCGCGGCCATTCTGCAGCCTGTTTACGCCGGCTATTCGACTGTTTTTATGGACCCGGTACAATTTTTACAATTTCCTATGCGCTGGTTATACACCATTTCGCAGCATCGCGGGACTATATCATATGCGCCGAATTTCGCGTACGAGCAGTGCATACGGCGCGCGAAACCTGATGATATCGCCTCTCTGGATCTCAGTTGCTGGCAGATCGCAGTCAACGGCGCTGAACCAATCCGCACGGAGACGATAGAACGCTTTATGGAGACGTTTGCTCCATGCGGTTTCCAGCCAACAACTCCAAGATTTGCCTACGGTCTGGCCGAAGCAACGCTTGTGGTTACCACCCCCTCCCAGAGAACGCACCCTGTGATGCGGGCTTTTGATAAGTCGGCGCTGGAAAAAAATATCGTGGCGCTTGCAGATCCCCAGGCATTGCACACGCAAAAGCTGGCTGGCTGCGGGGCTCCCGATCTGGGGCAGCAAGTAGTGATTGTGCATCCAGAACACAGAACCAGGTGCGCAGCCGACGAGATAGGCGAGATCTGGATACAGGGGGAAAGTGTCGCTATGGGATATTGGCAGAAGCCAGAAGTGACGGAGCAGATATTCCATGCGCGTCTGAGTGAGAGCGGAGAAGGACCTTTCCTGCGCACCGGCGATCTAGGATTTATCCATGAAGGACACCTGTATATTACGGGGCGGATCAAAGATGTCATTATTCTCAATGGTCGCAATCATTATCCGCAAGATATCGAACTCACGATGGAAAGAAGCCATCCAGCCCTGCATCCTGGTGGATGTGTTGCCTTTGCCGTTGAACGTGAGGGGCAAGAGCAGCTCGTCGTTATGGCAGAAATCACCCCTCGCTATCGATGGCAGCAGAACCAGCTAGATGGCGCTGCAACGGAGATCCAGGCAGCTATTCGCCGCTACATCGCGGATGCGCATGATATTCGCGCCCATGACGTAGTGCTGTTACAAATGGGAGAAATCCTCAAAACATCGAGCGGGAAACTCCAGCGTCGAGCGTGTCGCGCGAAATATCTCGCGGGAGAGCTGAACAGGTGGAGTGCATAGCCAGGCAAGCGGAACCGGCGAGGTTCCCTGGTGAGTCCATCGAAAGGAAAGAGTATGACGCAGAAGAGATTGGACGAAGCTTATACGACCGCCATTGCTATCATTGGCATGTCAGGTCGCTTTCCAGGAGCAGATACAGTTGAAGCATTCTGGGCCAATATCGCTGCTGGACACAAATCGATACGCTTCTTTAGCGATGAAGAATTGCTCGAAGCCGGGGTTGCCCCCGAGGATTTGAAGCAGCCGGATTATGTAAAAGCGGGAGCGATTATACAGGATATAGAGGGTTTCGATGCCTCCTTCTTTGGCTATACGCCACGCGAAGCTGAGATTATGGACCCACAGCAGCGCATCTTTCTCGAAGTTGCCTGGGAAGCTCTGGAGTCGGCGGGGTACGATGCAGAAACCTATAAGGGAATGATTGGCGTCTTTGCCGGATCTGCTATCAGTACATACCTGTTGAACAATATTTTTCCTCAGCCCCAAATTGTCGAGTTGATGGGACCGCTGCAAACATCATTGGGCAATGATAAAGATTCCCTGGCGACCCGTGTTTCCTATAAATTGAATCTACGTGGTCCAGGCATCGCTGTGCAAACCTATTGTTCCACCTCGCTGGTGGCGGTGCATCTGGCCTGCCAGAGTTTGCTCAATTATGAGTGCGATATGGTCTTGGCAGGAGGAGTCGCCCTCTCAGTCCCACAAAAAAGCGGCTACCTGTATCAGGAGGGCGGAATTCTTTCACCAGATGGAGAATGTCGCACCTTTGACGCTGGAGCTAGAGGAAGTGTGATGGGAAACGGCGCGGGCGTGGTTGTGCTCAAGCGTTTTACAGAAGCCCTGGACGACGGAGACCAGATCTATGCCGTCATTCGCGGTTCGGCGGTCAACAATGATGGGCGCTTCCGCGTTAGCTATACCGCGCCCGGCTTGGAGGGACAATCCGAGGTGATCGCCGAAGCCCTCGCCAATGCCGGGGTTGAAGCCGAATCCGTCAGCTATATTGAAGCACATGGAACCGCCACAGAGCTAGGAGATTCAATCGAACTGGCGGCGATGATGAAGGCTTTCGGGCTTTCAACGAAGAAAAAACAATTTTGCGCCATTGGCTCGGTAAAGCCGAATGTGGGACATCTCGACCGTGCATCGGGCGTCACCGGTTTAATAAAGACAGCTTTAGCCCTGCATCATAAGCAGTTGCCACCTAGCTTGAATTTTGCGCAGCCAAATTCCGATGTTGATCTTATCAACAGCCCATTTTACGTCAATACAACGCTTGCACGCTGGGAACAGCAGGCAAGCTCGCCACGGCGGGCCGGGACCAGCTCGTTTGGTTTAGGCGGGACCAATGCTCATGTTGTCCTGGAAGAAGCGCCAGAGCGCGATCCCGGTAGCCCGTCTCGTTCCGCACAACTGCTGCTGCTTTCGGCCAGAACGGAAACAGCTTTGCAGAGGATGACTGAAAATCTGGCACAGCATCTACGGCAACACCCTGAGCTTGACCTTGCGGACGTCGCCCATACCTTGCAGGTTGGACGCGGTATTTTCCCTTATCGTCGGATGCTGGTCTGCGCCAACCGGGACGAAGCGATTGAACTGCTGGAGCAGCCGGCTCAGGAGCGAGTCTATACGCTGCAAGACGCCTACAGGGATCGCCAGGTAGTCTTTCTGCTGGGTGGAGTCGGGGAACAATACGCGAGCATGGCTGGCGACCTCTACAAGCAAGAGCCTTTCTTCCGGGAACAGGTCGATCACTGCCTGACTGTGCTCAAGCAACGTGCCGGCCTGGATCTTGCCCCGCTGCTCTTCGCTGAGGATAAACAAGGGCATAATCAACAGCCCGGGCTGGATCTCAAAGCTCTTCTGGGTCGTAATGCCTTGCTCAGTCAGGCCGATTTGCAATTAAAGCAGACGGCCCTGGCCCAGCCGGCCATTTTTATCATCGAATACGCCCTTGCTCGCCTGTTGATGCATTGGGGGCTTCAGCCAAAGGCCCTGCTTGGCTACAGTTTGGGCGAGTACGTGGCGGCCTGCTTATCAGGCGTGTTCTCTCTGGAAGATGCCCTGCTCGTCGTTGCCAGGCGAGCCGAGTGGATACAGAACCAGCCATCTGGAGCAATGCTGGCGGTGGAGCTTTCAGAGGCAGAAGTGCAACCTTTGCTGGATCAACAGATTGAGGTAGCCATCGTTCACGGTTTGCAGCAGTGCGTGCTGGCGGGGCCAGAAGCAGCGATTGCAGCTCTGGAAAAGCGTTTAAAGGGACAGGATATTGCCGCCCGCCGCGTTGAGGCGACGCACGCTTTCCATACACCTATGCTTGAGCCTGTGCGGAAATCGCTGACAACATTGCTTGCTTCGATCAAGCTGCACAAGCCAGCGATCCCCTACATTTCCAACGTGACCGGAACCTGGATCACGGCAGAGCAGGCCACCAGTCCAGCTTATTGGGCTGAGCATATGTGTAGCCGGGTGAACTTCCTGCAAGGGATGGAGACATTGCTGCAAGAGCAGCAGTGCGTGGCCCTGGAAATTGGTCTGGGGCAGGCATTGAGTTCCTATATGAAGCAATTCTCAGCTTCCCGTGGAGGAACGCCGGCACTCGTTATCTCAACGCTCCCATCCCGTTATCATCATCAACCGGATATGCAGGCGGTGCTCGCCGCTCTGGGCAAGCTCTGGCTGACCGGCGTCCAGCTTGATTGGTCGGCTTTCTACGAGCATGAGCAACGCTTGCGCGTCCCCTTGCCAACCTACCCTTTTGAGCGACAACGTTACTGGATTGCCGCCCCGCAAGGCTCTGCCCAGAAACAGACTGCTCTTGTTGACAGTGGGAAAAAAGCTGATAGCGCCGATTGGTTCTATGCGCCACTATGGAAGCAGACAGCCCTCGTACAGGGGAAGCCAGCCAACGAACCGGGCCCCTGGCTGCTCTTTGTCGATAGCGCCGGCCTGGGAGAGCAACTGGCCCGTCAGCTTAGAGAGCAAAATCAACAGGTGATTTGTGTTTACGCCCATGATGCATTCGTGAGGCGGGATGAACAAACGTACGCTCTCAGGCCCGGTGAACGAGGGGACTATGAAGCCCTGAGCAAGGAACTCAAAGCGCATGGTCAGATACCCCGCAGCGTTATTCACTGCTGGAGCGCCGAGAGAGAAACGCCTGCTGCCGCTGGCCAGGAGTACTTTCAAGAGAAGCAACAAACAGGATTTTATAGCCTGCTGTTCCTGCTGCAAACCTTGAGCACTCAGGCTTACTCTCAGCCGCTGAGAATCTTCGTCTTCTCCTCTCATGTCCAGGCTGTGTACGGGCTGGAGCAGTTGCATCCCGAGAAGGCGACCATCATTGGTCTATGTAGGGTTATACCCCAGGAATATATCGATACCCTCTGTAGAAACGTTGATATTCTCTTGCCCGAAAAAGCAGAGGATGCATGGGATCAGCGTCTGATCTCCGCACTGACAGATGAGGTCTTGAGCGACTGTATTGACCCGATTGTGGCGTATCGGGGCCTGACGCGCTGGACTCAGCTCTATGAACCCAGACGATTGGAAGGCGCCAGCAAGCCCGAGCTCTGCTTTCGCCACAACGGTGTCTACCTGATCACGGGAGGACTGGGGGGTATTGGCCTGTATCTGACGGAATACCTTACGCGCACGGTACAGGCAACGTGCGTCCTGATCACACGCTCGCCATTTCCTGACCGCCAGGACTGGACCGCCTGGCTAGAACAGCATGCGGAGGAAGATCCTGTAAGCGACGCAATTCGTCGCCTCCAGGCTATCGAGCAGGGAGGAGCCAGCGTGCTGGTCATCAACGCAGATGCAGCAGATCCTCTCCAGATGAGCCGGTCGGTCGAACGGATCTACCAGCAATATGGCGCGCTACATGGTGTTTTTCATGCGGCGGGCAGCTCGGCTGACATCGGTTTCCGTCCAATACAGGATATCGAGCGGGAAGGTTGCGAAACGCATTTTCGCCCAAAGGGGGCTGCAATCTTCGCGCTTGAGCAGGCTCTACAAGACCGAAAGCTGGATTTTTGCCTGGTCTTCTCATCCCTTTCCGCCGTATTAGGGGGCCTGGGTTTTGCCGCTTATGCTGCCGCCAACATCTTTATGGATGCATACATCTATAAACACCGACAGCGACCCTCAGATACCCCCTGGAGGAGCGTGAACTGGGATACCTGGCGTGTCAAAGCGAACGCCCACGGCGTGTTGGGCGCGACCATTGCCCGCTATGAAATGACGCCAGAGGAGGGGCTGACAGCTTTAGTGCAGGCAATGGGTAGCGGAGAACTCCATCTCGTCAACTCCACCGGTAATCTGGAGGCGCGCATCTGCCAGTGGGTGCAGACAAACAGTGGTGCGACGAAGCATGAAGGGTCAGCTTCGATGGGCCGACCTGCTCTTTCAACAGCCTATGCGCCGCCGGAGAACGAGATCGAAGAGCGGATTGTGCAGATATGGCAGCAGTTGCTGGGTCTCGAAAAGATCGGCATTCGCGACAACTTCTTTGAACTGGGCGGTCATTCGTTGACCGGCACGCGGCTCATTTCGCGCCTGCGACAGGAATTCCAGGTCAATATCCCCCTGGCATCTCTTTTTGAGGCGGCAACCGTCGAGGATCTTGCTCTTGTCGTTGGCGAGCTCTTGCTAGAGGAAATAGAACGCTCAGAAGGACTGCTCCTTGACGCCAGCTAACGCTCCCACCGGTCTTGCTATTCCGAGCGACAACGCTGCTCCGCAGCTAGCTACCGCTCAGTCGCTCGGATCAGAAGCGTTGTAGCTCCCCGCTTCATCGTGGGAGCGTTCAGGTTGGCGGCT
>DASRHT010000127.1:0-6900 GCA_035650355.1 Ktedonobacteraceae bacterium
GCAGCGCGCGATGGCTAAACAAGCAGAGGCGGAACGGGAGAAACGCGCGAAAGTGATTCACGCTCAGGGAGAATTGCTCGCCTCGACCCAGTTGGCGCAAGCCGCCGCAGTGATTGGCTCGCAGCCCGCGGCCTTGCAACTACGCTACTTGCAAACGCTGACCGAGATCGCCGTGGAGAAGAACTCGACCATTGTCTTCCCACTGCCTATCGACCTGATCGAGCCTATGATCCAGATGATGCGACGGGAGGTAAGCCTGCCAGCCCATGAGCCATTGAACAATGCGCGCCAGCCCGAGCCATCCCTGCCTCGCTAATAGGAGTGCCTATTCCAAAGCAGTAGCACTTCCTCTCCCTCATGAGACGAAAGGACAAGACTGATGACGATCACCAATCCATTGACAGCACGCCTCAGTGAACAATGGTTGCTTGAAAGAACGTACCATGCATTCTTGCGCAATGGGAGGGAACTTTCCGTTCCCGCCCTCACGCTCGCGATGAAGCAGCTCACCGACTGCGATGTGCCTCGCTCATCACAGTCAGCGACATCAAAATTGCCAGAGAGGCTGCCTCTGAAGAAGAGTACGACCTTCTACGTTCCTCTCTCCGCCTGGAAGGAGATCGCGCAAGAAGAAGCCTATACCATCTCTCAACAAGGTATCCCCATCCTGCTCTATGGGGAGCACGCGTGGAAGCATCCGAAAGGAGCGAGGGAAACGTGGAGGCCCAATAGGAACATGCGCAGAATCATCTACGGGGACGCTGAGGCGCAGCCAGAGGCGATCTCTGGAACCGACTACGCCGTGTGCTATAGTGACCCACAACGAGGGACGTTTTCCAATCCCGTTTGGAAAGCCTGGTTCGCTTCTGATGCCGCAACGATGCTCGAAGGCGGCGACCACAGCGCCATCGCTTTCTTTGCTCCCTGGGTTCAGTTTCCTTCTACCACTCACTATACAGTAATTGCCGCCGATGGGCAGATCCGTGAATATGCGACCAGCACTGAGGCCGTACAGGGATTTCAGACCTTGCCCCCGCGAGAGGTGAGCAAGGGAAGCCAGGTCCAAACCGTCTTCCCACAGTTCTGTTACTATCATGAGGTCACCTGTCCGAGCGGCATCTACCGCATCGAATTTTTCGGACCTCGCATGGATGAGCGGGGATATCAGGTCAAGGAGGCAGCTTGATCGGGGACGTATCGGTTGAAAGAAGCTGGGAAGCCACTGATGAGGTGAGCGGACGTGGGAAGGAAGGCCAATCGCCTGTTGTTCTGCCAGGAGGTGTTTTCAAAAGAAACTCTCCAGGTACCGCTTTCGCATGATTTCTGTAAGCAAGAGCGGGTCAGACTGCTTTCTCCCCACAGAGGACTCTTTTCTCCAATAGATTCGTTTCCTGGTTACAGGATGATTTGGCGCACTACATGCCCGGCTGGTGTATCCATCAAATCCATAAGCACAGGTACTGTGGCAATCGTCTCTGGCGACCAGTTGGTCGGACGGATACGCGCCGCTTTGCCAGCTTCTATGGTCACATTTGAGCGCACTGCTTGATTGCTCAGTCCCGCATGCACTTGTAACTCGAAGGTAACAGAAGGCCCGCTGTTTTGTAACAACAACTCCTGGCCGCCGTTATTCACTTGTACAGTAACGGTGTGGTTTGGCTCCATCATCATGTTGTTTAGCTCGAACCACCTGGCCTGGGCCGCCCCGTTGCCAGACCAACCCGCAACTGCTATCGTGACTTGCTTCGCCTCGCTCTTTGCCGCGACCAGCAGAGAGACCGCCTGTTCTGCCAAACCCACCTGACCCACCGTGATAGTGTCGGCTATTCCGTCCGTTCCTGGAGCACTGATGGAGGCCGACATGCGCGGCGCGCGAATTGCCCAGCGGTATTGTTCCCCCTGGGGCGCGAGTACTTCATGAATGAGGGTTGTCTCCAGCAACGAACGGGCTAGATTGGTCACCATCTCCTCATCTCCTCGACTAGCTCTAGAGATGTGTGGTGCTTTCTCGTGGATAGATGCTCTGGTGCCATGTGGCCCGAACGCTGCCCTGGCCCCCTGATCTGTCCTGGTACCTTGCTCCCAACAGGGAGGGAAAGGATTACGCCGCAGATAGTACAACTCCACCTCTGTCTGGGGGTCTGCATTCACAAGACCTTCATCTGCTGACGTTGTAAACTGGTTGTGAAATGGCACGCGTGCCATTTCAGCTATGTGGGTGTAGGCATTCTCATTGATCCTTTTTCGTGGAAGAAGGCCAGGCATCATCATTGTGGTTGAGCTAGCGGGGACATCCAGGTATTCATAAAACGTTGCCCCACCTTCGTCAGTAATCTGCCTGGTCTCTCCATCACCGGCCAGAATAATGAGCACCGCTCCAGCCAATAGAGCCAGTATCTCCCAGCCTGGGGTCGATGGCTGGCTGTTCAGACGCGAGAACGGGATAGACCACATCCGCCCACCATCCTCCTCGCCACCTCCATAGTCGCCATCCAACGTATATTTGAACGTATTGTCGCCAGGAAAGACAGAGAGCACACTATAAAAGGCAGATGCGTTTGCGACGTCATCGCCTGAAGCTGCAACCGCATAATTTGGGTCTGCGACATGTATGAGCCAGGGGCCGTCTGGACGAGTAACGTTGTCCCAATAGAAGGGAACCACGGCGTGACCGTGCTGGCTTAACTTGCTTTTCTGAGAGAGAGAAAGAAGAGGGAAATCACCTCGCTCGTAAGCCGCTTTGCTCTCGTGGTAGGCGCGTAAAGGATCGTGCAAATGTCCAGCAATTGTCTCTTCTAGCAACCAGTTTATCAACCCTACGCCTAGTTGATATCCCTGCTTGATATTAATCTCGTTGATCGCTTCCCCATCCTGGGGAGCGTTTGGATCGAGTTTTTGGCCGTCATGGCGATAGGAGTTGAAAGGACTGGTGTTGATTGGTTCCTCAAAAAGCGATTTGCCTATCCGAGCATAAATGGATTCCAGGCCCATGCCAAAGCAATTCCCATCCTCGGCAATGGCATTGTACACTGCTTCGTAGAACACAATCTCAAAGGGGTGCCAGGGCTTCTTCCTGTCAGCTTCGTTGATATCCTGAAATGTTCGGGCGTACTGACTCCAGTTTAACTTTGTGGTGGTAAAGTTGTTGAAAGGCCAGAACAGTTGGTCACGAAACTTCTTAGGGTCAAGATCCACTTCAACAGACATCGGTCGAAATCTGTACTCGGCTACAAAGCTACCTGTCGAGGAGTGTGCGTGGGAAGTGTCCAGCATTCCCCACAGGTTATCATCAATGCTGTAGGATTTCTGGATGGTCCCCAGGCGGTCGTCGGTGCCAATAAGGACTTCATGGATGGCTTCCATCCAGATAGTCCACACCAGATCGCCCTGGACTCGATCAACGCTCATGAGCGTTGCGCTATCGCTACTCCCATTGTAGTTTCCACTAGCGGGCATACGCCCGCGATTTATCTGGTGCATTTGACTATCGAAAGCCCGGATATCAATCTGGACATTAAAACTGTCGCTCGCGGTAAAGCTCTCCAGGTACAGTTCCAGACCTAAAACCTGGTAGGTGTGGTCAAGATCACCTTGCCAGACAATGACTCCGTTCTGGAAGTTGTTGAAGCGACCAGTGAAGGCGGGCGTGTCCTTTTCGTCAGAAACCGGAAAGCCCAGCCCACCAGTTACCCCACCAAAACGCTCTTCCAGAGCCCGGCGGACCTCCCCGTGGACTTCCCACGCCCCCGTCTCTGGACTCCAATAGATGACCGCCCCATGCTGAAAGTGCTGGGAGCGTCCGATCTCAGATGATCCTCGCGTGACAGACATTTCATCGCTCGTTGGATAGCCAAGAAAGCTGGCGGTTCCTCCCAGGGCTAACCAATGCTCACGAATGGCCCCATGCACTTCGTGGGCACCCGTTGCAGGATGCCAGTAGATGTCACCACGTTCGAAGCGAGAGCGCCGTCCACCACCTGGAGCTACCTCTTCATCGGACTCTGGCAATCCCACTTCCGGCAGATGCAGAGCGCCTCTCACATCTCCTAACTCGCGATAATGCCCGTAAATCTCCTCATAGACGACGTACGCCCGGCTATTCCAGCGTATGATAATGGTTCCCCGCTCAAAGTAGGCGGCGTATCCGCCCTCGGCAGTAGAGAAAAAGTCGTCGGTGGGATATCCCAGGTAATCTTGAACCAGGTCTCCGCAGTAGGTGGCGGCATTGGTCACCGAGATCGAGGCCCACTTGGCGAAAATGGTGCTGGAAACGACCACAGCACCATAGGCGATTGAGTAGAAGATGGCTCCATTGGCAAATTGCTGATACGATCCCACCTGATCTGAGAACGGCTGAGCGGTATCAAAGGGGTCGCCTAACCCATCTTTGCCACCTAATTCCAGCCATTTTTGACCAATCGGGCTCTTTTCGTCTACCGTAGCCAGTGCTCTCAATGGGTTATCCCTGGCATTGAAGAATTCTTTGGACATAGCTGACCTCCTTAATGGAAAGAGCGGTGGATGTAATACACGAAGACGCCGCCGACAAACAACGCACTGAACTCCTCTTTTCAATGTTCGATGTGCTCCCCCACAACCGTTATGGGGAAGGTGATCGCTGGAGGAGGAGATGGACCTGGTAAAAGACCTTCACGAGGGTAGCGTCACCATCCAACCCCACCTGCACCGAGACCACCAGTTCGTTTGGGCTCCGACTCGGGTCAGCAGACGGCACGGGCACCAGATCCGCATGCGCCGCATCCACGGCATACGTGAACGCCCCCCCAATATCATCTTCCGAATTAATATACGCCAGGGTCACGTAGGCTGTGTGGAGCAATGACGTATTGTTTCGAGCAATGCCCGACCACTGATCGGTCATCTTCAGCAGATAACCGGTTCGAATAGTGAGGTCTCCTTGATAGGGACGCGTGTCACCTGCGCCAGGCTGAAGGTGTGAAATGATGCCCGCTTTTCCCATACCGGGTTCCCCATCGATCACAATCCCCTCCTCGCTATCGGTATCCAGATTACAAAAGACCACACCTGAAACAATTACCAGGCAATTCACCTGGTCCGGGCCGCGTGCCGGAACCTCAACAAACGTTATAGGGGTGACTGATTGGCTGACATAGTCAACAGTAGCATCAAAATCACGCATCATATACCTTCTTTTGCTCTTATAGAACGCATTCTGCAATCGAGATGGGCTATTTGCCCATCTCGCGCTCCTGGCTCCGACTCCCGGGCAGTTTCAGCGTGGAGCTCCGCCATTTCATTCTCCTCGCTTCTCTGAGCACCTACCGGGGGAGATCCTCATGCACCAACTCGAAATCGAGGTTGGTGACATTCATATTCAGAGGGGTGAGTGTGATGGGCTGAGATGGGCCAGACGCTTGCTGAGGAATGAGCACACCGCCCGAAGGCAAAGAGAAATTTCCTTGCATAACGTCGTCAACTGTGATATAAAGCGGCGTCTGTAACGGCACGTTTCTGATGGCATAGGGAAAGGCGTAAACATCTCCGACTGGGGTAAGCGGCAGCGTTCCAGTGTCCTGAGCAACGGGTGTATAGGTATAAAATGTCCCATCGGACCCTTGAACCGAGGCATGCACCGTGAAGAGCGGATTGGCATCAGGGGCATATTGTTTGTTCCAGCGCACGGTTCCTGTGATTAGCGGCTCATCAATGTTCACAATGACGTTTGCTTGATAAGAGAAGCGGTTGAGGTCGGAGGGATCACCTTGCACCGCAATGCAGGCATGTAGCTCCAGATTACCGTTCACGGCTACAACCTGTACCTCGTCTGTGGCGAAGATGAAGTCCGAATCTCCATTGCCAATACTGGCTAAGCCAATCACTGCTGTTTGCGCAATTACGTTGATAACGGGTGTGCGAAGGTTGATGATGACCTCCGCCTGACGGAGATCATCATCTTCAGTATTCCATGCTGGTGCAGCAACGCCAGCAAAGATAAGCATGTGGTTGGTCGGATTTCCTATAAACACATCCACCATGCTAGGACTGAAGACTTGTTCCCGGTTGTAGACATCCAGGTATAATGGCTGGAATGTTCCTGCGCAGCCGACATCCATGTTCATAAAGTACCTCTTGGCGAACCCAATCCTCACACTAAAGGCCAACGTTCCGATGTGCCTGTACCATAAGCGTGCTCTTTCTGGTTATATGGCAAAACATCTAAGAGGAAGACGAGAGGCATGCAATTTCCTTCCCTGGCCTGAGGAAGGATGTATCCTCTCGTGGTCTGTGTACCAGTAAGCCTAAAGCTTATTCAATGCTATTCGCACATCATCAACAAGTGCTGGAGTAAGCGTCTGATTTATACGGGCAATGTCAGCCACTTGCCACGCTGTCTCCCACATCTCTCTGGAATAACTATCTCTGCTGACGCTCTTTCCCGTACGCTCTCTTTGATATCTCTCTAAGCGCATGGAAAGTCGCATTTGTGTTATGGGATCACTCATTGTTTCACCTCTATTAAATGCTTTATAACTGTTCTACCATTCCTGCTCGCTCCCAGTAGCCTGCTTTTTATCAGGAGCGTTTGCAAAGCCTCTTTAGTGAACATAAGATGGCTCTTCCTTCTTCACAATAGAACCGTTGGGCGAGGCATGGACGGCTACGCTAGTCTCTCGTCGCATGATCTGGATCAGCGGCTCGACCAGGTCAATGGGCAGTGGGAAGATAATGGTCGAGTTCTTCTCCACGGCGATCTCGGTCAGCGTTTGCAGGTAGCGCAGTTGCAAGGCCGCGGGCTGCGAGCCAATCACTGCGGCGGCTTGCGCCAACTGGGTCGAGGCGAGCAATTCTCCCTGAGCGTGAATCACTTTCGCGCGTTTCTCCCGTTCCGCCTCTGCTTGTTTAGCCATCGCGCGCTGC